>CANRKT010000005.1 GCA_947631255.1 uncultured Enterobacteriaceae bacterium
TTAAGAGAATGCTTTTGTCTTCCCATAAAAAACTGCACCTTACTTAGTTGGGTGTCCAACTTTTGGGGTGCAGTTCACAATGCGGGCCTTCTGTTTTTGCTGCTAACAGTCAAATCGTGCTGATAGCTTATTTGCCTTTCTTGATATGACTAATTAAACGTTTACGTTTACGCAGTTGGTTAGGCGTTAACAGGTTACGTTTATTCGCAAACGGGTTTTCGCCTTCTTTAAACTGAATACGAATCGGCGTTCCCATGACTTCTAATGATTTACGGAAGTAATTCATCAGGTAGCGTTTATATGAGTCAGGCAAATCTTTAACCTGATTACCGTGGATCACCACGATAGGTGGGTTATAACCTCCGGCATGCGCATATTTGAGCTTAACCCGGCGACCACGTATCAGCGGTGGCTGATGGTCTTCCACTGCCATATTCATAATACGCGTCAGCAACGCGGTACCGACCCGGCGTGTTGAGCTGTCATAAGCCTCACGTACCGACTCAAATAGGTTACCGACACCACTACCATACAGAGCAGAGATAAAATGGATACGGGCAAAGTCAATAAAACCAAGACGGAAATCGAGGGTCTCTTTAACCTGTTCTTTAATTTCCTGGCTCAGGCCATCCCATTTATTGACGACAATAACCAGTGAGCGCCCACTATTCAGGATAAAGCCTAATAATGAGAGATCCTGATCGGAAATACCTTCGCGGGCATCAATAACCAGCAATACAACGTTAGCATCTTCAATCGCTTGCAGAGTTTTAATGACCGAGAACTTTTCGACTGTTTCAGTAATTTTGCCGCGTTTACGCACCCCGGCCGTATCAATCAGAACGTACTCACGCTCATCACGTACCATAGGAATATAGATACTGTCGCGTGTGGTGCCCGGCATGTCATAAACAACAACACGATCTTCACCGAGAATACGGTTAGTGAGTGTAGACTTACCAACATTAGGCCGTCCGACGATAGCAAGCTTAATCGGCAGGTCTTGTGGGTTAAACGGCTCTTCCTCTTCTTCTGGCGCATCTTCGTCAACAATGCCATTTTTAGCATTGAACTCTGCCCAGTAAAGTGCGTCTTCGTCCACTTCTTCTGGAGGAACAACATCGTCCATCCACGGGAGCAGTGCCTGCTCCAGCAGAGTGGTAACACCGCGCCCATGAGAGGCAGCAATAGCGTGAATTTCACCTAAACCCAGTGAATAGAAGTCGATAACAGCCTGATCGGGATCCAGACCATCGGTTTTATTCGCCACCAGGAAGGTTGCTTTTTGACGGGAGCGTAAATGCTTCGCGATACCTTCATCAGCAGGCATCAGTCCAGCACGCGCATCCACCATAAACAAAACGACGTCAGCTTCTTCAATGGCCAACAGCGATTGTTCAGCCATGCGGGTTTCTACGCCGTCTTCTGTACCATCAATACCACCGGTATCAATACAGATAAATTCGCGACCTTCTACTTCTGCCCGGCCATATTTACGATCGCGGGTCAGTCCTGGAAAGTCCGCTACCAGAGCATCGCGAGTACGCGTTAATCGGTTAAACAGTGTAGATTTACCGACATTAGGGCGCCCAACCAGCGCGACCACAGGTACCATGATAAAAGCCTCATTACTCAAAAATACATGATCAAACAACATCATTACTGTTGTTTGTAAAAAGCCAAAACGGTTCCCTGATAAGGGGAACCGTTTCAAACGTATAGGCTATCCGACAGACTTAGCGCTCAAAGGCGTATAAATTGCCGTCTCTTGCCTGGATAAGCAGCTTGTTACCAGCGACAACAGGGTCAGTCTGGAAGCCGGAACTATCGACTTTTTGCTGAGCAACAAAGCGTCCATCACTGGTATTAATCCAGTGCATATAACCTTCACCATCACCGACGACGATATAACCATCATACAGTACCGGAGAGGTCAGCCCACGGTGTAACAGGTCACTTTGCGCCCATACTGTGACGCCACCATCAATGGTCAATGATATTATACGGTCATTCTGATCAACCAGATAAATATGATTATCGTTGATCACAAAGTCGAGCACAGAGCCGAATTCACGTTTCCATAAAATCTGGCCAGAACGTAAATCCAGGGCAGCAAAGTTACCATTATAAGCTAACGCGTAAACTACGCCATTTACGATAACAGGCGTGGTATCAACATCACTCAGACGGTCGATTTCAGTGCTACCCATAGTCTGAGAGATACGTTGCTGCCAGATTAACTGACCCTGCTGCATCAGTACCGCACTCACACGACCGTTATCACCGCCCACCAAGGCTGCACCAAAGGCAACGGCTGGCGCTGACTCACCGCGCAGTGACAACGCTGGCATCTCGAGGTTAACAGTCCATTTAATTGAACCATCCGTTTCGTCTAATGCTTGCAACAAACCATTACCGGTATGGATAAGTACCAGACCTTCACTGATCACCGGGCTTGAAAGCGCTTCGCCAGCAACAGTGGTTTCCCAGGCAACGCTGCCATCGTCAGTATTGAGAGCATAAACTTTTGCTTTTTCAGTACCAACAAAAATATGAGAACCTTCAACCGTTAAACCGCCAGACAATAACGCCGACATGCTGCTGGAGAAAAAGCCGCCTTTTTCTGCCAGATTGGTCTGCCATATCTGTTTGCCATCATCAGCGTTAACCGCCTTAACCAGACCATGACGGTCAGCAGCATAGACAGTTTCCCCCTGCCATGCAGGATGGAGATTAGAGTAAAAATTACCGACACCATTACCGACAGATGCCTGCCAGACTTTGTTCGGGGTGAACTGGTTTTCAACCGTGGGCAGCGGAGACATTTTAACCACGTCTTCTTCGCCGCTAAACAGGGAACACCCGCTGAGTAACGTCAGGGAAATTAACCCTGGTACGAGTAGTTTACGCAATTGCATCCTGTTCCTCTTAGCTCGACAAGTTGTTGATTTTTATCTGGAGCATTTCAATCAGCGCCGGAGATGATTTGCTCAGCAAGCCCTGACTCCAGGCATCACGAGCTCCTTGTTTATCGCCTTTACTGAGTAACGCCTCACCACGTAAATCAGCAACCAGCGCCGCCCAGCTTTCACCTTTGATGCTATCAAGGGTTTTTAGTGCCGCGTCAGATTGTTTTTGTTGAATCTGAACACGTGCCAGACGTAGGTCGATCAGTGCCTGCAAATTGGCATCTTTAGTACTCGCCAGGCTACTTTGTAACTGTGCAGCAGTTTTATCCAGTTCATTTTTATCAGCATATTGCTGAGCCAGCTCAAGAGAAGCCAGTGAACCGTAGGTGTTGTTATTGTCCGCAGCAAATTTCTGCAATGCTTCCAGGGTTTGTGGCTTGTCTGCCTGGATTTCACTGCTTAGCGTTTGATAAGACAAGGAAGCCGCATCTGCATTTTCTATCTGCTGGTTTCCCCAATAACGCCAGCCCACCAGTGCACCAATGCCTAATACCACCCCGACGATCAACGCTTTACCGTTTTCAGTAAAAAAACGCTTTAGCGCATCAACCTGCTCGTTTTCATTCTCAAATACTTCCACGCAGTCCTTCTCCTTAACGAGTAATTCGCTGGTGATTAGCCCAGTAGCGCCAGCAGTCGAGCATCCACGTCTTGTTGCAATACGGTTTGCTGCTCACCTGTGCGAAGATCTTTAACAACCACTTCACCTTTAGAGACTTCATCTTCACCCAGAACTAAAGCCACGCGAGCCCCCCATTTATCCGCACGGGCAAACTGCTTCTTAAAGTTCCCCCCACCATAGTTCGTCATGAACTTAAGAGAAGGACATTTTTCACGCAGTTTTTCAGCCAGCAGCATAGCTGCAACCTGTGTACCCTGACCCGATGAGACCAGATAAATATCGACAACAGATTCGGCTTTAAATTCCGGATTGATTTCTTGAACCAGTAAAACAAGACGCTCCAGTCCCATGGCAAAACCTACAGCAGGTGTTGCACGCCCGCCGAGTTGCTCTACCAGACCATCATAACGACCACCGGCACATACCGTACCCTGTGAACCTAAATGGGTAGTCACCCACTCGAATACAGTACGGTTATAATAATCGAGGCCACGCACCAGACGCTGGTTCACTCGATAGCTGATACCTGCCGCATCCAGATACTGACAAAGTCCGGCAAAGTGTTCCCGAGACTCGTCGTCAAGGTAATCCCCGAGTTCCGGTGCATCATTTAATAACAACTGAACATCTGGATTCTTAGAGTCCAGAACGCGCAATGGATTACTGTACATCCGGCGTTTGCAGTCTTCATCCAGTTTATCCTGGTGCTGCTCAAGGAATGCAATCAATGCCTCCCGATAACGCGCACGTGCTTCCAGCGAGCCAATAGAATTCAGCTCCAGAGTGACAAATTCTGAAATACCCAGAGCGCGCCACCAGTTTGCTGTCAGCATAATCAGTTCAGCATCAATATCCGGGCCATTCAAACCAAAAACTTCAACACCTAGCTGATTAAACTGACGATAACGCCCTTTTTGTGGTCGTTCATGACGGAACATAGGCCCGACATACCACAAACGCTGTTCCTGATTGTACAGCAGACCATGCTCAATTCCGGCACGCACACAGCCAGCCGTTCCTTCCGGACGCAAAGTCAGGCTATCGCCATTGCGGTCGTCAAAGGTATACATTTCTTTTTCAACGACATCGGTAACTTCACCGATAGCACGTTTGAATAATGCGGTCTGCTCTACAATCGGTAAACGAATTTCGCTATAACCGTAACTTGCAAGCACCTGTTTGAGACGCCCTTCAATACGTTGCCAGAGGGCGGTATCAGCAGGCAGATAGTCGTTCATACCGCGAATGGCTTGAATATTTTTTGCCACGTTTTTTCTCTAATTTATCTACAAAAAATGAACCCGCTATCAGGCGATTTATACCCAAAATCATTCGAGTTGCTTGTAGGCGCAGAGTAAATCTTGGCGATGAGCATAGATAGACTATGTGATTCGGCAAGATTTACGAAAGCAACACCCAAGCAACTTGAAGTATGACGGGTATAACCGGGTAACTTGTCGCGCGGGCTCAATCATACACGGGAAGCCCGGCGCTTCCCATGCTTCGTATTATTTTTCCAGCTGCTGGATCTGAATGCGCTGTGCGTCATCTAACATACTGGCTTTCGCACGAATACGTGCTTCAAGCTGCGCAATCATATCGTCATTATCCATACGCTGTTTCTGACGAACACCATCTTCGTACAAACCACTTTTCTTATTGCCGCCCGTCACACCGAGCGTGGATATCAGCGCTTCTCCCGGACCATTGACCACACAACCAATAATCGAAACGTCCATCGGCGTCAGAATATCTTCCAGTCGCTGCTCAAGTGCATTGACGGTACCAATA
The DNA here is from genome assembly GCA_947631255.1 of uncultured Enterobacteriaceae bacterium. GTDB lineage: Bacteria > Pseudomonadota > Gammaproteobacteria > Enterobacterales > Enterobacteriaceae > JGM124. The sequence goes on from CANRKT010000005.1 coordinate 5,383, forward strand.
ACATCAAACTCCTGACGCGAGCAGGTTGGGCAGGCAATAAAGTTGATCCCTCGGGTGCGGATCCGCAGTGATTTCAAGATATCGAAACCGACTTTAATCTCTTCGACAGGATCGGCAGCCAGAGAGATCCTCAGCGTGTCGCCAATACCTTCGGCCAGCAACAAACCCAGACCAATGGCTGACTTCACCGATCCTGCACGTGCACCACCCGCTTCAGTAATACCTAAGTGCAACGGCTGATCGATAGCTTTTGCCAGTAAGCGATAAGACTCAACGGCCAGGAACACATCAGAGGCTTTTACGCTGACTTTAAACTGGGAGAAATTCAGACGATCGAGATGATCAACATGACGCATTGCCGACTCAAGCAGCGCTTGTGGGGTCGGTTCGCCATATTTTTCCTGCAAGTCTTTTTCCAAAGAACCCGCGTTGACACCAATACGAATTGGAATATTTTTGTCACGCGCGCAGTCAACAACACTACGAATACGTGCTTCGTTACCGATATTACCTGGATTAATCCGTAAACAATCCACTCCATACTCGGCGACTTTCAGCGCAATACGGTAGTCAAAGTGGATATCAGCGACCAAGGGAACATTGACTTGCTGCTTGATAAGTTTGAATGCTTCAGCAGCATCCATCGTGGGAACCGAGACGCGAACAATGTCCGCACCTACACGTTCTAACGCTTTAATTTGATTAACTGTCGCTTCCACATCAGTGGTACGCGTGTTGGTCATAGACTGTACGGCTATTGGTGCACCATCGCCAATGGGTACATTCCCAACATAAATCCGGGTAGATTTCCGGCGCTGGATTGGTGCGGCATTATGCATGATAAATCTCCACAATTACGCGTCATAAAACGGTGATACTTATTCAGCACTCACCGTCAGACGAGCAACCTGGTTAGAACGGATAAAACGACTCAAATCAACAGGTTTACCCTGAAATTGAATTTGTACTGCTGCTGGCGCCCCTATCTTTAACTGATAAGATGGGTGACCCTCTAAATCTAATGTTTCACCTTTACGCTTCAAGCCACTAAACAGCTTTTTCCCTGTGGAATCAGAAACTTCCAACCAACAGTCATTGCTAAATGTCATATTCAGGGTATCTGTTGCTGGGGTAGAAACGTCGGTATTTTCAGGAGGCAATGTCACCGGCACGGCTTCAGCAGGTACGCTATCTTGCAGATTTTCAGTTGATGTCTGGCTCTGAGAAACCACAGCGTCTGGCTGTGGAGACGTATTATCAGGTGTCGTATTCAGCGGTACAGATTCACCCGCTGAAGCCGTCGTTTGAGGCTGAGTCAACGTCTGAGTATCGGTCGTCTCAGCAGGAACATTATTATAATTCAATGTCGCACTGTGCTCATCCTGTTTTGCAGAAAGTTCAACTGAGGACTGATCGTCCATAGTGATGAGCTCGGCCTGTTGTGCCTTATGATTTTGCCACCACCATGCCCCCGTCAGACCGAGTACTACAAACAAAATAAGCCAGGTAAAACTCATCAGCCAGCCATCGCGTTTTTTACGGCGTTTGCCCAACGAATAGCTATGCATTACCTCAACTTTACTGTCCCGTACAGGCGTCTGCTTTGCCATCAGCGGGAGCAATTCTTCTTCCGGGATATGAACCAGCCGGGCATAAGAACGAATGTAACCACGCAGAAAAGTCGACGCCAGATCCTGAGGAGATTTATTCTCTTCAATGTCTCGCACCGTAGTCACTTTAAGACACAGGCGCGCAGCCACAGTTTGCTGGCTAAAACCCAATTGTTCGCGAGCGATGCGCAGACGTTCGCCCATCGTTTGTGCTTCATTTGATTCTTTAGTGGCTTCAGTATTCATTAGCTACAATTACGGGTGGTGTTCAATTAAAGAGTTAGGTACCAGGTCTGATACAACGTTTTAACACATCAGACGAACTCGTACCGCGAAAAATCTGCTACCTGAAGAAAGTTCTTAGCAATAAAACCTGACTAAAACAGGCTTACTTTCACCCACTTAACTATTTTTATGGGCATCGAATTTAACAGTGAGTCAATCATAGTTATTTATTATGAGTCACAACTCTAATATGACTAAATTCAGGCAACTACACGCTTATCACATTACTACATACTGCCCTAAAGCAAGCAGAAACGCACCGTAATTATTCACGAGCTTTGTCTATTGATATTCAATTAAGGAAAGCCGTCACAAACTGACGGCTTGCAATCCTTCCCAGCCCTGTCCTGGTGCATACTCAGGATAAAAACAGGGTCAGATTATCTTATCAGACCGCTTTAACCTCAATAGCCTCACCTTGCATACGTTTACGTAATGTACGCTTGGTACGGTCAATAACTTCACCGGCTAACTGACCACAGGCGGCATCAATATCATCCCCACGAGTCTTACGCACAATTGTGGTAAAACCATAACCCATCAGCACTTTTGAAAAACGGTCGATTCGGCTGTTAGAGCTACGCCCATAAGGAGCACCCGGGAAGGGGTTCCATGGGATCAGGTTTATCTTACAAGGCGTATCCTTCAGACACTCAGCAAGCTGATGCGCGTGTTCAGTACCGTCATTGACATGATCCAATAACACATACTCTACCGTGACGCGTCCCTGGTTAGCATTAGACTTTTCCATATAGCGGCGAACCGATGCCAGGAAGGCCTCGATATTGTATTTTTTATTGATAGGCATGATTTCATCACGTATCGCATCCGTTGGGGCATGCAGAGAAATTGCCAGAGCCACATCAATCATATCGCCCAGTTTGTCGAGGGCAGGAACAACACCAGAAGTAGAAAGCGTAACGCGTCGCTTGGACAGGCCAAAACCAAAGTCGTCCAGCATAATTTCCATGGCAGGAACCACATTATTGAGGTTCAGCAGAGGTTCGCCCATCCCCATCATGACGACGTTAGTTATCGGACGTACTCCGGTTTTTTTCTGGGCACCAATAATTTTGGCCGCACGCCATACCTGGCCAATGATTTCCGACACCCGCAGGTTACGGTTAAAGCCTTGTTGTGCTGTTGAACAGAACTTACATTCCAACGCACAGCCTACTTGTGAAGAGACGCAGAGTGTTGCGCGATCGGCTTCGGGAATATAAACCGTTTCCACCAGCTGGTCAGCTATCTTAATAGCCCATTTAATCGTGCCATCAGCAGAACGTTGCTCTTCCGCCACCTCAGGGGCACGAATCACAGCAACTTCTTTCAACTTGGTGCGTAACACTTTGTTGATGTCAGTCATCTCGTCAAAATCATCACTGCAATAGTGATACATCCACTTCATTACCTGATCAGCACGAAACGGTTTTTCGCCCATTTCAGCAAAAAACTCGCGTAATTGCTGACGGTTTAAATCCAGCAGATTAATTTTTTCAGGTTTATTTACAACAGTTACAGATGACGTCTCAGGCACATTCATTTCAGACATAATATTTTCCGGCCTCGTTATTACACGTTATGGCCCCTAGGAGGGTTAAAAAGAAGCGCCCTGGTGAGCATGCTCTTCCAGGGCGCTGTATTGTACAAACTCTCAGTCGCGTATGCCACGACTGAAAGCGAACAATAGTAAATTAAATGTAAGCTTAGTTAACCGTTATTCACACTTAGCGAGTGCGTGGGCACACTTCGTTCTCCGCGAAGAAAAAAGCGATTTCACGAGCAGCAGACTCAACAGAATCCGAACCGTGAGTGCCGTTCTCGGTGAAGCTGTCAGCGTAATCAGCGCGCAGAGTCCCTGCCAGTGCATTGTCCGGGTTAGTTGCACCCAACAGATCACGGTGGCGTTGAACAGCATTTTCGCCTTCCAGTACGCTAACGACGATAGGACCTGAAGTCATAAACTCAACCAGGCCGTCGAAGAAAGGTCTACCTTCGTGCTCTGCGTAGAAACCGCGAGCCTGTTCAACACTCAGATGCAGCATTTTCGCACCAACAATTTTGAAGCCAGCAGACTCAAAACGAGAGTAGATGCTACCAATAACGTTTTTTGCTACTGCATTAGGTTTGATGATGGAAAATGTACGTTCAATAACCATGATTACCTCTGTCAATGTACTTTATTTACCGGTGGCTTATCACAATTAAATCCCAGCCAGAAAAGTCCGGTGCTAAACCCGTCTGTTTAAGCCCACTCAACTAAAAGAGTTGACTCAAATGGCGTATCACCTTAACTCATTCACCTGCAATTCAATTATTTGACATAGTTCCAGTGTGATTTGGCGCAGATTATAATAAGCAACTTTGCCGTTGCCTATGGATGCAGGTAACATTTTTATAAAAAATACCCCTCAATGGTAACAATTTCACTCACCTGTGCTACTTTTCTTTCTTTCCTACTGCATTTCAAACTGCACTGTGGCTATTTGTCCCTCTTCGTCGAGTACAAGAATTTGATAATCTCCGGAATGTTTCAGCTCCAGCGAAAGAACTGAATCATGACTTTGTGCAGGCTCACCATTCACAAACCAGAAGCGCTGACCTTGCCCACCACCCTGAGAATAAATTTTCACCGCTAACTGCGGCTGTCCCGGCAGACGTTTTAACCTCTCGCCATTGCGTATGCCATACAGCAACAGCGGTGCTGAAGTCGCGGATAGTCTGGGGGGACAAACTGAAGAAATAAGAGGTAAACGCCGGGCACGATGTTCCACAGGTGCAAGCCAGGGTTCCAACGGCAGCGGCCAGAGAGTAATCACCTGTGGCTCGGCTCCTGGGCAATCATATGCCACCCGATAGCCTTGTTTATCCACCCAAACTCGTTGCTGTGTCCCCTGAATACTCTCCTGTCCGGGAGCCTGAAGGGTTGGCGGCTGGCTATTATCCAATAGCCAGGTCATCAGGCGACGCCGACAGTTACTGTCACCCGGCGGCAGCGACTGCCCGCCTGGCCAGCATATTTCAGCCGCACTCACACTTGGCGGACGTGAGTCAGGGGGGAGTCTTAGCTGCTGTACCCGAGAAGTGGCCTGAAGCAGATTATTGACCTGATTTAATATCGGCAACGCACTCCCCTGACCGAACTGACCCGCAGTGGGCGTTCCGTCAGGCCGGCCAACCCAAACACCTATCGTATAACGCGCATTAAGCCCTATCGCCCAGGCATCTCGGTAGCCATAACTGGTTCCTGTCTTCCAGGCCAGGGGAGCAATAGCAGGTAAAACATCATCAGCAACGGGCTGTGACTGCCCCGCCATGATCCGCCGTATTATCCAGGCTGCACCAGGTGACATTAACGCGCGTTCACGGAGTAGATCACTGGGTTGCAAACGTAATTCCGCTGCTTTTCCATGACGCGCGAAAGCACTATAGGCAGCAACCAGTTTATCAAGACGTGCTCCACCCCCTCCGAGAATTAACGAGAGATTAGGTTCACTTCCCGGTGGAAGATAAAGATTCAGGCCGATATTGCGTAGCTCCCCGGCAAAACGTTTGGGGCCATAGGCCTCAAGGACCTGGACTGCGGGCAAGTTTAAAGAACGTACTAAGGCGTCGCTCATACTCACCGGGCCGTTAAATCCACTGTCAAAATTACCAGGGCGGTACTGACTAAAATGACGGGGAATATCTTGTAATAACGAAGCGGGATGTATCAGACCATCGTCCAGCGCCAGACCAAAAATAAAAGGTTTTAATACCGAACCTGGTGAGCGAATCGCGGTGACCATATCAACATGACCAAAACGGCTACTGTCATTAATATCTACCGAACCAATCCAGGCCTTTACTTCCATCGTGCTATGATCAACCACCAGCATCGCCAGTGATGTTCTGGCCGGTAACCTGGCCTTCGCATTCAGCGCCAGGGTTTCTAACTGACGTTGTAACGCAGCATCGATAGTCGTGGTTACCAGTGGCGACTGACTCTGCCCTGCCAGATATCGGGAGAGCAAAGGTGCCAGTTGAGGCATTTTTCTCGGTGCCAGCCAGACGGATTCTTGCAGTGACTCTTCAACTTGTTGTTCCGACCATAATCCCTGACTTGCCATGCGTCGCAATACTTTATCCCGAGCCTGCTGGGCACGTTCAGGCCAGCGGTCAGGGCGTAAACGGCTGGGCGCCTGAGGCAGAACGGCGAGCATAGCCGCTTCTGAATAACTGAGTTCTGAGGGCGCTTTTCCCAGATAGACCCAGCTGGCAGCTCCCACGCCTTGCAGAGTGCCACCAAAAGGCGCGAGGTTAAGGTAAAGCGTAAGAATTTCTGTTTTGGAATAATGCCACTCAAGCTGCAATGCCCGCCAGAACTGGCGTATTTTGCCGGTTATCGTACGAGGATGAGGTTCCAGTAAACGGGCCACTTGCATCGTCAATGTACTGCCCCCAGAGACAATGTCCCCGTGACGGATAAACTGCCAGGCTGCCCGCAGCAGCGAAAAAGGATTAATACCGGGGTGATGCCAGAACCAGCGATCCTCGTAGTTAATCAGCGCTTCCAGATAACGGGGAGAGACCTGTTCTGGTTGCACAGGATAACGCCAGACCCCCTCGTTATCAGCAAATCGCCATAACGGGGTTCCGTCTTGAGCCACCACCACCCGTGCCGGGCTGATGTCATGTACCGGAACCGGCCAGCGTCTGTCAGACAGCCAGAGTACAGAAATCAGCAAGGCAAGAAGCAGTGTTCCAACCCCATAGCGCCGCATTTTCATCCGTTCAACGTCTAAGGTTCCACTGTCAGGATCTCAGGTGTCGCTCCTGTTGCCCGCCACTGAGGGACATACATTGATTCAACTTGTGGCATAGGTACCCGATAAGTTCCCGGTGTTACAGCACGCGCCAAATACAGTAACGTCGCCGGGCTTCCACGACTCAGTGAAAGTGCCGCGACAAATCGGTCATCACGAAATTCGATATGCTGTATATCTTGCTGCTGCATCTGTTGCAACCAGGTATTCAGTTCACCCTCGGTAGCGCTGTCAGCAAGCTGGGCGCTACTGTTCGCCAGGTTCTGGTTTTCCAGTTCCAGCCCCGCAGGAAGTAAATCGACTACCAGGGCATCGGGAACATTTCTGTCAGCCCAGACTTTCAGTTTAACGATAACCCGTTCACCACTTTTCAGTGCAGACAAAGAACGGCTGTTGCCCTCGCTATCAAGGAACTGACGCTCAATATGCAGGATATTGGCCTGTGGTTTCGGCATCTGCTGTAAATAACCGCTAGCGTCTAACCGCAAATAAAGATTGTGATCGCCGCTATTTGTTACCTGCAAATGCGTTAATTGTTCAGCCGTCAGATTTATCGTGCTCGGTTTGGTTGCCGCCAGCGGGTTGGCTGACAGAGAAGTTAAGGCTTGCCAGTTATTCTGTTTATTCTGCAAATTACGTCCAGCCAAGAACAGGGCGTTGGTTTCTTGTGTCGACAACCACTGCTGGCCCCAGGCCATATCCGATAACTGCAATAACAGCCGATTTTGCTGCTCCGGTAACAAGGCATACTCTTCCAGCAGACTCAATATTGCGGCCTGGTCCCGTAAGTCGCTGCCATAGTCTCCCAGCCAGACTTGCCCGCTGCTACGTGCCGTTGCGAGCCCCAGCTCCAGTACCTGCTGACTTTTAGGTTTATCTCCCATCAGTTGCAGAGCAACGCCTAACTGCACCAGTGGCAAACCACTCTTGGCCTGAGCATGGCGAGACCATAGTTCTCTTAGTGCACCCAGTGGAGCTTTTTGCTGGCGAGCCAGTACCAGTCCGGCATACGACTGCACCGCAAACCGGCTGGCAGCGATATGATTGCTATAACGAATGTCGATAAGACTCGGATCGATAAGGTATTGCAGCAGACGTTTGTTAGCCTTATTAAGCCCCTCAGTACTGACGTTATAACCCAGCTCCGCAGCACGGACCAGGAAGTCGGTGACATAGGCCGTCAGCCAGAACTCTTCCGGCCCCGATTTATCCCACAGACCAAAACCACCCTTGTCGTTTTGCATTTCCTGCAAACGTCCGATACCGATATCAACCGCATCACGACGCAAGGTATCACTGATACCTTTAATCCCTAACTCAGCCAGCGACATCTCATTACTATATAAAGAGGGGAAAAGTCCGCTGACGGTTTGTTCCAGACAACCATAAGGATAAGCTTTTAGCTCACGAATATAGCGCGAGAGATTGAGTGGCGGCTGGCCACTTAGCAATAACTGTCCTTCAAGCGTTGTAGGTACCAGACCAGAGATAAGCTCCGGCTCGATGGTCCAGACTTCATCGGTTGCCAGTACCACTCCACTGTTCAGGGTTTGTGCCGGATAGGCGGGACGCACACCTATTTTCCAGCCCTTAGTAATATTCTGTCCCTGCGGCAAAGAAGAGCCACTGACGACCAGATTAAGCTCACCCGTACCAAATCCTTCCTGTGCACTCACCGGGATAAACAACGTTTTACGCTCGCCGGGTTTCAGGGTCAGTGACGGATTATCTGCCGAATCAAGCATGAGCAGCCCACTGGCTGTCAGCTTAACCTCCAGCAACTGGTTAATATCGGTCATATTACTGATATCCAGAGCCAGTCTTGAACTGTCGCCTCCCGCCATAAATCGCGGAGCTGCCAGTTCGGTAATTAACGGTGCAGCAACCACTGTCTTACCTTCAGTACTACCAAATTTATCAGTACTCCAGGCCTGGGCCATGATTTTTAACTCACCGTTAAAATCGCCAATCGGCAGTGTGACAACCCCTTCACCATTGGAATCAAGCGTTATCGGCAACGCTTGCTGAGCGACGATATTGACATAATTCACCGGCTTTTTACCGCCCCGGCTTAATTCATCACCTTCATCACCGTCCCCACCAAAGCGCAATGATGCCAGTCTGCCAGCCCCTTCAATCACCTGACCGTAGATATCATAAATATCCGCCCCATAGCGCTTACGACCGAAAAAGGCATCCCAAGGTGAAGGCGTTTTGTAATCAGTGATATTCAGCACACCCACATCAACAGCAGAAAGCAGGACATTTACCTGTTCAGGTAATTCTCCGTCGGTCGCAGTGACTTTCACTTTGACCTTAAGATCCTGCTCTGGCAGCATTTTAGCCGGGCTATCCAGTGTCAGCTGTAACCGCTTATCTTCATTTGCTAAAGGAAGATGCAAAATACCGACAGCACGTTTGAGCGTCGCTGCTGCCGATTTATCCCCAGGGCGAACGACAACCGCACTGATATAGATATCGTGGCGCTGCCAGCGTTTATCTATCGGTATCGCCAGACTCATGCCTTCTTCAGGAACATCAATAGCCTGCCACCACAGCGGCCCGTCGCTGGACTCAATCAGCAAATAGCCTTTACCTGCTGCCGGAGCATTAATATTCAGATTAACGGTATCACCCGCTTTATAAGCCGGTTTATCCAGTTTTAGCATGACCCGGTCAGGGCGCATTCCCCCCTCTGTTCCGCTGTTATCCTGCCAGTCATATCCCGCCCAGAAACGGACACTGCTAATCATGCCGTTGTGTGGATCTTCAACCTCAAGGCGATAAGAGCCCCACTCTACTGGGAATGAAACTTTCCCCGTTTCCCCTTCCGCCAGGTCGAGTTGCTGTTCGGCCTCAATCAACTCTTTCTGGTCATACTGTGACAGCCAGCCATCACTTTCGCTCCAGCTCCAGTAATAATCACGTCGCTCTTGTACCAGACGCACATTCAAACCATTAACTGCCGCTTTATGACCCACCCTGTCGACATAAACAATATCAAATCCAGCCAGGCTGCCTTCATCCACAAAGGGGCGAACCTGGGCAGTATCAGTCCGGTAATCGTAGATTTCCTTACTGGCAAACTGAGGACGAATCCCCGGTAACCTGGCAACAGGCCAGATGATCTGTTCCGCCCTGCGAGTCACCGGACGGCCACCTGACTCCAGCAGGCTAGCCTGTAATATCACACGCAGAGGAGACTTTGCCTCCTGCCACTGACTTTCGGTAGTGACAATCGTCTGTCCCTCGTCATCCAGTGTGAGTTCAATCTCATCAAGATTACGTGATAAATTTTCTTCGCTGATATTACCAAACTGGAAACCAGGCAACTGGGTAACAGCCTCACGTAATGGGCGTAAAAATAGCTGCCCCTGAAGACGATTACCTGTGGCAGGTGCGCCGTAAAGATAGCGGCCCGTTATGTCAAAATTCACGTTATCAGCAGGTAATATGGAGGTATCCTGCGCTGTCAGCTCCAGCGCCATACGCTCAGGCATAAAATCTTCAACCTGGAATGACCAGTTTTGCAGCTGGTTATCCCCCGTATTGACACGGATCTGCCAGTGTCCCGTGCTGGCATTGTCGCTAAGACGATACGTAAACTGATAAAGACCCTCTTCAGGCTGCCATGTCTCGGTATAACTGACCTGACCATCTGGTTTCACCACTTCCAGTTTCACGGGCTGAACAGGTAAAGGCTTGCCTTCTCTGTCGCGCATCAGTCCATTAACGATAATGGTTTCGCCCGGACGATAGAGATCCCGGGGACCAAACATAAAAAACTGTTTACTGGCATCCTTGTCGCCGGCCAGATCAAACTCAGCCAGATCGAGCGCCGAACGACGAAGATCAAGCAACGTCGTCTGGCTTCCCTGATGTGCCAGCAGTAATCCATTCTCACCGGGATTATCAAAACTCGCGTGCCCCTGTGCATCACTGACAGTCTTACCAACGGGCGCCCCCTTGCTGTCTAACAAAGTCAGCTCAACCTTGGGCTGAACGGTTCCGTTTTCCAGGCTTTGGGTAAAGATATCAAGACGGTGCTGGTAACGGTGTGCCGACAAACCAATATCACTGAGGCTAAACAGAGTCGCGGGATTGGTGTAGGCATAGTGACCCGCTTTATTCATGATAGCCAGATAGATACCCGGCTGTTGTAAGGGGTCGATATCCGAAAGGGGTAGCAGCAGTTTTTCACGGGTATTTCGCTCAGGATTCAGATCAAAACGCCCGGTGTACACCAGATCCGCCATTTTCAGAATATCGTCAACTTCCCAGCTACTGATTGAGCTGCGGTAACGCCATTGATTAATAAACTGGCTCAGGGAGCGTTCTGTCACACGATAGAAATTCACGTCGACTTTATCGACGTTTAACGCCATGACAGGCAGACCTGAGATGACTTTACCGGGGAGTAGTGAACCATTGCTGGCAAAACCCACTGTGGGCTGAATATCGCGGGTGGTTATTTTTTCACTTTTCAGCTGATCAAAAGTCCTGTTATTCAGAGCCAGTAACCCTTCATTAACCGAGACGTTCAGCTCTCGGTTAGGTTCCAGATGCCGTAAATAGACGGTTTTGAGATTAGGTGACAGCTCCCAGGCGCCATCCAGAGCCCCCTGGGTTTTATCCGTCACTTTTAGTCCACGGCGAAAATCCTGATTCGGGTCAAGAGGAATGGAAAAAGTCAGCGACAGTGTACTGGCTCCCTCGAGCTGTACTTCAGAGACATCCAGTAAAGTGAATAGCTTACCTACAGACTGCTGACGTAAGACGTCGAGTTCATCAGCACTGAGTTTATTGCTGGCGGTCTTTGGCTGTTCAATGTTTTTGGCGGTTTCCAGCGGAGGCTCGGGTTGTTTTTTATTATCGTCACAGCCTGACAGCACGAACATGCTGCCAAGGAGTATGAGTAAACTGATAAGGAGTGTCTGTTTCATTATTTATCCTAGTCTCACTGCCACGATAATGACCGATATTCGTAGAGTTACACACTCTACAGTATGGTAGACATATTCATCAAAACACTGTCAAAAAATGTGTCTTCTACGTTAAAAATTAACAGCATGACTACTGACTTGCTGATCTGAATCAAGTATTACAGGATATATGATTAGATTTTAAGAGTTATCTCGCACCCCGGACGTGGGCGACTTGTCGAATGCCAGAAAAACGCTGACAATCATTTTTTAGTTGATGAAACGGAGGCTCCCCCACCATGTCCACCTCTTTCTTCGTCGCGGGCGACTGGCTTGCAGAACATATTAACGATCCCCGAATTCAGATTCTCGACGCACGTATGGCACCGCCTTCAAGCGCTGATGTACTCCGTGATATTCCTGCCGAGTACCTTGCCGGACATATTCCGGGCGCTATTTTATTTGATATTGAAGCCCTCTCTGACCATAACAGTCCGCTTCCGCATATGATGCCCCGCCCTGAAGCTTTCGCTGTGGCTATGCGCGAGCTGGGGATCCATCATGATAAACACCTGGTCATTTATGATGACGGAAATTTATTTTCTGCCCCACGAGCCTGGTGGATGCTGAAAAGCTTTGGCGTTGAGAATGTCTCTATCCTGGCGGGTGGCTTAAAACGCTGGCAAGGGGAAAACTACGCGCTTGAGCAAGGTGAAGCGGTTGTCACTGACAGTGAGTTCGAGGTCAGTTTTGATCCTGAAGTAATTAAACGCCTGACTGATGTATTGCTCGTCAGCCACGAAGGAACGGCACAATTAGTGGATGCCCGTCCAGCAGCACGTTTTAATGCCCTGGTTGATGAACCACGCCCCGGTCTTAAACGTGGCCATATCCCAGGAGCGATTAATGTGCCCTGGACTGATGTGGTAGAAAATGGTCAGCTTAAAACGGTTGATGAACTCACCGAGATTTTTCAGCGCCAAGGCATCGATTTTGAAAAACCGGTTATTGTCAGCTGTGGCTCTGGTGTCACTGCCGCAGTGGTGGTACTGGCACTGGCAACATTGAATGCCAGTGATGTCTCAATTTATGACGGTTCATGGAGTGAATGGGGTTCACGCTCCGACTTACCCATTGAACCTGAGTGAGCTGAATACCCCCTCGTTAAAATGACAACAGCCAGACAAATCGCTTTCTCTGGCTGTTAACTGATAACCGCTGAACGGGCTGCTATCAGATAATTCGATTGTTTTTAAAATCACGCAGGAAACTGCCCCAGCGACGTTCATAGAAGGGGGTAATATGCGCAATCATAAAGTGACTGATCCCCTTCTCGCCTTCCACTACCTGGCAGATATCAATCGGTTCATCACCTGCTAGCGTATCCGTTGCCACGCTCCCGGTCTGACGAATAATCACGTCAATATCAGCATCCGCTTCGATACCGATTAACAGGTTCGGTTGTTCATCCGCATTTTCTTTTAGCGAGCACAGGAAAGCACGTTTAACATTTTTGAGATTTTTAAACAGCGTTGTCAGAGAGTCGACCATTTGAGCCGGTGGCTCAGCCACTTCCGATAGCAGCAGCGAAACGCCGCCTTCCAGTACTTCTTGCTGGGTTAAGGCATCACCAGAGGGACTTAGCAGGTGGCTGATTTCATTGGGAGTGAACTCTTTACCTGTTGGCAGTCTGGCATTTAAAAATAACGTGTTGCCGAGCGTGATTTCAAACAAGGTCCGAACAGGCATAACGACAAAGGACTGCTCATCAGTCACAGCGCGCTGTAACGCTTCCAGTGAAGTAAAAAAAGGGATCGCTGAGGTATTATCGTCTTTTTCCCAGTGCTGTAACTCTACTGAGCTACTGGCATCTATCGCCTCACCTTCGGTTGCTTTACCGGGTACCCAGACGGTAGAGTCCATCAGTACCTGAAAAAAGGCAGGACGATGAGCCGCCTCAGTAGCCGCTTGTTCGAGCAGTGTTTCAAGTTCGTTTTTTGTTTCTGATTCTGACATGGTGATCCCGAGAGCAGCGTTTATGGTCTTCAGAAATTCTCTCCTGAAGGCCATAAAGAAAGGTGATTAACTCAGTAATAAATTCGCGATAGAACGAACACCTAAACCAGTGGCACCCGCCGACCATTGCTCAACCCCGCTTTTACGGTAAGTTGCAGAACAGTCGATATGCAGCCAGCCCTGACGGTAGTTTTCTACAAAGTGAGACAGGAAACCTGCCGCTGTGCTTGCTCCAGCAGGACAGGCCGCACCAGCAATGTTGTTCAGTTCAGCAAAATTAGAGGGCAGCTGGTGACGGTGGAATTCGGCCAGCGGCAGACGCCAGAATGGCTCATGCTCTTGCTCAGCACTGGCTAACAGACGACCCGCCAGCTTATCGTCAAAACTGAACAGGGCATGGTAATCATTACCCAGCGCTGTTTTTGCCGCACCCGTCAGGGTAGCGCAGTCAATAATCAGTTCAGGTTTTTGTGCTGAAGCATCGATTAAGCCATCTGCCAGTACCAGACGTCCCTCGGCATCGGTATTCATGACTTCAACCGTTTTTCCGTTGCGGTAAGTAATGATATCGCCAAGTTTAAAGGCATTACCACTGACCATATTGTCAGCACAGCACAGATAGAGTTTAACGCGTTTGTTTAAACCACGGGTGATGGCAAAAGCCAGTGCACCTGTTATCGTCGCGGCACCGCCCATATCGGACTTCATTGAGTCCATAAATGCGCTTTGCTTAAGGCTGTAGCCGCCAGTATCAAAGGTGATCCCTTTTCCAACCAGACATGCGTAGACAGGAGCATCCGGGTTTCCGGTTGGGTTATAGTCTAATGCCAGCAGCACCGGAGCACGATCCGATCCGCGGCCCACAGTATGGATCCCCATGTAATTCTGCTCACGAAGATCTTCACCTTTCGTTATGCGGTAAGAGATATGGTCGCCTGCCACAGCACAAAGCAGGTCGATTGCACGTGAGGCAAGACGCCCTGGGCTCAGTTCTTCTGCTGGCATATTGATAGTATGGCGAACCCAATCGATAACTTGCAGGCGGTTATTCAGCTCGGTTTGCTGCTCTTCGCTCAGTACCGCCCAGTCAACTTTACCGGTGTTTTTGGGTGCCCGGTAGCCTTGCCAGAATGCCCAGCTTTTTTCTACATCCCAGCCATCACCCGCTAACTCGACATGCTTGATGCCTTGTCCGTCAATTTTACGTCCTGCACGCTGAATGCTGTCTAAGTTGTCGTTTTCCGTCAGGTGCAGTGTAATGCCTTCATTATTAATACTGTACAGCGCTTTCTTGCCCCAGCGTGCATCCGCAGGCTGTGTAGAAAGTGTGATTTTCATGGCTTCTGTCATTTTCTTATCCTTTTCGTTCGGTACCGCCAATAAAAATGGGCCGCCACAGGCAGCCCATTATTGACAGTTCAGAGAGAAAATCAAATTCCCTCTTTATGATTAAGGGCATAAATTAATCCGCGGGCTATCCGGGTTTATTTACGGCCTTAACAGAATACAGAACTTTTATTGCGCTTCGTCTAGCCATACCAATAAAATTGCTTCGAGTATTTTTTCACTGGAAGCATCTGGCTGGTCGTCAAAATCTTCCAGCTCACAAATCCATTGGTGCATATCGGTAAAGCGCACTGTTGTCGGATCTACATCCGGACGGCTGTCATACAGTGCTTCACCAATTTCACGGCTATCGGTCCATTTTAATCCCATAGTCGCCTCTGTTAGTGTTCACGTGCGTGGTTAATGGTATAGCGCGGCATTTCGACCACCAGGTCTTCGTCCGCCACACGAGCCTGGCAGCTTAAGCGGCTTTCAGGCTCCAGGCCCCAGGCCTTATCCAGCATGTCGTCCTCGTCTTCAGTACTTTCCCGAAGTGAGTCAAAACCTTCACGCACAATGCAGTGACACGTGGTGCAGGCACAGGATTTTTCACAAGCGTGTTCAATTTCAATCCCGTTACGCAGGGCAACGTCGAGAATAGTTTCACCTTGCTGAGCTTCCAGTACTGCGCCATCCGGACAAAGATCCTGATGAGGCAGAAAAACAATCTTTGGCATATTAAACCTCGTCCACAGAATGACCGGTCAGCGCGGTACGGATTGATAAATCCATACGGCGAGCCGCAAATTCTTGGGTTTGCTTGTCTACGTTTTTGATTTCATTTGCAATGGCGCTGGTATCATCCAACTGCGCAGCAGCGGCTAATGCCGCGATAGCAGCGTCAATCACCGCACGTTCAGTTTCGTTGAGCAATGCAGCATCTGCTTTCAACGCACTTTGCAGGCTTTCCAGCACGCGTGCAGCCTCAACTTTTTGTTCCGCCAGCATACGTGCTTTGACGTCATGCTCGGCATAGCTCATGGAGTCCTGAATCATACTGGCAATTTCGCCATCGCTCAGGCCATAAGAAGGTTTCACCTGAATAGAGGCTTCGACACCGGTCGATTTTTCCATTGCTGTCACATTGAGTAAACCATCCGCATCAACCTGAAAAGTGACGCGAATATGCGCAGCACCGGCAGCCATTGGCGGAATACCCCGTAAGGTAAAACGTGCCAGCGAACGGCAATCCTGCACCAGCTCACGTTCACCCTGCATAACATGAATGGTCATTGCAGTCTGGCCATCTTTAAAGGTGGTGAACTCCTGAGCCTTCGCTACGGGGATGGTGGTATTGCGGTTAATAACCTTCTCTACCAACCCGCCCATGGTCTCAAGCCCCAGTGACAGCGGGATGACATCCAATAACAGCATTTCGCTGTCAGGTTTATTGCCCACCAGAATGTCAGCCTGAATCGCCGCACCGATAGCGACAACTTTGTCAGGATCGATAGAGGTCAGTGGTTCACGACCGAAGAATTCACCCACCCGCTCACGCACTACAGGAGTCCGGGTCGAGCCGCCAACCATGACGACTTCAAGCACTTCTTCCGCGGTCACTCCCGCATCTTTTAAGACGCGACGACAAGCAAGCAGAGTACGTTTGACCAAGGCAGCGATAAGCTCTTCAAACTGCTCACGCGTCACTTCAGTCTGCTGACCTGCCAGCTCGACCTTTACGCTTTGTGCATTACTCAGGGCAATTTTTGCCGCTGTCGCTGCATCCAGTAACTGCCGCTGCAAGCGAAGATCACCCTGAGTCTGGAGACCCAGTTTTTCGCCTATAAAGTCAGCCAGCAGACGGTCAAAATCATCACCACCCAAGGCCGAATCGCCGCCGGTAGCGAGAACTTCAAAAACACCGCGACTCAGGCGTAGAATAGAAATATCAAAAGTACCGCCACCCAAATCGTAGACGGCGATAACGCCCTCTTGCCCAGAATCGAGACCATAGGCTATGGCTGCGGCAGTAGGTTCATTAAGTAGTCGTAATACATGCAGACCTGCCAGACGGGCAGCGTCTTTCGTTCCTTGCCGCTGGGCATCATCGAAATAGGCTGGGACGGTAATCACCACGCCATCGAGAGAGCCTGCCAGGCTTTCCTGTGCACGCTGGGCAAGATGGGTCAGAATATCAGCCGAGATACGTAACGGATTCAGTAAACCCGCTGGCGTATTGATCAACGGCAGGCCATTTTCACTGGCTGTGAACTGATAGGGAAGCTGAGGATAGCGAGTCTGAATATCAACCAGCGATCGCCCGATCAGGCGTTTTACGGAGCTTATCGTGTTAACCGGATCAAGCTCGGCCTGAGCGCGAGCTTCATAACCGACACGATGGCCTTGTGACTGGTAATGCACCACAGAAGGAAGGAGGTGCTGCCCCTGGCTATCAGCCAGAGTCTCTGCTTGCCCGCTACGTACGGTTGCCACCAGAGAGTGAGTCGTACCCAGATCAATACCCGCGGCCAGCCTACGCTGATGCGGTTCTGCCGCCATTCCAGGCTCACTAATTTGTAATAACGCCATATTAAACTTCCAAAAATCCAGGCCCGAAATCAGGCATTAAAAATCGCTCAGTTTTTCTTCGAGTTGTTCTATGTGCTGCTGTAATTTATCGAGAAAACGCAGCTTACGTACAGTATCTGCCGCTTGTTCCCACTGCAAACCATCCAGCTCCTGTACCATTCTGGTACTACGACTTTGTATCATCGTTGTGACTTTGCTGGCAAAGGCTTCCAGTGCGGTGATATTTGCTGACTGTTCGATACTATTCAGCTCTTCACGTAACTCAAGCTGTTCCATCAAAAATGCAGTGTCGCGTACGGTATGCTGCTCATTTGCTAAGTCAAAACCATTCAGCAACAGCAAATATTCAGCACGTAACAGCGGATGGCGCAATGTTTGCCATGCCTGATTGATAGTAGCCGATTGATTTACTGCCAGAAGCTGCTCCGCCTGCGGACGGCTGGCATATTTGTCAGGGTGGAACTGTCGCTGCAATTCCTGGTAACGCGTTGCCAGTTGCTGAGTGTCAACCACATAGCCTGGTGTCAGTCCAAACAGAGTAAAGTGATCCATAACAGACTCGAGTGATTATCAGGTAAATGCTGTATTGGTCATGCAGAATCACACGCCATCTACATGCTCAGATAGCGTGTTATATAGATCAGACGTGGAAGCTTTCGCCACAACCACACTCGTCTTTTACGTTAGGATTGGTAAACTTAAATCCTTCGTTAAGGCCTTCTTTGACAAAGTCGAGCTGGGTTCCGTCTAAAAATTGCAGGCTTTTGCCATCAATAACGACCTTCACGCCTTTGTCTTCAAAAACGGTGTCGTCGTCTTCGGGAGCATCAACGAACTCCAGAACATAAGCCATACCGGAACAACCTGAAGTGCGAACACCTAAGCGTAAACCGAATCCTTTTCCACGATTGGTAAGGAAAGCATTCACACGATCTGCAGCACTGTCACTGAGGGTAATCGACATACCATAACCTCAATCAGATATTATTTCTCGTCATACCTTGAGTTGCATGAGAACTCACGGTGCTCATGCAACTCCACTTACCTGAGTCAGCTTCCAGGGACTCTTGCACTTCTCGCCTGGCGACAAACTCGTCTTATTTCTACTGAGGATCACGCTTGCTTTTATAATCCGCGATAGCTGCTTTGATAGCATCTTCCGCAAGGATTGAGCAGTGGATCTTCACCGGTGGCAGCTCCAGTTCGTCTGCGATATCGGTGTTTTTAATTGCTTCAGCTTCATCCAGAGACTTACCCTTTACCCATTCGGTCAACAAAGAGCTGGACGCGATGGCAGAGCCACAGCCATAAGTCTTGAAGCGTGCGTCTTCAATGATACCTTCATTGTTAACTTTAATCTGCAATTTCATGACGTCGCCACAAGCTGGTGCACCCACCATGCCAGAACCAACGCTGGTATCCGCATTATCAAAAGAGCCCACGTTACGTGGATTTTCGTAATGATCGATTACTTTTTCGCTATAAGCCATTTTTGTTTCTCCTGATTCCGAAATTGATTAATGGTGTGACCATTCGATAGTAGTAAGATCAACACCCTGCTTGAACATTTCCCACAGAGGAGAAAGATCGCGCAAACGACCAATAGAATTTCTTACCAGCTTGATGGTGTAATCAATCTCTTCTTCCGTAGTAAAACGGCCTAAAGAGAAGCGGATAGAACTGTGTGCCAGTTCGTCATTCATACCCAAAGCGCGCAACACATATGAAGGCTCCAGGCTTGCTGATGTACAGGCAGAACCTGAAGAGACAGCAAGATCTTTCAGTGCCATAATCAGTGACTCGCCTTCAACATAGTTGAAGCTGACGTTAAGGATAGTCGGTACACCCTGCTCTAAGTCGCCGTTCAGATACACTTCTTCCATATCTTTCACGCCGTCCCACAGACGCTGACGCAGTACACGCAGACGTGCCATTTCCGTTTCCAGTTCTTCTTTGGCAATACGGTAAGCTTCGCCCATTCCAGCAATCTGGTGAACCGGTAAGGTACCTGAACGCATACCGCGCTCGTGACCGCCACCGTGCATCTGTGCTTCAATACGAATACGTGGTTTACGACGAACGTAAAGACCACCAATACCTTTAGGACCATAGATTTTATGGCTGGAGAAAGACATCAGATCGACTTTCAGCTTACTCAGGTCGAGAGGTATTTTGCCCACACTCTGGGTTGCATCAACATGGAAAATGATGCCACGAGCGCGGCACATTTCGCCGATAGTCGCAATATCCTGAACCACGCCGATTTCGTTGTTCACATGCATCACAGACACCAGAATGGTGTCGTCACGCATTGCCGCTTCCAGCACTTTCAGGTCAAGAATACCATTAGCCTCTGGAGACAGGTAAGTGACTTCAAAACCTTCACGTTCCAGCTGACGACAGGTATCCAGAACCGCTTTGTGTTCTGTTTTTACGGTAATAATGTGCTTGCCTTTCTTCTGGTAGAAGTTAGCAGCACCTTTAATCGCAAGGTTGTCTGACTCTGTAGCACCAGAAGTGAAGACAATCTCACGTGGATCAGCGCCCAACAGCTCTGCAATTTGGTTACGGGCAATATCAACTGCTTCTTCTGCCTGCCAGCCAAAACGGTGGGAACGGGAAGCGGGGTTCCCGAAGTTGCCGTCCATTGTTAAAAACTGCATCATTTTCTGCGCAACACGCGGATCTACCGGTGTGGTAGCAGAATAGTCGAGATAAATAGGTAATTTCATTGCTCTTAAGCTCCGTACATCACTTCAATACGAAGAACCAGACTTAAAAGGTTGGAGCCGTTATCAATTGCGGTCTGCCTATCTGATTCTAAAGTTCGTTTTTCTGCTTATGCGCGCAGTTTGACGTCAATCTGGTCCTGGAGACGTATGGTACGATGATTGTCATTCTGCTGACGATCAGACACATCCATTACTTCCTGGTTATTCACCAATTCACCCAAAGTGATATTGTTCAGGAATCCGGTCAGGCGATCGCTGAGATCGCGCCACAGAGCGTGGGTCAGACATTTCTCCCCACCCTGGCAACCGCCTTTACCCTGGCAGCGCGTGGCATCAACAGATTCATCGACCGCACTAATGACTTCCCCAACTGCGATACTACCTGCTTCTTTACCTAACAGATAACCACCGCCCGGTCCACGGACGCTAGCGACGAGGCCATTTTTACGCAGACGTGAAAATAGCTGCTCCAGGTAAGAAAGCGAAATGCCCTGACGTTCAGAAATATCGGCCAGTGGTACTGGACCCGATTCAGAATTCAACGCGACGTCAAGCATTGCGGTAACAGCATAGCGTCCTTTAGATGTCAGTCTCATGTCTTACTTAACCTCAAATAGCCCCTCGTTCCGGGGGTTTCAAAAAATGATAGTCACATAGCTTGAGACAAGTCTGACATTCCTGAGTAATTTGGTCAACTATTTAACCTAGTAATTTACTCAAGTATTATTTCCCTGATTTATTATGATGTTCCAGAGAAGTGAGCATCCCACGGAGGATATTTAGCTCCTGATTTTCAGGACGAGCACGGGTAAATAAGCGACGTAATCTGCTCATTACCTGACCCGGATGGGTGGGCCGAATAAAGCCGCTATTTGACAACGCCTGCTCCAGATGAACGTAAAAACGTTCCAAATCATCAACTAATGGATAGGCTGCTTCTTCCTGAGTTGTTTCCTCTTCCTGACCTTCATTTTGCGTTGCCAGCCAGGCAATACGGACTTCATAGGCAAGGATTTGCACCGCCATCGCCAAATTCAGAGAACTGTACTCAGGGTTCGCCTGAATCGCAACGTGGTAGTGACATTTTTGCAATTCGTCATTTGTCAGCCCTACTCGCTCGCGGCCAAAGACAATCGCCACCGGGGCATGCTGTGCCTCGGAAATACTTTTTATGCCGCACTCACGTGGGTCAAGCATCGGCCAGGGCAAGGTGCGGGAACGTGCACTGGTCCCCACCACCAGACTACACCCGGTTAACGCCTCATCGAGGGTATCAACAATTTTTGCATCACCAATCACATCACTGGCACCCGCCGCCAGCGCAATCGCCTGAGAGTCAGGTTTTACCAGCGGATTAACCAGCCAGAGATTGGTTAATCCCATCGTTTTCATCGCACGGGCGACAGAGCCCATATTGCCGGTATGCGAGGTTTCAACCAGCACAATTCGTACATTTTGCAACATTATCATTCAAAGCCTGAAGAAGAATATCGTAATATCTTATCATATCATTGGGACATATTCCGAACGCTCTGCTATACTCTGCCCCGTTTTCCCGTTCTTTAAAATCCAGTGAGAGAAACCGATGCATCCGATGCTCAACATCGCCGTGCGCGCTGCGCGCAAGGCCGGCAATTTAATTGCCAAAAGCTATGAAACACCTGACGCGGTTGAAGCTAGCCAGAAAGGCAGCAATGACTTTGTAACAAACATAGATAAAGAAGCCGAGCGCTTGATTATCGAAGTTATTCGTAAGTCTTATCCAAAACATACCATTATTACCGAAGAATCCGGTGAACTGGCAGGTGAAGATCAGGATGTGCAATGGGTTATCGATCCACTGGATGGCACTACTAACTTCATTAAACGTTTACCTCACTTCTCTGTTTCTATCGCTGTGCGTATTAAAGGCCGCACCGAAGTTGCTGTTGTTTATGATCCAATGCGTAACGAACTGTTCAGTGCGGTACGTGGTCAGGGCGCGCAGCTGAACGGTTATCGTCTGCGTGGCAGCAATGCACGTGATCTCGATGGAACTATTCTGGCAACCGGCTTTCCGTTCAAACAGAAACAATACGCAGCAACCTATATCAATATCATCGGTAAACTGTTTACTGAGTGTGCAGACTTCCGTCGTACCGGATCTGCTGCTCTGGACTTAGCTTATGTTGCAGCAGGTCGAGTAGATGGTTTCTTTGAAATTGGTCTGAAACCTTGGGACTTTGCGGCAGGTGAACTGCTGGCACGTGAGTCCGGCAGCCTGGTTTGCGATTTCACTGGTGGTCATAACTATCTGCTGACAGGTAATATTGTTGCAGGTAACCCACGCGTCGTGAAATCTATGCTCGCATTAATGCGTGAAGAACTCAGTGAAGCACTGAAACGCTAGAGTTTATCTGCTACAGAGTCCTCCCCTGGAGGACTCTGCTATTAAAAAGGGCGAAGTCCGCGCGTTACCGGTTGAGCACTGAGCCACATCACTACCGCCACCACCACCAGTATCACTCCCCCCGCCAACGCAAGTGAAGACCAGCCGACCTGTTGCCATAACAGCGGGGGGCGATTTTTACTCAGCCTGATAGCAAAATCTCTGCAACCATGAACCAGTAAAGCCAGCCCGGAAAGGGTTATTGCCGTCCCTGATGCCATGGCCAGAGCGGATAAAATCCCCCAACTAAAAACCCCGATAACTTTGCTGAAAAGCAGTACCATAATCGCCCCAGAGCAAGGGCGTATTCCCATCGACACTATCACCATCAAATGGGCACGCCAGTCATCACTCGCGGCAAGCTGTTGTGGGTCAGGGACATGCTGATGACCACAGCCACAATGATCATCATGAATATGCTGGGGAGTAAAAGAGCGAAAGCGCGGCTGACGACGTAGTAGTCCTCGTAAACGTCGAATCGCACGCAGGCAAAGTAACAAACCCAGCACACCGACTAGCAGATAACTCCCCTTCTCCAGCCAGAAACTACTAAGATGTAGCTGACGCGAGGGTAGCTGTAGTACCACTAACAATATCGTTACCAGACTAATAGCCACCAGTCCTTGCAACAGCGACGCGGCGAAAGTCAATTTAAGACTCGTTTTGAGTTTCGAAGGATGGGTAGCGAGCCAGGTAGTAATCACAATTTTACCGTGCCCCGGCCCCAGAGCATGTAAGATCCCATAACCGAAGCTCACCCCCAGCAAGAAAATCCCAGCCCGGTTCGGATTGTCAGCTACCTGACGTAACAAGCGACTAAGTTCCTGGTTAATGGCGCGCTGCCATTGCATCGACTGCGCTAAAATCTGTGGCCAGTAACTCCAGAGTGCAAATAAGGCTCCCGCCGTCAAAACCAAAAAAAGCAGTAACGGCCAGCCATTTCGCCAGTAATAGCGACTCGACGTTGAGCCCTTACTCACTGGCATTGTAGTGTCACTTTTTGAGCAAATTGCTGCCCTAACGCCATATCTTCTGGCGGTGCATCGTCTTTATCCAGCGATGCGGCAAACGCCAGCATTGCTTCACTTGGCTGAGGTGTCAGCACTGAAATATGACAACGAGTAGTCAGACCGGGCGGTAAAGAGACATCAGTATCTTTAATATAAGTCATATCAACATAAAAAGAGGGGTCGAAGGTTGAGATCTGAAAACTGGCACCTTGTAGAGGCTGGGATTTTTCCAGGGGTAAAACAAAACTCAGCATCACCTGATGCTCGACCCTTTCTAGCCGATATTCAGGAGGCAGGGCCGTGAACTTCACTTTTTTTCCCTGTTGCCATACTTCGGTGAAATAGTGCTGACCGAGCACATTTGCCATCACCTCCGCTGCCAGTTTTTTCCAGACTGGGGAGTCAGGCTTAGCATCCCCAGCATCATAGAGCAGGTCGGCAGAGGTCAGTTCATCCATCAGCCACTGCATTTTTAACCCGGTTAACTGGCCTTGTTCGATAACCGGGGTGGTTTTAAGAGAAATAAAACTGTGTGGATGGGCCTGGGCAGTAAATGCACTCAACCCAGCCATCAGTAACAGGCTCCCGCTAACACAGGCTCGTTTATGATTCATATCAGCCTCAGGATTAACATTCGCAATGTCGGGCCAAAATTATACTTTCGCAGTAACTTTGGGACGTAAAAACAGCGCGGGTACTGCGACCAAAGCCATAACCCAGAACATACCGCCCTGAATATGCTGGTACAGATAGCCAGAGAACATGGTCATGATCGCGATGCCTCCGCCCATTGCCACCGCTGAGTATACCGCCTGCAAACGAATAACTTCGTGGCCATGTCGCGCAGAGATATAGCGCATGGCGGCAAGGTGACAGACCGTAAAGCTACCGCAGTGCAAAATCTGCGAGACGATAAGCCAGGATAGCTCAGTACTTGATGCCATCAGCCCCCAGCGAATAATCCCGGAGACACCAGAAAGTAACAGGAGCTCACGTGTCCCCCAACGACGGAACAGACGGTTGCTAAGCGCAAAAATAACGATTTCCGCGACCACGCTGAGCGACCACAAATAGCCGACCACTGAGGCTGAATATCCTTCGCCCTGCCAGTAAATGGCACTGAAAGCATAGTATGCAGCATGCGCGCCTTGCAATAAGGTAACACAAGCCAGAAATCGCCAGTCACCTACAATCAGGTTCTTCCAGGCTGACCATCCCATAGATTCTTGCTGGGCAATTTTGCCCTCTGGCATAATTGAAGGGCGAAACATCATACCAATCAGCATCGAGGTGACGCCCACGCTCATTAACACCAGAATAGCCTGATAGCTAAACTCACTCACCAGTTTACCCGTGACCGCTGAGCCAATCACAAATGCCAGTGAACCCCATAGCCTGACCCGACCATAATCGAGAGGAAACTGACGCTGCCAGGTGCCAGCCAGGGCATCAGTCAAGGGGACGAGTGGAGAAAAGAAGAGGTTGAAGCCTATCATCACGATAAGTAGCCAGGCGGAGGTTTGTCCGAGCCAGAAAGCCACCATAAAGATTAATGAGAGTAGCGCCAGTATACGTAGTGCAAATACTAATCGGAAAGGATTAGTTACTCTTGGAGCCAGTAATAAACTACCTAAAAAACGTGCAATGAGCCCGGCACCCAATAACATACCGATTGTTTCTGGTGGTAAACCCACACCTTCCAGCCACAAACTCCAGAAAGGCAAAAAAATACCGTAACTGAAAAAATAAGTGAAATAACTCAAGGCTAACCAAAGCGTGGATTGAACAACCATGTTTCCTCCGATTTTGACAGGAGTAGTGTCAGGGATAGACAATTTGCTTGCAAGCTACAATGACGATTCAATAGTCTGATGACAGGTCACATATGGCGGTGAAATACTGACGGGTTGCTGATGGGGCGGGTATCTGGCTTCTTTCGTGTCACTCTTGACTAAATTCAGGCAAAAAAAACCGCCACTAGATAGGTGACGGCTTTCATTTTACACCACAAGCCTGAAGCTGATGTGGTGTAATAATAGCAACTGAATCAATACTTACGCGTATACCGGGAAACGCGCGCAGATATCGAGAACTTTCTGCTTGGTGCTTTCAATAATGGCTTCATCATTGATGTTATCCAGGATGTCACACATCCAGCCAGCCAGTTCTTTCACTTCCGCTTCTTTGAAACCACGACGAGTGACTGCCGGGCTACCGATACGGATACCAGAAGTGATAAACGGGCTCTTCGGATCGTTTGGTACGCTGTTTTTGTTAACCGTGATATTGGCGCGACCCAGTGCAGCATCAGCTTCTTTACCCGTCAGGTTTTTGTCAACCAAATCCAGTAAGAACAGATGGTTATCAGTACCACCCGAAACCACGTTATAACCGCGGTTCAGGAAGACTTCTACCATAGCTCTGGCATTTTTAGCCACTTGCTGCTGGTACTCTTTGAATTCTGGTTCCAAAGCTTCTTTCAGCGCTACCGCTTTACCAGCGATAACATGCATCAGTGGACCACCCTGAGCGCCCGGGAATACTGCGGAGTTCAGTTTTTTATACAGCTCTTCGCTACCGCCTTTCGCCAGAATTAAACCGCCGCGTGGGCCGGCCAGGGTTTTATGCGTAGTCGTGGTGACAACGTGAGCATGTGGCACTGGGTTAGGGTAAACGCCCGCAGCAACCAGACCAGCAACATGTGCCATATCAACAAATAAAGATGCACCGACTAAATCAGCGATTTCGCGCATTTTAGCCCAGTCAACCACACCAGAATAGGCAGAGAAACCACCGATAATCATCTTCGGTTTGTGTTCTTTAGCCAGTTTTTCCAGCTCTGCGTAGTCAATATGGCCGCTTTCATCGATGCCGTAAGGAACGATGTTGTACAGTTTACCCGAGAAGTTAACCGGGGAGCCGTGAGTCAAGTGGCCACCATGGGCAAGGTTCATACCCAGTACGGTATCACCAGGTTCAAGTAACGTGGTGTAAACAGCGAAGTTCGCCTGAGAACCTGAGTGAGGCTGTACGTTAGCGTAGTCTGCACCAAACAGCTCTTTCGCACGATCAATAGCCAGTTGTTCAACGACGTCAACATGCTCACAACCACCGTAGTAACGCTTACCCGGGTACCCTTCAGCATACTTGTTCGTCAGCTGAGACCCTTGAGCCTGCATAACACGTGGGCTGGTATAGTTTTCGGAGGCGATCAGTTCGATGTGCTCTTCCTGACGTACTTTTTCTTGCTCCATAGCCTGCCATAATTCGGCATCATAATCGGCAATGTTCATTTCACGCTTTAACATCCGCATCTCCTGACTCAGCTAACGGTAAACTTTTTATTGCAATAATGGGATGCCCTTTTGGGCGACAGTCGATAGTGTAAACCGAAATAGATTCAGGTGGTAGAGCTTGATTAAGGTTTTTACGCAAACGATTACCCAGGCATGAAATAAGGATTCTTTGCAATAAAAAACTTTCCTGATTTTCGGTCATTTCTTCATGAGCATGATGCGTATTTTTCAAGCTCAGCGCAACCATCACTCTTCTACTCAGCCACGCTAATAATACTTTTGATAACCTTAACGGGCCCTCTATAGCATCATAAAGTAATAAAGGCGTCATTCTGAGTATAAGAACAGTGGATAATCGGGATAACAACATAATAAACATGGCTATTGACTGATTCGGCAAAAATTCATGCTATCAGGGAGAGTAATACTGAGTGAAGCCGCGTATCAGGAGGGAATATTCAGCCGCATTCTGGCTTACAGGAAATGACTGCCTCTGAATAATAACCAACACTCGGAGGCACGTTAAGCGGATCTAATACAGCGAATTAAATCGCCGCGTCGTCTTCTTCGCCGGTACGAATGCGTACCACACGGGCAACGTCGAAGACAAAAATCTTACCGTCACCAATTTTCCCGGTCTGCGCAGTACGCACAATAGTGTCAACGCAAATATCGACGATATCGTCAGTCACGACCAGTTCAACTTTCACTTTTGGCAAAAAGTCCACCATATACTCAGCACCACGATACAGCTCTGTATGACCTTTCTGACGACCAAACCCCTTCACTTCAGTCACTGTCATGCCTGTGATACCGACTTCCGCCAAAGCTTCACGAACATCATCCAGTTTGAACGGCTTAATAATTGCGTCTATTTTTTTCATGTTATTACTCTTTCCCCACGCCACATCACATGCTGTTTTCGGTATAAATCGGCATCTGTTCACACTACCACAGGCTAGTCTTTAAAGTCATTGGCATCGAGTTCATGTCGGGCCAGTAGTTTATAGAATTCTGTCCGATTTCGACCAGCCATACGTGCAGAATGGGTGACGTTGCCTTTGGTGATATGCAAAAGTTTTCGTAAGTAGTTAAGTTCGAACTGGTTTCTTGCCTCAACAAAGGTTGGTAACGCAGTATTTTCCCCTTCCAGCGCCTGTTCCACTAAGGCTTCATTGATAACCGGCGTTGAAGTCAGGGCTACACATTGCTCGATGACGTTCACAAGTTGGCGAACATTACCCGGCCAGCTGGCTGAGATTAACCGTTTCATGGCCTCAGTCGAAAAGCTACGAACAAAAGGCTTATGCTTATCCGCTGACTGACGTAGTAACTGGCTGGCCAGCAAAGGAATATCTTCAGCACGTTCATTGAGTGCAGGGATCTTCAGGCTCACCACATTCAGGCGATAGAATAAATCTTCACGGAATTCGCCCCGTTCCATCGCTTTCGGAAGATTTCTGTGGGTTGCCGACAGGATCCGTACGTCAATATTCACATCACGATTACTGCCAAGCGGGCGAACTTTACGTTCTTGCAATACCCGTAACAACTTTACCTGTAGTGAGAGGGGCATATCGCCAATTTCATCTAAAAAAAGCGTCCCTCCTTCGGCAGCCTGGAATAATCCTTCCCGATTGCTCACCGCCCCGGTAAAGGCTCCACGCGCATGACCGAATAGCTCCGACTCCAGTAACTGTTCTGGCAATGCACCACAGTTAATCGCAATAAAAGCTTTCTTATTTCGTGGGCTCGCCTGGTGTATGGCTTGCGCCAGGACCTCTTTCCCAGTCCCGCTTTGTCCATTGATGAGTACACTGACATCAGACTGAGCCACTTTATGAGCCTGCTCCAGCAAACGCAGCATAATCGGACTACGCGTAACAATCCTCTCGCGCCACATCTCCTCTCCGGCAGGAACAGTATGGGCCAGCGCATCGTTAATGGCCCGGTACAGCGCATCTTTATCTACCGGTTTAGTCAAAAAGCTGAAGACGCCTTGTTGCGTTGCTGTCACCGCTTCAGGAATTGAACCATGAGCGGTCAGAATAATGACAGGCATGCCTGGCTGGGCCTTTTGGATCTCACCAAAAAGAGCCATACCATCCATTTCATCCATCCGTAGATCGCTTATCACCAGATCAATTTTTTCACGCCCTAAGGCTCGCAGCCCTTCCGCACCACTTTCAGCCGTGGTCACGGTATAACCTTCACTGCTCAGACGCATGCCTAACAGTTTTAACAAGCCAGGATCATCATCTACTAAGAGTAAATTCGCCGGTTTATGTGGCGTCATGGCCCCTCCTCTTCAATGAATTGTCCTTTGTTATCCTGAGTCTCACTTTCTGGATCTTCAGGAACATAGTTGCTACCCGGTTTACGGCTGGAAAGCTGACGCTCGATATCGGACATGGTTTCTAGCTTTTTGGTCGTTATTTCCAGTTCATTACGTAAAAACTGCTGTGTCTGGCGCAACTCCTCCAGCTGAGCGCCTGTTGCCTGCTGTAATTTAGTGTAGCGACTACGCTCTTCCACCAAACTTAACTGAGCACGCTGCCCGTCACGCCAGACGATGAATAATGAACGTATCTGTGGTGGGATATCTGTAGCCATCATGTCAAGCTGCGTCATGTATTTACGTCTTTCAGCAGGGATAATTTTGGCAGGGGACAATAAGATCCCGCGCTTAAATGTATCCTGCCAGGTGATTGCCGACCACTGGCGCGCTTCGATTCTGGCATCTTCAGGTGAGAGTCGCTGCGCGCATTCCATTCCTCGCAACCAGTAGAGTGGATTTTCCAGAGTAGCAGCATCAACTTGCGGCCAGATATTCGAACACTGGGTCGAGAGATAGTCCGGTAGCTGTTGCTCCGGTAAATGAGCCTGATTAGCGGTCTGTGAATGATGGAATTCAGGTAGCGATGCACAACCCATTAGTACACCACTTCCAGCCACCAGCAGAGTAGCAGCCAGACGAGAGCCAGCCACACCACGTAGTAGGGTTAACAGGTATGATTTCATTGCGTTTTATCATTCTCGGGAAAAACCGGTAATTCGATACGAAAGCATACTCCTGCTTTCTTATCATGTATCAGATAGAGCTGACCTTTCATACGATGAATACAATCCCTGGCAATACTGAGGCCTAATCCACTGCCTTTCACTGAACCTTTACGTTGTAGGCTGCCTTGATAGAAAGGCTCAAAAATCATTTCTCTCTCCGATTCAGGAATTGCCTGACCGGTATTAGCGACATCAATATGTAGTTGATTACCTGACTGGACGCTACGAATATAAATGGTACCGGATTTAGCACCATAGTATACCGCATTGGAATAGAGATTATCTAAGACGCTCATCAGCAATACCGGTTCAGACAGGCAGGCAACAGGGATGAGGTCAGTTTCAGTTCGCATATGCTTGGCTCTGGCAGGTAAACGGTGTGCCGCTATCACACTGGTGACCAGAGGGGAGAGATCCACTTTTTCCAGCTCAACAGCGCCGTCTATTACCCGACGGTTATAGTCCAGCAATTGTTCGATAAGCTTTTGCAAGTGACGACTACTGTCGTCAAGAATAGACACCACCTCTTTCTGAGAGACCGTTAGCGGTCCGACGACCTGATCTGCCAATAATTCCGTACCTTCACGCATACTGGAAAGTGGCGTTTTTAACTCATGCGATATATGGCGTAAAAATTCGTGTCGCTGAGACTCGAGCCAGCGTAAACGCTCGCTTAGCCAGACGATACGTTGTCCGATAGTTCGGAACTCTCTCGGACCTTTAAGACTCTCTCCGTCTTCCAGTAATCGCCCTTCCCCAAGATGCTTAATCATCCTTTCAATGCCTTTTACCGGGCCGATTATCATGCGGGTAAAAATAATAACCAGATTCAGACTCAATAAAAACAACACCAGCGCCTGCCAGCCAAAGAACTGACCACGCTCAGCAATATCCTGCTGCAATTGCTGACCACGAGAAAAAACCACCCCCCGGGTCGCCTGAAGCATATCAGCATTACTGACAGAAAAAACTTCAAGTTCATGTAATGCAGCAGTATCCGGAGCATTATTACGGCACTGTAACACTGACAGTGCCGCCAGGGATTTGGTCAGTGTTTGTAGCAAACGGGTATCAGCTATAACCAGAGCATGGGCTTCCAGCATCTGGGCATAATTTCCATGCTGTTCCTGATACAGGCTCAACAGGCGAGCATCTTCCAGCACGCAATACTGGCGATAACTCCTCTCCATTTCCAGCGCAATATTGGTCATCGTCTCACTACGGCCAGCGTCAGCCATGGTGCTACGGTGAGTTTGTTCTGCCTGAGCACTGAGCGTGTTCAGACTCTGCCATGCTTGCCAGGCAAGTACCAGTAACGGAACCAGAACCAGGAAAAAGGCCATCATAACAAGCTGTCGTAATGAGCGGGGGAAGATATGCCACTTATTCAATTGACTGTTCTCATTTTATCGTTCAGACAAGATGCTAGCCGGGATTGAATTGAGTTGAAAGCGGAGTTTACAGAAACAATAAAGGCAGGGTAAAAACCCTGCCTTTATCTCAGAAATAGGCGGCGCCTTACTCAACGTTTCGCCCTGTGTATGATAAGCCCGAAAGCATTTATCAAAAGTTGGACGGCAGGCACCTTAATGTGCGTCATTCGGAGGTTTATGTAGCCTGTTTAATTAAAAACGCTGACATAAGAAGTTGAATGAGCAACGACAATAATAATGCACGATATATGCCAAGATGTAAATAAAAACATCAATGATATGATTTATAATGAATTTTAAAAATAAAAAACCAATAAAAAATCACATTACGAGCACAAAAACCGTCGCTTTTTTGAGACACTCAAATGACTTAAACTAAATATATTTAACAATCATAATGTTGCGTGTCTCCAAAAAGAGACACATAACATGACATTGTCGTGATTTAGCGACATAATAAACCCCTCAAAAATCGAGGGGTTTATATCAGCTTAGCGAATGATTAGCCCAGCTGTTTACGGGCGTTACGGAAAATACGCATCCACGGGCTGTCTTCGCCCCACTCTTCCGGATGCCAGGAGTTATTCACGGTACGGAATACGCGTTCAGGATGAGGCATCATAATGGTAACGCGTCCGTCTTCATTACTCACCGCTGTAATCCCCTTAGGTGAACCATTCGGGTTCGCGGGATAGCGCTCAGTGATATTATTCGCACTATCGATAAAGCGTAGCGCTACCAGACCTTTGCTTTCCAGCGCCAGCAGATGAGCCTCATCACGCACTTCAACGCGGCCTTCACCATGTGAAACGGCAATCGGCATATGTGAACCCGCCATTCCCTGAAGCAGTAATGATGGGCTATCAGTCACTTCAACCAGGCTAAAGCGTGCTTCAAAGCGGTCTGACTGGTTACGGACAAAGCGTGGCCATAGCTCACTTCCGGGGATCAGTTCCCGCAGGTTAGACATCATCTGACAACCATTACAAACGCCCAGAGCCAAGGTCTGAGGACGCAGGAAGAATTCGGCGAATTCATCACGTACACGTGAGTTGAAGAGAATCGATTTCGCCCAGCCCTCGCCCGCACCCAGCACATCACCATAGGAGAAACCACCGCAGGCAACCAGTGTCTGGAAGCTATCCAGTCCGGTACGGCCAGCCAGCAAATCACTCATATGAACATCAATCGCATCAAAACCTGCGCGATGGAATGCTGCCGCCATTTCAACATGAGAGTTAACGCCCTGCTCACGCAGAATAGCCACTTTAGGACGAACACCGGTCGCGATAAACGGCGCAGCGATATCGGCTGTGATATCAAAATTCAGTTTAGCACTGAGGCCTGGATCATTATCGTCAGCTTTAGCCTGATGTTCCTGATCCGCACAATCAGGGTTATCACGCAGACGCTGCATCTGCCAGGTGGTTTCTGCCCACCAGAGACGCATCGTGGTGCGGCTTTCGCTAAAGACTGACTCACCGTCAGCCGTCAGAGTAAAGCTATCACCAGCGACCGCTTTACCGAGGTAGTGCACACAATCTGCAAGGCCATGCTCAGCAAAACACTGTTCGACAGCAGCTCTGTCTGCGGCACCAACCTGGATAACACCACCTAACTCTTCGTTAAAAAGGGCAGCCAGTCGGTTATCACCAAGAGCACTAATGTCTGCTTTAATACCACAGTGACCGGTGAAAGCCATTTCCGCCAGAGTGACTAACAGACCACCATCAGAACGGTCATGCCAGGCCAGCAGCTTGCGTTCAGCTACCAGCGCCTGCATGGCATGCCAGAAGCCTTTCAGTTGCTCAACATTGCGCACATCAGCAGGCTTGTCACCTAGCTGACGATAGACCTGAGCGAGTGCCGTAGCACCGAGCGCGTTATGACCGGCACCTAAGTCAATCAGGAACAAGGCATTGTCTTCAGTACTTAACTGCGGTGTCACGGTCGCACGCACATCTTCAACGCGAGCAAATGCCGTGATAACCAAAGAGAGTGGTGAGGTCATCTCTTTGATGCTGTCTTCCTGCTGCCAGCGGGTTTTCATCGACATAGAGTCTTTACCCACTGGAATGGTCAGGCCCAGTTGCGGACAGAGTTCTTCTCCTACTGCTTTTACCGCTTCATATAAACCGGCGTCTTCACCTGGATGTCCGGCAGCGGCCATCCAGTTAGCAGACAGTTTGATACGTTTTAGAGAACCAATCTGGGTCCCGGCAATGTTCGTTAAGGCTTCGCCGACGGCAAGACGAGCGGAAGCGGCAAAATCCAGCAAGGCAACAGGAGCACGCTCACCCAGTGACATTGCTTCGCCATAGTAGCTGTCGAAACTCGCTGTAGTAACGGCACAGTCAGCGACAGGGATCTGCCACGGGCCGACCATCTGATCACGCGAAACCATACCGGTTACGGTACGATCGCCAATGGTCACCAGGAAGGTTTTTTCGGCAACTGTTGGTAAGTGCAGTACCCGGTTAACCGCATCAGCGATAGTGATTTCACTGTCGTTCAGGGCATCCCCTTGCGCTTTCAGCGTTTCAACATTGCGCTCCATTTTCGGTGTTTTACCCAGTAGAACATCGAGCGGCATATCAATAGGCTGATTGTCGAAATGGCTGTCATTCAGTGTCAGATGCGGTTCCTGAGTTGCTTCACCAATCACTGCATAAGGAGCACGTTCACGACGGCACAGAGCATCAAACAGGGCTAACTGCTCTGGCATAACGGCCAGAACATAACGCTCCTGGGACTCATTACACCATACTTCTAACGGGCTCATTCCCGGCTCATCATTTAAGATATCGCGCAGTTCGAAACGACCACCACGTCCACCGTCGCTGACCAGTTCTGGCATTGCGTTCGACAAACCACCGGCGCCAACGTCATGGATAAAGACAATCGGGTTATCATCACCCAGCTGCCAGCAACGGTCGATAACTTCCTGGCAACGACGTTCCATTTCAGGGTTATCACGCTGAACAGAAGCAAAATCCAGGTCGGCATCAGACTGACCGGAAGCCATTGATGAAGCCGCGCCACCGCCAAGGCCGATGTTCATTGACGGTCCACCAAGAACAATAAGCTTCGCACCCGCAGGTATTTCACCTTTTTGTACATGGTCAGCACGAATATTTCCGATACCGCCTGCCAGCATAATAGGTTTGTGATAGCCGCGAAGCTCTACGCCATTATGGCTGTTAACCTGCTCTTCATAAGTACGGAAGTAGCCCGTCAGTGCCGGACGACCAAATTCGTTGTTAAACGCCGCGCCACCTAAAGGACCTTCAGTCATAATATCCAGCGCACTGACAATACGGTCTGGCTTACCAAAATCTTGCTCCCAGGGTTGTTCAAAGCCCGGAATACGTAGGTTAGAAACCGAGAAGCCCACCAAGCCTGCTTTAGGCTTAGAACCGCGCCCCGTAGCCCCTTCATCACGAATTTCACCGCCGGAGCCAGTCGCAGCGCCAGGCCAGGGTGAAATGGCAGTTGGGTGGTTATGGGTCTCGACCTTCATCAGAATATGCGATTCTTCCTGATGGAATTCATAGCGACCAGAATCGTGGTCAGCAAAGAAACGTCCGACATGAGAACCTTCCATGACCGCTGCATTATCTTTGTAGGCAGACAGAACATGATCAGGTGTTTTTTCAAAGGTGTTTTTAATCATCTTAAACAGCGACTTAGGCTGTTTTTCACCATCGATAATCCAGTCAGCATTAAAAATTTTGTGACGACAGTGCTCTGAGTTCGCCTGGGCGAACATATAGAGTTCAATATCGTTAGGATCACGATCAAGCTGAGTAAAAGCAGCCTGCAAATAATCGATTTCATCTTCAGCCAGCGCCAGGCCCAGACGAATATTGGCTTCGACCAGCGCCTCACGTCCTTTACCTGATAAATCGACGCTTTGTACCGGTGCCGGGCTCTGCTGTACAAATAACTGAGCGGCATCTTCCAGAGAGGTGAATACCGTCTCCATCATTCGGTCATGGAGCAATTCAGATACTGCTTTCCACTGTTCGTCAGTCAGAGTGTCGGCGGTAATGTACCAGGCAACCCCCCTCTCCAGTCGTTTGACTTGTGGCAGGTCACAGTTATGTGCAATGTCCGTCGCTTTAGAGGACCAAGGTGAGATAGTTCCCGGACGCGGAGTTACCAGCAGTAAATGACCAGCAGGGGTATGTTCTGCGAGGGTTGGACCGTACTTCAGTAACCGTTGCAGGCGGGCAGACTCATCAGCATTTAGCGGTGCATCCAGATAAGCAAAATGTACATACTCAGCATACACGTCGCTGACCGGCAGGTTAGCGTCATTAAATCTGGTCAGAAGTTTATTAATACGAAATGCCGAAAGAGCAGGCGAACCACGCAGAATTTCCATCATTAAAGATCTCTCGTCTTCAGGGCGAAGGGGGGAAAACGAGGGCTATTATAGAGAATCATCAGCCTAGACGAAACCGTTTGCGTATAAATATCCTCAGATGTTTCTATTGACTATTTTTAAAGCCAAAACATCTTAGATGTTGCTTACTGGCGCTTTATTACGCAAAATGCGCCTCGGATTATCATAAAACTCGCCGCAATGATGTTTATTGTTAGCTAAGACCTTATCGTTGCAGACCTACATCTTTGAAAAAAGTTAATATTTATTATCTATTTATCGGTGTCGTCACCTTGTTGCTGGCTGTGGCATTATGGCCCTCCCTCCCAGGTTTCAACCAAACCGAAAACCGTATCGCCGCCATTAAATCGCGGGGGATTTTGCATGTCAGTACCCTGGCCTCACCACTCACCTGGAATGTTGTGAATGGAAAAGCCTCCGGTTTTGATTACGAACTGGCACAGCTATTTGCCGACTATCTGAATGTCGAGCTGGAAATGACGCCACGAACGGCCATCAGTGATTTGTTTGATGACCTTGATAACGGCAATGCGGACTTGCTGGCCGCGGGTCTGACCTATAACACTAAACGTAGCCAAAACTATCAGGCAGGCCCGGCTTACTATCATGTTTCCCATCAGATGGTCTATCGTGTCGGTAGTCCACGTCCTAAAAGTCTCGCAGGGGTGACTGAAAATCAGCTTATGCTCTCTTCGGGTCATGGGGTTATTGATTTGCTGGAGCAGCTGAAAGAAAGTGACTATCCGGACTTGAGCTGGTCGCTATCAGATAAACAGACCAGTAATCAACTACTGGGAGAAGTTATTGATGGCAACCTCCCGTTCACGATTTCTGACTCAATCTCTGTCAGTCTGTTTCAGCGCGTTCACCCTCAGCTGGCTGTTGCGCTGGATATCACTGATGAACAGCCCGTCACCTGGTTTTCCAGCCGCGACAGTGATGACAGTATCAGTGCTGCCTTGCTCGACTTTTACAGTCAAATTTCCAGTAACGGAACCTTGGCACGACTGGAGGAAAAATATCTCGGTCATATCGGTAATTTTGATTACGTCGATACACGCTACTTTCTTAAATCAGTCGATACCGTTCTGCCAGACCTGCAACCGTTATTCGAGCAGTACGCCGATACAATAGACTGGACATTACTGGCTGCTATCTCTTATCAGGAGTCTCACTGGGACACACACGCCACTTCGCCCACTGGCGTACGTGGTCTGATGATGCTGACTAAAAATACAGCACAGAGCGTAGGCGTCACTGACCGACTAAATGCAGAACAGAGTATCCGCGGTGGAAGTCGCTATCTGTCCGAGATGATGAGTAAAGTGCCTGATACCGTTGCTGAGGATGAACGTATTTGGTTCGCTCTGACAGCCTATAATATCGGCTATGCCCATATGATGGATGCACGTAGACTCACCCGTCTGCAAAAAGGTAACCCGGATAGCTGGGCAGAAGTCAAAACTCGCCTGCCGCTGTTAAGCCAGAAGCCCTACTACAGTCAAACCAATTATGGTTATGCGCGTGGGCATGAGGCTTATGCTTATGTGGAGAATATTCGTAAATATCATTTAAGCCTGGAAGGTTATTTACAAGAAAAAGAGAAACAGGCGGCCCAGGAAGCTAAATTTGCCGAGGCCTATCCGTTAATTGATGCAGACGAGCTGGCAACTATTCGCCCTTACGGGCTTTTTCCTTTAAAGCTTTCTTTTCCAGGCGGCGAACGCGAAAAAAATCACTCAACATGGATGAACAGTCCGCTGCCATTATTCCCTCAGTAACGCGGATCTGATGGTTCATGCCTGAATGGCCTAAAACATCAAGCAGGGAACCGCTCGCGCCTGTTTTTGCATCCCGGGCACCAAATACCAGCCTGCCGATACGGCTATGTACCATAGCACCAGCACACATGACACAAGGCTCCAGCGTGACATAAAGAGTGGAATTAAGCAGGCGATAATTTTGTAATACAAGTCCGCCCTGACGTAACGCCATAATCTCAGCATGAGCCGTCGGATCATGGTGACCAATTGGTCGATTCCAGCCCTCACCTATCACTCTGTTTTCGTGAACCAGTACTGCGCCGACGGGGATCTCACCTTCATCCCAGGCGATACGTGCCAGCTTCAAAGCATGACGCATCCAGTACTGATCGGTCACTTCGTTCTCTGGCACTCTTATCTCCTGCAGGGTCAACCGGCGCGTATTATACACAGCGTGCTGCGGATACGAAATGACATCAGTCGATTGCTTCTATCTCACCTTGCACGGTGACTCGGAAACGATGCTGGCAAAAATTGAGTACCGGGTAATCAAGCACGCTATCACTATAACCACTATAGAGTTGCAGCGGTTTACCGAGACGTTGCTCTAACTGCACGACCTTTTCACGTGAAAGACAACGTAGTGTCAGTACTCGCCCACCAAATGCACGTGACATCTGGCTGCCTATTAATTTAACTTTAGGTAACCATGGCGTATCTGAATAAACGTGTTCAACCAGCGTCTGAGGTGAACCGGTCACCAGCCAAACTTCGGTCTCTTTATCCTGAAGATAGTCATTCAGCCGTTGCTGTACCTTCACAAAAGGGGTGACATTAAGACGAAACTGGCGGGAAAACGCTTTTTCCAGTTGATTGAGCCGTTGCTCACTGCGACCAAAAGTCATACTCCACAGTAATACACTCATCGGCCAGCGGGCAGAACGTCCCCTGAGAAAAAGTCCGATAACAACAAAAGGTAACATGATAATAACCAAGGGAATATTACCTGGAAGATGGCGCAGCAAATAACGTAAATAGCCGCCAAACATATCCTGCTGGTGCAGCGTACCGTCGAGATCAAAAAAGACCACTCGCTGTGCGTGATATAGTGCCAAATCTGACTCCCGATGGATTATTATGAGGTCTACCAAGATAACAGATAGAGGGTGACTTTTCTGAGAACAATAACTTGTTCAATCACTGTTCGGAAGAAACAATGAAACATTTAATCCGGTAAAATTACCGATTAAACGCGTAAAGCCTCGCCCAATGCGGGCAGGGATATAAGCGTGCAGTTGATTTTTACTGTAAATAATATCGGCATCTTACATAATGAAATTGATATGTGTAAAAACATGAAGCGTACATATAAATACCGTGACGGCAAACTAGACATGGCTAAAAGCACAGCATCTCTGGATTGTCGCTGGCGTCGTGAACTGCCATCCGAAAAGCGGTTGTAGCGGTTGCGGTATTAGCCCTTATATCCTCACTCACTGTGAATTGGGAATTCTCGCCGTGTAGCGCGAGGAGCAGTCAATATCTAAGAGTATTTATTGTTCAATCCGCAGCTTATTATGGCAAGCTGCTATTGAAAAAGCTGCCCAGGAGAAAAAATGAACTGCTTATTGCGAATAAAAACCCGCTATCCAATGCTGGCACAGAGCGAACGTAAACTGGCTGACTTTTTACTTGCCGATCCTGAGCGTGTGCGACATTTAAGTTCTCAGCAACTTGCTGAAGAAGCCGGAATCAGTCAGTCGAGCGTAGTAAAGTTCGCACAAAAGATGGGCTTCAAAGGCTTTCCCGCCATGAAACTAGCGATTAGTGACGCTCTGGCGAGTGGCCAAACCCCACACTCAGTGCCGGTTCATAATCAGATCCTCGGTGACGACCCACTTCGTATGGTGGGAGAAAAGCTGATTAAAGAAAACATTGCCGCAATGCACGCCTCACTGGACGTTAATACCGAAGAAAAGCTGCTTGCGAGTTTGACTTTATTACGTAATGCACGCCGAGTATTGTTAGCCGGTATCGGCGCTTCAGGTTTGGTCGCTAAAAATTTTTCCTGGAAATTAATGAAAATTGGCATCAATGCTGTTGCCGAGCAGGATATCCATGCGTTATTAGCAACCGTGCAGGCCATGTCTTCAGACGATATTTTGCTGGCCATTTCCTATTCTGGTGAACGCCGCGAAATTAATCTTGCAGCTGATGAAGCCTTAAGTGTTGGAGCAAAAGTTCTCACAATAACGGGCTTTACCCCTAACGCCCTTCAACAACGCGCAACACTTTGTCTTTATACCATTGCTGAAGAACAGGCTACCCGCAGCGCAGCAATTTCCTCTACCAGCGCTCAAATGATGCTAACCGATTTATTATTTATGGCTCTGGTACAGCACGATCTTGAAAATGCACCGAGCCGGATCCGTCACAGTGAAGCTCTGGTTAAGCGTCTGGTATAAAACGTGGCGGCACTGCCGCCTACTCTAATGAGCTTATTCTGCACCAGAATCGTTCCCCCTGCTGATAAGACATTGACTCTCTGCTCTTTCTTAAAAATCTACGTGCTATGATGGGCTAATTGTTTTTCATTCAGGTCATCAACTTATCCGCTGTATTCATCTTGTCACTGGTAGTCGTTTCATGCAGTAATTGATAAAGTGACTAGGCAAGGAAAAAGTTAAATCTCATGAGATATTTACATTAAGGAAATAGTATGAAAATACTTATTATTCGCAGAGATAATATCGGTGATTTAATTTTGACTACGCCTTTAATATCAACATTAGCTAAGTCATTTGACTGTAAAATCGATGTACTGATTAATACCTATAATCAGCCTGTACTTGAGAATAATCCGCATATTAGACATGTCCATGTCTACAGTAAACTGCATCATAGAAAACCGGATCAGTCTGCAATCAGTGTCATTTTTAACCGCCTGAAAACTTATATTGATATCTGGTTTACTCAATATGATGTCGCTATCATTGCTCATGACCGCTGGAATAATCGATCACTACAATGGGCAAGAATATCTGGTGCAAAACGAATCATCGCGATTGGTGATGACACTCCACCAGTGGTTACAGACCCTATCCCTACATCCGAAAAAAAATGTCATATTGTTGAAGTACTTGCTGATCTCACTAAACCTATTGGAGTAGAAATCGCCCCAGGTAAGCTCGAACTTTATCCCTCTCAGAATGAAATAAATGATATATCAGCAAGATTAAAGCTCCCTTCCGGTGTACCTGTTTACGGTATTCAAATCAGTGCCAGAAAACCCTTACAACGCTGGCAAGCTGAAAAGTTCATTGAATTGGCTCATAAAATAAGTAACAGAGAAAACTGTCATTTATTGCTATTTTGGTCACCCGGTTCCTCTGAAAATAAAGAACATCCCGGAGATGATGAAAAAGCACAACAAATCATTCTATCTTGTAAGGACTTACCATTAACGCCAGTAGTAACCAAAAATATTAGAGAGTTAATGGCAGCAATGTCTCTGTGTGACCAAATTCTTACCAGTGATGGCGGTGCATTACATATCGCTGCCGGAGTTGGCGTCCCCACTGTCGCCATGTTTGGCAACAGCGATGCCTGGTTTTGGGGACCCTGGGGTATTCCGCATGAAACACTTGAAGCCCCCGAAAAAAATGTAAGTTTACTTGAAGTTTCTGATGTTTTTGACCGCTTTATCGCCCTCCGTACTCGTGTCCTTTCTGAAGAGTCAGACAGCTCGATATTGCCCCATTAGTTAACATCAGTAACACAACAATAAATGCAAAATCGCTCCCTGCTTTACTGTTGTTTCCTGTACTGTATTACTGACGTTTTTACACACCAGCCGGCACCTCAGAAACATCACCATTATTGGGGCTATCTGGTTTATGTGTTACAGTGCGCGGCATTCTCAATCCTTATCTGCCCATGTGCAGAAAACAAGCTCACACATACCCGTTTTTTCTACGGGAAAGAATATGATGTGTTGCGGTTTTGTATTATAGGACTGAGTATCAAGCTAAACAGACAGTAAGCCAATCATGAACGACTCCCATAACTTACTGTTTTTACTTTTCTTTAATGGTAAATCATTCAAATGTCATTACTTATTACTAAGCGCTGTATCAATTGCGATATGTGTGAACCCGAGTGCCCTAACCAGGCGATTTCTATGGGAGATGTGCTCTATGAGATAGATACTGAGCGCTGTACTGAATGTATTGGCCATTATGAGACACCGACTTGCCAGCAAGTGTGTCCTATTGCTGGCACTATTATCAGTGACCCACTTCATCAGGAAAGTGAGGAACAGCTCTGGGATAAATTTGTGCTGCTCCACCACGCAGACAAAATTTAACTTTCAATAATCACTGTCGCACAAGCGTAGTGTCGCTCGTCTGCCAGTGTCACGTGAATAGAACGTACCCCCAGCTCCTGAGCCATCTGCCCAGCCTGCTCTCTGAAGAATAACAGTGGTTTACCCAGAGGGTCATTACTCACTTCAAACTGATTAAAAGCCAGACCGTTGCGGATCCCTGTTCCCAGCGCTTTTGCCGCTGCTTCTTTAACCGCAAATCGTTTCGCAAGGAACCGTGCTGGCTGCTGATGGGCCTGATATTGTGTCCATTCATCAGGGCTTAATATCCGTTTAGCGAGTCTGTCACCAGAACGAGAGATTGCGCCTTCAATGCGTGCAATCTCTACGATATCAGTACCAATTCCCAGAATAGCCATTAACGACGCGCTTCCAGCATCAGGCGCTTCATCTCGGCAACCGCTTCTTTCAGACCGCTGAATACCGCCTGACCAATAATTGCATGGCCAATATTCAACTCTATCATATCTGGAATAGCCGCTATCGCCTGAACGTTATGGTAAGTCAGACCGTGTCCGGCGTTCACTTTCAAGCCTTTGGAGGTCGCATAAGCAGTAGCATCGGCAATACGAGCCAGTTCCTGCGCCTGTGCAATTTCATCTTTTGCTTCAGCATAACAGCCGGTATGGATCTCAATATAAGGTGCTTTTACCGCTACAGCCGCATCGATTTGCGCATAGTCAGCATCAATAAACAATGAAACCAGAATGCCAGCATCAGCCAGACGTGAACAGGCATCTCGCATTTTCTCGAGCTGTCCGGCAACATCCAGTCCACCTTCAGTGGTCACTTCCTGACGTTTTTCTGGTACTAAACAGCAAAAATGGGGACGGGTTTCACAAGCAATGGCGAGCATTTCCTCTGTAACCGCCATCTCAAGGTTCATTCGGGTGCCCAGTGTTTCACGTAAAATACGGACATCTCTATCAGTAATATGACGCCTGTCTTCGCGCAGATGTACCGTAATACCATCCGCTCCAGCTTGTTCAGCAATAAATGCTGCCTGGACAGGATCCGGATAACAGGTTCCACGCGCATTACGTAATGTAGCAATATGATCGATATTTACGCCTAACAGTAACTGAGTCATGCAATCCCCCAAATGTTTACAGATAATGGTTAATGTACATCTGACAACACCATGATGGCTATGGTTGTCTGCTCGACGCCCACCATTTGCGACCAAATAGATTATTTTTTGGTGATAAACTGACGAAAGAGCTCCCGGCTTTTGAGTGGTTTGCCTTGCAGGTAGGGTTTAAGCGCCATGCGCGTAAAACGCTTTGCAGCGCGCAGAGTATCGACTTCAACAAACCTGCGTTCTGACAACGCTTTAAGCTGGTGTCCGGTAAAACTGTTGTTAGTAATCACCAGGCTGGCGATAAAACCTTTTTCTTCACGATAGAGATAGGTCATGTTATCACTGACCGCCTCACCACTCCCTGCACAATGCAAAAAATCAACGCCGTAGCCAAGATGAGCCAGTAATGCCAGTTCAAAACGACGTAAAGCTGGCTCTGGCGTTCCGTCGATACCAGCAAGTTCCTGGAGACAGTACAGATAGTCAAAAAACAGATCGGAGAAGCGCGTTTCTTGTTCAAGTACCCGAGCAAGGAGCTCGTTAACATATAAACCGCTATAGAGAGGAATGCCGTTCAGTGGTAGTGCAAGGGAAACCGCTTCTGCGCCACGTAAGGTTTTCACCTCACCCCGGCCACCAAAACGAATCAACAGAGGAACAAAGGGTTGTAGAGCACCTTTCAGATTAGAGCGGCGGGAACGTGCGCCTTTGGCTATCAGGCGGATACGCCCAGATTCTTCCGTGAACACATCAAGGAGAAGGCTGGTTTCGCTCCAGGGGCGGGTATGCAGAACAAATGCCCGTTGCCAGCCTTCCATTGATTAGTCTTTACTGGTCGTCAGTGTAACCGAGACTGCGCAACGCACGTTCATCATCCGCCCAGCCCGACTTCACTTTCACCCACAGTTCAAGATGAACTTTTGCTTCAAACATCTCTTCCATATCTTTTCGTGCTTCAATACCAATGGTTTTAATCTTGCTACCTTTGTTACCGATGACCATTTTCTTCTGTCCTTCACGTTCAACAAGGATCAGACCACTGATATCATAACCACCACGCTCATTGGTCACAAACTGCTCAAT
Source organism: uncultured Enterobacteriaceae bacterium (assembly GCA_947631255.1). GTDB lineage: Bacteria > Pseudomonadota > Gammaproteobacteria > Enterobacterales > Enterobacteriaceae > JGM124. The sequence goes on from CANRKT010000005.1 coordinate 49,617, forward strand.
TTCTACTGTGACCGAGTAAGGTAATTCTGCACCGAGAAAACGCATCAGTTTTTCACGAATAATCTCTGACGCCATAAAACGCTGTGAACGGTCAGTGATGTACTCTTCAGGGAAGTGATGAATGGCTTCTGGTAAGTGTTTACGCACAATACTGGCAATAGTATCAACGTTCATTCCGGTCTCTGCTGAAATCGGAACGATATCCAGGAAGTTCATCTGGCTGCCGAGAAACTGCAAATGAGGCAGTAACAGGGACTTATCCTGAACGTTATCCACTTTGTTAACCGCGAGGATAACCGGAGCACGGCAATCACGCAGTTTGTTGAGTACCATCTCGTCATCAGCGGTCCACTTAGTTCCTTCAACGACGAAGATAACCAGCTCAACATCACCAATGGAACTGCTGGCTGCGCGGTTCATCAGACGGTTGATGGCACGCTTTTCTTCCATATGCAGACCCGGGGTATCAACATAGATAGCTTGATACGCACCTTCAGTGTGGATCCCCATAATGCGATGGCGTGTCGTCTGAGCTTTCCGCGAAGTAATGGAAACCTTCTGCCCAAGCAGTTGGTTTAATAACGTGGATTTACCGACATTCGGTCGGCCGACAATAGCCGTAAATCCACAAAAGGTTTTTTCTTCGCTCATTCCAGCTCCAGCTTTTTAAGCGCCTGTTCAGCTGCTGCCTGTTCCGCTTTACGGCGGCTGGAGCCTACTCCAACAACCGGTTCGGACAAACCACTAACCTGACAGTGAATAGTAAATTCCTGATCATGCGCTTCACCGCGAACCTGAACAACCAGGTAAGAGGGTAAAGGCAGATGACGCCCTTGCAGGTACTCCTGCAAACGCGTTTTAGGATCTTTTTGTTTATCGCCCGGACTAATTTCGTCCAGACGCGTCTTATACCAACTTAAAATTAGACGTTCTACGTTTTGAATATCACTATCGAGAAAAGCACCACCGATTAATGCTTCAACCGTGTCGGCAAGAATTGATTCACGGCGAAAACCACCGCTTTTTAATTCACCCGGGCCCAGGCGTAAACATTCACCGAGATCAAATTCCCGAGCAATTTCTGCCAGTGTATTGCCCCGTACTAACGTGGCACGCATACGACTCATATCGCCTTCATCTACACGAGGAAAGCGACTATAAAGAGCATTAGCAATAACATAACTGAGAATGGAGTCACCCAGAAACTCAAGACGTTCATTATGTTTACTGCTAGCACTGCGATGGGTTAATGCTTGTTGCAACAGTTCCTGATGCTGAAAAGTATAGCCCAACTTGCGTTGTAATCTATTTATGACGATGGGATTCATGCGATACCAAAATTAATTAATGCGTCGACTAATTCAGCACACGAAACAGACCTGAAAAAATAGACAATGCTGTTTCGTGTGCTGTGGCTCTCGTGAGAGAGCCACCCTGTAAAGCGGGGGTTATTCTATACACAACGACTGAGGATGTCGTTAGTTTGTGGGATAAAATTCTTAATGAATGCCACCGATACGATTTAAACGAATACCTGTTGGCCATTCGCCTTCTTGTTTCTCAAAACTCATCCAGATTGTGGTCGCTTTACCCACCAGATTTTGCTCAGGAACAAATCCCCAGTAACGGCTATCAGCGCTGTTATCACGGTTATCACCCATAACAAAATAATTACCCGGTGGCACAATCCACGTTGCTAGCGGCAGGCCTGGTTGCTGGTAATACATGCTTGGCTGATCTTGTGCTATCGGTAACAGCAGGATACGGTGAGTCACATCGCCCAGGGTTTCATTACGAATATCAAGACGAGCGCCATTTTCCAGGTTTTTATCTAAAGGTTCGCTAAAGAATCCCGCAGTGGCTTCAGAACCTTCACGGCGTTCAAAGGTTTGAACAAATTCGCTCGGTTCAATATTAGAGTAACTAATCGGAAGAGTCGTTTCACAAGCCTGCCCTGAACGACACTCTGGATAAATAGTCAGTTCCTTGCTCACAGGATCGTAACTCACACGATCGCCAGGTAAACCGATAACACGCTTGATATAATCCAGTCGGGTATCACGCGGATATTTAAATACCGCGATATCACCACGTTTCGGATGACCGGTTTCGATGAGCGTCTTCTGATAGATAGGATCTTTTATTCCATAGGCAAATTTCTCGACCAGAATAAAATCACCGATCAGCAAAGTCGGCATCATCGAACCAGATGGGATCTGAAAAGGTTCATAAATAAATGAGCGGATCACCAGAACAATGGCCAGTACGGGGAATAATGAGGCCAGTGTTTCCATGAAGCCTTGTTTTTGCCCGACTTTTTGCAGCGTATCTTTATCCAGCGTTCCGCCAGTGGCAGCCTGAGCTGCCGCCTGTTGTTGTCGACGTTTTGGTGCAAAGATAAACTTATCCAGGCACCAAAATATGCCCGTGACCAGCGTGGCCAGCACGAGGATCAGGGCAAACATGTTCGCCATACCAACTCCTTAGATTATTTGCCGTCTTTGCCAACATGAAGAATGGCAAGGAATGCTTCCTGAGGCAGTTCAACGTTACCAACCTGCTTCATACGTTTTTTACCGTCTTTCTGTTTCTGCAACAGTTTTTTCTTACGGCTGACATCACCACCATAGCATTTTGCCAGTACGTTTTTACGCAACTGTTTCACCGTTGCACGGGCGATGATGTGGTTCCCTATAGCCGCCTGAATAGCAATATCAAACTGCTGACGAGGGATCAATTCTTTCATTTTTTCGACTAACTCACGCCCACGGTAAGGCGCATTATCGTTATGCGTGATCAATGCCAGGGCATCAACACGTTCACTGTTAATCAAGACATCAACGCGCACCATGTTCGAGACCTGGAAACGTTTGAAGTTATAATCCAGGGAAGCATAACCCCGGGAAGTCGATTTCAGACGGTCGAAGAAGTCGAGTACCACTTCAGCCATAGGAATTTCGTAGGTCAGCGCAACCTGATTACCGTGATACACCATGTTGGTCTGCACACCACGCTTTTCAATACACAGTGTGATGACGTTACCAAGGAACTCTTGCGGTAACAACATATGGCACTCAGCAATAGGCTCACGCAGCTCCTCGATATTATTCAGCGCGGGTAGCTTAGACGGACTATCCACATAAATAACATCTTTACTGGTGGTTAACACTTCATACACTACGGTCGGTGCCGTGGTGATCAGTTCCAGGTCGTATTCGCGTTCCAGGCGTTCCTGAATGATTTCCATGTGCAGCAAACCGAGGAACCCACAACGGAAACCAAAACCCAGTGCCGTTGAGCTTTCTGGTTCGTAGAATAACGAAGCATCATTAAGACTCAATTTACCCAGTGCGTCACGGAATCCTTCATAATCGTCAGAACTGATAGGGAATAATCCCGCATAAACCTGCGGTTTCACCTTTTTAAAGCCTGGTAACGATTTTTCAGACGGATTACGCGACAGAGTCAGGGTATCACCAACTGGCGCACCTAAAATATCTTTAATCGCACACACCACCCAGCCTACTTCACCGCATTTCAGTTCAGTACAATCAATTTGTTTTGGCGTAAAGATCCCCAGTCGGTCAGCGTTATAAACCTGACCTGTACTCATCACTTTGATTTTATCGCCTTTACGCAGGACCCCGTTTTTCACTCGAATTAACGAGACTACACCAAGGTAGTTATCAAACCAGGAGTCGATAATCAATGCTTGCAGAGGTGCGTCCGGGTCACCTTCTGGTGGTGGAATATCACGCACCAGGCGCTCCAGTACCTCAGAAACACCTAAACCGGTTTTTGCCGAACAACGCACGGCATCGCTGGCATCGATACCGACGATATCTTCAATCTCTTCTGCTGCACGGTCAGGATCGGCAGCAGGTAAGTCAATCTTATTAAGAACCGGGACAACTTCCAGATCCATTTCCATAGCGGTATAGCAGTTTGCCAGGGTTTGAGCTTCAACCCCCTGACCAGCATCAACCACCAGCAGTGCGCCTTCGCAAGCCGCCAAAGAACGGGAAACCTCATAAGAGAAGTCAACGTGTCCTGGTGTATCGATGAAATTAAGTTGGTAAGTCTCACCATCGCCGGCTTTGTAATCAAGCGTTACGCTTCGCGCTTTAATGGTAATGCCACGTTCACGCTCCAGATCCATTGAGTCCAGTACCTGAGCGGCCATTTCGCGATCAGTTAGCCCTCCACAAATCTGGATAATACGGTCGGACAGCGTCGATTTACCGTGGTCGATGTGAGCAATGATGGAAAAGTTTCTTATGTTTTTCATAAATATAGGTTTTTTGTCTCATTTAGAGGCTTGGGTATTTCTGATGGACACCACTGTGGACACTCAGAGAGCACTACCCTTCAATTATTGGCGGGAATCTTACACTGTCACACTGAATTAGTCAGCACATGCGTGTACTACTCCCCTGGTAATGCTGAGAATTCTAATATATTTAACCGTTCAGTATAAAAGGCTCTGATACAACACATCCCGGCCACTGACGTGAGTCAGGGACCGGGATGTGATGAATAAGACAACAGGCCTGCCACTTAAAAGAGAACAGGTGCAAGTTGTTGTTATGGCGTTTTTAATGAGGATGTAGAGGTTTCTACGCGCAATGAATCTGGCCCCAAGGCTACATTCAAAATCACCGGCTGCCAGTTATCACGCAGGCTCAGACGCTGTGAATAGATACGCGCCAACATAAAACCACCGATGCCGCCCAACAACGCTCCGGCCATTGCCGCAATATCCGTCGTGAAAAACCATTGAAACAGACCACCCATAACAAAAAGCCCGGCTAAAGGAGACATGTAAACCAGCAATGCTGAGCCCAGCAGACTCTTCTCCGCAATACCCAGTTCAACTTTTTGTCCCGCCACCAGTGGTTTTTCGCTCTGTACTGTCAGTAAATGCTCAGTTTGTGGACCGAGTTTATTCAGTACCCGGGTACCACATCCCGCTCTAGAGGCACAGCTACTGCATGATGTTTTTACATCACACTTCAGCAAAGCTTCACCGTTTTGCCATGAGACAACTGTAGCCCACTCTTTAATCATGGTGAGTTCCCGTACTTGACACTATCAGCAACACGTTTAGCGGTTTGCGGTGGCAGTTCTCCGATAACCGTTATCTCTATTTTGTCACGATGCTGGGTGCTAATTGTACGGCGTCCAGTCCGTATCAGCTGTTCACCATTGCTTAATGTACCTGTTACCTCATTCACATTCACTGAGAAACTAAATAGCCCATCACTGAAAAGCCGCGATTCAATAGGAATGCCTACTGAAGCTAATGGACGACGGCTACTGGATATTTCTTTGAAGCCTTCAGGCAACCAAGAAACATGCCAGTTTAGATTTTTACTGGCAGTATCAGGTACAGAGAACACCGGAGGTAAACTGGCCTTCTCCAGCTCGTTCATTGATTCAGGGATGTCACCATCAACCGAAAATGAGATAACCCTGAATTGTTCCAGCGTTTCCCCATCACGATCGAGTAAGTCGATGCGTAACGGTAATTTTGTCTCGGTATCTATCCAGACAATATAGCTATAACGCGTACCATCCCGGGCAACAATACGTAATACATCACACAGACGATCGGCAATACGAGTGCGCCCTACCGGAATAAAATCGTAGTAAGGTGCCAGCTGGCTAAAGTTTGTGTAAACAATAGAGGGCAGCGAGTCAACGATGTAGTCACCGTTTAAAGTAAAAGGCTCGAGACCGGGTTCAAAATAGCTGATTTCATCGTCACGCTGAACAACTTCCCGCAGCGGGCCATCCATTTGCAGCAGTTGGGCCAAGGTGCTGTTATTCAATCGAATATGCCGATAACGCTGCGACTCGATCCCTTGCTTGTTGACACTGATAAATGACAGCTCGTAATTGCGTGACTGACTGGCTTGATTCATTTCCTGCAACAACGCCTCAGGCGAATTATCTTTCGCTGAGGCACTTGCGGTAAACAACAGGCAGCTTGTCACAATAGACAGGGCACACAAAAATGGCTTCATTACTGCGATTGCGTTCCTAAAGTTTGAGTTCCAGGCACTTGTATCGCAGCTTGCTGAGGTGATGTTTGTTCAAACTGAGACTGCCCGGCGTGTAAACGACGTTGCAATTCATAATCTTGCAGCATTGCATTAATCCGTCGACGCTGTTCCTGTGCAGAACTGCCAGGAGCAGAAGCATCAGAAGGTACCCCTAAGCTGACAGGGCTAGCTTTACCTATCATCGGTAAAGTATTAAATACCGGAGACTCTGGTTGCAGGTCAGCTTCAGGCGCACCGCTGTATTGTTGCACTCCCACGATAACCGCCAGAGAAACACAGGCTGCCACGCCCGCCTGAGTCAAATGACTTGCCCAAGGACGAACACGATGCCAGAACGGCATTTTCTGCCATTGTTCTGGTTGAGGCTGAGATTCAGCAATTAATGGCACAGCATATTTTGCAGGTTCTTTCGCAATAGCGGCCATCACATTGGTAGATATATCGAAATGAAGAACATCACTGCTGTCGCCACGCATAACGTCACGAATAAGATGATAACTCTCCCAGTTTTGCTGCAACGATTTGTCATTAGACAAAGCATTCAACAATTCACTGTCCAGAGACTCACCATCCATTAAAGCGGAAAGTTGTTCTTTCTGCATGCCTAATACCCTTCCAGTAATCCGACATTGTCAACGCTTGATAAGCGGTTGAACTTTGTTATCGATAGCTTCACGTGCACGAAATATACGTGAACGCACCGTACCTACCGGGCAATCCATGATAGCGGCTATTTCTTCATAGCTTAGCCCATCTAACTCCCGTAACGTAATTGCCATACGTAAATCTTCCGGAAGTGACTCAATAGTACGGAAAACTATCTGCCTTAGCTCTTCTGACAACATTAAGTTCTCAGGGTTCGAAATTTCTTTCAATGCGTTGCCACTTTCGTAGTTTTCAGCATCGCTAGCATCCACATCACTTGACGGTGGACGCCGTCCCTGCGCTACCAGGTAGTTCTTTGCCGTATTCACTGCAATACGGTACAACCAAGTATAAAACGCACTATCACCACGGAATGAATCCAGTGCTCGGTACGCTTTGATAAATGACTCTTGCACAACGTCAGGCACATCTCCAGAAGGGACATAGCGTGAAACCAAACTGGCAACTTTGTGCTGATAGCGCACAACCAGTAAGTTAAACGATTTCTGATCGCCCTTCTGAACCCGTTCGACGAGAACCTGATCTGTTAACTGCTCGCTCATCGAAGGTAATGTCTCCCAAAATCAAATATCCACACATCAACTAAAAACCACTCGGGTTCTGAATTTTTGAACAAGTTATGGCTTGGAGTCGTTGATACGAATAAAGTTCCATTGCACTTTTGTTCTCTTTTATGTTCAGCAGAGTTCATTTTTTTGATTATCATTTCCGCTATATCAACCGTGAATATCGCTTTCTTTCAAGCGATATGCTGAATAATCCGCGTGTGACCTGGAAGGTACAGAATGAAGCGTAACAGTAAGCACAGACAGACGATGTGCTTCATGATAATCATATCCAGGCAACGTGAAGTATGACAACGATAAAAGACTACCCCTCAGAGTATCGCATGAATTGCCATTTTTCATCACTAAATCTAGAGAGTTGGGCTACATATAAGTGTTTTTCACTACCAGATAACTATTATTCAACTGATTATAAAACCACATTGTTTAGCCTACAAAACAATAAATCAAAATAAGATGTAATTAACCCTGTCCGCTGCTATTATTTTGCGAAATTTGTTTACCGTAATAAACACCATGGCCGTAAATAGCAATCTCACTTGTGATGTACTTATTGTAGGGAGTGGCGCTGCCGGACTGACCGTTGCTCTGCGCCTGGCCCCACACTGTAAGGTACTGGTCTTGAGTAAAGCCAGGATGAAAGAAAGTGCAACCTTCTATGCTCAAGGGGGGATTGCAGCAGTCTTTGATGAGGCTGACAGCATTGAATCACATATAGAAGATACTTTGGTCGCCGGAGCTGGGATCTGTGACATCAAAGCAGTAAGTTTCGTCGCCCAATATGCCAGAAGCTGTGTTGAATGGCTTATCCAGCAGGGTGTGATGTTTGATACACACACCGACTCGGGGGGCGAAAAGCGCTATCATCTGACTCGGGAAGGCGGCCATAGCCACCGCCGCATTCTCCATGCCGCTGACGCTACCGGTAAAGCCGTTCAAACGACACTGGTCGAGAAAGCATTCGCCCATCCGAATATTCGTATTATTGAACATTGCCAGGCTATCGATTTAATCCTCTCAGACACTGAACATACTCCTCAGTCTGTTCAAGGCGTGCAAACGCTGAATCGTGATACAGGGAAGATAGAGATTTACCGTGCCAAGTCCGTTATCCTGGCGACCGGCGGTGCTTCACGCGTTTATCAATATACGACCACCCCAGATATTGCTTCCGGTGACGGTATTGCTATGGCATGGCGTGCAGGCTGTCGGGTCGCCAATCTGGAATTTAATCAGTTTCATCCAACAGCCTTGTATCATCCGCTGGCTCGTAATTTTTTACTGACCGAGGCTCTACGAGGTGAAGGTGCGTTACTCAAGCGTCCAAACGGAACGCGTTTTATGCCTGAAATTGATGAACGTGCAGAACTGGCACCTCGCGATATTGTAACCCGGGCTATCGACAGTGAAATGAAACGTCTTAGTGCGGATTGTATGTATCTGGATATCAGTCATAAATCACCTGAATTTATCCTTCAGCATTTCCCCAATATTTATCAGAAGCTGATGGAACTGGGTATTGATTTAACCAAAGAAGCAATACCTATTGTCCCGGCAGCACATTATACCTGTGGTGGCGTTGTGGTTGACGAACGAGGTCGCACCGACATTGACCGGTTATATGCTATCGGAGAGGTCTCTTATACCGGTCTGCACGGCGCAAACCGTATGGCCTCGAATTCATTGCTCGAGTGTCTGGTTTATGGCTGGTCCGCTGCAGAGGATATTCTTAAGAATCTGTCTGATGCTGATTCGCCAGAACCTCTAACCACGGAGTCAGTCGCGCTGGCGGAATATGACGACAATGAACAAGCGATTCTTCAGCACAGTAGTAATGAGCTACGAATACTGATGTGGAATTATGTCGGTATTATTCGCAGCAATCTGAGCCTGGCAAATGCACTTCGCCGTATCCAGTTACTCCAGTTGGAGGTAGTGGCACATTGTCAGCGCTTTCGACCTTCCAGCCAGCTATTAGGGCTGCGTGATCAAATACAAGTTGCTGAGCTGATCGTTCGCTGTGCTATGCAGCGTAAAGAGAGTCGTGGCCTGCATTATTCTCTCGACTATCCACCTTCAGCAATATCCACGGCAATGACAGATACCGGCCCGAGCATCCTGACTCCCACGGCCCAGAGACGGTAGCCATACCTCAAGTGGCCTGACGACAACCTGGTCACTTGAGGTATCAGAGATATAAATAGAAATCACGCGTCAACTGACAAAACGCAGTGGAATAATGATTATCCGCTCCACGAATAACGAGTTGCGTATGGCTCAGAGCCCCCGCTTGCAGAGATAACCCCAGTAATACCCGGTGTGATGGACGATGCTCTGTTTCTGCCACATCAGTCTGTAAACGTAACAGCCACCCGAGCTGATTTGCTTGCCTGATAAACTCATCTGCCGCCATCGCAGGTAATACCAGACAAAACATCCCCTGCTCCGTTATCCATTGCCGAGCACAACTTAACAGCGTCTGATAGCTCAGGGTCGTGGTATAGCGCGCTTGCTCACGTTCAGTAGAAGAACAAGCAACCCCTTTCTCATAGTAAGGTGGATTACTGACAATTAATGAATAGCGACGATTAACCGCTGGCGTCCAATGTAGGATATCTGCCTGATGAACAGTAATACGCGGGTTCCAGGGAGAAGCCTGCACATTTTCTTGTGCTTGCTGTGCTGCTGCGGGATCTAATTCGACAGCATCAATAAGGCTCTTTTCTGAAGTTCTCTGCGCCAGCATCAGTGCCAGTAAACCGCTACCTGATCCGATATCAAGTATCGTATCAATCTGCGTTACAGGCGCCCAGGCACCGAGTAGAATACCGTCAGTCCCCACTTTCATCGCACAACGTTCATGCGCGATGAAGAATTGTTTGAACGTGAAACCATTGCCACGTAGCGCAGCCTTTTGTGCCGACATCTATCCACCTTGCGCTAAAAAACATCTAGCATAAGTGAAATGGTTGGCTGCGAACAGACACAAACAGATGAAGATTGCAGCCATAACGTCTATAATCGGCGCCCCACATAGAGGTAGACCATGACTGTTAGTACTTTTTCCGAACTCGAACTTGACGAAAGCCTCCTGAAGGCACTCCAGGATAAGGGCTTTACTCGCCCGACAGCCATTCAGGCTGCGGCTATTCCCCCTGCGCTTGAAGGGCGCGATGTGCTGGGCTCCGCGCCAACGGGTACCGGTAAAACAGCAGCATATCTGCTGCCAGTGCTACAGCATCTGGTCGACTTCCCGCGTAAAAAATCCGGGCCACCACGCATTCTGATAGTGACCCCAACGCGGGAACTGGCAATGCAGGTTGCTGATCATGCCCGTGAGCTGGCTAAATATACTCATCTGGATATTGCGACCATCACCGGTGGCGTAGCCTTTATGAACCATGCTGAGGTTTTCAGTGAGAACCAGGATATCGTGGTTGCTACGACTGGACGCTTGCTGCAATACATTAAAGAAGAAAACTTCGACTGCCGGGCAGTTGAAACGCTGATCCTCGACGAAGCAGACCGTATGCTGGACATGGGCTTTGCTCAGGACATTGAAACTATCGCAGCAGAAACCCGCTGGCGTAATCAGAGCATGCTGTTTTCTGCCACGCTGGAAGGCGATGCAATTAAAAATTTTGCTGAGCGTTTGCTGGAAGATCCGGTAGAAGTCTCTGCCAATCCTTCGACCAGAGAACGTAAAAAAATTCATCAGTGGTACTATCGCGCTGATGATGTTAAGCACAAAACAGCCTTACTGGTTAACTTGCTACAACAGCCCGATACCGTACGTTCAATCGTCTTTGTTCGTAAGCGTGAGCGGGTACATGAACTGGTTTCATGGTTGCATGAAGCTGGCATCAAAAGCTGTTATCTGGAAGGTGAAATGGTGCAGGCTAAGCGCAATGAAGCTATTTTGCGCTTAAATGACGGCCGGGCTAATGTGTTGGTCGCTACCGATATCGCAGCTCGTGGTATCGATATCCCGGATGTCAGTCATGTCTTCAACTTTGACTTACCCCGTACTGCCGACGTCTATTTACACCGTATTGGCCGTACTGGACGTGCTGGTCTGAAGGGGGTTGCTATCTCTCTCGTTGAAGCCCATGACCATTTATTACTGGGCAAAATCTCGCGTTATATGAACGAGCCGTTAAAACCACGCACGATTGATACTCTGCGTCCGGTGACACGTATACCAAGTGAAAAACTGGGCGGTAAGCCTTCCAAGAAAGTGCTGGCAAAACGCGAAGAGAAAAAAGAGAAAGACAAAGAGAAACCACGGGTCAAAGTGCGTCATCGCGATAAGAAAAATGTTGGTAAGCGTCGTAAACCAAGCGCTGATAACGCCCCAGTTTCAAAAGAGTAGTAAAACACCGCATGCAAGGAAACGATATTCGCTTTCCTGTCACAATGAAAAACGCCTGATATGTTATCAGGCGTTTTTTTATTTTTATCGCCGATAATTTGCCCTGATAATCAATATCCCTTTGTTTTCATCTTCTTTTTTTACATTATAACGCCCATTTAACTGGATAAAAAAACAGTGTGTAATCGCTACCACAATGTGACGTGGAATTATATTTTTATAAATTGTCTATGTTATAGTTATCCTAACAAATGCTGCGCACGGAGAGAAAAATGAAAGTTCTGGTTACAGGTGGTAGCGGTTACATAGGAAGTCATACTTGTGTACAATTGCTGCAAAACGGGCATGACGTCGTTATCCTGGATAATTTATGCAATAGTAAACATAGTGTCGTCTCAGTGATTGAACGTCTGGGAGGAAAACAGCCTCTGTTTATTGAAGGTGATATTCGCGACGAAGCGTTACTGGCAAAAATTTTCCACGAAAATAATATCGATGCGGTTATTCATTTTGCCGGACTCAAAGCTGTCGGTGAATCAGTCAATAAACCGCTTGAGTACTATGACAACAATGTCACAGGTACGCTACGTCTGATTACCGCAATGCGCGCTGCTAACGTAACTAACTTTATCTTTAGCTCTTCAGCGACCGTATATGGCGACCAGCCAACCATTCCTTACGTAGAAAGCTTCCCAACCGGAGTACCTGCTAGTCCTTATGGACGTAGTAAACTGATGGTAGAACAGATCCTAACTGACCTGCAAAAAGCACAGCCAGACTGGAGCATTTCACTGTTACGTTACTTCAATCCGGTGGGTGCCCATCCGTCGGGTGATATGGGTGAAGATCCCCAGGGTATCCCTAACAACCTGATGCCGTATATTGCTCAGGTTGCCGTGGGCCGTCGTGATTCACTGGCTATTTTTGGTAATGACTACCCGACCCCGGACGGAACCGGTGTACGCGATTATATTCATGTTTTAGATCTTGCTGACGGCCACGTTGCTGCTATGCAAACACTACAGGGTAAACCTGGCGTCCATATTTATAACCTCGGTGCCGGTATCGGCAGCAGCGTGCTGGAAGTCGTCAATGCCTTTAGCCAAGCCTGTGGCAAACCGGTTAATTATCATTTTGCACCACGTCGTGATGGCGACCTTCCTGCTTACTGGGCAGATGCCTCCAAGGCAGACCAAGAGCTGAACTGGCGCGTGAGTCGTTCATTGCAAGAAATGGCCGATGATACCTGGCGCTGGCAATCCCGCCATCCCGATGGCTATGCAGACTAAGGAGTTATCCATGACACAATTTAATCCTATTGATCACCCACACCGTCGATTTAACCCATTAACGGATCAATGGATCCTGGTTTCTCCGCATCGTGCTAAACGCCCATGGCAGGGTGCCGAGGAAACGCCTGCGCTAACCCAGCTTCCGTCCCACGATCCGGAATGTTTCCTTTGTCCGGGTAATACGCGGGTGACTGGCGATAAGAATCCGAACTACACCGGCACGTTGGTCTTTACCAACGATTTTGCCGCTCTGATGACTGACACGCCAGAAGCATCAGGGAGTCACGATCCCTTAATGCGCTGCGAAAGTGCACGTGGCACCAGCCGTGTTATCTGCTTTTCACCTGATCACAGCAAGACTTTACCTGAGCTATCCATTTCTGAGCTGGAAGGCGTGGTAAAAACCTGGCAGGAACAAACCGCAGAACTGGGTCAGACCTATCCCTGGGTACAGGTATTTGAGAATAAAGGTGCAGCGATGGGCTGCTCCAACCCGCATCCGCATGGTCAGGTATGGGCAAACAGCTTTCTGCCCAATGAAGTTGCGCGTGAAGATAAATTGCAGCGTAAATATTATGCCAGCCAGCATTCACCCATGCTGTTGGACTATGCCCAACGTGAACTGGCAGACGGTAGCCGTACAGTTGTCGAAACCGAGCACTGGCTAGCGGTGGTACCTTACTGGGCGGCTTGGCCGTTTGAAACCTTACTGCTACCAAAAGCACATGTTCAGCGCATCACCGATCTCACAGAGGCCCAACGTCTGGATCTGGCACTGGCACTAAAAAAACTCACCAGTCGTTACGATAATCTGTTCCAGTGTTCTTTCCCCTACTCCATGGGCTGGCACGGTGCACCCTTTAATGGTGAAGACAACGCACACTGGCAGTTACATGCCCATTTCTACCCACCGCTATTACGTAGCGCAACAGTACGTAAATTTATGGTTGGCTACGAGATGTTAGCTGAAACACAACGTGATTTAACTGCCGAGCAAGCAGCAGAACGTCTGCGTGCCGTCTCTGATACCCATTATCGTCAATCTGGAGAGTAGACATGAGCCTGAAAAACACCACCCAGCAGCTGTTTAAAGAAAAATTTGGCTATGCCGCATCCCATGTTATTCAGTCACCCGGCCGCGTTAACCTGATTGGCGAACATACCGACTACAACGATGGTTTTGTGCTGCCTTGCGCCATTGATTATCAAACGGTCATTAGCTGTGCAAAACGCGATGACAATATCGTTCGTGTTATCGCCGCGGACTACAATAATGAGGAAGATAGCTTCTCTCTCGAGAGTCCGATTATCAAACACGAAACACAGCAGTGGCCCAACTATGTTCGTGGTGTAGTCAAACATTTGCAATTACGTGATAAAAACTTCGGCGGCGCTGACTTAGTGATCAGCGGTAATGTTCCGCAGGGTGCCGGTCTGAGCTCTTCTGCTTCGCTGGAAGTGGCGGTTGGAAAAACCTTCCAGCACCTTTATAACCTACCACTTAATGGTGTTCAGCTGGCACTTAATGGCCAGGAAGCGGAAAACCAGTTCGTGGGTTGTAACTGCGGCATTATGGATCAGCTGATTTCATCTTTAGGCCAAAAAGATAGTGCTCTGCTGATCGACTGCCGTAACCTGGAAACCCGGGAGGTTTCTATCCCTGAAGATGCTGCTGTGGTCATCATCAACAGCAACTTTAAACGTACCCTGGTCGGTAGTGAGTACAATACTCGTCGTGAACAATGCGAAGCCGGTGCCCATTTCTTTGGTAAAAAAGCGCTGCGCGACGTCACCCTGGATGAGTTTAACACCTCAATAAATGACCTCGATCCGGTTGTGGCTAAACGTGTTCGTCATATCCTGACCGAAAATATTCGTACTCTTGAAGCCGCCGACGCGTTAGCTAAAAGTGACTTTGTTCGTATGGGTCAGTTAATGGCAGAATCACATGCCTCAATGCGTGATGACTTCGAAATTACCGTTCCACAAATCGATACCTTGGTTGAAATTGTCAAAGCTGCCATTGGCGAGCAAGGTGGCGTGCGTATGACTGGCGGTGGTTTTGGTGGTTGTGTTGTCGCCCTGGTTCCTCAGGCTCTGGTTCCAGTTATTGAACAAGCTGTCGCCAGTGAGTACGAAGCGAAAACCGGTATCAAAGAAACTTTTTATGTCTGTAAAGCTTCTGCTGGAGCCGGTGAATGCTAGAACTCGCACCTGACGGTAAACCATTCTGCCTTTCTACCCTGCGCAATAAAGCAGGAATGAGTGTATCGGTCATGGACTGGGGTGCGACGTTACTTTCCTGCCAGGTGCCAGTGAAAGACGGTAGCATAAGAGAAACTCTGCTGGGCAGTCCTTCACCAGCAGGGTATCTCCAGCAAAACGTCTATCTTGGTGCCAGTGTTGGTCGCTATGCGAATCGTATTGCTAATGGACAGTTACAGCACAATGGCGAGATTGTCAGGCTGGAGATAAATTCCCCTCCCCATCAGCTTCATGGTGGGCCAGAAGGTTTTGATAAACGCCGTTGGCGCATCCTGAGTCAGGATGAACAACAGGTGCTTTATGCGCTCGACTCACCTGAAGGCGATCAAGGTTTTCCGGGCGCATTGCAAGTGACTGCACAGTACCTGTTAACTGAAGACAATACGCTGCGTATTGTCTATCAGGCTACCGTCGATAAGCCATGTCCGGTCAATCTGACTAATCATGCTTACTTCAATCTCGACAATAAAGCCGGTGATATTCGCGATCATTACTTACAAATCTATGCTGATAGCTATTTACCGGTAGACAGTACCGGAATTCCAACAGCAGGGTTGAGGCCGGTAGAAGGTACCGGTTTTGATTTCCGTACAGCGAAAACTATTGCCCGAGATTTTCTCAGCGATACCTGCCAGCAGGCAGTAAAAGGGTATGACCATGCCTTTTTGTTGCAGGCAAAAGGTGATTTAAGCCATCCTGCCGCTAAACTCTGGTCAAGTGATGGTCACCTAGAAATGGTCGTCTACACTACGGCTCCGTCGCTGCAATTCTATAGTGGTAACTATCTTGAAGGTACACCTGCCCGCGAACAGGGTATCTATCACGACCATCATGGGTTAGCGCTAGAGAGCCAGTTTCTGCCAGACAGTCCTAACCACCCGGAGTGGCCACAGCCTGATTGCTGGTTACAGCCAGGGGAAAGATATGAAAGTGTCACGGAATATCAATTTATAACGCCATAATAAAATGGCCCTTCACTTTTAAAGGGCCATTTTTTTAATACCAAGTGAAACCTCAATTCTCGCCCCATAATGCCATCCAGTGAAGAGATACCTCCCTAAATTGCATCATTAAAAACCAGATACAGGCCGAATGACCTGTAAAATAAGAGAATAACTTAGTTATGTACTGGTGCTGGAATGGTAGTACTAACGCGTAAACCTTCTGCGTTAAAGACCATACAATTACGGATATCAAAACGAAGCTTAAGGTTCTGGTAAGGACGAAAGTGGACATCACCCGGCAGTAACATTTTAAAGCCATCATGGCCATGGCACTGCCCGAACAGATAGGTGTTATTACCCAAACGTTCAACCACCTCACAATGAAAATCAAGCACCAGAGACTCTTCCTGCGCCACTGCCAGATGCTCAGGACGCAGCCCCAGCGTTACTGTGTCGCCGGGTTGTAACGGTTCAGTTTTAAGCTCAAGCGTCAGACTCTGGGTATCAGTAACGTCGAGGGTGATCTGGTTTGGTTGCCAGCTTTTAACAACGGCTGGCAGGAAATTCATTTTCGGTGAACCAATAAAACCTGCTACAAATTTATTGACCGGATTGTAATAGAGATCCATAGGGGAACCCATTTGCTCTACCTTACCGTAGTTCATTACCACAATTTTATCGGCCAGCGTCATAGCTTCAATCTGGTCATGGGTGACATACACCATGGTGGTTTTCATCTCCTGATGCAGCTTGGCGATATGCAGGCGCATATCAACACGCAGTTCGGCATCAAGGTTAGACAGCGGTTCATCGAACATGAATACGCGTGGCTTACGCACAATGGCACGACCAATAGCGACACGCTGACGCTGACCACCTGAAAGCTGTTTCGGTTTTCTGTCCAGAAGATGGGAGAGTTGCAGAGTTTTAGCCACCATTTCAACCTGATGACGAATTTCCTCTTTAGGAACTTTGTTAACCTTCAAACCATAGCCCATATTTTCAGCAACCGTCATATGGGGATAAAGCGCATAAGACTGGAACACCATCGCTACACCGCGGTGTGATGGGGCAACGTCATTAATCACTTCATTGCCAATCAGTACCTCACCTCCGCTTATTTCTTCCAGTCCGGCAATCATACGTAACAACGTCGATTTACCACAGCCGGATGGTCCGACAAACACAGCAAACTCACCATCCTCAATATCGAGATTGATGTTATGCAGTGTTTCGGTTTTGCCGAAGCGTTTGGTCACGTTCCTCAGTCTAATGCTGGACATTCGGTAATCCTCGAAAGTTATCATTCAGATGCTATGAATCGTTATATCGTCACCATTAAGCCAATAAATGTATTACGTATAACATTATATATAAAAGATACACAACACCGATTAAGCATGGAAGAACTATAACTTCCTTGAAATTACGCCCATATCTCACGATTTCATTTCTGCAACCAAGATCACACTATAGCGACATTCTTGTAGAGTTAAACCGCTTCAAAGCGTAGCGTATAACATTGTAACGCATTATCAACATCCTTACCTTACTCTGCGTAAACAAGGTTTTTTTCCTTCAAGACCCTTGTTTTCTGTTAGGTACAAAACACAATAATGTTATACCTTCACAAGAGATTAAGAATGAAAACCAAAAAGATAACCGCACTAATCTTAAGCACACTGGCCATAGCTCAGTGTGCCAGTTTCTCTGTACAGGCAGCACAAAAGCAGTTAACCGTTTGGGAAGACATCAAAAAATCTGATGGTATTAAACAAGCTATCGCCGATTTTGAAAAACAATATGCTGTAAAAGTTAAAGTGCAGGAGATGCCTTACGCCCAGCAGATTGAAAAGCTACGCCTCGATGGTCCTTCTGGCATTGGTCCTGACGTGCTGGTTATTCCCAATGACCAGCTTGGCGGTGCCGTCATCCAGGGATTGCTGACTCCGCTGGATGTCAATAAGACAATAGTCGATGCTTTCACTGCGCCTTCTGTCGCAGCCTTCACCATGGAAGGTTCACTCTATGGCCTGCCAAAGGCAGTAGAAACCTTGGTGATGATTTACAACAAAGATACCCTGCCAGAACCACTTGCAACACTGGGTGACTATGCCCAATTCTCGAAAAAACAGCGGGCAGAGAATAAGTACGGCTTACTGGCAAAATTTGACCAAATTTATTACTCCTGGGGCGCGATTGGTCCGATGGGGGGATACATCTTCAAAAAAGAGGCAAACGGTAGTCTGAATGCCAGTGACATTGGTCTTAATACCCCTGGTGCTATCGAGGCGGTGACCTATCTGAAGACGTTCTATACCGATGGTCTACTCCCTACCGGGATCCTTGGCGATAATGGTCTGAATGCAATTGATTCATTATTTACCGAGCAAAAAGCAGCAGCGGTTATCAATGGTCCGTGGGCATTCCAGCCCTATGAAGCGGCTGGTATTAACTACGGTGTCGCGCCACTGCCCATGTTACCAAATGGTAAAGAGATGAGCTCTTTCCTTGGGGTAAAAGGCTATGTGGTCTCAACCTGGAGTAAAGATAAGCCACTGGCTCAGCAATTCATCGAGTTTATCAATCAGCCAGAATACGTCAAAACCCGCTATCAAGTGACCAAAGAGATCCCGGCACTGACCGCCATGATCGACGATCCATTAATTAAAAATGACGAAAGAGCCAGTGCCGTTGCTATCCAGGCAAGTCGCGCCACGGCTATGCCCGGCATTCCTGAAATGAGTGAGGTCTGGGGTCCTGCTAACGCCGCGCTGGAATTAAGTCTCACCGGTAAACAAGCGCCAAAAGAAGCGCTGACTAACGCGGTAAAACAAATTCATATGCAAATAGAAGCCATGCAGGCGAGTAATCAATAAATCTCGTGATACCGGCGGTCTGTTAAGACCGCCAAAAGATGATGAAAGAAGGAGCAGTATGTGAGTATTAGTCCAGGCGATAACATCGCACTCGCCCCACCACACAACCGTCATGCTTTGGTTTCGGTACTGTGCGCCATCATACCCGGCTTTGGTCAGTTCTATCATCGCCAGTGGGTGAAAGGGCTTGTCTTCCTGGTGTTAATCGGGAGTTTTCTGGGTGTTTTTTATGACTTCCTGAAGCATGGACTGTGGGGACTGTATACGCTTGGCGAACAGGTTCCACGTGATAACTCCATTTTCCTGCTGGCTGAAGGGATAATCAGTGTCCTGATCGTCTGTTTTGGCGTAGGGCTCTATTTTCTTTCATTTTGTGATGCCTGGATAAACGGTAAAAAACGTGATGCCGGACTACCGCTGAATAGCGTTCGTAAACAGTATCAGCTGCTGCTCAGTGAAGGCTTTCCCTATTTAATGATAACCCCCGGATTTATCCTGCTGGTGTTTGCCGTTATCTTTCCGATTTTATTTGGCTTCTCTATCGCCTTTACCAACTACAACCTTTACCACACGCCTCCAGCTAAACTGGTAGATTGGGTTGGATTTAAAAACTTTATCAATATCTTCACGCTCAGTATCTGGCGCTCCACCTTCTTTGATGTACTGCAATGGACAGTGGTCTGGACTCTGCTGGCAACCACCTTGCAATGTTCAGTCGGTGTGCTACTGGCCATCTTGGTGAATCAAAAAGATCTGCGTTTTAAGCCGCTGATCCGTACTGTCTTTATTTTACCTTGGGCGGTGCCAGGCTTCGTGACTATCCTGGTCTTTGCCGGGATGTTTAACGACACCTTTGGGGTGATTAATAACGCCATTCTGGCCTTTTTCGGTGTTGAACCCAAGGCATGGATGACCGATCCATTCTGGACTAAAACAGCGCTGATTATGATGCAAACCTGGCTTGGTTTTCCCTTTGTATTTGCTATGACCACGGGCGTATTACAGGCTATTCCAGATGATTTATATGAAGCCGCCACCATGGACGGTGCCAGCTCTTATACCAAGCTGCGCACCATTACATTACCGCTGGTGATGTACTCCATCGCCCCGATTATCATCACGCAATACACCTTCAACTTTAATAACTTCAATATTATTTATCTGTTTAACAACGGTGGCCCGGCCGTCGCGGGATCCAACGCAGGCGGAACAGATATTCTGGTGTCGTGGATTTATAAGTTGACCATGTCCTCTTCCCAGTACGCGATAGCGGCCACTATCACTATTTTGCTATCAATCTTTGTGGTGGGCATCGCGCTGTGGCAATTCAGAGCAACCAAATCATTCAAAAATGATGACATGGCATAGGGGATAAAACATGGCTAAGTCGCAAAGTATCAAGCAGGAAAAATGGATTCGACTGTCTCTCTCCTGGTTGGTGATAATCCTCGTTTCCACCATCATTATTTATCCACTGATCTGGACAGTAGGGGCATCGCTCAATGCAGGTAACAGCCTGCTCAGTACCTCTATTATTCCCAAAAATCTCACGTTCGATCACTACGCCAGTTTGTTCAACGGCCAGGTGGACTATCTGTCGTGGTACTGGAACTCAATGAAGATTAGCTTTCTGACCATGATACTCACCCTTATCAGCGTCAGTTTTACCGCCTATGCCTTCTCGCGTTTTCGGTTTAAAGGGCGTCAAAATGGGCTAATGCTATTTCTGCTGTTGCAGATGATCCCTCAATTCTCAGCACTGATTGCTATTTTTGTGCTTTCGCAGTTGCTCGGTCTGGTCAACAGTCATCTTGCACTGGTACTGATTTATGTTGCTGGCATGATCCCAATGAATACCTACCTGATGAAAGGCTATCTCGACGCTATTCCAAAAGATCTCGACGAATCCGCACGGATGGATGGTGCCAGTAACTTCCGTATTTTCATTGAGATAATTATGCCGCTTTCAAAGCCGATTCTTGCGGTAGTGGCACTGTTTTCGTTTACCGGCCCGCTGGGTGACTTCATTTTATCAAGCACCATTTTGCGCACCCCGGATCAATACACTCTCCCGATTGGCCTCTATAACTTAGTGTCACAAAAGATGGGCGCCAGTTACACCATGTATGCCGCAGGCGCGGTATTGATTGCAGTACCAGTAGCCATTCTCTACCTGGCATTGCAAAAATACTTTGTGTCCGGGCTGACTTCAGGCAGCACTAAAGGATAAAACGATGAAAAAGTTTGCACCGACATTACTGGCAGTCTGTTTATCACTCGGTATGACAAGCACGGCTTTTGCTACCAGTGATGTGGTTATCACTCCGTTTAAAAATATGCCTGCGGATTTTATTAAAGGCGCTGATATTTCGACGCTGGCTGAAGTTGAAAGTCAGGGGGGCAAATTCTATAACGAGCAGGGTGTCCAGCAAGATGCCATCGCTATTTTAAAACACAATGGCTTTAACTATGTTCGTCTGCGTTTGTGGGTTGACCCTAGAGACGCCAATGGTGCCGCTTACGGCGGCGGGACCAATGATCTTGAGACCACCTTGGCGCTGGCAAAACGTGTTAAAGCCCAAGGTATGAAGCTGCTGCTGGACTTCCACTATAGCGATTTCTGGACTGATCCGGGTAAACAGTTTAAACCGAAAGCCTGGCAGAAAATGAACTACGACCAGTTAAAAGTCGCCATTCATGACTATACGCGTGACACCATCGCCACCTTTAAAAAAGAGGGGGTATTGCCCGATATGGTACAAATCGGCAATGAAACTAACGGCGGTATACTCTGGCCGGAAGGAAAAAGCTGGGGACAAGGTGGCGGTGAATTTGATCGTTTAGCCGGGCTCCTTAATGCAGCTATCAGTGGTCTGCGTGAAAATCTCAGCTCACCGTCTGATGTCAAAATTATGCTGCACCTCGCGGAAGGGACTAAGAATGATATGTTCCATTGGTGGTTTGACGAAATAACCAAACGCGATGTGCCGTTCGATATTATCGGCCTGTCGATATACACCTACTGGGACGG
Source organism: uncultured Enterobacteriaceae bacterium (assembly GCA_947631255.1). Lineage (GTDB taxonomy): Bacteria > Pseudomonadota > Gammaproteobacteria > Enterobacterales > Enterobacteriaceae > JGM124. Next base: position 71,697 of record CANRKT010000005.1, read on the forward strand.
CCCACTCAGCGCCTTGAAAACCAATATGGATGATATTAGTAAGCGTTATAACAAAGATATCATCGTTGTTGAGGCAGCCTACGGTCATGGTGTAGAAAACTGCGATAACGCCGAGAATAGTTTCACCGAAAAAGAAGCCAAAGATGGTGGTTATCCTGGCACCGTTCAGGGACAGGCTAATTATATTCGGGATCTTATTCAGTCAGTATTAGATGTACCGGATGGTCGCGGTAAAGGTATATTTTACTGGGAACCAACCTGGATTGTTGCCCCAGGAAATACCTGGGCCACACCGGCTGGCATGGAATATATAAACGATCGCTGGAAAACGGGGAATGCCCGCGAAAACCAGGCGTTATTTGACTGCAAAGGAAAAGTCCTGCCATCAATTAAAGTCTTTAATTAATTAGACCTCTTCTAGCGAATAAAATTTAAATCGTTACTTTAAGGATATATTATGTTTAAGTTTCCACTTTTAAGCGAAAAAGTTCCTGCGTTATTGCATGGCGCTGACTATAACCCGGAGCAATGGGCAAATTATCCTGGTATTATCGAAAAAGATATTTCCATGATGAAACAAGCAAAATGCAATATCATGTCCGTGGGAATATTTAGCTGGGCAAAACTTGAGCCGCAAGAAGGTGTATATGATTTTATCTGGCTTGATGAAATTATTGAAAAACTGTATGCCGATGGCATACACGTATTTCTTGCCACACCCAGTGGCGCTCGGCCAGCATGGATGTCAAAAAAATATCCCGAGGTTTTGCGTATTGGACGTGACAGAGTTCCCGCGTTGCATGGCGGGCGTCATAATCACTGCCTGACATCCCCGGTTTATCGCCAGAAAGTTCAACAGATTAACCAGAAACTGGCAGAGCGCTATGCGCATCATCCGGCGGTAATAGGCTGGCATATTTCTAATGAATACAGTGGTGAATGTCATTGTAATAGCTGTCAGCAAAAATTCCGTCTCTGGCTACAAGAACGCTATCAGACCCTAGATGCACTCAATGAAGCCTGGTGGAGTACTTTCTGGAGTCATACCTACAGCGACTGGTCACAAATTGAATCACCCGCACCTCAGGGGGAGGTCTCTATTCACGGTCTCAACCTTGACTGGAGACGCTTTAATACTGCTCAGGTCACCGAATTTTGTCGTGAAGAAACGAAGCCGTTAAAAGCCGCTAATCCTGCGATCCCCACAACCACAAATCTGATGGAGTACTTCTATGATTACGACTACTGGAAGCTAGCGGAGGCTATCGATTTTGTCTCCTGGGACAGTTATCCCATGTGGCATTGTGAGAAAGAGGAAACCAGACTGGCCTCTTATATTGCGTTGTATCACGACATGATGCGCTCGCTAAAAGGGGGTAAGCCTTTCGTTCTGATGGAGTCGACCCCCAGTGCCACCAACTGGCAGCCGCTCAGTAAGCTGAAAAAACCGGGTATGCACATACTCTCATCGCTACAGGCTGTGGCACATGGTGCAGATTCTGTTCAGTATTTCCAGTGGCGTAAAAGTCGTGGATCAGTAGAGAAGTTCCATGGCGCCATTGTTGACCATGTCGGACATATTGATACCCGAGTGGGTCGCGAAGTCAGTAAACTGGGCCGTGTTCTCGACGCGATGGCACCTGTCGCGGGTAGCCGCGTGGAAGCAAAAGTGGCGCTGATTTTTGACCAAGAAAGTCGCTGGGCAATGGACAATGCTCAGGGACCGAGGAATATTGGACTCGAGTTTGAAAAAACGCTGGCTGAGCACTACCACCCATTCTGGGAGCAAGGGATCGCAGTCGATGTTATTAATGCTGACTGTGATATCTCTGACTATGCCTTGGTGATTGCTCCGATGCTGTATATGGTTCGCGATGGTTTTGCTGACAAAGTAACAAGTTTTGTTGAGCAAGGCGGTCAATTTGTTGCCACTTACTGGAGCGGCATTGTCAATGAATCTGACCTTTGCTATCTCAATGGATTCCCGGGCCCGTTACGCAAATTACTCGGTATCTGGGCTGAAGAGATAGACTCTCTGGGCGATGATGACAGTAATCAGGTTCAAGGATTAGCAGGCAATCAATCTCTGCAAGGGCCGTATCAGGTGCGCCACTTGTGCGAACTGATTCACTTGGAAACCGCTGACGCCGTTGCCCATTACCGGGAGGATTTCTATGCTGACCGCCCTGCTGTCACCGTGAATCAGGTTGGCTCAGGGAAAGCCTGGTATGTCGCCTCACGTAATGATGCAGCGTTTCAGCGTGATTTCTTCGGTAACATTATCCGAGAACTTAAACTGCCACGCGCCCTGGAATGTGAGTTTCCGCATGGCGTAACAGCACATCGCCGTACCGACGGTGAAAGCGAATTTATCGTGGTAGAAAACTACAGTGATAAAACACAAAACCTGACGTTACCAGCGGCCTTTATCGATATGGTCACCCAGCAATTAGTAGAAGGTGATATCACGCTTGCCCCATGGGGAAGCCAGGTATTAACCCGCCGTATTACCTGACAATATTTAACGTTATTCCCTGCCCATTCAGTCGAGTGGGCATTTTTTTATCTGTCATTCAATATAGAAGGTAACCTTTATGGTCAGTCTAAAATCTTTGCTGCATTATTCTACGCACCCGAAACCCAGTCAGCCATTAACAGAAGCTGAGCAACAACAGGCTGAGGAGTTATTAACCTATTTCGGTGGTCGGGATAATATTAAACAGATCGATGCCTGTATTACACGACTACGTGTCACCGTTAATTTACTATCAAAGGTGAACTCTGAAGCTTTGCAAAAAGCTGGAGCATTAGGCGTTATTATTATTGGCAAGGAAGTGCATGCAATATTTGGCATGCAGTCAGATAATTTACGTAAAATACTCGATGACCGTTTTTCTCAACGTTAATAAAAAGGGGTAACATAATAGTTACCCCAAACAAACCCATTATAAAATAAATCAAAAAAATACCAGCGGAGATGAGGTGCTATAACTAACGATAACGGTAATAAATACATTGCTAAATAAATAAGAGGAAGGCATTACCACCAGGCCTCAACTTGCACACCAAAGTTCCAGTCATTACTCGCAGTACCATCTTTAAACGGTTTGCCGTCTTCAGAATCATTGAGATAAGAGGCGAAAACACGCAGTTCAGGACGAGCCATAAAGTCTGAAGTTGGGGCGAGGCCTAGTGCAAGGGTATATTTCTCACCGCCTTGTTTATAGTGAGTACCATTGTTGTAGTTATCTTTTTGATAGAAGCCACCAACTTCACCAATAGCACGAACATATTCAGTGAACTGATATTGAGCACGCCCCACCAGCGAGACCATGCGGCTCTTATCCGTATACTCGGTGGTCTTATCCGCCGCTCCCAGGGTCAAGACATGATTAAAGGAGAATTTATCGGTAATCGGAATAAGCCCGGTGTTAATGACACGATAGCCGGTCGCTTCATCAGACATGTTCCACATGTCATACCAGCCGCCTCCCTGAGAAACCATGTTCTGTGCCAGACCTTTGTTCGCATACTGTAATACCAGCTTATTATAGCCACCGAACATATCCTGACTGATCTCACCCGTGACCATTACGCCATTTTTAGCGTCATACAGGCCACCGTATTCTTTCTGTTTCTTCGTTGGGTTTGGCATCGCATAGTCAATACCAAACTCGGTCCAGGCACCCTGCCACGGCTTAAATCCGGCATAACGTAAGTCAATGTAGTTGATATTGACGTCGTTTTTACCATCTTCACGATAGTCGACATCATTTGCATCATCACGAATCCAAGCAAGTGAAATAGCCCCCGGACCTAAGCTGTAGTTTTCAATGCCGGCCCCAGAACCAGAAATATTCCAGTATTTGGTATCAATGATGTGTAAGTCATGGCGCTGGTAATAACGTTTACCGCCCCATATAACAGCCTCTTTATTATCGGGAATCAGTCCTTTTATCTGCAGATTTAACTGGCTCAGACCAAATTTTGCATCGTCGTTGAAAGTGGTTTCATTGCTGTTTGAGCCATCAGATTGCATGTTGACCATACTGTTAACATAAAAGCTGACATCATTTTTTTGGTAGACGTTAGCACCGAGCTCAATTTCGCCGTAGGTATCATTTTCGTTACCCAGACGACCCAGTTTATTCTTTTGCCACTCAACCATGCCACCATCCTGTGACACGCCAACACCGCCACGCAAGTAGCCATGAAAGTCTATTTTTTCAACGGCAAAAACAGCCGGAGACGTTAGTGCCGTCGCTAACGCAACAGATAAAACGCGTAATTTGGTGTTCATATCATCCTCTGTGTTATTTTGTTTTTGTATTACGTTCACATTTAGGGTGATATAAAATGCTTTATTATAATAACTGGCAATATACAGAGTAATTTATTGTGATTCACTGCAAATAAATCAGCGAAATTAGTAACATTCAGTGACACCTTTCACTGTTTTTTGTAATGTGATCGTAGTACATTTTATGGCTGTAATATGCCACTAATGCCAGGTGCCAGGTTTTTCAGTCATACCCCTGTTACAATCAGGGAAGAACACTTACAGGGAACCGGATAATGAAGTCAAAAAACGCTACATTAGAAGACGTTGCTCGCCATGCGGGGGTCTCATATCAAACAGTATCCAGGGTATTAAATAAGTCAGTTAACGTTTCGGAGACCACTCGCCGCAAGGTTGAGATGTCAATCGAAGAGCTGCGTTACGTTCCCAACAGACTTGCTCAGCAACTGGTTGGCAAGCAGAGCATGACTATCGGACTGGTGACAACATCACTGGCTTTACATGCCCCTTCCCAGGTTGCAGCGGCAATTAAACAGTATGCGAATACTGAAGGTTATCAGGTTCTTATTTCCATGATTGATGAGAACGTATACCAAAGCATTCAGGGATCGATAAACGAACTAAAGTCGCAGCGGGTCAACAGAGTTATTATTAATGTGCCATTAGAGACTGATATTGCTGAAAAAATATCAACAGAAAACGATGATGTGATCTGCCTTTTTCTCGATGTAGACCCATACAGTTCAGTATTTAACGTATCATTTAATCCGGCAGATGGTACGCGGGCTAGCGTAAAATACCTTTATGAACTGGGGCATCGTGAAATAGTCTTGTTAGCCGGACCAAAGCAGTCGGTTTCGGCCAATCTACGACTAAAAAGCTGGCTGGAGACGCTGGAAGACTACAGTTTACAGCCCGCCACTGTGTTACATGGTAACTGGGATGCGCAAAGCGGCTACAGCTGTGCATTGCAGATGTTGCGTGAAGTACAGCATTTCAGTGCCGTACTGGTCGCCAATGACCAAATGGCACTCGGGGTGCTTAGCGCATTTCATCAGCAGCAGCTAAGTATTCCCGGACAAAAATCCGTCGTCGGCTACGATGATACTTATGAAAGCTCCTTTTTCTACCCGGCGCTGACCACGGTATCGCTTGATCTCGATTTACAGGGAAAAGAAGCTGTGCGGCATATTCTTAATGCCAGCGAGAGTAACACGCAACGCTTATCGGCTATTTTGCCGGCGAAGTTAGTGATCAGAAACTCAACCGGACCACAGACGAAAGAAAAGCGTGATTTACAGCGGATAGCTGAAGAATTGCGTGTGATTGCCCAGCAACTGTCACAGTGATTACGCTGCCCCCCATAAAAACACCAAGCTGAATAACAAGGCATCCATACCTGCCTGCCAGCCAGCCAGAGGAAAATGCCTCTTCATCGCTATAAAGACGTACAGGCATAACGAAAAACAGCCGGTCAGGTTTAAAGCCTGACCGACTGTTTTAAACAACTAAATCTTACAGACTAGCGGTAAATGTACGGGCAATAACATCACGCTGTTGTTCTGGAGTCAGTGAGTTAAAACGTACTGCATAACCTGAAACACGAATGGTCAGTTGTGGGTATTTTTCTGGGTGCTTAACCGCATCTTCCAGAGTTTCACGACGCAGAACGTTAACGTTCAGGTGCTGACCACCTTCCACACGAATTTCTGGTTTTAATTCCATAGGAATTTCGCGGTACTCGAACTGTCCGAGCGCGTCGATAGCCACAACTTCATCTTCTGCGAAGCCAGCTTTAGCGCATACACAGCGAGCTTCACCCGCTTCTTCATCGAGCAACCAGAAAGAGTTCAGAAGTTGATCGTTAGCTGCTTTAGTGATCTGGATACCTGTAATCATTGTATTTCTCCCTATGGGCTCATATTGCTGATTTTAGGGCCAGCATGCTGGCTCATTGGTAAAACCTTTGTGTTAATAATGTTCTTATATCAGTCTGAGCCGGGCGGTTCTTTGACGTGAATCAATAAAAATAGCGTGCCTTTTAAGCGCTTGACCGGATTTATTTGTTTTACATCAACTTACTGAGCACCAGAAAAATCAATTTATATTACAAATTATCAATTTTTTATTGTCTCAGCCGGCTCCCTAATCGGCAGATATTTTACCCTGAGGGAAGAAGCAGTTAAGCTACTGGCTAATGATTTCTCAGGAGAGCAAGATGACCACGCCCCTCACCTGGCACGATGTGCTGGCAGAAGAAAAACAACAGCCCTACTTTATGAATATCCTCAGTGCTGTCGCAAAAGCGCGTGCAGCGGGAGTCACGGTTTATCCGCCACAGGAAGATGTGTTTAATGCTTTTCGCTTTACCGAACTCGGGAAGATAAAAGTGGTTATTTTAGGTCAGGATCCTTACCATGGTCCGAACCAGGCTCACGGACTCTCTTTCTCTGTTCTGCCGGGAATTAATCCGCCCCCTTCACTGGTGAATATGTACAAAGAGCTTGAAGCATCAATACCAGGCTTCACCCGTCCAAAACATGGCTATCTGGAAAGTTGGGCTCGTCAGGGAGTGTTATTACTCAATACTGTACTGACTGTCGAAGCCGGACAAGCACACTCTCATGCCAAATTAGGTTGGGAAACCTTCACCGATAAAGTGATTGTTTTAATTAATCAGCACTGTGAAGGAGTCGTGTTTCTTTTATGGGGAGCACACGCGCAGAAAAAAGGTCGTATCATCGACAGGCAGCGCCATCATGTTTTAACTGCACCACATCCTTCCCCACTTTCTGCTCATCGTGGTTTCCTGGGGTGCGGTCATTTCTTGCAGACGAACCAGTATTTGACAGAGCGTGGAGAGTCCCCTATTGACTGGACGCCTCAATTACCCGAGTCTGAAACTTAAAATACAAAACGCCTGATAGAAGATATCAGGCGTTTAAAGGATAACGCTAACAGTACAACAAAGTGATTAGGCTTTGTTTTGACGCCACCACTCTGCCAGCAATACGCCAGTTGCAACGGAAACGTTCAGGCTTTCAACATTACCTGTTCCATTAATGGCAACGCGCATGTCTGCGTTATCAAAGGTTGAATCGGAAACACCGTCACGTTCCTGCCCTAATACCAGTACCATTTTTTTCGGTAACTCAGCACTAAACAGTGGCGTTCCCTGGTGGCTGGAAGTCGTCACTATCGTATAACCTGCACGACGGAAAGATTCCAGTCCATCACTGAATGTATCACCACTGATAGCGACGACATGTTCAGCACCACCTTCAGCGGTACGCACTGCGGCACCGGACTCCAGTAACGAAGCATCCTGTACCAGTAACCCTTTAATACCAAAGTGAGCACAGCTACGCATAATGCCACCGAGGTTATGGGGATTGCCGACATCTTCCAGCGCCAGCACACAGTCTTCTTCGCCTGCTTTTGAAAGCCAGCTTTGCACGGTGATACCGTTACGTTTTTTAATCAGGAAGCACACGCCACCGTGGTGTTCAGTACCGGAAGCTTTTTCCAGTTCTTCATCTTCAACCACATGGTAGGCTTTTCGGTTTGCTGCCATCCAGCGCAGGGCTTCTTTAAAACGTGGCGTGACACTTTGAATAAACCAGGCCCGGACAATACAATCAGGACGACTCTGGAATAATGCCTGACAGGCATTTTCACCGTAAACACGCGTTTCTTCAGCGCGCTGACGGCGAATAACTTCAGGATCAACAAAACTCTTACCGCTGATACCACCGTGATCGGGTGTTGCAGGGACATTTTCCCGTGGAGCACGGGAAACCGTACGCCATGGTGAACCATCACTCCCCAGATCGTTATTTTCGCCACGGGAACGAAAGCCACGTGGTTTATCTGCGTTACGAGCTGGACGACGAGCGCCTCCTTCATTGCGTGACTCTCCTGCAGGACGCCCACCACCTTTTCCGGTTCGCGGATTCTGGCTGCGTTTATCACTGTCATCGTCACCGCGGACATACATCACTTTGACTTTGCCGCTTTTACCTTTAAATTCGTCGTTCATTATTCCTCCACCTCGCTGAGCGCAACGCGCGCAGATTACCTGATGTGGCGCGGCTTCGCCATTAACTTTAGTCAAAAGCTATTAACTATTATATCCATCGGGCAAATCGCCTGGTCACTCCTGCCAATTAATTGATAATATCAAGCCTACAATGCCATACCGTAAAACATTTATATCCTTTAATAACAGATGACTCTTTGAGGTTAACCATGAATACCGTTTGTGCCGAATGCCAGGCAATTAACCGTTTGCCTGAAGACCGTATTGATGACGGAGCGAAATGTGGTCGCTGCGGCCATCAGCTGTTTGATGGTGAAGTGGTTAACGCCACAGCTGCAACTCTGGATAAACTACTGAAAGATGACCTGCCTGTCGTGGTGGACTTCTGGGCTCCCTGGTGCGGTCCCTGCGTAAATTTCGCACCAATTTTTGAAGATGTCGCCGAAGAACGTAGCGGTAAAGTCCGTTTTATTAAGGTCAATACTGAAGCCGAACAGGCTTTGAGTGCTCGCTTTCGTATCCGTAGCATCCCCACGCTGATGATTTTTAAACAAGGTCAGATGGTCGAAATGCTGAACGGTGCGTTGCCAAAAACACATTTTGATAACTGGCTCGACGAAAAGATCTGAACCCCAGGGGCATTCCACTGTGCCCCTGCCCCTGTTCCAGGTTAACATAGCGTTTTTAGACAGAATTTTTTCATGACAGACAATGCTGTTCTTCGCCTTCGGACTGAACGTCTTGCCCGGGCGACTCGTCCTTTTCTGGCTCGCGGGAATCGTGTTCTTCGCTGCCAGCGCTGTTTGCTCCCCCTTAAGCATTGCCTGTGTGCCACTATTAAGCCGCAAACTGCCCGTAGTCACTTCTGTTTGGTGATGTTTGATACTGAGCCTTTGAAACCCAGTAACACTGGCCGCTTAATTGCCGATATTCTTCCTGAGACTCAGGCCTTCCAGTGGTCTCGTACCGAACCACCTGAAGATTTACTGGCGTTAGTTGCCAGCAAGGAATACCAGCCGATGGTGGTCTTTCCGGCGAGTTATGCCGATAGTCCACGTCAAGTTCTCACGGCTCCCCCCACCAGCGGTAAGCCACCACTGTTTATCATGCTCGACGGAACCTGGACTGAAGCACGAAAAATGTTTCGTAAAAGCCCATATCTGGATGCTCTGCCGGTTATCTCTGTCGATTTGACCATTACCTCGACCTACCGTTTACGCGCGGCACATGGTGATGGTCAGTACTGTACGGCCGAAGTAGCAGCAGCCTTGCTTGAGCTGGCTGGAGATAATCAAGCTTCAGAGGGGCTGCAAGCACATTTTATTCATTTTCGTGAGTGTTATTTAGCGGGTAAACCGCATCAGCAGGGCAGTATCACAGCAGAGTCGAGCGAAAGCGTTTAGAATCAATCAGACATCAGTTGTGGGAGAGCACTGTGAGCCAACGTGGACTGGAAACGCTACTACGCCCGAAATCTATTGCCGTGATCGGCGCATCAGCAAAAAATCATCGCGCAGGTTATTTAATGATGCGTAATTTGCTGGCGGGTGGGTTTAATGGCCCGATTATGCCCGTCACGCCTGCCTATAAAGCGGTATGTGGCGTACTGGCATGGCCGGATGTGGCAAGTTTACCTTTTGCCCCAGACTTAGCGGTTATCTGTACCCATTCGCGACGTAATCTCGAATTATTGGAAGCTCTGGGGGAAAAAAACTGTAAGGCATGTATCATTCTGTCTGCTCCCCCGGAACAGCTTCCAGCACTACAGGCTGCTGCAGCACGCTGGCAGATACGTCTGCTGGGCCCTAATAGTCTCGGTTTACTCGCCCCCTGGCAGGGTCTGAATGCAAGTTTTTCTCCGGTCCCGATTCAGAAAGGCAAACTGGCCTTTATTTCTCAGTCAGCTGCCGTTTCTAACACCATTCTTGACTGGGCACAGCAGCGAGAAATTGGCTTTTCCTGGTTTATTGCTCTCGGGGATAGCCTCGATACTGACGTAGATGAACTCCTCGACTATCTGGCAAGGGACAGTAAAACCAGCGCTATCCTGCTCTACCTGGAGCATCTGAGTGATGCCCGGCGCTTTGTCTCTGCTGCCAGAAGTGCCTCGCGTAATAAACCTATTCTGGTGATCAAAAGTGGTCGTAGTGCAAAAGCCCAGGCTCTGTTAAAAACACATCAGGGGCTGGATGCCGCATGGGATGCTGCGATTCAACGTGCTGGTTTGCTACGGGTTAAAGACACCCATGAACTGTTTTCTGCGGTGGAAACGTTGAGCCATATGCGCCCGTTGCGCGGTGAGCGATTAATGATTATCAGCAACGGCGCAGCCCCGGCAGCCCTGGCACTGGATGAGCTTGAACGTCGTAACGGAAAGCTTGCCACGTTAAGTGAGCAGACACTGAGCCAGCTCCGGGAAGCGTTACCTACCAGCGTTGAACTCGGTAACCCTATTGATCTGCGGGATGATGCAACAGCAGAGCGTTATCTACAGGCAGTCAAAGCTTTACTGGACAGTCAGGAGATAGATGCCCTGATGATTATCCATGCCCCAAGCGCAGTGGCACCAGGCACCGCCAGCGCTCAGGCACTCATTGAGTTATTGCGCAGCCATCCGCGCAGTAAGTATCTCAGCATCATCACTAACTGGTGCGGGGAGTACTCTTCCCAGGAAGCACGGCGTTTATTCAGTGATGCCGGTATTCCCACCTATCGCACTCCTGAAGGTACTATCACCGCCTTTATGCATATGGTTGAATATCGCCGTAACCAGAAACAATTACGCGAGACCCCTGCACTGCCAGTCAATTTAACCGCCAATGCTAATACTGCCCATAGTCTGATCCAGCAAGCGCTGCAGGACAACGTCACCATGCTGGATACGCACGAAGTTAAACCCATTCTCGAAGCTTATGGTTTAACTACTCTGCCCACCTGGATTGCCAGCGATAGCGCAGAAGCGGTTTATATCGCTGAAAAAATTGGTTATCCGGTGGCGCTAAAATTACGTTCTCCCGATATTCCGCATAAATCGGATGTTCAGGGCGTGATGTTGTACCTGAGAACCGCCAGTGAAGTTCAGCAGGCAGCAGAGGCGATTATTGACAGGGTCAAAATGACCTGGCCGCAGGCGCGGATCCATGGCTTGCTGGTTCAGGGAATGGCTAATCGTGCTGGCGCTCAAGAGTTACGTGTCGTGGTCGAGCATGATCCTATCTTTGGTCCGCTGATCATGCTGGGTGAAGGAGGCGTTGACTGGCGCCCTAATCAGCAGGCCGCTGTGGCTCTGCCGCCTTTAAATATGAACCTGGCACGCTATTTAGTTATCCAGGCCATTAAGATGGATAAAATTCGCAGTCGAAGCGCATTGCGGCCTCTGGATATTGCAGGTCTGAGTACCTTGCTGGTGCAAGTATCGAATCTGATTATTGACTGCCCGGAAATTACCCGTCTTGATATTCATCCGTTGTTGGCTACTGGCGATGAATTTACGCTACTGGATGTGACACTTGAACTGGCTCCCTTCGAGGGCGATGCGGATGCCCGGCTCGCTGTACGCCCTTATCCGCATCAGCTTGAAGAAACTGTGCAGCTCAAAAATGGCGAGCACTGTTTATTCCGTCCGATCCTTCCTGAAGATGAACCACTATTACAACAATTTATCGCTCAGGTCACAAAAGAGGATCTGTACTATCGTTACTTTAATGAAATCAACGAATTTACCCATGATGATTTAGCCAATATGACGCAGATCGATTACGATCGTGAAATGGCATTTGTGGCAATTCGTCAAACGGCTGGGAAAGAAGAGATCCTCGGCGTCACTCGGGCAATTTCAGATCCCGATAATCTGGATGCTGAGTTCGCTGTACTGGTTCGATCCGACTTAAAGGGTTTAGGGATGGGCCGCCGTTTGCTGGAGAAACTGATCATTTATACTCGGGAACATGGGCTGGAAAAACTCAACGGTATCACCATGCCAAACAACCGCGGAATGATCACTCTGGCCCGTAAGCTGGGCTTTATCGTCGATATTCAGTTAGAAGATGGTATTGTCAGTTTGACTTTACCTCTGGCTAAAATAGAGACTGGTCAATAAAGCACGATAAAACATCATCACTTTGTTAGATAGTAGTGATATTATCAGCAAGTTATGACATCTGGATTTTCAGAAGGCCATCCATGAACAGAGAAGATATGCACTGTGATGTTGTCTAAACTTAAACGATATAAACATCAACAACACCTTGCTCAGTTACCTAAGCTTTCTCAATCGGTTGATGATGTAAAAAACCTTTTCTCTCCGGCTGAGTTCCGAGAGACGTTGTTACGTGAGATTGCTAATGCAAGAAAGCGTATTACTATTGTCGCGCTCTATCTGGAACAAGATGAGGCAGGCCAAGGTATCCTTTCTGCGCTGTATCAGGCAAAACAGCAGTATCCTGAGCTTAATATCACCATTCTGGTGGACTGGCATCGTGCACAGCGCGGACGTATTGGTGTTGAAGCAACCAACACCAATGCGGACTGGTATCACCGTATGGCTGAACAGCACCCGGATATCGATATTCCGGTCTATGGTGTACCTGTTAATACCCGGGAAGCTCTGGGTGTGTTGCACTTCAAAGGTTTTATCATCGATGATTCGGTGGTTTACAGCGGGGCCAGTATTAACGATGTCTACCTGCATCAGCAGGATAAATATCGCTACGACCGTTATCACATCATCCATAATCCTAAGCTGGCTGATACGTTATCGGACTGGATCAATCAATACCTGATTAGTGGCCGTGCGGTACACCGTCTCGACTCGCCTTTACGTCCGAAGAGCCCGGACATTAAAAGTGATATCCGCCAGTATCGCCAGGAACTACGTGATACCTGTTTTACCTTTGAGGGTGATGCTGATAACGACAGTCTGGCTATTACTCCCTTGGTTGGCCTGGGCAAGACGAGCAGTCTGAATAAGGCGATATCTCATTTAATACCCTGCACTGAAAGCAAGCTGGTTATTTGCACCCCTTATTTCAACCTGCCAGCCGTACTGGTACGTGGGATTATCAAGCTATTGCGTGAAGGCAAGCAGGTGGAAATTATCGTCGGTGATAAGACTGCGAATGATTTTTATATTCCTGAAGATCAGCCCTTTAAAATTATCGGCGCACTCCCTTATCTATACGAGATCAACTTACGTCGCTTCCTGAGTCGTCTTCAGTATTACGTGAGCAGTGAACAACTGACAGTCCGGTTATGGAAAGATGAAGATAATACCTATCATTTAAAAGGGATGTGGGTGGACGATAAATGGATGTTGCTGACCGGCAATAACCTTAACCCCCGCGCCTGGCGTCTCGATTTAGAGAATGCCTTATTGATTCATGATCCTAAGCAAGAGCTAGCTGAGCTGCGTACTAAAGAGCTTGATCTGATTCGGACGCATACCACGATAGTGCAGCATTATCGTGATCTGGAAAGCATCTCCGAATATCCGGTAAAAGTGCGCAAGTTGATTCGCCGCCTACGTCGTATCCGTGTGGATCGATTGATCAGCAGGATCCTTTAACACCAGGATAATGGAAAGATAACCACTAAAAACCCTGTGATGCAGGGTTTTTTTATATCTGAGGTTTCCCATGAAATGGCTGATACTACCCATTATTTTTTTACTTACTGGTTGTAGCCATATCGCCAAGGATCAGTGGAGCGGTCAGGATAAAGCTCAGCACTTTATGGCTTCCGCTATTCTGACTGCTGCGGCCAGTGAAGTGGCGCTGCGACAAGGGGCGAGTTCTGTACGTAGTGCTAATATCGGCTTTCTTTTCTCTGTTTCTCTGGGTGCGACAAAAGAATTATGGGATAGCAGACCAGCTGGCAGCGGATGGAGCTGGAAAGATTTTGCCTGGGATATGGCTGGTTCCGCAACGGGATGCAGCCTCTGGCGCCTCGCCGACCACTAATTGGCTGCACTCGGTTATTTCAGTCACATACTGAAGTATGCTCCTTCATATCCTCCCTTGCCGCCTTGTCTCAGGGCAAAATCCTGCAGACGACAGGGTTTTTCCGGTATTCAGAACGCAAAAAAACCCAGCCTTTCGACTGGGGTTATTGCTTATTTGATGTCTGACAGTTCGCTACTCTCGCATGGGGAGACCCCACACTACCATGGTGGCTGTGGCGTTTCACTTCTGAGTTCGGCATGGGGCGGTGGGATCACCGCGCTAAAGCCGCCCGTCCTTTGTCTTTTACCCTGATACTGCGTTGGCTGCGCTCGGTTATTTCAGTCACATACTGAAGTATGCTCCTTCATATCCTCCCTTGCCGCCTTGTCTCAGGGCAAAATCCTGCAGACGACAGGGTTTTTCCGGTATTCAGAACGCAAAAAACCCCAGCCTTTCGACTGGGGTTATTGCTTATT
>CANRKT010000006.1 GCA_947631255.1 uncultured Enterobacteriaceae bacterium
AGCCGCTGATACGATAGCTTCATCCAGCCCTTCATTTCTTATCCATAAGCCTGTATCAATTTCTCATTACCTAAGACACTCGTAAGCTATTTAACAGACAGAAAAGAGTCAGCAGTCAATGCTTGTGTTAAAAAATATCAATCAGGATGAAAATGAAGATCCTGTTTATTGGAAGCTCGAGATAATCAAGGGCTTCCACTTTTTTAAGTGGAGCTAACAGATCGCCTGTTGAAAGCGCAGTCACATCCTTATCACCGATATAGGGAAAGACATCCCTTTGAGTTGTTGGTATAAGCAAAATCGAACCAGAGATACCAGCGACTCTACCAATAAAAGTCGTGGGTAGTCGCATTTTTGGTGGAAGAAGGGGTTAGCAATTGATAGAAAGCAAAAAAGCAGACGTCATTGACGTCTGCTTTCTTTAATTTGGCTCCTCTGACTGGGCTCGAACCAGTGACATACGGATTAACAGTCCGCCGTTCTACCGACTGAACTACAGAGGAATCGTTCGAACGGGGCGCATAATAGCGTTATTAGGCGCTGATGGCAAAGGTTTTTTTTACATTTTTGTCGTTATAGCTATGCTTTTATTCAATAAATTGAAAATGAGTAAAAAAGATACACTGATTCAAATTAATTGAAGCTTGGTAGTAGCAGTAACGACAGCGATAAAGTCGGTTTCCTTGATGAGAAAACCCGCGCTATTTTTGGGCGTAGCTACGCGGCAGCTCCGGATAAACTGGTAGAACAACTGAAAAAAGATGAAGCGATTGCTGAGGCTGATACGTTATTACTGACCGCTCCGAACCAGCTGGGCATGGATTATAACGTGCATGTGATTGAGTCTATCCTGAAACATGTCGCTCCGGCGATGGGCTGGCACAACTGAGGACAGATGAGTCTGTCTGTAACCGGTCATATTTATCAGGCCTGCCAGGTTTCCCCTGGTGGGCCTTTTTGTCTGCTGAACCCACAAAAATGACTTCTGATACCGATTAAAACAGCACCATGGATAAAGCAGAAAGAGCAAGCATGCCTGCGCAACTTTGGTTGAATCGTCTGACTAACCTTGCATCCATCAGGTAATGCTTAATCATCGCACCAAACCAGGCCCAGACCCCGACACAGGGAAAACAGACTGCGGCGAAAAGCACGGTGTAGAGCGCGATATCGCTAAATGAAAATACCGCAGGCAGACAGGTAGATATGGCGACACCGGCCATTATCCAGGATTTTGGATTGATGAGCTGGAAAAAGGCAGCTCCGATGAAACTCATGGGCTGCGAGCTGCCCGTCGCCTGAACTGCTCCGGTACTTGCCAGAATCTTCCAGGAAAGATAAAGAATATAGGCAGCACCGCCGTATTTCATGACAACCTGAATAGAAGGGAACAGAGTAAAGATTTCATGTAGCCCCAGGCCGACTAACAGTAGCATCAGTGCGCTTCCGGCACTGGCACCAGAGATATGATCGAGTGTTTTTCGTGCCCCAAAGCGAACGCTGGAAAAAAGAACCATAAGGTTATTTGGACCGGGGGTGACGGACATGACGACAGCCAGAACCAGAAAGGAACTCAACTGCTGAGCTGTGATATTCATGACTTCCCATCCTTATACCTTCTTTTTTTGGTGTTATTTATCTCAGTGTCGGGCAGGGACTGAGAAGCTAAAGAAGTCTTCTGCATACAATCTGCTTATTGAATTTTATAAAGGATATAGTCATGGTTAACTGATAAAGTCAGTAAAACAACAGGTATTTCTGATATGAATAAAGAAGTGAATATCGTTCAGACTAAATTGATTCAACAGCCGAAACTGGATGAAAAAGACCGAACATTATTAGCCATTCTCGCCCGAGACGCCTCACTGAGTTACGCGGAACTGGGTCGTCAACTGCACCTGTCAGCACCGGCAGTGCATGAGCGAGTCAAACGGCTTAAGAGTGAAGGGGTGATAACCGGAATAGTGGCCAGGCTGGACAGCAATAAAATTGATCGTCCGCTGCTGGCATTTATCCATGTTGACACCTCGAGCTGGGCGGTAACACGTTCCATACTCTCTTTGAAGTCACTTTCTGAGATTGAAGAAATTCATACCGTAGCCGGTGATAGTGCAATGCTGTTAAAAGTCAGAACACAAAATACTCAGTCACTTGAAGCTTTGCTGGAAGTTATTCATTCCATTGATGGCTTTACAGGAACGCGTAGCTATATCGTATTAACTCCCCATCTTGAGAGAGGGCCGACACCTTTACTCCCAGAGTAGAAATTGATTTTTATTAACTAAAATATGGGCTATTAGATGCTGTGAAGAGGGACTACATTCCCTCTTTACGAATGGTATTTGCGCTGACGAAAATATTATACCATCGATTACTTCTTAACAGCCTGTATTCGCTCTGGATATTGAAGAGCTGCAAGACTTTGATGCGCGAGCGTGCTTTATTGCAGAAGATAAAGGCAGCTTCGCCCAGTCAGGGCTGTTGCAAGTGTTCGGTAATGTATGCGTCAGGGTATCAATACCGCAGCGCATATCAACCGGCTCCCGTGCCAGCCAGATGTGCTGTGGTGTCAGCATGCGATAGCGAGGTTTTGTTAATAAGGTGAGATAGCCGGACGCTTACAATCTAATCAGAGAGACCAACGACTCTACCAAAAAAAGTAGTGGGTAGTCGCGTTTTGGGTGGAAGAGGATGAACCTAAAAGAGGGGATAAGCAATTGATAGAAAGCAAAAAAGCAGACGTCAGTGAACATCTGCTTTCTTTAATTTGGCTCCTCTGACTGGACTCGAACCAGTGACATACGGATTAACAGTCCGCCGTTCTACCGACTGAACTACAGAGGAATCGTTTGAACGGGGCGCATAGTACCGAGGCTGAATGATGTTGTCAAAGATTCAGTGATGGGAAATGTTCGTTTGCTGTTAAAACAGGCGAATCGTATAAAAAAGATCATATGGAGATAACTTTACAGCGCAATGATTGCCATTTTATGACCGGGTCATAAGATAGACGTATCAAAAATGTGAGGGTGTAATGGTTAAACGGCAGCGTCTGAGTTTTTGGTTTCTTGGTCTGGCATGTGTTGTGGTGCTCATTTGTAGCGCACAACGGGTGTTAAGTCTGCATGCTTTGCAGATGGGAGCCGCTGCCAGCCTGATGTTGACCCAGTCTGATACTCCTTTACAGGATGCTGACGCGGCTGTCACGCCTTGTGAAATCAGTGCGAAGTCGCTTCTGAGTATGCCACCGCTGTTATTTGATGCTGCCTTACTGATCTTGGGGTTGTTATTCTTACTTCTGGCGCCTCAGCGTTTATGCCAGCGTCGGTTTTTCCCCCCCAGGGTAATATCATCCCCCTCCCTCAGGGTTCATCTCCGCTTCTGCGTTTTCCGGGAGTGACAGTTAACTGCTTTTAACAGTTATTTCATCATTTTACGGAGAAAATTATGTTTATTCTTTACAGGCAGGCATTGTTTTGTCTGTTGTCGCTCTGGCTGCCAGCTTCCTGGTCTGCCGAGTCAGTCTGGCTGACATCGCCAGATAATTTACATGCCGCAGTGCGTATACGGGCCGATACCAATGGCCTCAATGAAACCCGCGTATTGTTGGATGTCAAACTTGAAGATGGCTGGAAAACCTACTGGAGATCGCCTGGCGAAGGTGGAGTGGCACCTGCTATCCGCTGGCAGGAACCCCAGACTCAGGTGCAATGGTTCTGGCCTGTTCCAGCTCGTTTTGATGTCGCAGGGATAACGACCCAAGGCTACCATCAGCAGGTGACGTTTCCGATGCAGATAACGGGTGATGCCCCTGCCACTCTTGGGGGGATACTGACCCTGTCTACCTGTAGTCATATCTGTTTGCTCACGGACTATCTTTTTACCGTTACACCGACTCACCAGGATGAAATCTTTGAGCATGATTATCTCAAAGCGATGGGGCAGATCCCGGTTAAAAGTGGACTGACCGGAACGTTGAAGGTGGATTACCGTCAGGGAGAGCTACTGCTTGAGGCTACCCGAGGAGAGGGGTGGGCAAAACCCGGCCTGTATCTGGATAATCTGGGGGATGCCGTCTTTGGCAAGCCAACGATGCATATCGAGGGCGAGACGCTCCGGGCCACCATTCCGGTCAGTGATAGCTGGGGTGAGGAAGCCCCCAATATCAGCGGTAAATCACTGACTCTGGTACTGGAAGACCTGGGAATTGCGCAAGAAAGCCAGCTTGTTGTCGGTGTTGCTTCCGGTCATTCCACAGCAGCGGAGATATTACCGCTCTGGCAGGTCATATTAATGGCCCTGGTGGGAGGTCTGATCCTTAACCTGATGCCGTGTGTCTTGCCAGTACTGGGGATGAAACTGGGTTCTGTTCTGCTGGTTCATCACCAGGAAAGACGTTTGATCCGCCAGCAGTTTCTGGCCTCAGTTGCCGGGATACTTACGTCATTTATGGCTCTGGCTTTGTTTATGACCATCCTGAGAATGACCAACCACGCGTTAGGCTGGGGAATTCAATTCCAGAATCCGTGGTTTATTGGTGCGATGACGCTGGTGATGTTGGTCTTTAGTGCCTGTCTGTTTGGTTTATTTGAATTCCGTCTCTCTTCATCACTGACGACGCGCCTGGCGACACAGGGTGGACAAGGTATGGCCGGGCATTTCTGGCAGGGGGCTTTTGCTACTTTGTTGGCGACACCTTGCAGCGCGCCGTTCCTCGGTACCGCAGTCGCTGTTGCCTTGACGGCCTCCTATCCGGTGTTGTGGGGATTATTCCTCGCACTGGGAGTGGGAATGAGCTTACCTTGGCTGCTTATCGCCCTCAAACCACAGCTGGCATTACGCCTGCCGCGTCCTGGCCCGTGGATGAATCGCTTACGGCTGTTTTTAGGGATAATGATGCTGGGATCAGCCTTATGGCTGGCCAGTCTATTGCTGCCACATTTTGGGCTGACACAAAACAGCATCGCTAAAGAGAATATCGACTGGCAGCCACTGACTGAACAGGCTATTTTGCAAGCGCTGGCCGAAAATAAACGCGTATTTATTGATGTCACTGCGGACTGGTGCATTACTTGTAAAGCCAATAAATACAATGTGCTTAACAAAGAAGAAATACAGAACGACCTGCAACAGTCAGACGTGGTTGCCTTACGGGGTGACTGGACACTTCCATCAGATGAAATAACCACTTTTTTACGCAGCCGCGGCCAGGTTGCCATTCCATTTAATCAGATTTATGGCCCACAACTTCCTGCGGGGAAAGTGTTACCGACACTACTGAATCGGGATTCAGTGATGAATACGCTCGAAGACGCTAAAGGAGTCACACCATGAAATACTCGCTTCAGTTCAGGGCGCGCTCGCAATGATTATCGGTGATGAAATGATCCCCAGTGCCGTCTCGTGGGAGATGCTGGAAGAGGTCGTGAAGGAAAAACAGATGGCTGCCAATGAAAAATAGACTGTTACGCGGGTTACGTGAAGGCATTATCTTAATGGCATTACTGGCCGTTGTGATGCTGGCAATGGATTGGTGGCGGGCACCGGTTGCGCCGCCATCTTTTGAGAGTATGCCATTACAGACTCTGGGCGGACAGACTGTGACACTGGAGGCGCAGAGTGCTGATAAGCCGTTACTGGTTTATTTCTGGGCCAGCTGGTGCGCCGTCTGTCGTTTCACCACACCTGATATCGAAAAACTGTATGGTGAAGGAAACAATGTGATGACGATTGCATTGCGATCAGGCAAAGATGATGAAGTGATGGGCGGATTGCAGCGTAAAGACTACCATTTTCCGGTAGTGAATGATCCGCAGGGGACGATTTCTCAGCACTTTCAAATCAGTGTCACGCCGACTCTGCTCGTCATTTATCAGGGGCGGATTATCTCCACCACCAGTGGCTGGACGAGTTACTGGGGGATGAAATTGCGTTTATGGTGGGCAACGATTGCCTGATAATAGCACCGAAGGTGCTCTGAAATATTCCGGATCCCTCTCATAGATTGCACCAAGGTTGTGCACTTGCACCGATAAGGTGGCTGCGCTAGCAATGATTAGGCAATGCAGCCACCCACATCATCATAGTATTTTCTTATAATTCATATTATTAGTTTATCTCACGCCATTTTAATAAAGTGGCGAGTATTTTGCATATCCTCTATGACTGATTGTTGGGTTGACGCGGTTGTTGCGTAAAGGGGAATGTATGAACTTAAAACGACTGAAGTATTTCGTGAAAATCGTTGATATCGGTAGTCTCACCCAGGCCGCGGCAGTGCTTTATATTGCGCAACCAGCGTTGAGCCAGCAGGTGGCTAACCTTGAGGCCGAACTGGGTCAACAATTATTGATTCGCACTAAACGTGGAGTGACGCCGACGGAAGCCGGAAATGTACTCTACACCCATGCCAAAGCAATACTTAAACAATGCGAACAAGCACAACTGGCGGTGAACAGTGTTGGTAAGGCAGTTAAAGGTGCTGTTTCTATCGGACTGGCCTCAGGAGCTGCCGCCTCGGTGGTGATTCTACCAATACTGAAATCTATGCGTGCCGGTTTGCCTGATGTCATGATCCATCTGCATGAGAACAGTAACGCGGTACTTAACGACAAGTTATTGAATGGTGAGCTGGATATGACCATCGTCTATGACAGTTCGGCTCAGGACGGTCTGGTTAGTGAACCCTTATTGAAAGAAAAATTATTCCTGGTCGGGAGTGGAGCCTGTCCGGGAAAAACCGTCGATCTGACTACGATCGCAGAAGTGAATCTCTTCTTACCTTGCGGTTATAGCGCGTTGCGCAAACGTATTGACCATGCTTTTGCTCTGAGAAGTCTGAGTACTGAGGTGATGGGGGAAATTGAGTCAACAGCCACTCTTAGCGCGGTGGTGGCCAGTGGTATGGGGGTCACTATTTTGCCTGAGTCAGCAGCTTGTTCTTTAGTTGCGGCAACACATGGCTGGATGGCACATATCACCCAGCCATCATTGAGTTTACCTCTGACGCTGAATCTGTCATCCAGAGTCCCCCTTTCTGCACAATCCGAAGCGGTGAAAGATTCTCTGTTATCACTGGTTTCTCGTCCATTACCGGATAATTCATTATGGATGATGGCGGGATAAAAGTTCTTTAGTACAAAAAGACATAAGATGAGGGTATTTATTATTTGGTTTGCCGGGGTTATGACTTTAACAATAACGCAAAGAAAAATCATGACCTCGGAGACTCTATGAATTTCCAGCAACTTAAAATTATCCGCGAGGCAGCGCGGCAGGATTATAATCTTACGGAAGTGGCGAACATGCTGTTTACTTCCCAGTCGGGGGTGAGCCGTCATATTCGTGAGCTGGAAGAAGAGCTGGGGATTGAAATTTTCATCCGTCGCGGTAAAAGGCTTTTAGGCATGACGGAACCGGGTAAAGCCTTGCTCGTCATCGCGGAGAGAATTTTAAACGAAGCCAGCAGCGTACGACGTCTGGCGGATCTTTTTACTAACGAGGACAGTGGTGTTCTGACTATCGCCACCACCCATACTCAAGCTCGCTACAGTTTACCTGTTGTGATTAAAGCATTTCGTGGTTTATTTCCCGAGGTCAGACTGGAACTTATTCAGGGAACGCCGCAAGAAATAGAAAGCTTACTGCACAGCGGCGCTGCTGATATTGGTATTGCCAGCGAACGCTTAAGCACAGATCCTTCAATGGTTGCCTATCCATGGTTTCGCTGGTATCACAGCCTGTTAGTTCCACCAGGGCATCCGTTAATTCAAAGTAACCCGCT
Source organism: uncultured Enterobacteriaceae bacterium (assembly GCA_947631255.1). Classification (GTDB taxonomy): domain Bacteria; phylum Pseudomonadota; class Gammaproteobacteria; order Enterobacterales; family Enterobacteriaceae; genus JGM124. The sequence goes on from CANRKT010000006.1 coordinate 7,784, forward strand.
GACGCTCGATGATATTAGTCGTTGGCCATTGATTACCTATCGTCAGGGAATAACCGGTCGTTCCCGCATTGATGAGGCTTTTGCACGCCGTGGCCTGAATCCAGATATTGTGCTTAGTGCCCAGGACTCAGATGTCGTTAAAACCTATGTTGAATTAGGGTTAGGTATTGGCCTGGTTGCCTCACAGGCATGTGTGGGTGAGGACCAACTTGTCCATCTTAATACACAGCACTTATTTGATACTAATACAGTATGGCTTGGGCTCCGCCGGGGACAATTACAACGTAACTATGTCTGGCGTTTTATCGAAATTTGCAACCCCGCCTTGTCTATTGACGAAATCAAGCGTTTAGCTCTGGAGCCTGGAGAGCGCGCGATTGACTATCAGATCTAAGTCAGGGGAGGAGATAATCAAGCCGCCAAAGAAGGCTCGTACCCCCTCTGCTCGTGGCATTTTAAATCGCCAGTGCGGGTTCAGCTCTTATCTTCCAGAGCTTTGATTTTCTTGATATCAGCGGCTTTCATACCACCATATTTCGCCTTCCAAGTATAATAGTTCGGAGGCGAATTTGCGGCCTCACAGCAGACATCTTTGACCGTCCGACCGACTTCAAAACAGTGATAATCTGATGTTCAGTGAATCGGGCTTTACGCCTGATTATCTCCCGTTGGGGATATATTCAGTATGTCGGAGGATCTCTAAAAGGGCATGGTTCTTTTTAACGAGATATGTACAATTAGATTTCACATTCTTAGTTTTCATTTAATACCAGGAATCAAGATAAATAATTTAAGAACTGTGCGAAATATGTTACATAGATAACTGAGTACGATAGTATTAGGATTAGAGAGTTATATTAGAGTTGCTCTTGTTGAATGATGTTTGTTGAGGTTTTATAAGAGGTATTTTGTTATTTAAAGCATGGAATGGTTAATTATATTAATGAATTAACCGTGTCGATGTTAATTTAATTTTAGCTGGATGCGCGTGGAGCGGCATGAGGCTGAAAGACTCATTATTGTTAATGTAAATAGATGTATTTTAACGATAAGAAAAAAGAAATGATATATTGCTATGTTATACATACTGTATTTACGTTCAATAAGAAATATATTTTAATATCTTTAAGTATATTTGCATCCCTCAATGTCTTTAAAATTCATTTTTATGTGAAATATCATTATGTTCATGCTGATCGTATGTACATTATTTTGACAGGTGATGATTATTTATAGCCCGTGTTGTTTTGCTAGAGTATGTCACTGAATGTTAACAACCAGACTCATGTTTAATATTGTTGGGATGAAGTTATGCACAATGAAATTTTTTTTTCATCTAGGCAGGGACGCAAAGTGTGGAATGCTCTGGGTAGAATAGCCCATAGATATGATCAAGAAGAAACACCTCTTGAACTTGAGAGTATTGCGCATGATGTGCTGAAGACGATTATAGACGATTCAGTATTAAAACAGATTTGTTCAGTCTCTGATAACAATATGATGTCTCATGTTGTGATAAGAAACTTTGTATCAATTCAGTCGTTACCTTTTACACCAATAGATGATACTTCGCCTGATACCTCTGGCTGGCGTATCCCGGCATCGGCACTATTAGGATTGTTAAAACTGAGCGGTCATTCAGCACGCTCATTTTTGGACGAAATGAATGGTCGTCTATGTCATATGGTGATGCCTGCTAAAAATAACGAAAAGAGTTTCATCCGCTCGACTAAAAAACTTGGCTTTCACACTGAAGTGGTTAATGGATATTTTATTGAGGAAAATCCGATTCCTGGAAAACCTGTTTCGCCCGATGTTTTTGGTTTACTGGGTTTGCGTAATCCGGATGGCATTGCTACGACACTGATTCCCTTAGATTCGGTACTTAGTTGTCTGACTCCACAGATCATTGAATCATTAATGAAACCGCAATTTTCTGCTGTTAGTCAATCATCGTTTGATCGAATTATTAGTATTAATAATATTTCAGTACTTAAAAAATTGCATGATGGTGGTATGGGGCTTCGTTACAGTAACAGTAAATTGACCGCTAATAACCTTGAAGCTGTAAAAGCATTGCAAGCACTGGCTGATGCAATAAGTCATTCAGACCAAGTTATGCAAGTAGTATTACATCCGGGTGATGCACTTATCTTAAATAATCGCACCTGTATTCATGGTAGAGGTGCTATCACAGGAACACAAAAATTTGATGGTATGGATCGATGGTTAATCAGAATTTATGGATATAAATCTTCTGTTTTACCTATGTTAAAGACACTACCTGATAAGAAACATATCATTCTGGTGGATATTTAATGGAACTAGAAAATAAAATAATCAATTTCTTAAAAAAAGAAATGACCAATAATAAAGATGCTGCTCATGATTTAGGTCATTTAACTCGAGTGGCTGAAAAGAGTAAACATATTCATAAGTATGAAGGAGGGAATTTAGATGTCATTATTATTGCCAGTTATTTTCATGATATTGTATCTCTGCCTAAGGATTCTCTTATCTGTCATTATTCATCAACATTTTCGGCACAGAAAACAATCAAGATACTCAAGGAACATTTTAAAGAAATTTCAGCGAGTTTATATGGACAAATATCAGATGTTATAAGGTCTCATAGTTATAGCTCAGGTATAAAACCTATCACTATTGAAGCTAAGATTGTTCAGGATGCTGACAGGCTTGATGCATTGGGAGCGATTGGTTTGGCGAGAGTTTTTTATATTGCCGGAACGCTAGGTCAGAAAATATATAGCGAGGAAGATCCATTTGCTATGTGGCGCTCACTTGATGATAAAAAATATGCCCTGGATCACTTTTATACCAAATTACTCAAACTGCCTGATACGATTAATACTAATGAGGGAAGAAATATGGCGAAAGAAAGAGTTGCCTATTTATCAGGATATATTGAAAAGTTAAAAGAAGAAATCATATCAACAAATATCACAGAGAATGAATAATGTTTATCGATTGTGTATATAAAGCATTAAGAACACCAAAGGAAATCCAAAAAACATTAGAGATTTTAACTGAAGCCGATATGTTGTCAGGTGACTCATCGGTTATTGAATTATATGAGAAAAATTTAAGTTATTATTTTAATACCAAACATGCTATTGCGGTATCATCAGGTACCGCTGCTTTACATGCTAGCTTACTTACCGTTATTGAACCCGGTGATGAGGTGCTGGTTCCAGCAATTTGTGTGCCTATGACGGTGTCAGCTATTTTGCAAGCAGGTGGAATACCTGTTTTTTATGACAGTAGCATCAATTCATTTAAACCCTGTCAGAAAGAACTTGATAATAAGATAACTCAAAAAACCCGAGTATTAATCACTGTTTCAATGTGGGGGTATCGGGCAATCGATAGTGATATTGTCGCTTTTTGTCGACAGCGGAATATCACTATTATTGAAGATGCTGCACAATCAGCAGGGACTGACTCTTTACTTGGCTATGAGGGGACAATTGGTGATATTGGTTGTTTTAGTACCCATGAATTCAAATTGATCAGTACGGGTGAGGGGGGCTTTATTTTGACAAATTCGGATGAATATGCAGAAAAAATCCGTTCCTTTACACATATCGGTTTTAGTCAGCATCATGGTAGTTTTGGTTATACTGATGGTCTTAATTATAAGCTATCAGCCTTTCAGGCTGCGGTAGGTATTGCTCAGTTAACCAGTCTGGACATCAAAATACAAGGACGAGAAAAGCGGAAAATAAAATGGAAAACATTGCTCCAGCCATCCAGGAATATTGATTTTTTAAGTTCAGATGTAATGAGCAGACATAACTGTTATTCTTTAGTTTGTTTATTAAATGAAGATGCTAAGTATTCAGGAAAAGAACTGGCGAATAAATTATATTCGGTTGGAGTCAATACCGATACTTATCGATATAAAAACACTATTGTCAGTAATTACCCCTACTGTCAGAGTTTTTATTCACAGCCTAAATATTCCGGAAATAATAGCATCGACTTTCCTAATGCTACTAGTATGGTACAAAGGATGCTCGTTTTGCCTTGCCATGAACGAGTGAGTGTTGAAGCGATCCATAAAGCATCCCAGTACATCATAAGTTTTATTAATGAAAGATAACAAAAGTTTTCCTGCCTGAATATTAACTGGGGCTCACCCCCCCAGTTAATATAACGGTAAATAAATAATTAAATAACTATTTATTTATTACATAATCAAACCGTGACGATTAGCGATCTGTTTTTGAGGTTCTTTATTCATTTTGCTATTATATTCTATGGAATGTTTTGGTATTTACATAGGGATTGGTTTTCATGAAAATGAAAAAGAAACAGGATTTATCACATTTTTTATTTTTCTTCCATGTCGCCAAGCATCGAAGTTTTTCCACCGCGGCTAAGAAGATGAATGTTTCGCGTTCATCGGTGATGTCAAATATAAAAAATCTGGAAGAACGTTTTAACATTCGATTTATTAACAGAAATACACGTTTTTTCTCACTCACATTTGAAGGAAAGTATCTATATGAGCAAAGTCTTAAAATAGATGCCCTGTTAGAAGAAACTGTTAAATCATTAGAGAATGTTTCCTCTTTTTCGAGAAAAGAGGTTTCTATTAAGTTACCGGTTATTTTTGATATACCTGATGTACATTATGCGCTATCCTCATTTATGACTAAAAATCCGGAAATTATTGTTCATACTCGCTATGATGACCGGCTGGGTAATTTGATTGAGGAGGAAATTGATTTTGCTGTGCATATTGGAGAGTTACCCAATTGTAGTTATTATTCTAAAATAATTACTAATCTTAAATCTCATATTTTGGCTTCACCGGAGTATTTACGTGTCCACGGTGAACCCCTTCACCCACAAAACCTGGTTGATTATAAGTGTATTAATTTCGAACATTGTTTGACCGGCGATAAATGGCTGTTTCGTAATAAAATTAAAGGTGTATTAGAATCTTATCCATTAGGGCCTATCTTAAAAGTATCCAGTGAACGCACCGTTATCTCTTTTATTGAAAAAGGCATGGGTATTGGTTCTGGTTTGAGTATTCTTTGCCATGAAAAAATCAAAAATAATACATTGCAATCTATTCTTAGTGACTGGACCTATCCCATTCCGGTCTACATAATATTTCATTCAAAATGTTATGTAGATGAGCATATCAGAAGCCTGATGGATGAGATAAAAGACACCATTAACATTTTACAAGTCAGGCACAGTTTATAATACGGATTACGGTTCGGGGCAGAGTAGTTCTCACTCATTTCTTGGCCCCAATCACGACATCCGTTATTCCAGATCACAGGCTTGCCATCTGGCGGGGTCATTACGATAGGGGCTGATTGGTCAGAGTAAATAACTCGATGATAGAATGGTTAAATAACACAAATAAAAAAGCAGACGCCAAAGGCATCTGCTTTTTTTAAATTGGCTCCTCTGACTGGGCTCGAACCAGTGACATACGGATTAACAGTCCGCCGTTCTACCGACTGAACTACAGAGGAATTGTCTTAACGAGAGATATGGTAGCGTTAGCGACTAAAACTGTCAATACCAAAACTAACATATTAATTAGTATGATTAATTTTAGAGCATGATGGTGGCTTAATGCGCTATTTATCGTTGCTGACGCGCATGTTTTGATTGATTAATAGCCGTTGCATCGGGTCTTGCTGGTAAAACTGGCAAAATCGTTGATAAAGCGAAGTAAACCGAGGCGTAAACAACTGTGGGGCACTGAAAAAATATTCTGATAATACGGCAAAACACTCTGCCGGATCGGTGGCAGCATAGGCATCAATAGTCGAGGCTTCTTCGCCGACGAGATCAATTTCATCCTGGATATGGCTCATGGCAGCATGAAGATCACGTTCCCAGCCAACAATATCACGGAGACGGGTTAATGGTACTCCACTGGCGTAACCACCGTTGCGCATATCAAGCTTATGTGCGACTTCATGAATGATGAGATTAAAACCTGAAGCGTCAAAGGAATCTTTGATATCGAGCCAGTTCAGCACAACAGGACCTTGTTGCCAGCTTTGTCCTGCATGTACACCACGCTGGTGATGAACCAGGCCTTGTTCATCCTCCCTCACATCATCAACAATAAAAGGCCGTGGATAAATTAAGACTTCATAGAAACCATCGAGCCACTCTATCCCTAGCTCTAATACGGGTAAGCAAAAAAGCAGAGCGATACGAGCTGATTTCATATCGTCAAGGGTGAGACCTTCTAATGGTGTCAGATGTTTTTGTTGCAGGAAACGTTTTGCCAGCTGAACCAGCTTTTGCTGTTCTGCTTCACTGAGTGAGGACAGTAGGGGAATGGCCAGAGCCTGTTGCCAGGGCAGAGTATCAATGGGAGTAGAAGTCTGTTCTTTCCATGGCCACTTGATCATTTTACATGCTCACTAAGTCATTATCAGAAGATATATCCGCCATGCTTCACGTTATCAGAAGCGGTAGGGTTGGAGTAACAAAGTGCAATACTGACTATCATACCTAACCCGACAGGCGATTATTCAATCACTTGCCGGGAAGAGTTTCAACGATAGCTATCACATTTGTTTACATCGAAATATATTTAACCAGATTAGGCTGACGGCTGCGGATATTTTTGTATGACTATAATGTCAAATGCTAACATGGAGCCGTTCAGCTTACCGTCTGACGCCTGTCATTTTTTGCTTTTGTTCTGAGAGCGAGATAAGAGAATTAATGAATTTCATCAATTAGTCTGCTATCAGATGCCGCAGTTCTGGCGGGTGATATGTATTTTTTATCATAAATCCGCACTAGAGTAAGCGCGCAACAGTTAACGTACAGCAAGATTAAACGAACAAAATATCCCGTGGTTCTGGTAAGCGGGAAGCACCACAACCGCGATTCAGCTTGAGTTGTGGCAAAGATTTTCAGGAGAGAATGGAATGAGAGACTGCATACAGGTAGTTAAAGGGGATATTACGCAACTTGATGTCGATGTGATTGTTAATGCGGCAAATCCCTCTCTGATGGGCGGCGGTGGTGTGGATGGCGCTATCCATCGTGCCGCGGGTGAGACAATCCTTGAAGCCTGTAAGGTCATCCGACGACAGCAGGGAGAATGTGCCCCAGGCCATGCGGTGATCACTGAGGCCGGAAATATTTCCGCACAGGCGATTATTCATGCAGTTGGACCGATATGGCAGGGTGGAAATCAGCAGGAGGCTGAGCTACTGGCTCAGACCTATCGGAATTGTCTTGATTTGGCTGAGGCAAACCGTTACCGCACCATCGCTTTCCCGGCTATATCAACAGGCGTTTATGGGTTCCCGAGGCAGCAGGCAGCACGTATTGCATGGGATACAGTGTATCGTTATCTTGGCCTGCGTCCGTTACCTGAGCGGGCTATTTTTGTCTGTTATGATGAAGAAACACGACAAATTTATCAGTCAATAGCTGACACACTGTAAGGCTTAGGGACGCTACCTCTTGTTTCGATATTCGCTCTCAGGACAAGCTGTCCAAAGGAGCGACGAAGTTTATTTATCTGTCTGCAATGTTTTACGGGCACTTGACGCTGGGTTATTCGATTTACCCGAAAACAGAAACCGTAATACGGGAATACGAAGATGAATTTCATAAAGTATCAGCGCTATGCCGATAACGAATACCAATCCGACGAGAAAACCCAGCAGATTTGAGCTGAAAAACGGTGTGATATAGGCACCAAAAAAGAGGGTCAGGGGATGGTGTACCAGATACAAGAATAAGGAAGCATTAACAAAATAGGTGATCCGTGCGGACTGGACATTAAGCAGCCGATAACCTAGCGAAAACACGACATTGACCATCCAGAGCCCCATCAACATGTTGATGCAGCTTTCTGTCTCATACATCCACTCATCACCGCTACCATAACGCTGATTCAGAATATAAGCGATTAATGCAACAGCTGAACCCAGAGTACACCCGACGGAAGGCGTGATAAACAGCGTTTTTAGTGATTCTCGGGTAAATATAAGCGCCCCAAGAATAAAAAAAGGTAAATAAAACAGGGTCTGCATCACCAGAAAATTAAACAACCCGTCGCCTAACAATGCCGGACAGAAGATCAATATCAGTCTACGTATCCCGGCATACAGGATGCCAAAGCCTAAGAACAGTAATGACAGCTTAAACAAGCCAGGCGGTTTTTGCGGGGCAGACTCGGATCGCTGACTAAGGTGAGAGATAAATGTAAACAGTGCCATGCCGAGGGTTGTTAATACTATGAGTACCAGTAAAAACCATAAATGGGAGATAAGCTCCCAGGCCAGCGCATTATACTTTTCATACCCGCTTAACAGATGCCAGGTTTCAGCTTGTCCTTTAACCGAGAGCAACATTAAAAATTGTGGCAAGGTCAGGAGTGGAATGGCTGCCAGCATTGGGATACCAACACGCAGAACGCGTACTTTCCACCACTGTTGTATTGGGTAACGTAGAAAAAGCATGTAGGAAAAGTAGCCGGAAATAACGAAGAAAACCTGCATGCGGAAAGCGTGGATAAAATCATTAAAAAGCGTGAAACCCGCGGAAGAGGTTACGCTGTTAACGTGCCACTGATGAGCCGAGTAAATCAATGACAAATGAAACGGAATACCTAATAACATCAACCATGCGCGGATGGAATCGAGAAAGTACTCACGTTGTTTAGGGGGATTGCTCATATTACTCCGGGCAGTTCCAGATATTTCGTCTTGTTGTTAAGCTTTTTATCGCTAAACTTATTGTTTGCTAAGGGGTAAAACACCCCCGTTAGTTGGTTATCCGTGGTAACCGTACACTAAGCATGTCATTCTGTCAGTCGGATGCATTCTTAAAATAAATTTTAACCAGTTTTTTGCTCAATAGCTGAGCCAGTGCATCGAACGATGCGGGGATTCAGTTGTCGGAAACCGTGAGTTTACATTAAAATGGTAAAATTTATTCGAGCACACAAAGGGGGATGTGCTGGTTAATATGAAACATAAATCAGAACGAATGAAATTACGCTGGTTGGGCGCGGTAGTGATGTTGTCTCTTTGTACAACATCGGCATGGGCCTTTACAATTAATGATGTCGCAAAACAGGCAAAAGCATTAGCCGGCAAAAGCTACGAAGAACCTAAAAGTAATCTGCCGTCACAATTGCGTAATATGAAATACGCGGATTACCAGCAGATCCAGTTTAACCATGATAAAGCTTACTGGAGCGATTTAAAAACCCCGTTTAAGCTCGAGTTTTACCATCAGGGCATGTACTTCGACACGCCAGTTACTCTCAATGAAGTGACGGCGACGACAGTGCGTAAAATTGGTTATAACGCTGATTATTTTGATTTTGGAACGCTGAAAACAGACAAAGACTCAATGAAAGACCTGGGCTTTGCTGGATTCAAAATCCTCTACCCTATCAATGAAAAGGGTAAGGATGACGAGATTGTCAGCATGCTCGGTGCCAGCTACTTCCGCGTGATAGGCGCAGGACAAGTGTACGGCTTATCGGCACGCGGTCTGGCGATTGATACGGCTTTACCTTCAGGTGAAGAGTTTCCGCATTTCCGTGAATACTGGATTGAGCGTCCGAAAGCGAACGATAAAACACTCGTCCTTTATGCACTACTCGACTCACCTCGCGCAACCGGCGCGTATCGCTTTATGATTATTCCGGGCCGCAATACCGTAGTCAGAGTCCAGTCTAAAATCTACTTGCGTGACAAAGTCGGTAAAATTGGTGTGGCACCGCTGACCAGTATGTTCTTATTTGGTCCAAGTCAGCCTTCACCGAACATCAATTATCGTCCTGAACTGCACGACTCTAATGGTTTGTCTATTCATGCTGGTAATGGTGAATGGATATGGCGTCCGTTAAATAATCCTAAACACCTGGCAGTCAGTTCCTATGCTACGGAAAATCCGTTAGGTTATGGTCTGCTTCAGCGCGGTCGTCAGTTCTCTCGATTTGAAGATTTAGATGACCGATATGACCTTCGTCCAAGTGCCTGGATTACACCTAATGGCGACTGGGGGAAAGGACGCGTAGAGTTAGTCGAAATACCCACTAACGATGAAACCAACGACAATATCGTGGCTTACTGGACACCAGATACCTTGCCAGAGCCCGGGGTTGAAATGAACTTCAACTACAGTATTACCTTCAGTCGTGATGAGGATAAACTTCATGCCCCAGACAGCGCTTATGCGACACAGACCCGACGTTCACTGGGTGATGTGAAACAGGCGAATCTGGTACGTCAGCCAGATGGTACGACTGCATTTGTTATCGATTTCACTGGCATAGATATGAAAAAACTGCCAGAGGACACACCAGTAACCGCGCAAACCAGTATTGGTGACAACGGTGAAATTGTTGACAGCCAGCTGCGTTATAACCCAATAATCAAGGGATGGCGTTTGACGCTGCGCGTGAAGCAAAAGGATGACAAAAAGATAACGGATATGCGTGCGGCACTGGTCAATGGTGATCAGACCTTGAGTGAAACCTGGAGCTATCAGTTACCTGCAAATGAATAAGTCTACAGTTACTACATCTGATTATATTGCAGCACTGAATCTATCGGATGCAGAGCGCGCACTATTGCCTGAAGAAAACCTTCAGGCAGTACATGAAAAACTCGATACCAAAGGCCAGCATTATCAACGTGCGGACGATTCACCACTGGCTTCAGTGGCATCACGTCTGAAGACCGTCTGGCCAGACTCCTTGAACAAAGGACTGCTGGCTGAGGATGATGAAGGGCGTACTCAGTTAAAAGCGATGCCGGAAATAACGCGAACCGCGATGCATCCTGATCCTTGGCGTACCAACCCTATTGGGCGCTTCTGGGACAGGATCAGAGGGCGTAAGATCCATACCAGCAATATTGCGCGTGAAGACAATGCGGCAGAACAGCAGTGGCGTATGGTAGGTACCATTCGTCGTTATATCTTGTTGCTGCTGACTTTGTCACAAACGGTGGTCGCCACCTGGTATATGAAAACCATCCTGCCTTATCAGGGATGGGCTTTTATTAATCCAATGGAAATGGGCGACCAGAATTTGTGGGTGTCATTTATGCAGCTTCTGCCGTATGTGCTGCAAAGTGGCATCCTGATTCTGTTTGCTGTTCTTTTCTGTTGGGTATCAGCCGGTTTCTGGACCGCTCTGATGGGTTTCCTACAGTTACTGATGGGTAAAGATAAATACAGTATCTCTGCCTCGACTACCGGTAATGAACCTATCGATCCCGCTCATCGCACCGCTTTGATCATGCCTATCTGTAATGAAGATGTGGCACGTGTTTTTGCCGGACTCCGTGCAACCTGGGAGTCGGTAAAAGCGACAGGTCAGCAGAGACACTTCGATGTTTATATTCTTAGTGACAGCTACGACCCGGATATCTGCGTTTCGGAGCAAAAAGCCTGGCTGGAACTGATTGCAGAAGTGGAAGGGGAAGGGCAAATCTTCTACCGTCGCCGTCGTCGCCGTGTGAAACGTAAAAGTGGCAACATCGACGATTTCTGTCGTCGCTGGGGTAAACAGTATAGCTATATGCTGGTGCTGGATGCTGACTCAGTGATGAGTGGTGACTGTCTGACGAACTTGGTTCGTCTGATGGAAGCGAACCCTAAAGCCGGTATTATCCAGTCGTCGCCAAAAGCTTCAGGTATGGATACTTTATATGCGCGCTGCCAGCAGTTTGCCACCCGGGTATATGGGCCACTCTTTACTGCCGGATTACACTTCTGGCAACTCGGAGAGTCACATTACTGGGGGCATAACGCGATTATCCGCGTGAAGCCGTTTATGGAGCACTGTGCTCTGGCACCGCTACCGGGTGACGGTAACTTTGCTGGTTCTATTTTGTCTCACGACTTTGTAGAAGCCGCTCTGATGCGTCGTGCGGGTTGGGGGGTATGGATTGCCTACGACTTGCCAGGTTCCTACGAAGAGTTGCCCCCAAATCTGCTGGATGAGCTTAAACGTGACCGCCGCTGGTGCCAGGGTAACCTGATGAACTTCCGGTTATTTCTGGTAAAAGGAATGCACCCTGTACACCGTGCGGTATTCCTGACAGGCGTAATGTCATACCTGTCAGCACCGCTCTGGTTTATGTTCCTGGCACTTTCCACTGCTCTTCAGGTAGTACATGTGCTAACTGAACCTCAGTATTTTCTACAGCCTTATCAACTCTACCCGGTATGGCCAAAATGGCGACCTGAACTGGCGATAGCTTTATTCGCCTCGACCATGGTGTTGCTGTTCCTGCCGAAACTGCTGAGCATCATTCTTATCTGGTGCAAAGGCAGTAAAGAGTACGGCGGTTTCTGTCGCGTTACCTGTTCACTGTTGCTGGAGGTGTTGTTCTCGGTCTTGCTGGCACCGGTTCGCATGTTGTTCCATACCGTGTTTGTGGTCAGTGCTTTCCTTGGCTGGGAAGTCGTATGGAATTCTCCACAGCGTGATGATGATTCAACCACATGGGGAGAAGCCTTTATGCGCCATGGCTCACAGCTCTTGCTGGGACTGGTATGGGCGGTAGGGATGGCGTTGCTGGATCTGCGCTTCCTGTTCTGGTTGGCGCCGATAGTCTTCTCGTTAATTCTGTCGCCATTTGTGTCTGTCTTCTCCAGCCGAACGACACTGGGTCTGCGCACTAAGCGCTGGAAACTGTTCCTGATACCGGAAGAGTATTCTCCTCCACAAGTGCTGATTGATACGGATAAATACCTGCAACGTAATCGTAACCGTGCACTGAGCGATGGGTTTATTCATGCTGTATTTAATCCGGCATTGAATGCGCTGGCAACGGCGATGGCAACTGCAAGACACCGTAACGGATCGGTGCTCGAAATAGCACGTGACCGTCATGTTGAACAGGCTCTGAATGAAACACTGGATAAATTGTCGCGCGATCGGCGGTTGGTGCTATTAAGTGACCCAGTAACAATGTCACGCTTACACTATCGTCTATGGGCGAATCCGGAACGTTATTCATCCTGGGTGAAAAACTACCAAGGTGTTACGCTTAATCCATTGGCGTTATCCATGAAGTCATAATAACAAAGCAGGGCCGGTGATGAAGGATCTCCGGCCCTGCTGTTATTGATGCTAATACTGAAGTACAGTATCCGGTACCGACCACCAGGTCGGTTTTTTTTCATCATCGCAATCGTGACATATTTTATGTCAGCAGGACTAAAAAGTGTTAAGAATCATAATGGTAATACTAGTGACTAGTTTACTAACGGGCTGTGGTAGTATCATCAGTCGAACTGTCCCGGGACAAGGGCACGGTAACCAGTATTACCCCGGCGTACAGTGGGACATGCGAGATAGCGCATGGCGCTATCTGACCGTTCTGGACTTGCCATTTTCACTGGTTTTTGACACTCTGTTACTGCCTATTGATGCGAGTCATGGCCCTTATGAGTAAATCTTAACGATAGTTCCACTCATCAGCACAGCTTTGGCTCGCTTCAGTATCCAGGGAAGGAAAAGCTGAAACTCACCTTCATCCCATTCGTGTAAAGTATTTTCCTCCAGCCATTCATGGCAAATTTCAATTTCATCATCGTCGCCATCGAAAATACTCTGTGCAGCCGATCCGTTTAATATCGACAGGCAGTCTCCACGGTCTTCTTCGTCGGCAAAAAACATAATATCGCTATTCGGATAACAGACTTCTGGATAGGTAGAAAAACGTATTGTGGTAGCGAGCAAAGTATTGGGGCTTTGCCCGCTCTGAGAAGGGGATTATAAGGTCACTGGTACCTGTCTGGCATACCTTCCGGACGAGTCTTGAAACGACGATGCAGCCACATATATTGTTCTGGAGCCATATTGATACAATGTTCAATAATACCGTTCATCCAGCGAGCCGTTTCTTCCGGACTGACCAGCGGTGGGGTACATTCAGGCGTCAGAATTGTTAACTCATAGCCTTTACCTTCAGGCAGCCGTCGTGGCACAAAAGGGACGATACTGGCTCCAGACAGTTTTGCCAGAGTATAGGTCCCCGTCGTGGTGGCAGCTTGTTCTACGGCGAAAAATGGTACAAAGGTACTCCCGCGAGGACCGTAGTCATGATCAGGGGCATACCAGATAATGTCGCCTTGCTTTAGAGCCCGGATCATTCCTTTCAGATCCTTGCGATCCAGCATGCTCTTATTAGAGCGCATTCTGCCTTTGGTCTGTACCCAGTCGAGTACCGGATTATCATTCGGCCGATAGACGCCAATACCCGGCGTTTTAATACCGAAAATACGGGCTCCCAGTTCAAGTGTTAAAAAATGAACACCGATCAGCAAGACCCCCTGACCAGATTCAGTAATGCTCTTCACCTTCTCGACACCATCATAGTGGCACCAGCGATTAATACGCTGAGTAGGCCAGAACCACGCCATACCCGTCTCAATGAGCCCCATACCCACGGATTCAAAGTTGGTGACTATCATTTTCTCACGTTGCTCGACAGTCATCTCTGGAAAGCACAGCTCCAGATTACGACGGACAATACTGACACGGCGTTTCATCAGACGCATCGACAGACGACCTAACCCGTAGCCAAAGCGGTACAGTAACGGATACGGAAGTTGTACCAGAAGATATAACAGGCCGACTCCAAGCCAGGTTCCCCAGTAACGAGGATGGAGTAACGCGTATGAGAACTGTGGTAAGTTTGTCATTGCTAACCTTTTCTGCATTATTATTGAATCTTTTTAACTATCTATTGTGGCATTTTTTGTCGCTAAGCTAAATTAGCTGACAAAAATTTCCAACTAGAGCATGTTCTTTCTAAATCATTAAACAAAATGTAGCTCAAAAGGTATGGATGTAAATTGCTGTTTTTTGCTTTATGATGCTGGCTCATTTTTTATGATTGTAGAGTGAACACCATGCCAGTGTTACATAACCGCATATCGAATGAGGCTCTACGTGAGCGTATGTTGGCCGAAACTGAGCCGCGTACCACTATCTCATTCTATAAATATTTTACCCTTGAAGACCCGCAAATTGTGCGTGATGCTCTCTACCAGGCCTGTACCCAACTTGATGTATTTGGGCGGGTTTATCTGGCTCATGAAGGTATTAATGCGCAGATTAGTGTCCCTCAGAGTCGTGTTACGGCATTTAAAGAGATGATTTACGCTTTCCATCCAGCACTGGATAATTTGCGTCTGAATATCGCTCTGGAGGATGACGGTAAATCATTCTGGGTATTACGTATGAAAGTGCGCGATCGCATCGTGGCTGACGGTATTGATGACCCGACCTTTGATGCCAGCGATGTCGGTGAGTATCTCAATGCGGCACAAGTCAATGAGATGCTGGATGATCCACAGGCAGTATTTGTGGATATGCGTAATCACTACGAATATGAAGTCGGACATTTTAGTGATGCGATGGAAATTCCAGCTGATACTTTCCGCGAGCAGTTGCCGAAAGCGGTTGAGATGCTTCAGGATGATAAAGATAAAAAAATAGTTATGTATTGCACCGGAGGAATTCGCTGTGAAAAAGCGAGTGCCTATATGCGTCATAATGGCTTTGAAAATGTTTATCATATTGAAGGCGGCATTATTGAATACGCTCGTAAGGCGCGTAAACAAGAGTTGCCAGTACGTTTTATTGGAAAGAACTTTGTCTTCGATGAGCGGATGGGAGAACGTATCTCCGATGATGTCATTGCGCATTGCCACCAATGCGGCACTGCTTGTGATAGCCACACTAATTGTAAAAATGATGGTTGTCATCTGCTGTTTATTCAGTGTCCAGGCTGTGCTGAGAAATTCAATGGTTGTTGCAGTGAAGTGTGTCGGGACGAACTGGTTTTGTCACCCGAAGAACAGCGTCGCCGTCGCGCGGGCCGTGAGAACGGCAATAAAATCTTCAACAAATCACGTGGATTACTCAATACCACTTTAGGTATTCCTGAACCTAAGTGAAAGATAATGCTCTCCCGATGATGGGAGAGCATTTTTTACTACTGCTGAATACCTTCAACAGAGAGAGTTAACTCAACTTCCTGGGATTTAGGCCCCAGATCGCTGTTGATATTAAAATCTTTCAACTTAAATTTACCCTGAGCTTCAAATCCTGCGCGTTTGCCGCCCCAAGGGTCATCACCCTGACCAATCAGTTCTGCAGTCAATGTTACAGGCTTAGTTACACCGTTAAGTGTCAGATTACCGTCAATCTTCAGAGCGTCAGCTTCTTTTGTTACGCTGGTTGAAACATAAGTTGCTTCAGGGAACTTGGCGCTGCTCAGAAAGTCGTCACTGCGTAAATGCTTGTCACGCTCAGCGTGGTTGGTATCGACACTGGTGGTTTTGATTGTGACGTTGACTTTATCTTGCTTCGGATCTTTCTCGTCGTAGCTAAAGTCACCGCTAAAATCGTTGAATGAACCATTTAACCAGCTATAGCCCAAGTGCTGAATACGGAAGCTTATCGTGGAATGCCCACTGTCAATTTTATAATCGGCTGCAACAGCAGAACCAGCAGAGAATAACAGAGCGGCTAAAGTGGTGCCCAGCAGGATTTTTTTCATCGTCTTACTCCATAGTTAACGGGATGCTTTGCCCAGCATACGCTTGAGGGTTGCATCTTTATCAATAAAGTGGTGTTTTAGTGCGGCCAGGCCATGTAACAGGGAGATAATTAATACCGCCCAAGCTAGCCAAAGGTGGATGCTTCCCGCTAAATCCGCCTGGGTTGCACCCGCGGCAAAGATTGCCGGGATTTCGGTCAAGCCAAACACACTGATAGCTTTACCATCAGCGGTCGAAATAAAATAACCACTGAGCAAAATGCTAAACAGCAGGGTGTAGAGCAAAATATGTGCCGCGAGCGAAGCAATACGGGTCATCCGAGAATAGCTTTTTAATGCTGGTGGTGGCGGTGAAATAAAACGCCAAATCACACGAATAACCATCACTAGCATTAGTGTGATACCGATACTTTTATGTAAGTTCGGTGCTTTATGATACCAGTCACTATAATAACTGAGTGTCACCATCCATAAGCCCAGCGCAAACATGCCATACACGGTTAGTGCAACTAACCAGTGAATTAAGACTGAAATAAAGCCGTAGCGTTGGGGCGAGTTTCGCCATTGCATAATTTAACATCCGGTTTACACGAAGTTAAAATAAACCTTAGACGATCCGCATTCTTGAAATCAACTTAAAAATATAGTTAATGAAATATAAATAATCCTGTTCATAAAATTTGATTGAGATTGGTGGGTCTTCTTCTGTTTTCTCGAAACCCAACATGAGAACATTGGTACTTTACGGTTTTATTGCATTTTCTTGTTGTTCTTGATATTTGTACATGTATGTATTTATTTGTTTGTTATTGTCAGCTCTCTTCCGTGTAAAGATCTTTTGTGAGAGCAATAAGGTGATCATATTGTGGTTATTTTCTGGGATTGGAATTTTATTACTGGTGGACGAGAAATAGCCATTGCGGGAAATTGTGTGGTGGAATGACCACCACACGGATATGTTATATTTTATTGAAGCGAGACAGAGAGAATGGTGATAAATCAAACGCGGATTCTTTACCCAGAGCAAACTGGCAGGCAATTTCACCTAATGCAGAAGCAAATTTAAAACCATGCCCACTCAGTCCGGTAATAATCAAGGTATTTGCCTGTCCGGGCAGGGTATCAATAATGAAATCTTCATCCGGTGTATTATCATAAGTGCAAGCCGCACCATGTAAACAGCAACCGATGCCGGGCAAGAAATCACGCAAGAACGGAAAGACCTCCATGCCATCACCAGGCATTCGCCCGAAAGGCACTCTTTGTTCTGGAGAGTCGATGACCTGTCCTCCATTATGTTTAGCGACTTTGAGCTCATTATCTTCTGAGGGAAAACCGTAATACTGATCGCCATTAGGCGTTTCGGCAGTAAATGCCGGGAAGCGATTATTTTCGCTGTAACGACCATCAGCCTGATGCCAGGCAAAAATCTTGCGTACAGGAGTGATGGGTAATTCTGGCAGCAGCTTTTTCACCCAGGTGCCAGCACTGATTAACAGTTTAGCCCCCTGATAGCTGCCTTCGTCAGTAATGACGGTAACACCCTCATCCTGGTGTACAATTTCAGTCACCGGACAGTTAAACAGCTGTGCTGCTCCCCCTTGTTTCGCCAGTCGAATATAGGTTTCAACCGCCACTTCACTTTTCAGTACACCAGAGTTTTCCTCAAAAAGACCGATATAATCTTCAGGGATCTGAATTTCTGGCCAGCGAGCCTGAACGGCGGCTGCGTCCATTCTTTCGACCGGTAAAGCGTATTTTTCGACACTCTGGGTAATATTTTTAATAAATAACGAATCGGTCGGGCCGACATTGATAACCCCGGTACGATGGAAGATTTTCTCGCCACTCATCTCAGCCAGAGCATCCCACAGCTTCTGAGCGCGTAGCACCAGGGGCACATAACGCTCTCCTTCACCGTAAGCATGGCGCATCAGACGGGTATCGCCGTGATGGCTGCCTGCGCTATGAGGGGGATATGCGCTGTCAATCATCAGCACTTTCAGGCCAGAATTGGCTGCATAACAACCTGCGGCAGCGCCAACAGAACCGCTCCCAACGATGATAAGATCATATTTCATGGTTTTTCTCATTATGTGCCTGTCAAACTTAATCTTCCCGGAGAGGGCTGTTACTCAGTTGCTTACAGAGTTCTGGGAATGACTGGAATTATTTACTTTACAGAGGGTAATTAATTCGGCGCATGCATGCAATTTCTGTGGGGATAAAAATAGCAAAGGCACCGTAAAAGTGCCCTGGATTGAGAGAATGAGGGGACAGCCTGTGCTCCCCTCAAAGGTTAGCAAACATGATATATGAGATTGTCGTACTAACTTACTGGAGTGCTACAACGATAAACCGGAACGGGGAGAAAAGTTAGTGTTTACGATAATCACTAACCTGGTACTCGCTGGACTCAATTTTCGCTATCCCGGCTTCAAGAATAGAAATAAATTGTCTGGCGACATCGGTGGTGAGCCATAGCGTCTGGCCGATTTCAGTTTCATCTTGCTTTTGAGTATTAGATGTCAGGTAATGCAGGCGTAACATCATCGCGTCGTAACTGTCTACCGTACTAATGTCCCATCCGATCAGGGGATGAGTTTGAATAACATCTTTATTCTTTTCCATTATAACCCCTTGTAACGTGTAAGAAGACAACGACTTGTGAGGTTCATGCAAGATAAAGGTGAAACAAGATAAGTATATCACTCTCTAAAATAAAGGCGGAATAAATAGGTGCCTAGTCATACGTTCTAACACCCTTTGCCTCCTGAATACAAATGAATTTGAACTAATTGATTGTTTTTTATACTTTAAATGAGAGAGAACAACAGAAAGAGCCTGGTAAATATACGGATATCCAGCGCTGAGTGAGCGTTTGATTTAGTATTAATTCATTTAATATCAAGTTGTTGAGATAGAATCGATACTGGAGTAACAGAAAAAAGCTGTCGACCAAAGGGACGGCAGATATTCTGATAACAGAGTATTATTCCGCGTCGAACCAGTCATCAGCGCTCTCCCAGGTTTCCTGGAGGATTTCGCTAATGCGGATTTTGTCTTCCTTGGTACCCCCCAGCACCGACAGCTGGTTACTGCTGGCCAGGCGTACCTGTACTTTGATAGAGATATCCGGCCAGGCATCCTGAATACGACGATAGAGCTCCCCGGTCAGGGCATCAACGGCACCGGCAGGCAAAGGAGTCGTTTTGGCGATGGTCACTTCAATACGCATAATAGCCTCCAACAAACAATGATACTGTATATAAATACAGCATCATTGTTTACAGCACAAGAGGCGAAATAAAAAAGTTAACCTTTTATCGACCAGAGAACTTCTTCATCAGCAAGGAACGGGACAATATTGCCGTCAGGGCTGGTTATCTGCGCAGGCATTTTCTCGGCAACACGCACTAACTCAATCGTCTCTTCATTGACTGGCAGACCGTAGAAGGTTGGGCCATTCAGTGAGCAGAATGCCTCAAGGTGTTCCAGAGCATTCATTTCTTCAAAGACGGTGGCATAAGCCCCCAGTGCTGAAGGCGCGTTAAAGCAACCGGCACAACCACAGCTGGACTCTTTACGTGCCTGAGTATGTGGGGCTGAGTCAGTACCAAGAAACACGCGGGAGCAACCACTGGCTACCAGTTCACGCAAGGCTTGCTGATGGACACTGCGTTTTAAAATCGGCAAACAGTATAAGTGTGGACGGATCCCACCCACCAGCATGTGGTTACGGTTAAACATCAAATGCTGGGGGGTAATAGTGGCAGCAATCAGAGAGTTACCGCTCTGGATATACTGGGCTGCCTCTTTAGTGGTGATATGTTCGAATACCACTTTCAGTGCCGGTAACTGGCGGCGTAAGGGTTCCAGTACGGTTTCAATAAAACGCGCTTCGCGGTCAAAAATATCGATATCTGCATGTGTCACTTCCCCATGTATCAGTAACGGCATGCCAATTTTTTGCATCCGCTCCAGCACTGGCATAATCGCTGCGGTGCTGGTGACGCCATGACTTGAATTGGTCGTGGCATTGGCAGGATAGAGCTTAGCCGCAGTAAATACCCCTTGATTAAAACCCTGTTCGAGCACATCTGGATCTAAGGTGTCGGTCAGATAACAGGTCATTAACGGTTCGAATTTTTGTCCTGCGGGTACGGCATCGAGAATACGCTGACGGTAGCTAATAGCCGCTTCAACGGTAGTGATCGGGGGCACAAGGTTAGGCATCACAATTGCGCGACCATAAACCTGACTGGTATAGGGCACCACGGTTTTTAGCATTTCACCGTCACGCAGATGAATATGCCAGTCGTCAGGGCGGCGAATTTTTAATACCTGGGATAATACGGTCATGAATGTGCTCCGGCGCAAGATAGGGAAATCAGACATCTATACCCCAAATAATTCGAGTTGCAGGAAGGCGGCAAGTGATTCAGGTGAACGAACGCAGCCAACGCACATGCATCTTGAAGTATGACGGGTATACAGGGTTTATGCCGGGCACCAAGGATAAGCGGAAACGTTTTCGTTTGCATCACTTATCTCATATAAAAATATCAGAGCGCAGCCTGTGCGCTCTGATTAAGTGGGGGTCAGTTAGTAAAAGGGATAATAATCTCTCCGGGACGAACTTCAATCCCTTTCGCGAGTTTCCTCGCCAGCGCTTCACCCTTGCTGTGGCTGTCACTCAGAACATAGGCAGGATTCTGATTAAAGTAACTGCGTAATGACTGGCTAAGATAAGGCATTACTGTTTGCAAAATGCTCTGCATTTTTTCAGGTTCTATCTGACTGTCGATTATTTCCATTTCACGCAAATAAATGGATCCCGTCTCTTTATCAAAACTTGGCTGGGCTTTCATTTTGAGCGCAACAGTCGCCTTTTGAGTGCCAAAAAGGGAGGAGATATCCAGATTGACTTTGCCGGTCAGCATGATTTTGTTTGGTTCTTCACGGCCTATCTGACTGACTAAATTGGTCAGTGTGATTTGGGCGTCAGCAACGCCGGGTAAACCAATATTTTTTGAAAAATGGCTGTGTTTCTCCAGCGCCTGATTGATGGCTTGTTCACTCACCTGATACTGCGTAAGTTGATTACATCCGACAAGTAAAACTCCCAGCGCTAATACGGCGGTCAAAAAAAAACTTTTCATCTACATCCTTATCCACAACGTTATCATGAGTGCCTGTCAATATCGGCATATCATGGCGACGACTTTCTTCATTCCGACAGCGGGTGAAGCGTAACTCGCTTGTTTTTACAGACACTCTCAATGCCGCTTTGTTCAGCATCAAGCGTAATTACATTCACTGACCGTCACGGCTATCTTTGAAGTTTTCCAGAGATGAGGATAGCCATTTTCAGTGAAATGTTACCATTGAGTGGGTTTAATGTAATTTATTTGACTGAATAATGGTAGATTTTGCGTGTTTTGGTAGAAACTGCCAGCAAAAAATAATCAATGTAATTATTCCGATAATACCGAGCATTACCCAGGGGAACGCTGGCTGGCCGAGGGCTTTTTCAGTATCAAATAACCAGCCCACCGGTATAACCTGGCGCATCGGCAAAGGTGAGAGTAAGACGACGATGTGACTTCAATCAGGTGGTGTGAATAGTGTCTGGCAAGAGTCGAATCATTTAGCTTATATTTTCGTTCCAGGACTCTATTTTTAACAGCCGACACAAGATAATATTTTTTTATCGTTCGATGACATTGAGTTAAATTTTTCATCGATAAATACTCTTCCGTTGCTGGATGTTTTTTATCATCAGGTGATCAGGTTGAGCAGAGTAACGACATCAGTCCAGGTTAGGTAAAATGAAAGGGTGGAATAACATGTTTGGCTATCGCAATAACGTACCAAAAGTGCGTTTAGTGACAGACCGAATGGTAGTAAGACTGGTTTATGAGCGTGATGCCTGGCGGATGGCGGACTATTATGCAGAGAATCGTCAGTTCCTGAAGCCTTGGGAACCTTATCGCGATGAAAGTTATTATTCAGATTCAGGATGGCAGGTTCGCCTGGCCATGATAGAAGAGATGCACCAACAGCAGAGCGCCTTTTATTTTGCCCTGATGGATGCCGATGAAAAAGAGATACTCGGTGTCGCAAATTATTCTAATGTGGTGCGTGGGGCATTTAATGCCTGCTATCTTGGCTATTCACTCGGTCATAAATCGCAGGGGCAGGGGCTGATGTTTGAGGCACTGACCTCGACGACACGCTATATGCTACGCGTACAATCATTGCATCGTATTATGGCTAATTACATGCCACATAATCAGCGTAGCGGTAATTTACTGGCGCGTCTGGGTTTTGAAAAAGAGGGGTATGCCAAAGACTATTTGCTGATTGACGGACAATGGCAGGATCATGTTTTAACCGCGCTGACGAATAAAAACTGACCTCTGGATACTAAGGATAAAAGATGAAACATCAGTTTACCCCTGTAGAAGCTCGTGTGATTGGTTGCCTGCTGGAAAAACAGGTGACGACCCCGGAGCAGTACCCTATGTCACTTAATGGCATTATGGTCGCCTGTAATCAGAAAACAAACCGCGAACCTGTCATGAATCTGAGTGAACGCGAGGTGCAGGAAGCACTGGATGAACTGGCAAAGCGTCGTTATTTACGCACGGTCACGGGTTTTGGTAATCGGGTCACCAAGTATGAGCAACGTTTCTGTAATTCTGAGTTCGGAAACTTAAAATTCTCTCCGGCAGAGGTCGCTATTGTGACGACCTTGTTACTGCGCAGTGCTCAGACACCAGGTGAACTCCGCGGCCGCACTACCCGTATGTTTGAATTCAATGATATGGCACAACTGGAAAGCTCGCTGGAACAGCTGGCGGAGCGTGAAGACGGTCCCTTTGTGATACGTCTGGCGCGTGAACCCGGCAAGCGTGAAAGCCGTTATCAGCACTTGTTTAGCGGGGCAGTTGAGAAGCAAGAGGTCGCTTTTGATTCTCAGGAACCTGTAGCATCTGAACTTGAAGCCCGAGTGACCGTATTGGAAGCCGAAGTGGCTGATTTAAAAAAACAGCTGACGGTATTGCTGAATCGGTCAGGAGAGTAGTCGATGAGTAAACTACGGATCGGAATTGTCGGTTTAGGGGGCATTGCACAAAAAGCATGGCTGCCGGTTTTAACGGCATCACCTGACTGGCAGGTCGTGGCGGCGTTTTCACCGACCAAGGCTACTGCGCTGCCTATTTGTGAAATGTACCGTATTCCTTATGCCGCTTCGCTATCCGCACTTGCGGCAGAATGTGATGCTGTTTTTGTCCACAGCAGCACTCGCTCCCACTTTGCGGTAGTACGCGAGCTACTGGAGGCGGGGGTTGATGTCTGTGTGGACAAACCGCTTGCCGACAACCTGGCTGAGGCGGAACACCTGGTTGCCCTCGCCGCGAAGAAAAAACGTACCCTGATGGTCGGTTTTAACCGTCGTTTTGCTCCTCAGTATCAGGCACTAAAACAACAGATGGGTTCAGTCTCTTCTCTGAGAATGGACAAGCATCGGCTGAACAGCGTCGGGCCACATGATGTTCGCTTCACTCTGCTGGATGATTATCTGCATGTGGTCGATACGGCATTATGGCTGGGTGGACAACAGGCTTGTTTACAAGGCGGGCTGTTACATGCCAACGAGCAAGGTCAGCTGTTGTATGCCGAACATCACTTCCGTCGCGACAACGTGTTGATAACCACCAGTATGCACCGCTGTGCCGGTAGTCAGCGAGAATGGGTACAGGCTGTCACTGATGGTGGACTTTATGACGTCACTGATATGCGCCAGTGGCGTGAAGAACGCGGTGCCGGAGTGGTTGAGCTTCCGGTTCCGGGCTGGCAGAGTGTTCTGGAACAACGGGGTTTTGCTGGCTGTGCTAAGCACTTTATTGATTGTGTCGCTAATCAGACTGTGCCGGAAACAGCGGGGGAGCAGGCGATACTGGCCCAGCGAGTGGTAGAAGAACTCTGCAAGGATGTCATTAACCCTGAGTGATTTTTGTTGCCTGTAGCTGCCCGACTCAGCCTGCCGATGAGTATAATACAGTGTGATTCGGCAGGCAGGGCGCAGGCGGCTTGAAATATGCAGGGTTTAAAAGAATAAATCTGTAAAATCTCATAGTGGCATTTCAGTAACGTATCGGTAGACTATGCCGCGTTAACGCTATCTGGATGCGATAACACGCTTTATCCGTTTGACTTGCAACCTCAGGACTGATGGTGACATCGAGAGGGTTGTCAGATCATCAGATGCCTGCTATTCAGGTTGATTGCTTGTGGAATCACAAATTTAATGAATTTATTAAAATCACTGGCGGCGGTCAGTTCAATGACCATGGTTTCCCGCGTTCTCGGATTTATACGTGATGCGATTGTTGCCAGAGTCTTTGGTGCCGGTATGGCAACCGACGCCTTTTTTGTCGCCTTTAAACTTCCCAATCTGTTACGCCGTATTTTTGCCGAGGGGGCCTTCTCACAAGCCTTTGTCCCTATTCTGGCTGAATATAAAAGTCGTGAAGATATTGAAGATACGCGTTTATTTGTCGCTTATGTGTCTGGCTTACTGACCCTGGTACTGGCGTTAATTACCATCCTCGGCATGATTGCCGCCCCTTGGGTTATCATGGCAACGGCGCCGGGCTTTACAGATGATGCCGATAAGTTCGCTCTGACTTCAAGCCTGCTGCGGATAACCTTTCCGTATATATTACTGATCTCTACCGCCTCTTTAGTCGGGGCGATATTAAATACCTGGAACCGTTTCACCGTCCCGGCGTTTGCTCCGACATTACTGAATATCAGTATGATCCTGTTCGCGGTCTTTGCTGCGCCGCATTTTGATCCGCCTATCCTGGCCCTTGCCTGGGCGGTCACTGTGGGCGGTGTATTACAGCTGGCGTATCAGTTACCCTATTTGAAGAAAATAGGCATGCTTGTATTGCCGCGGATCAACTTTAGAGACAGTGGCTCTCTGCGGGTCGTAAAACTGATGGGGCCTGCTATTCTTGGCGTCTCCGTTAGTCAGATTTCATTGATAATCAACACTATTTTTGCCTCTTTTCTGGTGTCCGGCTCCGTTTCCTGGATGTATTATGCTGACCGCTTGATGGAGTTTCCTGCCGGTGTTCTTGGCGTGGCTCTCGGAACTATTTTGCTGCCATCACTGGCTAAAACCTATTCGTCAGGCGATCATGAAGGTTATAACCGACTGATGGACTGGGGGCTGCGACTGTGTTTCTTACTCGCGCTGCCTTGTTCAGTCGCACTCGGTATTTTGGCAAAACCGTTAGTGGTTTCGCTGTTTCAGTACGGTAATTTTACCGCTTTTGATACGCTGATGACGCAGCGAGCATTAGTGGCCTATTCCATCGGGTTATTGGGGCTGATTGCGGTAAAAGTATTAGCTCCAGGGTTCTATTCACGTCAGAATATTAAAACCCCGGTGAAAATTGCTATTGTCACAATTATCATCACTCAATTGATGAACCTGGCATTTATCGGTCCGCTGAAACATGCGGGTCTTTCACTGTCAATAGGTTTGGCGGCCTGTCTTAATGCGGCTTTGCTATACTGGCAATTACGTAAACAAGATATTTTCAGGCCTCACCCTGGCTGGGGAATGTTTTTAGCCCGCCTGCTGGTGGCCGTACTGGTCATGTCCGGGGTGCTTGTCGGGATGTTAGTTCTGTTGCCTGCCTGGGATACAGGGTCGATGTTCTATCGCTTATCACGTTTGATGCTGGTGGTGATTGTCGGTGCGGGATCCTACTTTGCAACGCTGATGCTACTGGGCTTCAAGCTTAAAGATTTTGCCCGACGTACAGTATAACAGGCTACAGGCAGTACAAATGATTTCATATCCGTCATATTTCAAGTTACTTGGGGGGTGCCAGCGTTCATACCGCCGCCGAATTGCATCGTTTATTATGCTCATCGACGGTCTGAACTGGGTGCCTACAAGCGACTTGGATTATTCAGGGTATAGATACAAATAAAAAGTTAATTAGGTGGTAGCACAATGAACGGAACAATCACAACCTGGTTTGAAGATAAAGGGTTTGGATTCATCAAAGATGAAGAGGGCGACAATCGCTATTTTCACATTATTAAGGTGACCAATCCTGAACTGATTAAAAAGGGCGCATTGGTCACGTTTGAACCCGGCACCAATAATAAAGGGTTGTCCGCTTTTAAGATTAAAGTCTTAGCCTCAAGCAAATATATATTCATTGCCGGTGAGCAAATCAAAATTACGGCGATAAAATCCTTCCGGGTTTATAGCGAAGATGTGCCTGCTGAAGCAAAAATTGATAAAGATAATACTGTCTTATCAGTAGGGTTACTGATGAATAATATTCGTCCGAAAGAGAGTGGCGAGATCGGTAAAATGCGTAGTCTGCAAAAACTTGCCATCACGACCTTTCAAAATAGCGAACTGGTCTTTTCAGAAGATGAGATAGATATCGCAGAAACAGTAAAAATTCTTAAAGCGTTATAAATAACCGCCATGAAAGCTGGTCGCAGACGGTGACCAGCAATGATATGGAGAGTGGAAATATCACCAGGCGATTTTTTTATTGGTGTGGTTAACAGCGGACTTGGCTTGTCCGTCAGCACCATAAAACTCTGGGGCCTGATGTGGTTTAAGAATAGCCAGCGCCTGTTCAGTATGTTCGCGCTGTGACTCAAGTAGCCAGCCGTTATGCTGATTAATCTCACTGAGTCGCTGAATTTGCTGCTGTATGGTCTGCCACTGTTGGTCTGCTTCTGTCGGTTGAACAGAAGCCGTTTTTAGCTCAGTCAGCCGCAGTGTTTCGAGATAATCGAGCGTCGCCAGCAGTGAACTTTTATCTTCAGTGACACGCTGTAGCGCACTGCCATTGATTTGGCCAGCGGACAGCTGTTGTTGCTCCGCATTCATCACTGTTTCCAGTGAGTTCAGTACATTTGCTATTTGGTTCAGAATTTCTGGCAGTCGCGTCACTGTTATTTATCCAGCAGAGAGTTGCGAGCGTCCTGAAGTAAAGCATCGGCAATCTTGCCGGTATCCATTTTTACTTCCCCGTTACGAATCGCCACTTTAAGTGCTTCCACGCGAGCCAGATTCATATCATCGTCACGGGGTTCCATTAACTTAGCTTGTGCGTCGCTGAGCTGCACACTGGTGCTGTTAGCTGAAAGTGATTTCTCCGGGCTATTTTGTAGTGTCGGGTTATCGTTAGTTTCGCGATGCTGTGTGGGACTGACCGGATTTAACGCTGACGTACGATCAATGCTCATTATGTTTTCCTCACCGAGATGCTAGTGGCCTAAGAGCCAATGATTATCTGTGCTAAAGGTACTATCGGCAACGCTGATGTAATCTTTAAAAGATTATAGATTAATCAGAATATTCCCATCAGTATTGACCTTACCGCTGACAATCTGACCGGAGTCCATGCGAACACGTGCATGCTGGCCGACAATCGCATTGTTCAGGGCGCGTCCTTCACTGTTCACGCTAAAGCCATTTCCGCTGGCAACCACCCGAACCTGCCGTCCGGCTTTGATGCGCCATGGCTGTCGAATCATTGACCGCGTTAACGGTATATCAGGCGTAATATCACGTAAAGTGACGGCATTAACCGCTTGTTCCGGTAGAGTGAGAGCCTGGGCTGGTAAACGCTCCAGTTGTCCACGCTTCAGGGTCAGGCTCTGAGCATCCAGTATCGTACCTCGAGGAACCGAACGGGTCGCAACCACATAATGACCCATCGCGCTAACCTGAACCTGGATAAAGCGTTTGTCGTTATCGCAACGCATCAGCACACTGATATTTCCCCATAATCGGCTATTAGCGGGGGTTGAAAATACCGGGTCCTCACAGCTCAGGAGATGAGCCGGATCCGTTTTTACCTCAATACTGATTTCGTCACTGATCCCTGTCAGACGCTGCTGAAAATAGGGAAGCATTAGCGCTTTAATATCAGCAGCAAAGCTGAGCTGGCTGACCATAATAGCGGCGAAAGCAATTCCTGTTCTCAGATAGCGCATTGTTGTTCTCCTTTCTCCAGTCATGCCATTTTACGCGTCCGTTGATTTCGCCAATGCAACAAATAGCACGGTATTTTATGCTTATTCTTCCCATCGAGCAGGGCTCCGGAGCTTTAAGCTTTGGCCTATTCTTTATTCTGTGGAAAATAGAGAGAACATGCTCGATAAATTAGATGTTGCGCTCAGATTCCAGCAAGAAGCGCTTAATCTGCGTGCTCAGCGGCAGGAAATTCTTGCCGCGAATATTGCCAATGCCGATACGCCTGGATTTCAGGCGCGTGATATTGATTTCGCCACTGAGATGAAAAAAGTCTTAGCCCGTGGTCGCGTCGACGGAGGGGGTCTTTCACTTACCACGACTTCTGCGCGCCATATTCCTGTTCAAACCTATTCTTCTCCTTCACTCGGTCTTCTCTATCGTGTACCAGATCAGCCGGCGCTGGATGGTAATACCGTGGACATGGATCGTGAACGTGCACAGTTTTCAGATAACACGCTGGGTTATCAAACGAATCTGACGGTATTAGGCGGACAAATTAAAAGCATGATGTCAGTGCTGCAACAAGGGTAACCCATGGCCTTACTGAATGTATTTGATATTGCGAGTTCGGCCATGACCGCTCAGTCCAAACGTTTGAACGTGGCGGCGAGTAACCTTGCTAACGCGGATAGCGCCACCGGACCAGATGGTCAGCCTTATCGTGCCAAACAGGTGGTATTCCAGGTGGATGCGGCACCTGGCGCTGCAACCGGCGGGGTAAAAGTGACCCAGGTGGTGGAAAGTAATGTGCCGGATAAGCTGATTTATCAGCCCGAGAATCCGCTGGCAAATGCCAGTGGCTACGTGCGTATGCCGAATGTGGATGTGGTCGGCGAAATGGTGAACAGCATGTCTGCTTCCCGTAGCTATCAGGCCAACGTTGAAGTGTTTAACACAGCGAAGAGCATGATGCTCAAAACATTGACGCTGGGTCAATAAAGGAGAGTCACATGTCTATCGAGGTAAAGGTAAATGATACCACCACATACGGTGCCAATGGTACAACCGGCAGTGGTAGTGTAGCGGGTAACAGTGCTGCTGACTTACAAGGCAGCTTTTTGACATTACTGGTTGCGCAGTTAAAAAACCAGGATCCGACCAACCCGATGCAGAATAATGAGCTGACCACCCAGTTGGCGCAAATCAGTACCGTAAGCGGTGTCGAAAAACTCAATACGACTTTAGGTGCTATCTCCGGTCAGTTGAACAATAACCAGTCAGTACAAGCCAGCAATCTGATTGGACATGGTGTCATGATCCCGGGTGATAAAGTCTTGGTTGGCAACGAAACAACCACGCCTTTCGGTGTTGAACTGATACAGGCTGCTGATAAAGTCACCGCAACTATCAGTGACAAAGACGGAAATGTGGTCCGTACCATTAATATTGGAGGCCTGAGCGCAGGCGTTCATTCCTTTAGCTGGGATGGCACACTGGAAGATGGTTCAGCAGCGGTAGATGGTGCCTACACGGTTGCTATCAATGCCACGAATGGCGGTAATCAGTTAGTTGCCCAGCCACTGAACTTCGCGATGGTTAATGGTGTAGTCCTCGATAATGGCAATGTCTTATTAGATTTAGGGATTTACGGAAACAGCACACTCGACGAAATCAGGCAGATTATTTAAACCTATAACTTTAGCAGGAATAAAACATGGCTTTTTCTCAAGCGATAAGCGGCCTGAATGCTGCCGCCGCTAATCTAGATGTCATTGGTAACAACATTGCTAACTCCGCCACTTACGGTTTTAAATCCAGTTCAGTCTCTTTTGCCGATATGTTTGCCGGTACTAAGACGGGACTGGGCGTAAAAGTTGCCGACGTGATGCAGGATTTTAACGACGGTATTACCACCGGTACTGGTCGTGGTCTGGATGTGGCGATTAGCCAGAATGGATTCTTCCGTCTGGTGGACAGTGCCGGGCAAATTCTCTATAGCCGTAATGGTCAATTCAAACTGGACGAAAACCGTAATCTCGTCAATATGCAGGGTTTACAGCTAACGGGCTATCCCGCTACAGGTGTTCCACCCACCATTCAGCAAGGTGCGAACCCCGTCGGCTTAGCCGTACCCAATACCCTGATGCCGGCGAAGGCGACCACTAACGCCAATATGCAAATCAACCTGAACTCCATGGATAATACGCCGGTGGAGAGTCCGTTTGATGCGTCAAAGATGGACAGCTACAACAAAAAAACCTCCATCACGGTATTTGATAGCCAGGGTAATGCCCACGATATGAACCTGTTCTTTGTCAAAGGCAAAGAGGCGAATACTTGGGAAGTGTGGTCCCTCGATAGCAGTGTTCCTGGCAGCACCGCCGCACTTGCTACGACGATAAAGTTCGATAATAACGGTAATTTGGTGGAAGGTGGGGTAGCCCCGGCTATCACGAGCGGAACCATTGTCGGTGCCGATCCTGTGGTTTTTGAGCTTGATTTCAGAAACTCAATGCAGCAAAACACGGGTGATAACTATGTGATTGGTGCCAATCAAAACGGCTATAAGCCGGGTGACTTAGTTTCTTATCATATCAATGATGACGGGACCCTGGTCGGTCAGTACTCCAATGAGCAAAGTCAGTTACTGGGGCAAATTGTCCTGACAAACTTTGCTAACCCTGGTGGCCTCGATCCCAAAGGCGATAACGTCTGGGAAGCGACACAGTCTTCTGGTACCGCCTTACTGGGTACAGCAGGCAACGGTAACTTCGGTATTCTGACCAGTGGTGCACTGGAAGCCTCGAACGTTGACCTGAGTAAAGAATTGGTGAATATGATTGTTGCCCAACGTAACTATCAGTCGAATGCCCAGACCATCAAGACCCAGGATCAGATCCTCAACAACTTGGTTAACTTACGCTAAGTATCTGACGGGAAACCTTAATGGATCACGCTATCTATACGGCGATGGGCGCGGCAACTCAAACCCTGAACCAACAGGCAGTCACCGCCAGCAACTTAGCCAATGCTTCAACTCCCGGTTTTCGTGCGCAGCTTAATGCCCTACGTGCCGTTCCAGTTGAAGGGCTGTCATTACCAACCCGTACCCTGGTGGTTGCCTCAACTCCTGGTGCAGATATGACACCGGGACAACTGGACTACACCTCACGTCCCTTAGATGTTGCGATACAGCAAAATGGCTGGTTAGTCGTACAGGGAGTGAATGGTCAGGAGGCATATACCCGTAACGGTAATATTCAGGTCAGTCCAGGCGGGTTGCTCACTATTGGTGGCAGATTGGTGATGGCTGATGGGGGGGAACCGATAGCTGTCCCTGAAGGGGCAGCGGTCACAGTCGCTTCTGACGGAACCATTTCAGTGCTGAATGCGGGTGACGGCCCTGAAACTGTTGGTCCAGTGGGGCGACTGAAACTTATCAGTGCCAGCGCACAGGAAATTGTACGCGGTGATGATGGTTTGTTTCGTCTTAATGGAACAGCTCAAGCTGCTCGTGGAGCAGTATTGCCAATGGATGCCTCGGTTCGTGTTATTTCCGGTGTGCTGGAAGGCAGTAATGTGCAACCCGCTGAGGCCATGACCGATATGATAGCCAATGCCCGACGCTTTGAGATGCAGATGAAAATCATCTCTGGTGTAGATGAAAATGCACAGCGTGCTAACACGTTGCTATCTGTGACCTAGCGTCCGACTTATTATTACAAGGTAACAATATGATCAGTTCTTTATGGATTGCTAAAACAGGGCTTGATGCGCAGCAAATCAATATGGATGTCATTGCCAACAACCTGGCAAACGTTTCTACCAATGGGTTTAAACGTCAACGCGCAGTGTTCGAAGATTTGCTCTATCAAACCGTGCGCCAGCCAGGAGCCCAGTCTTCTGAGCAAACCACGCTTCCATCAGGTTTGCAGATAGGCACCGGTGTGCGTCCGGTAGCGACCGAACGTTTGCACAGTCAAGGTAACCTGACACAGACCAATAACAGCAAAGATGTCGCTATCAATGGGCAGGGTTTCTTTCAGGTTATGATGCCAGATGGGACTGCTGCTTATACCCGGGATGGTTCATTTCAGATGGACTCTAATGGCCAGTTAACTACCGCCAGTGGTTTTCATATTCAGCCAGCGATTATGATCCCAGCAAATGCGATGAAACTGATTATTGCCCGCGATGGTGTGGTTAGCGCCACAGTGCCTGGTCAGACATTGCCGGTACAAGTCGGGCAGCTTAGCCTGACGACCTTTGTCAATGATGCTGGTCTGGAGAGTGTGGGTGAGAACTTATATGTCGAAACCCAATCCTCAGGCGCACCCAATGACACCACACCAGGCTTAAATGGTTCAGGGCTTTTATCTCAGGGCTATGTTGAAACCTCGAACGTCAACGTAGCAGAAGAACTGGTGAATATGATCCAAGTTCAGCGTGCGTATGAAATTAACAGCAAAGCCGTCTCAACAACTGACCAAATGCTACAAAAACTGTCGCAACTATAAGGTGTTAGTCAGGGCGGTAACGCCCTGGCAGCCGTGACCTGAAGATGAAAGCAATGCAAAACCCTATGGTGTTCCGTCCCGCGTTATTGAGTCTGCTGCTGATCAGTGGCTGTGCTTTTATACCCCAAAAACCGCTGGTCGAAGGTGCCACTACCGCGCAGCCAGCACCGGGGCCAGCGCTGGTGGTGAATGGTTCAATATACCAGAGCGCACAACCGGTCAACTATGGTTATCAGCCATTGTTTGAAGACAGGCGTCCTCGGAATATTGGCGATACGCTGACTATTCAGTTGCAGGAAAATGTGAGCGCCAGTAAGAGTTCATCAGCAAATGCCAGTCGTGATGGCCAAACTAACTTTGGTTTTGATGCCACACCCCGTTATCTCTCAGGCTTATTTGGTAATGATAATGCCAATCTCGATGTCTCCGGGGGGAACACATTTAATGGCCGAGGTGGCGCTAATGCGAGTAATACCTTCAGCGGTATCCTGACCGTCACTGTCGACCAGGTGCTGGCTAACGGTAACTTACATGTGGTGGGTGAGAAACAAATTGCGATTAACCAAGGGACAGAATTTATTCGTTTCTCGGGCGTAGTCAATCCTCGCACCATTAGTGGCAGCAATATCGTGGCCTCGACCAATGTCGCTGATGCGCGCATTGAATATGTCGGTAACGGTTATATCAACGAAGCTCAAAATATGGGCTGGCTGCAACGTTTCTTCCTTAATGTATCGCCGATGTAAGCGAGGAATACCATGGTTAAATATTTACTAGGACTCGCCTTTCTGTTGCTAACGGCTTGTGCGTTAGCGGACAGGATCCGTGACCTTACCACGGTGCAAGGGGTTCGTGAGAACGCCCTGATTGGTTATGGGCTGGTGGTAGGACTGGATGGCACTGGCGATCAGACAACTCAGACGCCTTTTACTACTCAGAGCCTGAACAACATGCTTTCCCAGTTGGGTATTACCGTACCTACAGGGACAAATATGCAGCTGAGAAATGTGGCTGCGGTAATGGTGACGGCACAATTCCCGGCATTTGCGCGTGCGGGGCAAAATATTGACGTCGTCGTTTCATCGATGGGGAATGCCAAAAGCCTGCGTGGTGGAACCTTGCTGATGACGCCCCTGAAAGGGGTTGATAGCCAGGTTTATGCTCTGGCGCAAGGTAACATTTTGGTGGGTGGCGCGGGAGCTGCAGCCGGTGGCAGTAGCGTACAGGTGAATCAGTTAAATGGTGGACGTATTACTGGCGGGGCGGTTATTGAGCGTGAACTAGCGAGTTCATTCGGAACCGGTAATACGCTTAACCTCCAGCTGAATAGCGCTGACTTTACTCTGGCGCAACAGATAACTGACACCATTAATCAGTCGCGCGGTTTTGGCAGTGCTACGGCGCTTGATAGCCGCACCATTCAGGTAAATGTACCTAGCGGCGGCAGTTCCCAGGTACGTTTCCTGGCCGATATTCAGAACTTAAAAGTGAACATGCCGATTCAGGACGCTCGCGTCATTATCAACTCCCGTACCGGCTCGGTAGTGATGAATCGTGAAGTGACTCTTGATACTTGTGCTGTTGCGCAGGGCAACCTGTCAGTCACCGTCAATCGCCAGGATGTGGTGAATCAGCCCGATACCCCATTTGCTGGTGGGCAGACAGTGGTCACGCCACAAACCCAAATTGATATGCGCCAGAGTGGTGGTTCAGTCCAGAGAGTGGATGCCAGTGCGAATCTGAACAACGTTATCCGCGCCTTAAATGCCCTTGGAGCCACACCAATAGACCTGATGTCTATTCTGCAATCGATGCAAAATGCCGGTTGTTTGCGAGCAAAGCTGGAAATTATCTAATGCTGAATGATACCCGACTGCTGACAGGCGCAGCATTTGACGCCACCTCGCTCAACCGCCTGAAAGCGAAAGCAAGCCAGGACTCTCAAGGCAGCCTGAAAGAAGTTGCCCGACAGGTTGAAGGGATGTTTGTGCAGATGATGCTGAAAAGTATGCGCGATGCCTTGCCGAAAGATGGCATTTTCAGTAGTGAATCGACGCGAATGTATACCAGCATGTATGACCAGCAGATTGCCCAGCAACTCAGTGAAAAGGGGCTGGGCTTTGCCGATGTACTGGTAAAACAGATGTCAGTGAGTCGTGGTGAGAGTGCTGAGACCCGCGAATCGGAAGCCACCGTCCCGATGCGTTTTGAAGCACAGCAGGTGAATAATTATCAGAGTCAGGCGATGGCGACAATTGTACGCCAGGCGGTACCTCGCCCCGCTCCGACAGACAGGGTATTAAGCGGTGATAGTCGTGATTTTCTCGCCCAGCTTTCGCTGCCAGCTAAATTGGCCAGTGAAGCCAGTGGTATTCCACATCACTTGATTCTGGCCCAGGCTGCACTGGAATCAGGTTGGGGGCAGCGACAGATCCGTACCGAACAAGGTACACCGAGCTTTAATCTGTTTGGAATCAAAGCCACCGGAGACTGGCGCGGAAAAGTGACGGAAATTACCACTACCGAATTTGAAAACGGTGAGTCGAAGAAGGTAAAAGCACGCTTTCGGGTCTATGGCTCTTATCTGGAATCACTTTCTGATTATGTCAATTTACTGACACGTAATCCACGTTATACCGCGGTGGCTAATGCCAGCTCTGCAGAGCAGGGTGCATATGCATTACAGAAAGCAGGGTATGCGACTGACCCGAATTACGCCAAAAAGTTAACGAATATGATCCAGCAGTTAAGAGCGATGAACGACAAGGTTACTCGAGCCTACAGCACAGATTTAGCAAGTTTATTTTAAAATGTTCAAGAATGGCGTCGGTCTGCCGATAATTATCGGTAGACCCTGTGACACTACGTGAGTAAGGAACTTTGATGTCCAGTAGCTTAATTAACAGTGCCATGAGTGGCCTGAATGCTGCTCAGGCGGCGCTGAGTACGGTAAGTAATAATATTTCTAACTATAATGTGACGGGATATACCCGTCAGAACACCATTCTTTCCCAGGCAAACAGTACACTGGTTAGTGGCGGGTATATTGGCAACGGAGTTCAAGTTACTGGTATACAGCGTGAGTACGACTCTTTTATCACTAATCAGCTGCGTGCTGCGCAAACGCAGAGTGCCGGGCTGTCGACGCACTACCAGCAGATGTCTAAAATTGACAATATTTTGTCAAGTACCACCAATTCACTGGCAACCAATATTCAAGATTTCTTTAAAACGATACAAACATTAACCAGTAATGCAGAAGATCCAGCTGCCCGTCAGGCCTTACTGGGTAAGTCTGAAGGTCTGATTAATCAGTTCAAGGTAAACGATCAGTATCTGCGTGATCTCGATAAGCAAGTGAATACCTCACTAACCAGCAGCGTTGATCAAATTAATACCTATGCCAGTCAGATTGCGAATCTTAATGATCAGATTTCACGTTTAAGTGTCGGTGTTCAGCCGAATGACTTACTTGATCAGCGTGATCAGCTGGTTAGCAATCTGAATAAAATCATCGGCGTTGAGGTAACGGTTCAGGATAGTGGCACCTATAACATTTCTATGGGTAATGGCATCAGCTTGGTACAGGGGAGTTCCAGCTCTAAGCTCGCTGCTGTAGGTTCCAGTGCAGATCCCTCTCGTTTGACGGTTGCTTATTTTGATGTCAGTGCTGGAAAAGTTGAAATTCCTGAAAGCCAGATAACTAGCGGGTCAGTAGGTGGATTACTGAAGTTTCGTTCAGAAGATTTGGATAATGCACGTAACCGCCTCGGACAATTAGCGCAAGCTTTTGCTACCTCATTCAACGAACAGCATAGCAAGGGTTATGACGCGAATGGCGATGAAGGCACCGATTTTTTTAACGTCGGTTCGCCAGCGGTTCTGAGTAATAGCAATAATACATCTCGGACTGAACTGACCGCTACGCGTAGCGACAGTACTAAAGTTCAGGCCAGTGATTATAAAGTGGAGTTTGACGGTAAAGCCTGGTCCGTCACACGGTTATCGGATAACGCAAAAATTGCCCCAGGTCAGCTTGAAGCTGACGACGGAAAGGTTAGCCTGAACTTTGATGGCTTGCAGGTTGATGTCAGTGGAACACCAGAAAAGAATGACAGTTTCACGGTGAAACCCGTCACCAACGCCATCGTCAATATGAGCGTCGCGATTAAAGATGAAAGCAATCTGGCACTGGCCAATGCCCCTGATGCAGGAAAAAGTGATAACCGTAACGCTCAGGCATTGCTTGACTTGCAAAATGCCAAGGTCGTAGGAGGCAATAAAAGCTTTAACGATGCTTATGCGAGCCTCATCAGCGACGTGGGTAATAAAACCGCGAGTCTGAAAATTATCAATACCACCCAAAGCAATATCGTGACTCAGTTGAACACTCAGCAACAATCTATTTCCGGCGTCAATCTCGATGAAGAATACGGAAACTTGCAGCGCTTTCAGCAATATTACATTGCCAATGCCCAAGTGTTAAGAACCGCATCTGATTTGTTTGATGCCCTGCTGAATATTCGCTAACAGGATCCTTAACGATGCGTATTAGTACTCAAATGATGTATGACCAGAATATGCGCGGTGTAGCAAATGCGCAAAATTTATGGCTGGCTTCGGGTGAACAACTGGCGAGTGGTAACCGTATCAATCGCCCGTCTGATGATCCGGTTGCAGCTTCGCAAGCGGTGGTTCTCTCCCAGGCCCAAGTACAAAATAGCCAGTATCAACTGGCACGGACCTTTGCTAACCAAAAAGTGTCACTGGAAGAGAGCGTTCTGACACAAGTGATAAATGCCGTGATCAGCGCGCAGGGCAATATAGTATATGCTAATAATGCGTCACTCAGTGACAGTGACAGAGAATCACTGGCAATGGATCTGGAAGGCGCGCGTAACCAAATTCTGAACCTTGCTAACAGTACTGATGGCAATGGTCGCTATATTTTTGGTGGCTACAAAACAGAAGCCCCTCCTTTTGAAGAGACAGGGGGTAAAGTGGCATATCGCGGGGGAGACACTGCGGTGACTCAGCAAGTTGATAGTGCCCGAAGCATGGTAATAGGACATCCGGGGAGTCAGATTTTTAACAAGATTTCTGGCTCTGCCGAACCAGAGCCTGATGGCAGTAAAAGCGAAACCGATATATTTGAAATGTTTGATACGGCGATTGCTGCCCTCAGGAAACCACTGGAAAGTTTGAATGACACTGAACTGGATGCCATTAATAAAACCAGCCGGGGCCTGAGTAATGCGCTGGATAATATTCTGGCTGTCCGTTCCGAGTTAGGTACTCAGATGGCGGAGATAGCCAAACTGGATGAGTTGGGCAGTGAACGTGCACTTGGCCAGGAGATGGAGATGAAAGATCTGACGGGGGTTGACTGGACTGCCGCTATCTCTGATTACCTGATGCAAAAAGATGCCTTACAGGCTTCCTATAAAGCTTTCAGTGATATGCAAGGCATGTCGTTGTTCCAGCTCAATCGTTAAGGTTTCGAATTCTAGCACGACATCATTCGGATTGTACTTAAAGCCTGCTTTTCACCCGGAAAGTGGGCTTTTTTTTGGGTTCATTGTATCTTAGTCAGTTCATAGAAAATGACAGATTACGCTAAAAAGGATTAAATGTGAGCCTTGAGGATAATAGACACTCAAATCGACCTAAAGGGAAGTGGTGGCTGGCAGGAAAAACACCGGACTATCGTTTTACTCTGGCGAATGAGCGTACCTTTCTGGCTTGGATCCGTACTGCTCTGGCATTGATGGCCGGAGCTGTGGGGATCGAGCAGTTCTCACCCAAGTTTTCTTCAGCCGGGCTTCGGATAGCTATTGCTCTGACACTGCTGTGTGCAGCCGCAAGCATCGGTTTTATCGCCTGGCGTCGCTGGCGGTCAAATGAATATGCTATGCGCCTTGAGCGAGATCTACCCTATACCCGTACTCTGCTTATACTGGCTGTCTTTATGGTTATCTTAGCCGCTCTGCTGGGACTGTTACTCTGGCAGGCTCAACTGTGACTGTTCGGGATCCTGGATTACAGCCGGAGCGGACAACCTTAGCGTGGCGGCGTACTGGCTGGTCGATGTTAATGCCGGGATTTCTTTGCCTGCGTGGCTGGTACTACGAGGATAATTTGTTTTATCTGATCAGTAGTCTGTTATTACTGGGCAGTGCTTTGGCGATATTATCTGGTCGGGGGCGTGGTAAATATTATCAGCTATCATGGCTTATTATGATGACGAGTATGCTATTAGCTTTCATGGTACTGACAGCATAACCTGGAAGGCTTCCGTATGGAGAGCTGCCGTCTTTCACAGCCATGGCGCGAAAGGTATTAACTTCTGTAGAAGTGACCAGAGTGGTATTTTTATCCAGTTTTAACCACGCCTGTTCTGACAATGAACGTGAAAACGAGATCGATATTAATCAGTGTCACGTTTTGCATGATGGTTCCCTCTAAAGTAAAACACCCTGTCAGCGTACCGCTGACAGGGTGGGGGACCATCCCATTAGCCGGTCAATAATATTGACCGGCTAATGGCGGGGACTAAAGATTAGTCGACGCTTTGAGGACGTGTTGCTGGAGCTGTGGCCTGATGCGTGGCACTGTGGCCACCTGCAGAACCTTTACCACTAAAGGTAAACTCAGGGCGAACCCAGTCACAGTGGCTGGCTGCTTCAGGCGTATAGGCTGGAGCAGGTGCCCGTGTCATCGGCGCAGTAGCATGTTGTGCAGATACGACCACAACAGTACTTTCAGGCTGAGTTTCTACCACAGCGGTTTCTACCGCTACCGTGTCAAGTTTTACCTGAGTATCGAACGGAGCAGGGCGGGTTGCAGGGGCAACCGCAACAACGCGCTCAGGCACAGGGGCTTTTTCAGTGACCACCGGAGCAGGGGCAGCGACTTTAGCCGGTGCAGCTACTTCGGCAGGTGCAGCCACTTCAGCAGGTGCAGTCACTTCAGCAGACGCAATCACTTTAGCAGGTGCAGTCACTTCAGCAGACGCAATCACTTTAGCAGGTGCAGTCACTTCAGCAGACGCAATCACTTTAGCAGGTGCAGTCACTTCAGCAGGTGCAGTCACTTCAGCAGGTGCAGTCACTTCAGCAGACGCAATCACTTTAGCAGGTGCAGTCACTTTAGCAGGTGCAGTCACTTCAGCAGGTGCAGTCACTTCAACAGATGTAGCCACCTCAACAGGTGCTTCAGCTGTTACAGTGACAGGCGTCTGCACTGCTGCTGTTTCTTGTGCAGTGCTGACCGGCGCGACGACTGACTCAACCACTTCGGAGATAACTGCTGGTAAGGCTTCCTGAGCCTGTAGTGCAGAGTTTTCCTGATAGTCGTTAACGCGCGTTATCGGGTAGTGGATAAACACTTTGCCGGATGCCAGTTCAGGAGAAGCACAAGCCACAGCCAACGGCATAGGTGAAACATTTGGATAACGCTCATCACGATAGCGACGACGACGCTGACCACTGACACGCAGATGACGCGGAGAACGGCGTGAACGGCGTGGCATGCCATTGTTGTCACGGTTATCAGCATCACGGTTATCAGAGTTCTCTTCCGTTGCTTCAGTCAGGACAGGAGCAGGTGTGTTGACGAGGGCCGGTAATGCAACAGCCCCGGGCTTAACGGTCTCCTCAGCTGCCGGCGTTTCAGCAGAATCAAAACGCACTTTCTGAGTGAGCTGGCGTGGTTTACGACGCTCAACAACGACTTGAGGACGATCTTCCTGCTCAGTTTCAACTTCAGCGACTTCCTCGTCGCGTTGCAGTGCTTTAACTTCTTGCTGTGCCTGACGCTTCTCATCGGAACGACGACGGTTTCTGTCATTACGGCGAGGAGTCTGCTCATCACGAGGTTTTTGCTCTTTTTCAGCATTTTCCGTTACCGGTTCACGAATGTCCTGCATTTCGGTGTTTTGCTGAGCATTCGGACGACGATTACGGCGATTATTTTCACGGGGCTCACGATTCTCACGTGTTTCGTTACGATTTTCGCGCGGCTCACGATTCTCACGTGCTTCGTTACGATTTTCGCTGCTACCTTCACGGGTACGGTTATTACGCTCACCACGATCACGACGGTTGTTAGGACGGCGTGTATTACGGTTATTACGTGACTCGCGTGGCGTTGTCGGTTTCTCTTCAGCGACTTCTTTTTCAACCACCACTTCACTGTCGGAAGCGAATAGTTTTTTCAGAGCACGTAAGAAACGGGTGATTAAGCCTGGTTTTGCATTTGCTGCTGATGTTGCCATCGTTTCTGCAGCAGCAGGTTTTGCAGTCGTGGAGCGAGTCTCTGTAGAGGCCGGAGGCATCGGTGGAACCTCTGGCATAACAAAGGTCGCCAGAGCAGGTTGTTCAGGGCTTTTACGCTCGGCATACTCTGGTTCAGACGGCATCGCCATCTCTTCTTCATGCAGTTTTGGCAGCATGTAGCTCAGAGTCTGAGTTTCTTCACCTTTACGCACACGCAGTACGGAGTAGTGCGGGGTTTGCATCTGATCGTTTGGCACGATAATTGTGCGAACACCCCCCTGACGCTTCTCAATGGCGTTAACGGCATCACGTTTTTCGTTTAAAAGATAAGAAGCGATAGGTACAGGAACGATAGCGTGAACTTCTTTGGTGTTCTCTTTCAGAGCCTCTTCTTCAATCAGACGCAGAATAGACAGAGACAGAGATTCGTTATCACGGATAGTACCGGTACCGCTACAGCGCGGGCATACATGGTGGCTTGACTCACCCAGTGACGGGCTAAGGCGCTGACGAGACATTTCCAGCAGGCCAAAGCGTGAGATATGGCTTATCTGGATACGGGCTCTGTCCTGACGCACCGCTTCACGCAGACGGTTTTCTACCGCACGTTGATGGCGTACTGGCGTCATATCGATGAAGTCGATAACAATCAGCCCGCCAAGGTCGCGTAAACGC
Source organism: uncultured Enterobacteriaceae bacterium (assembly GCA_947631255.1). GTDB lineage: Bacteria > Pseudomonadota > Gammaproteobacteria > Enterobacterales > Enterobacteriaceae > JGM124. The sequence continues at coordinate 49,863 of CANRKT010000006.1, forward strand.
AACTGGCGCGCAATTTCATCGGCGGCTTCAAGGTTGGTATTAAAGGCTGTTTCTTCAATATCACCGCCACGTGTGGCGCGGGCGGAGTTGATATCGATGGCGGTCAGGGCTTCAGTGGTATCAATAACGATTGAACCACCGGAAGGCAAGCGAACTTCACGCTGGAATGCAGATTCAATCTGAGACTCAATCTGGTAGTGGCTGAACAGTGGGATCTCACCGGTATACAGTTTGATTTTACTGCTGAAGTCAGGGCGGCCAAGCGCGGCGATATGCTGACGTGCCAGCTCAAGCACTTTCGGGTTATCAATGAGAATTTCACCGATATCCTGACGCAGATAGTCACGGAACGCACGGACAATCACGTTGCTTTCCTGGTGGATCAGGAAAGGTGCAGGGCGGCTTTCTGCGGCTTTCTGAATCGCTTCCCAGTGTTTTAAACGGAAACTTAAGTCCCACTGCAGGGCTTCGGCTGATTTGCCTACGCCAGCAGTACGAACGATAAGACCCATACCATCAGGGAGTTCAAGAGAAGAGAGTGCTTCTTTGAGTTCAGTACGGTCGTCACCCTCAATGCGACGGGAAATACCGCCAGCACGTGGGTTATTTGGCATCAGTACCAGATAGCTACCGGCAAGACTGATAAAGGTCGTCAGCGCGGCACCTTTGTTGCCACGTTCTTCTTTGTCTATCTGAACGATAACTTCCTGGCCTTCACGCAGCACATCTTTAATATTAGGACGACCGTGTGAGGAGTAACTGGCTGGGAAATATTCGCGGGCAATTTCTTTCAGGGGAAGGAAGCCATGTCTTTCTGCACCGTAATCAACAAATGCCGCTTCCAGACTTGGTTCAATACGGGTAATTTTGCCTTTATAGATGTTCGCTTTTTTCTGTTCGTGTCCCGGGCTTTCAATGTCCAAGTCATACAGACGTTGCCCATCTACGAGGGCGACACGCAACTCTTCTTGCTGAGTTGCGTTAATTAACATTCTTTTCATCGTAACTTACTCATTATTCTTACATTAGTATTAGTGCTGTGGGCAAAAGTAACGCTAACCGGGAATGAACCGATGGCCTCGTGACTGAACGCGTAGTCGTCAACCTCACGGTTGTCGCTGGCTGAGAGGCGCAGAGTGTCGGTAGCCTGTATCTCATAAGGAAATGCAGCGCAATTATCGTGGGAATAACCTTAGATATGTTCTTAAAAGTTAATTCCATTTACCGGTCAGGCTGCAACCCGCAGCCCGCTAACTGCCCGAAAATACAATACGTCTTATGCCATTGCTGCGCAGATGAATGTTCGGACAAAACAGGTATTCCGTAAATTTCTTGTAAATCCAAGTATCAACAACGGAAAACCGCCACATTATTCCATTGCTAGCCTTATTATAGCAAGATGACTTTTTCCAATACGTGTCAGTTTGCTGCAGTTTTAACTCACTTTTTAATCAACCAACTGGAACAATAAATTAAAGATGGGTTAAGCTGCTTAGAATAGGCTAGATATTCAGTTAAGCACATAAAAATGAGTGGCGCTATGCGTCCGGGCTATTTAGAATCGCCGACCATGAAAACAGAGACTCCAGTAGTAAAAATCGTTGCTATTTCAGCCGATGAAGCCGGGCAACGTATCGATAACTTTTTGCGCACTCATTTAAAAGGAGTTCCAAAGAGTATGATTTACCGCATCTTGCGGAAAGGTGAAGTTCGGGTAAATAAAAAACGCATCAAGCCAGAATATAAACTGGAAGATGGCGATCAGGTACGCATTCCACCCGTCCGGGTCGCAGAGCGTGAAGAAGATGCAGTCTCTCCCCATTTACAAAAGGTTGCAGCACTTGAACACGTCATTTTGTATGAAGATGACCATATCCTGGTGCTGAACAAACCTTCGGGGACTGCGGTACACGGTGGCAGTGGTTTAAGCTTCGGGGTTATTGAAGGATTACGCGCATTACGGCCGGATGCCCGTTTTCTGGAACTGGTGCACCGTCTGGACCGCGATACTTCCGGTGTTTTGCTGGTGGCCAAAAAACGTTCTGCCTTACGCTCTCTGCATGAACAGTTACGTGAGAAAGGGATGCAGAAGGATTATCTCGCCCTGGTACGCGGACAGTGGCCGTCGCACATTAAAAGCATTCAGGCTCCATTGCTGAAAAATATCCTGCAAAGCGGAGAACGCATTGTCCGGGTTAACAGTGAAGGTAAGCCATCAGAAACGCGATTTAAAGTGGAAGAGCGGTTTGATATTGCCACACTGGTTCGCTGTAGCCCTATTACTGGTCGTACTCACCAGATCCGCGTGCATACCCTTCATGCCGGGCATCCGATTGCCTTTGATGATCGCTACGGCGAACGTGAGTTTGATAGTCAACTAAGTGGAACAGGGCTGCGTCGACTGTTTCTGCATGCGGCGGCATTACGTTTTACCCATCCACATACCGGGGAAATTCTGCGTATCGAAGCCCCGCTGGACGATCAGCTCAAACACTGTCTGAAAAAATTACGCAAAACTAAGTGATTAATCATAAAAAACGCTGCCCGTATTGAGGCGGCGTTTTTTATTCCTGTCCCGGCTAGTCCAGTAATGGGTTATATCCCTCATTTCGTAGCATTTCGCATAAGGTAATCAAAGGGAGTCCGACCAGCGTGTTGGGATCTTTACCATTGAGTTGTTCAAACAGCGTTATTCCCAGCCCTTCACTTTTAAAACTCCCCGCACAGTGTAAAGGCTGTTCTTTGTGAATATAGTTGCGGATCTCTTGCTCTGTTAACTGACGAAAATCGACGTTAAACACTTCACAGCAGGTCTGACAGGTGCCGGTGGCACTGTTGAGTAACGTCAGCCCAGTGTAGAAGGTGACGCGTTTACCGCTGGCAGCCAGTAGCTGTTCGACGGCTTTCTCAGTGGTGTGGGGTTTACCGACGATTTGCTCATTCAAAATACAAACCTGATCGGAGCCAATAATCAGATGCTGGGGATAATCGAAGGCTAATGCTTGTGCTTTGGCTCGCGCCAGACGCATCACCAGCGAGGAAGCGGCTTCATTCTGATAAGCGGTTTCATCGATATTGGGTGCGATGGCAATAAAGGGTAGTGATAATTTTTGTAACAAACTCTGACGGGCGGGAGAACTTGATGCAAGAACGAGAGATTTCATATTTTTTTGATTAAAGATAGCGAATTAGATAAAGGCATTTTAAACTGTGTTGCCGCAAAGTGTTTGAATAATTGGCGAAGGGCTTCTTTAGAATCCTTTTTCTTTGACTCTATGACATTACAAAGTTAATATGCGCGCCCTATGCAAAACGTAAAATTACCCCTGACGCTTGATCCGGTTCGTACCGCCCAAAAACGCCTCGATTACCAGGGTATTTATACCCCAGATCAGGTTGAGCGTATAACTGAGTCTGTTGTCAGCGTGGACAGTGATGTAGAATGTGCGATGAGATTCGATATCGATAACCAACGCCTTGCCGTTTTAACCGGTGATGTGAAGGTGACGGTAACACTCGAATGTCAGCGCTGTGGGAAACCGTTTGTTCACCACGTTCACACAACGTATTGTTTTAGTCCTGTTCGTTCTGACGAACAAGCTGAAGCACTGCCGGAAGCGTATGAACCAATTCAGGTTGATGAATTTGGTGAAATCGATCTCCGGGCATTAGTAGAAGATGAAGTTATCCTCTCTTTGCCTGTGGTTCCGGTGCATGATTCTGAACACTGTGAAGTGTCCGAGGCGGACATGGTGTTTGGTAAACTGCCTCCAGAGGCGGAGAAACCAAATCCATTTGCCGCATTAGCCAGTTTAAAGCGTAAGTAATTGAGGAGTAAGGTCCATGGCCGTACAACAGAATAAACCAACCCGTTCCAAGCGTGGCATGCGTCGTTCACATGACGCTCTGACCACCGCTACACTGTCCGTAGATAAAGTTTCTGGTGAAACTCATCTGCGTCACCACATCACCGCCGACGGTTACTACCGTGGTCGCAAGGTTATTGCTAAGTAATTTGGCGATATCTTGACACGTCTAACCCTTGCGTTAGATGCGATGGGTGGGGACTTCGGTCCTACCGTGACAGTGCCTGCTGCATTGCAGGCACTGGACTTAGACCCAGCGCTCGAACTTCTTCTGGTCGGACTTCCCGACGAAATAAAGCCATTGCTCGCAAAAACTGATTTTGAACAGCGTTCACGTATACAGGTGATCCCTGCTGAGTCGGTTATTGCCAGTGATGCCAGAGCCGCGCAAGCGATTCGCCAGAGCCGTGGCTCTTCGATGCGTATTGCGCTGGAATTGGTGAAAGAAGGGCGTGCCAGCGCTTGTGTCAGCGCCGGAAATACCGGTGCGCTGATGGGGCTGGCGAAATTATTGCTCAAACCTATTGAAGGGATCGAGCGACCCGCGCTGATGACGTTACTGCCTCATCAACAGCAGGGTAAAACCGTCGTGCTGGACTTAGGGGCGAATGTTGATTGCAGCAGCACGATGCTGGTTCAATTTGCCATTATGGGTTCAGTGATGGCAGAAGAGTTGCTGGAAATTGCACATCCCAGGGTGGCTTTGCTGAATATCGGCGAAGAAGAAACAAAAGGGTTACCGAGTATTCGGGATGCATCAGCACGATTAAAGACAATGCCGGCTATCAACTATATTGGTTATCTTGAAGCCAATGAATTGTTAGCGGGGAAAACGGACGTATTAGTATGTGATGGCTTTGTAGGTAATGTCACATTAAAGACCATGGAAGGTGTGGTCAGAATGTTCCTCTCTTTGCTCAAATCAGAGAGTGAAGGGAAAAAACGGTCGTGGTGGCTTATTTTATTGAAGCATTGGCTACAAAAGCGCCTCTCGAGGCGATTTAGTCACCTCAACCCCGACCAGTATAATGGCGCCTGTCTGTTAGGATTACGCGGCACTGTAATTAAGAGCCACGGTGCGGCCAATCAGCGAGCCTTTACTGTCGCGATTGAACAGGCAGTGCAGGCAGTGCGGCGGCAAGTCCCTGGCAGAATTGCTGCCCGTTTGGAATTTGTATTACCCGAGAGTGACTGAACAGACATGTATACGAAGATTATTGGTACGGGCAGCTTCCTGCCTGAACAGGTACGGACTAACGCTTGTCTGGAAAAGATGGTTGATACCTCTGACGAATGGATAGTCTCGCGGACCGGGATCCGCGAACGTCGTATCGCCGCGCCGGACGAAACAGTTTCCACTATGGGCTATGCTGCGGCGACACGTGCGCTGGAAATGGCAGGCATCGATAAAGAAGATATTGGTCTGATTATTGTCGCGACGACCTCGGCAACCCATGCTTTTCCAAGTGCAGCTTGCCAGATCCAGGCAATGCTGGGAATTAAAGGTTGCCCGGCATTTGATGTGGCTGCTGCGTGCGCAGGTTTTACCTATGCGCTCAGTATTGCCGATCAGTATGTCAAATCCGGAGCGGTGAAACACGCTCTGGTAATTGGCTCAGATGTTTTAGCCCGAACCTGTGATCCAACCGATCGCGGGACTATTATTATTTTTGGTGATGCGGCGGGTGCAGTAGTACTGGGACAGTCTCAGGAACCTGGCATCATCTCGACACACTTACATGCAGATGGTAGCTACGGCGAGTTACTGACACTGCCGAATGCTTCACGTATCGATCCGGAAAGTCCGATTTATCTGACGATGGCGGGTAACGAGGTATTTAAAGTCGCAGTGACGGAGCTTGCGCATATCGTTGATGAAACGTTGGCTGCGAATAATCTGGAGCGCGAGGCGATTGACTGGCTGGTTCCTCATCAGGCAAACCTGCGTATTATCAGCGCGACGGCGAGAAAGCTCGGTATGTCGATGGATAACGTGGTGGTGACGCTGGAAAGACACGGTAACACCTCCGCGGCATCAGTTCCTTCGGCACTGGATGAAGCAGTACGTGACGGTCGAATTAAAGCCGGTCAGCTGGTATTGCTCGAAGCCTTCGGCGGTGGTTTTACCTGGGGTTCTGCGCTGGTTCGTTTTTGATTAAAGGAATTTTCACGATGACTCAATTTGCAATGGTATTTCCAGGGCAGGGTTCTCAGACCGTTGGTATGCTGGCTGATTTAGCGGCAGAAAACCCGGTTATAGAGAAAACTTTCCAGGAAGCTTCTGACGCTCTGGGCTATGACTTGTGGGCACTGACCCAGAATGGCCCGGCAGAAGAACTGAACAAAACCTGGCAGACCCAACCGGCACTGTTAACAGCGTCAGTGGCCTTATGGCGTCTGTGGCAGCAAAAGGGTGGAAGTGCCCCAGTATTGCTGGCAGGACACAGCCTCGGTGAATATTCTGCGCTGGTTTGCGCGGGTGTTATCGATTTTGCTGATGCCGTTCGTTTGGTAGAGTTACGTGGTAAACTGATGCAGGACGCCGTGCCTGAAGGTACTGGCGCGATGTCCGCCATTATCGGTCTGGATGACGCGGCTATTGCTCAGGCTTGTGCTGAGTCAGCACAAGGTCAGGTTGTTTCTCCGGTGAACTTTAACTCTCCTGGTCAGGTGGTTATTGCCGGTAATAAAGAAGCGGTAGAGCGTGCGGGTGCCGCTTGTAAAGCAGCCGGTGCAAAACGTGCGCTGCCGTTACCCGTGAGCGTACCATCGCATTGTGCACTGATGAAACCTGCGGCGGATAAACTGGCTGTTGCACTGGAAGAGATTGTTTTCAATGCGCCAACCATACCGGTTGTGAATAACGTTGATGTAAAATGCGAAAGTTCACCTGATGCTATCCGTAGCGCACTGGTACGTCAGCTTTACAGTCCGGTACAGTGGACCCGTTCGGTTGAATTTATTGCCGCCGAGGGCGCTGAGCGCTTGCTGGAAGTGGGTCCGGGTAAAGTATTGACAGGATTGACTAAACGTATTGTTGATAGTCTGACCGCGACGGCAATTAATGAGCCCGCGTCCTTGTCAGCAGCACTTGAGCAATAACACGAGGAAGACCATGAGTTTTGAAGGAAAAATTGCGCTAGTTACTGGTGCAAGCCGCGGTATTGGCCGGGCAATCGCTGAAACACTGGTTGCACGTGGTGCAAAAGTTATCGGTACTGCGACCAGCGAAAGCGGTGCGCAGGCCATTAGCGACTACTTAGGCGCTAATGGTAAAGGCCTGATGCTGAATGTTGTCGATCCGGCTTCTATCGACTTGGTTCTGGAAAACATTCGTAAAGAATTTGGTGAAGTTGATATTTTGGTGAATAATGCCGGAATCACTCGCGATAATCTCTTGATGCGAATGAAAGACGATGAGTGGAACGATATTATCGAAACCAACTTATCATCAGTCTTCAGACTGTCAAAAGCGGTACTGCGAGCTATGATGAAAAAACGTCATGGTCGCATTATCACTATCGGTTCTGTGGTTGGTACCATGGGAAATGCAGGTCAGGCTAACTACGCTGCGGCGAAAGCGGGTCTGATTGGCTTCAGTAAATCGCTGGCACGTGAAGTTGCGTCACGCGGTATTACAGTGAATGTTGTTGCTCCGGGCTTTATTGAGACGGACATGACAGGTGCGCTTTCTGATGAACAGCGTACGGGTATTCTGGCGCAGGTTCCTGCGGGTCGTTTAGGTGACCCAAAAGAAATCGCCAGCGCTGTTGCATTTTTAGCCTCTGACGAGGCCGGGTACATCTCTGGTGAGACCCTGCACGTCAATGGTGGAATGTACATGGTTTAACCATGATGAAAAATATTTGCGTTATTTGGGCGTGTAACCGCAAAATAGCGCAAAATCATGGCTAAATTAGCCATGATTTAGTTGCATCTTTTTCAGCATTTTATACACTACGAAAACCATCGCGTAAGCGAGTTTTGATAGGAAATTTAAGAGTATGAGCACTATCGAAGAACGTGTTAAGAAAATCATTGGTGAGCAGCTGGGCGTTAAACAGGAAGAAGTTATCAACTCCGCTTCTTTCGTTGAGGACTTGGGCGCTGATTCTCTTGACACCGTTGAGCTGGTAATGGCTCTGGAAGAAGAGTTTGATACTGAGATTCCGGACGAAGAAGCCGAGAAAATCACCACCGTTCAGGCAGCCATTGATTACATCAACGGTCACCAAGCGTAAGTGAGCATCTCCAGGCGGTCATTCGACCGCCTGTGTTTTATCTGAATTGTCCCACTAGTAATTAATCCCTCCCTGGAGGACAAACGTGTCTAAGCGTCGTGTAGTTGTGACCGGACTGGGCATGTTGTCTCCTGTCGGCAATACCGTAGAGTCTACTTGGAAAGCTCTCCTTGCCGGTCAGAGTGGCATCAGCCTGATCGACCATTTTGATACTAGTGCCTATGCAACAAAATTTGCAGGCTTAGTAAAGGACTTTAACTGTGATGACATTATCTCACGCAAAGAACAGCGTAAGATGGATGCCTTCATTCAATATGGAATTGTTGCGGGCTGGCAGGCCATGCAGGATTCTGGCCTAGAAGTAACGGAAGAAAACGCTACCCGTATTGGAGCCGCTATTGGTTCTGGTATCGGTGGTCTTGGTCTTATCGAAGAAAACCACACGGCGTTAGTTAACGGTGGTCCGCGTAAGATCAGTCCTTTTTTCGTTCCTTCTACTATTGTGAATATGGTCGCTGGCCATCTGACAATTATGCTTGGGTTGCGTGGTCCTAGCATCTCGATTGCAACCGCTTGTACCTCTGGTGTGCATAACATTGGCCAGGCTGCGCGGATTATCGCTTATGGCGACGCCGATGCAATGCTGGCAGGTGGTGCAGAAAAAGCCAGTACACCTTTAGGTGTCGGTGGATTCGGTGCTGCTCGTGCGCTATCAACGCGTAATGATAATCCGCAGGCTGCAAGTCGTCCCTGGGACAAAGACCGTGATGGTTTTGTGCTCGGTGATGGTGCTGGCGTAATCGTCCTGGAAGAATATGAGCATGCCAAAAAGCGTGGCGCAAAAATCTATGCTGAGATTGTTGGTTTTGGCATGAGTAGCGATGCTTATCATATGACTTCACCGCCGGAAGATGGTGCAGGTGCTGCATTAGCAATGGAAAATGCATTGCGTGATGCGGGTATCGAAGCTGGGAAGGTGGGTTATGTGAATGCCCATGGCACTTCAACTCCAGCAGGCGATAAAGCAGAAGCCCAAGCGGTAAAAACCATATTTGGTGCTGATGCCAGTCGTGTTCTGGTGAGCTCAACCAAGTCAATGACCGGCCACTTGTTGGGTGCCGCAGGCGCGGTAGAGTCAATTTACACTATTCTGGCTTTACGTGATCAAGCGGTTCCGCCGACTATCAATCTCGATAACCAGGATGTCGGTTTCGATTTGGACCTGGTTCCGCATGAAGCACGTCAGGTGACAGGTCTTGAGTACACACTGTGTAACTCCTTTGGCTTTGGTGGTACCAACGGTTCTTTAATCTTCAAAAAGATTTAAGCCGTTTCAATAGCAGAGTCTGTTCTCAGACTTTGCTATTCCAGAGCTTCCCTTCTTTATCCCACCGGTATTATCCCATCCGATCCTGTACTGAGGGTTCTTGTATGTATCTCATCAATGGCCAGTGGCAAAGTGAAATTAGCGCCAGCGATCGTGCGATTCAGTTTGGCGACGGTTGTTTTACCACTGCGCGCATCTCCTCGGGAAGGGTTCGTCATCAGCAAGATCATCTGCGCCGCTTACAGCAGGCATGCGAAGTGCTGCTAATAACGGAAGTTGACTGGCAGACACTCGTACATGAGATGAATCTGCTCGCCAGTGAGACTCCCGAAGCTGTGCTCAAAGTGATCCTCACGCGTGGCAGCGGTGGGCGGGGCTATAGTGCTCGTCACTGTAATAACCCCACACGCATACTGTCCGTTTTCCCGCTCCCGGCTTTCTATGACAGCTGGCGTGAGCAGGGCATAAAGCTCGCTCTGAGCCCTGTTCGGTTGGGTCAGAATCCAATGCTTGCGGGAATTAAACACCTTAATCGTCTTGAACAAGTCCTGATCCGTACACACCTTGACCGTACTGACGCTGAGGAAGCTCTGGTTCTTGACAGTGAAGGACGGCTAGTAGAATGTTGTGCGGCCAATTTATTCTGGCGTAAGGGGGAACAAGTATTTACCCCTTATGTTGATAAGTCAGGTGTTAATGGCACGATGCGTCAGCGCATTATAGCCTGTTTAGAAAACAGCCGGTGGCAGTGTAAACAAGTCAGTGAGCCGATGGAAACGCTTGCCGATGCTGATGAAGTCATAATTTGTAATGCCCTGATGCCGGTTATTCCGGTCAGACAAGTTGAACATTGGTATTACCCGACTGGCGTGTTGTATCATTTTTTAGCCCCACTATGTGAGTAATTGATTACCGATGAAAAAATTCTTTCTGTTCCTTTTGTTCATCCTGGTAGTGCTGGCAATCGCCGCAGGCGTAGGCATGATGAAAGTACGTCAACTGGCCAATAGCCCAATTGATATCCAGCAAGACACCTTTTTCACCCTTAAAGCAGGCACAGGACGGCTGGCGCTGGGAAAGCAGCTTTACGAAGAAAAGCTGATTACGCGCCCGCGGGTATTTCAGTGGTTACTGCGTGTTGAACCTGAATTAGCACAATTTAAAGCAGGGACTTATCGCCTGTTGCCGGGGATGACTGTCAACGAGATGCTGCAATTGCTGGCCAGCGGCAAAGAGGCCCAGTTACCGGTGCGCTTTATTGAAGGGATGCGATTAAGTGATTTACTGAAGCAATTGCGTGCTACACCTTTTATTCAGCATACCCTTGCCGATGACAATTATTCCACGGTAGCGCAAGCGCTGGGTATCGATAATCCTGACCGGATAGAAGGCTGGTTCTATCCTGATACCTGGATGTATACCGCCAATACGACCGATGTGGCACTATTGAAACGTGCTCATGAAAAAATGGTGAAAACAGTCGCTGAGACTTGGAAGGGACGGGCTAAAGATCTTCCCTACCAGACGGAGAATGAGCTGGTGACCATGGCTTCTATCATCGAGAAAGAAACCGCTCTGGCTGAGGAGCGTGAAAATGTGGCATCGGTGTTTATGAATCGCTTGCGTGCTGGCATGCGTCTGCAAACCGATCCTACTGTTATCTATGGTCTTGGTGATGCCTATACAGGGCGGCTGACACGTAAACATCTCGACACGCCGACACCTTATAATACCTATGTTATCAGCGGTATACCGCCAGGCCCGATTGCGCTACCGAGCATAGCCTCCTTAAAGGCAGCGGCGCATCCAGGTGTGTCACCTTATTACTATTTTGTCGCAGATGGTAAGGGCGGTCATACCTTCAGTACCAATCTGACTAACCATAACAAGGCCGTTCAGGTGTACATCAAATCTCTCAAGGAAAAAAATGGACAGTAAATTTATTGTTATCGAAGGTCTGGAAGGGGCAGGTAAAACTAACGCACATAATGTGGTAGTCGCGACCTTAAAAGACTTAGGAATTCACTGTCTGACTTTTACTCGTGAACCTGGCGGTACGCCACTGGCCGAACGGCTGCGCGAACTGACTCTGAATAATCAGGGTATTGGCGATGAAAAAGTGACAGATAAAGCAGAGTTGCTGATGTTTTATGCGGCACGTGTTCAGTTGGTTGAAACAGTGATTAAACCCGCGCTCGCCAGTGGGCAGTGGGTCATCGGAGACAGACACGATCTCTCAACTCAGGCTTATCAGGGCGGTGGTCGGAAAATCGATCAGAACTTGCTGATGGCGCTGCGCAATACCGTATTGGGGGATTTCCATCCTGACCTGACACTGTATCTGGATGTCACACCCGAAATCGGACTGGGTCGTGCCCGTGCCAGAGGGGAGCTAGACAGAATAGAGCAAGAGTCGCTCGATTTCTTTAACCGCACAAGGCAGCGTTATCTTGAGCTGGCTGCGGCGGATAGCCATATTCAGGTTATCGATGCCACCTGTTCACTGGATGAGGTTTCACAAAATATTCGTCAGACCGTGATTAACTGGTATCAGGAGCAAGCCTGATGAAATGGTATCCGTGGTTACGTGCGCCTTTTGAGCAGCTCATCAGCCAGTATCAGGCAGGCCGCGGACACCATGCCCTACTGGTTCACTCTTTACCAGGAATGGGTGAGGATGCGCTGATTTATGCGCTTTGTCGCTGGCTGATGTGCCAGCATCCTCAAGGGAATAAGAGCTGCGGCGAATGCCATAGCTGCCAGCTGATGCAGGCAGGAACTCATCCTGATAGCTATGAGATAACCCTGGAGAAAGGTAAATCAACGCTGGGGATTGATGTTATTCGCGAGATAACAGAGAGGCTTTACAGCCACTCACAGCAAGGGGGCAATAAAGTCATACGTATTGCACAAGCGGATAAACTCACAGAAGCAGCGGCAAATGCCCTGCTAAAAACACTGGAAGAGCCACCAGCCAAAACCTGGTTCTTTCTCAGTTGCCCGGAACCTGCACACCTTCCTGCAACCTTACGCAGTCGTTGCCTCTGCTGGCATCTTGCGCCACCGGCGGAATCTTTTGCCCGGGCCTGGCTTGGCCGGGTAACTCAGCAGGCACCCGACGCGTTAACTGCCGCATTACGCTTAAGCGGCGGATCGCCGCCAGCAGCGTTACAGCTGCTGGAACCCGTGCTGTGGAAACAGCGTGAAAAATTGACTGACAGCTTGACTGCCGCCTGCAGCTCTGGCGACATGTTAGCGTTACTACCCGAATTTAACCATGATGATGCTGTACGTACCCTGGACTGGCTCTGTGCACTGTTGCTGGATGCAATAAAGTATCAGCAGGGAGCCACTGAGTGGTTAACGAATAATGACCACCTGCCGTTGGTTATAAAACTGACACAGCAGGGTTCACCAGCCTTGCTTCACAGCCTGCTACATACCTGGTTCCAGTGCCGGGAGACATTGCTAAATGTGGTGGGCGTGAATCGTGAGCTGATCCTGACAGAAACATTGCTGGCATGGGAACGCCTGATGCAACCCGGTTCGATGCTTCCAGCACACCCTATTTAACTTCCTTCACACCCTATTTAAGAGTAACTATATGTTTTTGGTCGATTCACATTGCCATCTTGATGGCCTTGATTACCAGTCTTTGCATAAAAACGTCGATGATGTTCTGGAAAAGGCCGCTGCCCGTGAGGTTAAATTCTGTCTGGCTGTGGCCACCACTCTCGACGGTTACCAGTCTATGCGTCAGTTAGTCGGCGAACGAGATAATGTGGCATTTTCTTGCGGCGTACACCCGCTTCATCAAGACAAAACCTATCTAAAAGAAGAGTTACTGCGTCTGGCTGCGGAACCGGGTGTGGTGGCGATGGGTGAAACCGGGTTGGACTATTTCTATACGCCGGAAACCAAACCACAGCAGCAGACATCCTTTCGTTACCATATCCAGGTGGGGCGCGAACTGAAGAAGCCAGTGATTGTTCATACACGTGATGCGCGTGCTGACACACTCGCTATCTTGCAAGAAGAGAAGGTGATGGACTGCGGTGGAGTATTACATTGCTTTACCGAAGATAAAGCCACGGCTGCCAAGCTACTGGATATGGGATTCTATATCTCATTCTCCGGGATCCTGACCTTCCGTAATGCAGAGGACTTACGTGAAGTTGCCCGCTATGTACCACTTGACAGACTCCTGATAGAAACCGATTCCCCTTATCTGGCTCCAGTGCCTCATCGCGGTAAAGAGAACCAACCTGCGATGGTACGTGATATTGCTGAGTATCTGGCGGTGTTGAAAGGAATTTCACTCGAAGAACTTGCTTCTGCTACTACGCGTAATTTCAGCAACTTGTTTGGTGTTTCTCTGCCGCAGCAATAATCTGTTTGATAATTAATTCGACCTTCGTAATAATTGACCGGGAAATAGAGCACTTGCTTCATTTTTAGATAGCAGGTGCTTTTTATTTCATCAAAAGTGACTGGAATTTGTTCATTTATAGCGATGACTATTCAGTGGTAAGAAAAGTGTAACGACTATCAAGCAGTGTTATCACTATTTATTTTACCCTTCGTAATAAATGTAGAGACACACAGATGTCCGGCTTAAAGGGCGAGTTTTTTCCGCCCTTGGCAATTTTTATACTAAAAAAGCTTACTCAGGAGCACTCTCAATGATGTTTAAAAATGCATTTGCTAACCTGCAAAAGGTTGGTAAATCGCTAATGCTGCCTGTATCCGTGCTACCTATAGCCGGGATACTATTAGGCGTTGGTTCTGCAAACTTTACTTGGTTACCCCTTGTCGTTTCCCACGTGATGGCTGAAGCAGGCGGTTCTGTTTTTGCCAACATGCCGCTTATTTTTGCTATTGGTGTTGCCTTAGGTTTTACCAATAACGATGGTGTTGCCGCTCTTGCATCTGTTGTTGCCTACGGAATTATGGTCAAAACCATGACCGTGGTTGCTCCACTGGTCATGCATATGTCGACGCAGGAGATTGAGTCTAGTCATCTTGCTGACACCGGTGTATTGGGGGGGATTATTGCTGGTTCGATAGCCGCTTATATGTTTAATCGGTTCTATCGTATTAAATTACCAGAATATTTAGGTTTCTTCGCGGGCAAACGTTTTGTTCCTATTATTTCGGGTCTGGCTGCGATTCTTATGGGCATCGTGTTGTCCTTTATCTGGCCTCCGATTGGTAAGGTGATCCAGCAGTTCTCTGAGTGGGCGGCTTATCAGAACCCGGTTCTGGCATTCGGTATCTACGGCTTCGTTGAACGCTGCCTGGTACCGTTCGGTCTGCACCATATCTGGAACGTTCCTTTCCAGATGCAAATTGGTGAATACACCAATGCGGCAGGTCAGGTGTTTCACGGTGATATCCCTCGTTATATGGCAGGCGATCCAACGGCGGGTATGTTGTCGGGCGGCTTCCTGTTCAAAATGTACGGTTTACCCGCAGCAGCCATTGCTATCTGGCATTCAGCGAAACCAGAGAATCGTGCCAAAGTTGGCGGTATTATGATCTCTGCGGCTCTGACCTCATTCCTGACCGGGATAACAGAACCGATTGAATTCTCATTCATGTTTGTTGCTCCAATCCTGTACTTCATCCATGCAGTCCTGGCGGGTCTGGCGTTCCCAATTTGTATTCTGCTGGGTATGCGTGATGGCACCTCGTTCTCACATGGCTTAATTGACTTCATCATCCTGTCTGGCAACAGTAGCAGATTGTGGCTGTTCCCAATCATCGGTGCAGGTTATGCTGTGGTTTACTACACCGTGTTCCGGGTTCTTATCAGTGCGCTTGATTTGAAAACTCCAGGTCGCGAAGATACTGTTGAAGAGAGCAAAACGACTGTGAACAGTGAAATGGCGCCAAACCTAGTAGCCGCATTCGGTGGCAAAGAGAATATTACCAATCTTGATGCTTGTATTACCCGTCTGCGTGTTAGCGTTGCGGATATTGCTAAAGTCGATCAGGCTGAACTTAAAAAATTAGGTGCAGCAGGAGTCGTGGTTGCAGGTTCTGGTGTACAGGCTATTTTTGGTACTAAATCTGACAACTTGAAAACCGAAATGGATGAATGGATCCGTAACCATTAATCGGTAAGCAGTCTTATCCGGGAAGGGGTCTCCTTACCGGATAACGCGGGTGAGGGAAGAAGATGCTTCTCTCACCCGACTACACACCAGTATTCATGCTAATCCATTCTCATCCCCATCCCCTTTATTCCTTAAATCTGTTTTATCTTGTCACTGATCTCCGGCGCTTTTTCGTGCGGAAATGACGAATCTGATAAAGAAAATGTGGCTGAAGGTTGAGTCAAAACTCTGCCTCGCTCATACTCTTGTTATCGCTCTTTTAATTCAGGAACTAACGATGGCCGAAGAAACCATTTTCAGTAAAATTATTCGCGGTGAAATTCCAGCCAATATCTTGTACCAGGATGAGCTCGTCACAGCCTTTCGTGATATCGCGCCTCAAGCGCCAAGTCATATTCTGATTATTCCGAATGTTTTGATCCCCACCGCAAATGACGTGACGGTTGAACATGAAGCCGCGCTAGGGCGTCTATTTACTGTTGCGGCTAAAATAGCGGAGCAGGAAGGCATTGCTGAAGAGGGTTACCGTCTGATAATGAACTGTAATCGTCATGGCGGACAAGAGGTCTACCATATTCATATGCATCTGTTGGGTGGTCGGCCGCTGGGGCCGATGCTCTCAGCTCAAGCCTGATACGATAATGCATAAGACTGTCGGTCTTTTCATGCTGGTGTTGCTTATCGCAGGATGCAGCTCGCGTCCTAGTATTCCGGTGAGTGACACTCAGACTCTGGTGATGGAAGGCGCTATCCTGGCTGCCGGTATTCGTGCCAGTAGCCCGACTCTGTCACAACGTGATGGCACTGCTCTCGCATTCTCCTCGCTGTATAATGAAAAACAGCATCCGGTCCGACTCTACTATCGTTTTTACTGGTATGACAAGAAAGGGCTTGAAATTCATCCGGCTGATAAAGTTCAGGTATTAACGCTTGATGCAAGGTCCGGAAAGAAAATTCAGTCTACATTGTTTAATCCTGATGCCAGTAAAGTACGTCTTTTTCTCTCGTTAAGGAGTGAATTGTGATAACGAGAATTTATCGTTACTTGACTGTTGCTGCTCTGGCACTGGTTCTTACCGGGTGTCTTACCATGGAACAAGCCCCTGCTCCGGTTGAGCCTGTTAATCCGGATCAAGGCGCTGCGGTTATACCACCGACTGTACCATCCGTTCCGGATATCGAAGCGATTGAGCAACCGGAACCGACTATCCCGGCGGTACCGACTGTACGTACTTATGACTGGAGCGCTGCCATTCATCCCCTGGTCAATCAAATGTTGCAGGCTGATGGTGTGACACCGGGGGGCGTACTACTGGTCGACACTGTGAATAACCGGACGAATGGCAGCCTGCAAGCAGGCAGCGTGACGGAAGCCTTAGTCAATGCTTTGGTCAATAACCGTACCTTTACTTTAGTGTCAGCACAGCAACTGGCGCTGGTGAAGCAGCAGCTGGGTCTGTCGCCACAAGATAGTTTGGGTAGTCGTAGCAAAGCGATTGGTATCGCACGTAATGTGGGGGCGCAATATGTGTTGTACAGTAATGCCAGCGGTAATGTGAATACCCCGACGTTAAAAATGCAACTGATGCTAGTACAAACGGGCGAGATAATCTGGTCAGGTAACAGTGTTGTTTCTCAAACCTACTAACACCTTGCTTGAGAGCGTGATCGCACGATATCTTCCGGTGGCTGATGCCACCGGTTGTTTTTCTGCTCTTGAGGGACTCAGCGGTACCAGCTTTTGTGTTAAAACGGAACAGGGTCGGTTTAATGCGCGTAAGTTGCCTGAACAGCGGTTACCCGGTTTGTCCTTACACCGTTATCACAAGGTGCTGAAACAATTACCTCCCGGAATGGCCCCACGACCTTACGCTTTGGCGGAAGGGTGGCTGCTGAGTCACTGGCTGGAAGGCGCCCCCTGGTCAGGGCCATTACCCGCAACCGAACTTGCCCGTCTCTTGCATCTTTTGCACCGACAGCCTCTTTTCGGCTGGCGAGTCAGAGTCGCACCGTTACTGAGCTACTACTGGCAGCAAAGCTCGCCGACGCGACGTACAGCCTACTGGTTAGCGACCTTAAAGCATTTACTGGCGATGAAAGAGCCGCGCCCCTTGAGACTTGCGCCGTTACATATGGATGTTCATGCCGGAAATATTATTCAGCAAACGCAGGGATTAGGGCTGATTGACTGGGAATATGCGGGCGATGGTGATATCGGACTGGAACTGGCAACCGTTCTTGACTGTAACACCTTTGCAGACGAGGATTTTTTACCTCGCTATGCTCATTTTGCTCATTTGGAGCTGTCTGAGTTATATCGCCAGATAGCGCGCTGGCAACCCTGGGTAAAATTACTCGTTGCTTCATGGTATGAATGCCGCTGGCAACAAACGAATCAACCACAGTTTGCCGCCCTGGCCGACAAGGCGTGGCAAGAGATGAGATATCAGGAGAAGATATGGGTCCGGTAATGTTGGACGTAGCGGGTTTTGAACTGACAGCTGAAGAGCGCGAGATTCTGGATTGTCCGCTGGTGGGTGGGCTGATCCTCTTCACCAGAAACTACCATGATCCGGCACAGCTGCGAGAGTTAGTTCGTCAAATCCGAAGTGCTTCACGAAATCATCTGGTTATTGCTGTTGATCAGGAAGGTGGCCGGGTACAGCGTTTCCGAAAAGGCTTTACCCGCTTGCCAGCTGCTCAGTCATTTGCCGCTTTGCTGGGTGTTGAGGCCGGGACGAAACTGGCACAAGAGGCAGGCTGGCTAATGGCCAGTGAAATGATAGCGATGGATATCGATATCAGTTTTGCGCCAGTGCTGGATATTGGTCACCTGAGTGCTGCTATTGATGATCGTTCCTATCATGCTGAACCGAAAAAAGCCTTACAGGTTGCGACCGGGTTTATTGATGGTATGCATGCTGCGGGAATGAAAACGACCGGTAAGCATTTTCCCGGGCACGGTGCGGTCAGCGCTGATACGCACAAAGAAATATCTCGTGATGGCAGGTCTGAAGCTGAAATTCGTCAGCATGATATGGGCATTTTTGCCTCGCTCATCCGCGACAATAAGCTGGATGCCATTATGCCAGCACACGTGATTTATCAGCAGGTTGATGACAAACCCGCCAGCGGTTCAGCGCACTGGCTAAAAACGGTTCTGCGCGGCGAGCTGGGGTTTAATGGCGTGATTTTCTCCGATGACTTGTCGATGGAAGGCGCGGCAATTATGGGCAGTTATGCCGAACGGGCTCAGGCATCGTTGGACGCAGGTTGCGATATGGTGCTGGTCTGTAATAATCCTAAAGGAGCAGTAAGTGTGTTAGATAATCTGTCGGCGGTCAAAGTAGAGCGTCTGACAAATTTGTATCATAGAGGGACTTTTACGCGTCAGGAATTACAGTCATCTACTCGCTGGAAGCAGGTAAATCAGCAACTGGAAGCACTGTATGAACAATGGCAAGCCGCCAAAGAGAATGCCTGATTTTCTGACCATTTGGTCTGTCATTATGCGATGGGGGTGCAATGATTATCTATTTACACGGTTTTGACTCCAGTAGTCCCGGTAACCATGAAAAAGTACTGCAACTTCATTTTATTGATCCCGATGTAAGGCTTATCAGCTATAGCACGCTACATCCGAAACACGATATGCAGCACTTGCTGAAAGAAGTCAATAAAATGCAGCAGTTTACTGATGATGAACGACCATTAATTTGCGGGGTAGGGTTGGGAGGATTCTGGGCTGAACGTATTGGTTTTCTCTGCAATATGCGGCAGGTGATGTTTAATCCTAACCTCTATCCCCATGAAAATATGGAAGGAAAGATTAACCGTCCGGAAGAGTATGCCGATATTGCCACTAAGTGTGTCAGCAATTTTCGGGAAAAAAATCGTGACCGTAGTCTGGTGATTTTGTCCCGTAAGGATGAACTGCTGGATAATGTACGTGCAGCACAAGCCTTGGATCCCTTCTATGAAATTATCTGGGATGAAGAACAAGGACATAAATTTAAAAACCTTTCTCCACACTTACAACGTATTAAGGCTTTTAAAACTCAGGGCTGATAATGTTCACCCCATTGTTCATCGTTCTTAAAACATAAAAACTCGCATTCCGATGCGAGTTTTTACGTTTCAGACACTAAAGAAATTGATAAATATCAATTTTGGTATGACCATTTTGCCCTTCGTGTTATTCTTCCGAATGCAGTAAATCATTCGCTCTAAACCATTGTTAAATAAGGGTTATTGCGATAACTTTTAATTAACACTTGGTTAATATTTTCGGGACTTAAATGACTACATCGTTGAAAAAAATAGTGATTGTGGGTGGCGGGGCTGGAGGGCTTGAGCTAGCAACACAATTAGGACAAAAACTGGGTCGTCGTAATAAAGCGGAGATAACCCTGGTAGACCGTAACCACAGCCATCTTTGGAAACCCCTACTACATGAAGTCGCAACCGGTTCACTGGACGAAGGCGTGGATGCGATAAGTTATCTGGCTCATGCGCGTAATAATCACTTTCATTTCCAGCTAGGATCAGTAGTCAATCTTGACCGTGAAGCAAAAACGCTGATGCTTGATAAGCTCTGTGATGACAAAGGTGAATTGTTGGTCGACGAACGCCGGATACCTTACGATACGCTGGTTATAGCGCTGGGCAGCACCTCGAACGATTTTAATACTCCAGGTGTTAAAGATAACTGTATCTTCCTCGACAACCCTCATCAGGCACGTCGTTTCCACTCTGAAATGCTGAATCTCTTCCTGAAATATTCGGCTCAAGAAGATGTCAACGAAACGGTTAATATTGCCATTGTGGGGGCTGGGGCAACAGGTGTTGAACTGTCAGCGGAATTGCATAATGCGGTGAAGCAGCTGCACAGCTACGGCTACAAAGGCCTGACCCGTGATGCTTTAAATGTTACCTTGGTGGAAGCAGGAGAGCGTATTCTGCCTGCATTGCCGCCGCGTATCTCAGCGGCAGCACATAGCGAGTTAACTAAAATCGGCGTTAAAGTCATGACACAAACCATGGTGACCAGCGCTCAGGCCGATGGCCTGAATACCAAAGACGGACAGTTTATTAAAGCCGATCTGATGGTCTGGGCTGCAGGGATTAAAGCACCTGACTTTATGAAAGATCTGGCGGGGCTGGAAACTAACCGTATCAACCAGCTGGTGGTTGAGCCAACACTCCAGACTACCCGTGATCCGAATATTTACGCGATTGGTGACTGTGCATCTTGTACACGTCCGGAAGGTGGATTTGTTCCTCCACGCGCGCAGGCTGCGCACCAGATGGCTTCCCTTGTGTTAAGCAATATTATTGCCGAAACTAAAGGGAAACCGCTGAAGCCTTATATCTATAAAGATCATGGTTCACTGGTTTCATTGTCTCGTTTCTCAACGGTCGGTAGTCTGATGGGGAACCTGACGCGGGGTTCGATGATGGTTGAAGGGCGGATTGCACGCATGGCGTACATCTCTCTCTACCGCATGCATCAAATTGCACTACACGGCTATCTGAAGACCGGATTGATGATGGTGGTGGGGAGTATCAACCGGGTTATTCGCCCGCGTCTTAAGCTGCACTAATCTCTGCGTACTTGAGAAATTGCCCGGCAATCGCCGGGCAAACTGTTTTAGAACAATACGAGTAATTTACCCCGAAAGTACGACCACTATCTAACACGTCCTCAACGCTGAAACTCAGTTTACCGACAGGTAACTGATAGCTTCTCAGTAAATCAAAAGTGCTACATCAATCACAACAGCACAAAGCATGACATTCTGTAGCCTCGACATCACAAAAACTCACAGAGTATGATAATGTGAATCCTGACGATAATATTTATCATTATCAATAATGCTTGTTAAAATAATTAAAAATAGTTAATAAAAAAGTCATATCGACTGATGACACTGACAAAGTGTGGTGGTCTCTCTTTAGAGTGGTGCTGACTTTCTGACTAATCGTCAGCGCTATTTTGCTGTTAGCGGGTAAGCGCTAGTGTGGTAATGAATAATTATTTTTATTTAAAAACAAAAGGTAAGAAAATTTATGGCAGGAGTTCAGGGCTATCGCCTGTTTAATGTCCAACTGGCACGTAAGTCAGCAGTTTCCCCATCACTGTTAAGCCTGGTTTTCACGGGGCCTGATGTCAGGTACATGAAATGTGACTCGCCCGATCAGCGGATCAAGCTGCTGTTACCTTCACTAGACGGTACCCCCTCAGCGCTGGCAAATGATGCTCAGTGGTACGATAGGCTGCAATCTATGGTGAAAGAGAAGCGTCCGCTCCTGCGTACCTATACCTTACGGCATGTAAATCGTGAAAAAGAAGAGTTTACCGTGGAGTTTGTCAGCCATGGTACTGAAGGGCCAGCGTCGACTTTTGCCATTAATGCAGAGCCTGGTGCGACATTACAGATAGTGGCTCCTAACGCGGAATACGCTGAAGATAGCGGTGGCTATGAGTGGACTCCCCCAGCAGATTTACGTCATGGTTTAATTATTGCCGATGAAACCGCTTTGCCAGCGGCCCGTGGTATTCTCGAACTGTTGGCAAAA
The DNA here is from genome assembly GCA_947631255.1 of uncultured Enterobacteriaceae bacterium. Taxonomy (GTDB): domain Bacteria; phylum Pseudomonadota; class Gammaproteobacteria; order Enterobacterales; family Enterobacteriaceae; genus JGM124. Next base: position 71,995 of record CANRKT010000006.1, read on the forward strand.
CTGCCAGAGCCTCCACAGATTCAGGCTTTCTTTGAAGTACCAGAAGAGGCTGATTGTGTTGATTTAAGTGCTTTTAGCTTCGCACAAATACACTGGCTACCGCGTGCTCCAGTCAATGCCAGCTATGGCGAGTGCTTGGTTAAAGCGGTGAGAGAGCAGGTCTGGCTTCCGGAAGGTTTCCAGCATAATGTCATTCAGGAAGAAACGGAAGGTGAGCTCCTGTGGGATAAAGCCACTTCTGATAACCGCGAATTTTATGGCTGGATCGCCGCAGAGTCGACCACGGTAAAATTACTGCGTCGTTATTTGATTGGCGAACGTGGTGTTAATCAGGAGGCGGTCAATTTTATGGCTTACTGGGCGAAAGCGCGTATACGGAATTCATAGCGAATACCCCAGACCTGGCATATTGTTCGTCAGGTCTGGGGGGAATATACCCGTTCACCTGCCCGTCATGTTGTTTTGATAAGTCCGGGTAATAATCTGATAGTGGTTGCTATCATGCTTAATAACTCTTCATAGCTGGCGCCATTCCGAGAGGAAACTGACATTCCATGAATAAAGCAGTTTAAATATTTCGCGACATGGTTAACATCGCAGTGATCGGGCAATTCACCTTGTTGCTGCCGCTCAGATAAAAAGCGTGTCAGTGATTTATCCTGTAGGTCGTGTCGTGCTTTGATGGTGTCAGCGATTTCTTGTGAAGAGGCTCCCAGCCCTGAAGATGTAGAGACAATAAAACATCCTGATGGTGTTCCCTCAGCCGTAAAACATTTGGCTATGGTGGTCAGAAAGGTTTCCAGAACTTCCGCAACGGGAGCTGTCTCACCGAATAAACAGGTATTATACTGGTCGGTAAAACGGGTGATATAGTGCTCGAGTACGGCACGAAACAGCCCCGTTTTATTGGTAAATTCAGCATACAGAGTCGGTGCTTTTGCCCCAGTGACTGCAACCAAATGAGAGAGTGACGTACCTTCATATCCATGCTGCCAGAAGAGCATCATGGCTTTTTCCAGCGCATCTTCCCTGTCAAATACTTTAGGCCGGCCACGGCTTTTTTTATTGGTACAGATTGTCGTTTCCATCTTGCCGTTTCCGCCAGTCAAAACTATTAATGAACAATCATTATAAAAATACTATACCACAGTATCTAGTGGCTTTTTATGCAAGATAAGAATGGATTATTCCCGGAAAAGAGCACTTATGGTCAAATTGATTAACGGCCGATAACTAAATGTTGACATGTGATCTAGATCACTATTATCATTATCTTACTGATCGTTAATTAAATCGATTAGAGATTTCATGTTTTCTACTGGACACGACGTAATGAGCAAGCTAGTCACACTTTTTACTGTCGTAATCCTGTCTTTACTCTCCTGTACAAGCTTTGCAGCAGTACAGGTTTCTGAAGCGCCACAAAATCAACAGCAAATGGGTATCATTGGTGCCACAGCACTGAGTGATTTAGGGACTCTGGAAGAAAAGTTGGGTGAAAAGGCTGGTAGATTAGGTGGAACCTCATTTCGTGTCACTTCTGCAGTGGGTAACCATCTTCTGCACGGTACAGCTATCGTTTATCAGTAACTTTCTGTCGTTATTATTACCACTCCTTCTTGTTGTTATTTGTAAGATTAATCTGTTCTGAGTATTTATCTCCTGTCTGTCGCTATCGATAGACAGGAGTTTTTTTTCCGATTATTTCCCTCGTCAGGGTGTTACTCTGATCACAGGTTCATTTTGCCTTTTAACGCCGTAACGACTCAGTGGACTGATTTTAATTTCGTCCACATTCTGCTGATACTTGTTCAGGGGATAGCATATTGATATGGAAAGCTTTAAGCCTGAGTTTATGAGAGACAAAACTCAGGCTAAAGAAGATATCAGACTACAGCTGATAGCCTCAGATCAGATATTTTCTACGACTGGCGTATGGGCTTTGACGTTTACTGGCATACCTGAACGATGTTCTATCACTTTATCCATGACATCCGCATCTGTTTGCTGAGCGCTGCGGAACTGCGTCATTGTGTCATTAAGATGAATAGGAAGCAGTTGTGGATCATCATTAATGGATTCCGATAGTGGCTGATGAACCTCAACCAGACGATGACCATTCGGTTCAATCGAGGTTTTTATTGGCTCGTTAATAATGCGCACTGATGTACCAACGGGAACCTGTTCAAACAGCTCTTTAATATCGTCATCACGTAGACGAATACAGCCGGAGCTGACGCGCATACCAATACCAAAATCAGCGTTAGTTCCATGGAGCAGATAAACACCACCATAGGCTGCCAGACGAATGGCATGATGGCCCATTGGGTTATCATCACCCGCAGGAACCACGGCAGGCAGCTTAATGCCCTGCGCAAGGTAACGAGCGCGGATATTGGCTGTCGGGGTCCAGGTTGGATTAGCACGTTTACCAGAAATTTTCGTGGTCATCGTGGGGGTCAGAGTATCACCGCCTAACTGACCAATACCGATAGGATAAACGGTGACTTTGTTTTGTCCGGCAGGGAAGTAATACATTCGCAGTTCAGCCAGATTAAGCACAATACCTTCACGCGGTACATCAGGCAGTAACATTTCTGTTGGGATTGTCAGTACGTTGCCGGCACGTGGCACATAGGGATCAACACCCGGATTGGCTTGTAACAGTGCCAGAAAACCGACATTGTACTTTTTAGCAATGGCTTCCAGTGAACCACCATCATCCTCAACAACGTGATATTGGTTTTTACCAATCAACTGACTATTTGCGGCAGGAAGTGGATAGTCTTGAGCAAAAGTCGGCGTAACAATGCTGCTGGTGCCGATAAGTGCAGCAAGTGCGGCGAGTTTCCTCGTGTAGGTAAAAAATCGTGACAAAGACATAGTGGCGACCCTGATTCACCCATCATTATTCAAGTTGCCTGAGAGTGAGGAGAGTCAAATCGACAAACACACTAAAAGTAACTCGAATCATTCTGGATATTTATAGTAAATGCTAAAGCGTCAATTATCCTCTATGCGACGTTTTAAACACCAGGTGAAATGAAAAGAATATGTAAATATTGCTGTTTTGCCCCGTAATTAGAAGGTTACGGGGCGGTAAATTAGGCTACAGCATGTTCTTCCAGGTCGCGCATAAAGTTACGCACCCAGTCGATACGGGTTTTACGGTCGGCTAAATCCTGAGTGAATTTTAGACGTGTCGGACCATCGAGACGGTAATGCTGTGGCTGTTTTTGTAACAGACCTATCAACCATACTGGGTCAACATGGTTTTTCTCGGCAAACTCAATCATGCCGCCTTTTTCGTGACCTTCAATTTTACGGATCCCTAGCTTCTGAGCTAACTGGCGCAGGGCAGCAATATCCAGCAGATGACGTGCGGCATCAGGTAATAGGCCGAAACGATCGATTAACTCGACTTTGAGTTCATCCAGCTCATGAGTTTGTCGGGCGCTGGCAATGCGTTTGTAGAATGAAAGACGCGTATTTACATCCGGAATAAAGTCATCGGGCAGTAGCGCAGGCATCCGTAATTCAACATCAGTCTGGCTATTGGTCAAATCTTCCAGTGAAGGTTCCCGGCCTTCCTTCAGCGCATCCACTGCATTTTCCAGCAGTTCCATATATAAAGAGAAACCAATGGTTTCCATTTGCCCACTCTGATCGTCACCTAACAACTCACCCGCACCACGAATTTCCAGATCATGGGTTGCAAGCGCGAAGCCAGCACCTAAATCTTCCAGTGAGGCAATGGCTTCGAGTCGTTTTTGAGCGTCTGTCGTCATGGCTTTTGGATGTGGGGTCAACAGCCAGGCATAGGCCTGGTGGTGCGAACGGCCGACACGTCCCCGAAGCTGGTGTAACTGTGCCAGCCCAAAGTGATCGGCTCGGTCGATAATAATAGTGTTGGCGGTTGGAATATCGATCCCGGTCTCGATAATGGTGGTACAGACCAGGACATTAAAACGCTGATGATGAAAATCATTCATCACCCGTTCCAGTTCCCGCTCGCGCATTTGACCGTGGCCGATAGCGACGCGTGCTTCAGGTACCAGTTCGGCTAATTTTGTTGCCATTTTTTGAATGTTTTCAACATCATTAAACAGGTAGTAAACCTGACCACCACGCAGGACTTCACGCAAAATGGCTTCGCGCACCATCAAGTTATCATGTTCACGAACAAAGGTTTTGACAGCCAGACGACGGGCGGGTGGGGTGGCGATAATTGACAGATCGCGCATTCCACTCATCGCCATATTCAGCGTTCGTGGAATTGGAGTGGCTGTCAGGGTCAGAATATCGACATCAGCACGCATTGCTTTAATACGTTCTTTGTGACGGACACCAAAACGGTGTTCTTCATCGACAATCAATAAGCCAAGATCATGCCAGTTAACATCAGTTTGCAGCAGTTTATGCGTGCCAATAAGAATATCGATTTTCCCGTCACGCGCTTGTTCAAGAATTTGCGTTTGTTCTTTAGCGCTACGGAAACGTGAAAGCATCTCAATGCGCACCGGCCAGTTAGCAAAACGGTCACGGAAGTTGTCGAAGTGCTGTTGCGCCAGGAGCGTTGTCGGTACCAGAACGGCAACTTGTTTGTAGTTCTCCACGGCTAAAAATGCCGCACGCATCGCCACTTCTGTTTTACCGAATCCCACATCACCGCAGACCAGACGATCCATGGCCAGCGGACGACACATATCACTGAGCACTGCGTTAATCGCCTGGGCTTGGTCTGGTGTGGTTTCAAAGGGGAAACCATCGCAGAACAGCTGATACTGTTCTTTATCATGTTTAAAGGCAAACCCGGATTTGGCCGCGCGCATAGCGTAGATATCCAGTAACTCTGCAGCGACATCACGCACCTTCTCGGCGGCTTTTTGTCGGGCTCTTGACCAGGCATCGCTGCCCAGTTTATGCAGAGGGGCATTGTCATCGGCTCCTCCGGCATAACGGCTGATGAGATGTAGGGAAGAGACCGGAACATAGAGTTTCGCATCGCCAGCATAGGCCAGCATCAGGTACTCGGCAGTAATACCACCGGCTTCCAGCGTTGTCAGACCAATATAACGCCCTACACCGTGCTCAAGGTGCACCACTGGCTGGCCTGGATGCAGTTCGGCTAAGTTACGGATCAAGGTATCGGGATTAATGGTCCGGCGATTGTCCTGACGACGACGGCTAACGCGCTCACCTAACAGGTCGCTTTCGCACACCAGGATCCTTTGACGCAGGCTGTCAATAAAGCCATGCTCGCTGGCACCGACCATCAAATAAGTACCCGGGGTTTCGGCTTCATCCAGACGATAAATACGTTTAGGCGCGACTTTGATACGCCCTAATAATTCACCCAGAGCTTCACGGCGACCTTCACTTTCAACTGAGAAAATGACCGGCCCAATGGCGCTTTCAAGAAACTTACGCAGATTATCAAGCGGGGCTTTATTCTGAGCCTGAACCGCCAGTTCTGGCAGGGGCTGGTAACCCAGATTGACGTTGGCTGCTTTGGATGGCAGTACATCAGTCTTAAGTTGTACGCGCGGCCAGGCTTTTAGTTCACTAAGCAGGGCGTCCGGGCGTAACCATAATACCTGCGGCTCCATCAGTGGACGCATCGGATCGACGCCGCGATTTTCAAAACGCGCCTGCGCATCCTGCCAGAAACGTTCAGCACTGCTCTCTAAATTACCGGTATTGACCAGTAAAGTATTGGCGGGCAGATAACTAAATAATGTGACTAATGGCTCGCTAAAAAATAATGGCTGCCAGTACTCAATTCCTGCTGGCAGAGCGCCTTTACTGACTTGCTGATAGATATGCTCAGGCTCACGTTTCACATCGAACTTATCGCGCCACTGGCTGCGGAACAGTTCAATGGCATTTTTATCCGTCGGGAACTCATGAGCGGGGAGCAGGTTAATGGCATCGACTTCGTCTAATGTTCGTTGTGAATCGACATCAAAAATGCGCAAACTGTCGATTTCATTATCGAAAAAATCGATACGGTAGGGGTGTTCGCTGCCCATCGGATAGAGGTCTAATAATGCTCCCCGCGTGGCAAATTCACCATGCTCCATGACCTGATCGACACTGCGGTATCCTGCCTGTTCCAGCTGAGCGCGCAAGTTATCCCGTGACAGACTCTGTCCTTTTTTCATGACCAGAGCATGGCCATGCAAATAATTATGCGGACAGACCCGCTGCATCAGAGTGTTAACCGGTAAAATCAGTACTCCGCGTTGCATATCTGGTAACTGGTACAGCGTCGCCAGTCGAGAAGAGATAATCTCCTGATGCGGCGAAAAACTGTCGTAAGGTAATGTTTCCCAGTCCGCCAGATTGAGGACCAGCGAGTCAGTAAATTGTGAAATTTCGTCATGCAATCGTAATGCATTCTGCATATCAGGGGTTATCAGTACCACCGGACCATGATGACGTTCAGTGATTTCTGCTACTTCAGCTGCACAGGCAGATCCCAGAAGCTCGCCGAGGACACGTTGTTCGGCAGCTTTAACGGGTAAGGAATAACGATAATTTTCAGGCATAGAAAGCGTCACAATCTCGTAAGTTGGGTACCGCGCTGAGGGCCGATAGCCGGGCGAGGGTAGGAGAGTCAAGATAATATGATGATATTATTATCTCGCATCGTCGAGTATTAGCAACCCGCAATGCAGGATCCTCCTGGGTTTCTGAGGGGGTATCTGAAATGAGAAGCCTTCAGCGAGAGACATAAAAGAGAAGGGCAGTGTGGTCATCAAAAAGCCGCTCACTGCATTACTCAGATGATTAATTTAAGCGATTGAATTCATTTGGCCGGGCGGCTGTCGTATACTGGCTTTTTTGCCTAAGCCACAGCAACCAGACGGACTTTATGTATCAACCAGTCGCGTTATTTATCGGCCTGCGTTATATGCGCGGGCGTGCAGCGGACCGCTTCGGTCGCTTTGTCTCCTGGCTTTCCACCATCGGTATCACACTGGGCGTTATGGCGCTGGTAACGGTGCTCTCGGTGATGAATGGCTTTGAGCGGGAGCTGCAAAACAATATCTTAGGGCTGATGCCCCAAGCCATGATCACCTCACCCTCAGGGTCGATTAACCCGCAACAATTACCTGCAGACAGCCTTAAATTACAAGGTGTGACACGAATTGAACCGCTCACTACCGGTGATGTCGTGCTGCAAAGTCCCCATGGCATTGGCGTGGGTGTGATGCTGGGTGTTAAGCCGGACCAGTATGAACCCTTGACGCCATTTCTGACCGGTGTACAGCAATCGCAGCTGGTCGCTGGGGAATATAACGTTATTCTCGGGGAGCAATTAGCCAATACCTTAGGCGTTAAACGGGGGGATACGCTACGGATGATGGTGCCTTCTGCCAGCCAGTTTACCCCGATGGGACGTCTGCCAAGCCAGCGGTTATTTAATGTCATAGGTACTTTTGCCGCGAACAGTGAAGTTGATGGTACTCAATTGCTGGTCAATCAGCAGGACGCTTCGCGTTTGATGCGCTATCCGGCAGGCAATATTACCGGCTGGCGGTTGTGGCTCGACAGTCCGCTGCAAGTCGATGTACTCAGTCAGCAAAGCTTATCGGCCGGGACTGAGTGGAAAGACTGGCGTGAGCGTAAAGGCGAACTATTCCAAGCCGTCAGAATGGAAAAAAATATGATGGGGCTGCTATTGAGTCTGATAGTCGCTGTAGCCGCATTTAATATTATTACGTCACTGGGATTACTGGTGATGGAAAAACAAGGTGAAGTGGCTATTTTGCAAACCCAGGGGCTGACTCGTCGGCAGATTATGGCGGTGTTTATGGTCCAGGGGGCGAGTGCCGGTATCCTGGGCGCGCTATTGGGTGCGCTGCTGGGTGTATTACTGGCCAGCCAGCTGAATACGTTGATGCCGGTGATTGGTATTTTAATCGACGGCGCCGTATTGCCGGTTGCTATTGACCCCTTACAAGTGGTCACTATTGCGTTGGTCGCGATGGCGATTGCACTTCTCTCTACGTTGTATCCTTCCTGGCGTGCCGCCGCCACTCAACCCGCAGAGGCTTTACGTTATGAGTAGTTCTATCCTGTTGCAGTGTGACAAGTTGTGCAAACGCTACCAGGAAGGCAGTGTGCAAACGGATGTACTGCATGATGTCAGCTTTAGCATAAAACCGGGCGAGTTGATGGCGATTGTCGGTAGCTCCGGCTCGGGGAAAAGTACCTTATTGCATTTACTCGGTGGACTGGATACTCCCAGCTCTGGTGATGTCATTTTTAATGGTCAGGCAATGAGTCAGCTTTCCTCATCGGCGAAAGCGGAGCTGCGTAACCGTGAACTGGGCTTTATTTATCAGTTTCACCACTTACTGCCCGATTTTACGGCGCTGGAAAATGTCGCTATGCCACTGCTGATTGGTAAGAAAAAACCTGCCGAGGCACAACAGCGTGCGCTGGAAATGCTGGCAGCAGTAGGACTGAAAAAACGTAGCCATCATCGTCCTTCAGAACTTTCAGGTGGTGAACGCCAGCGGGTGGCGATTGCCCGCTCTCTGGTCAATAATCCTCGTCTGGTTCTGGCAGATGAACCGACCGGTAATCTTGATGCCCGCAATGCCAACAGTATTTTTGAGTTACTGGGTGAGCTCAATGTGCGTCAGGGCACGGCTTTCCTGGTCGTGACTCATGACTTGCAGCTGGCTAAACGCATGTCACGTCAGCTGGAAATGCGTGACGGTCGTCTGACTCAGGACCTGACCTTAATGGGGGCCGAGTAATGGTGTTGCCGTTATCATTACAGATAGGCTTGCGCTTTAGCCGTGGACGGCGACGCAGTGGCATGGTGTCACTGATCTCGATTATCTCAACCCTGGGTATTGCGCTGGGTGTGGCGGTATTAATTATTGGCCTCAGCGCCATGAATGGTTTCGAGCGTGAACTGAAAGACAGGATCCTCGCAGTAGTACCGCACGGGGAAATTGAACCGGTCAGTCAGCCTTTTAATGACTGGCAAAATACCCTTAAACGGGTTGAAAAAGTGCCTGGCATTCTGGCTGCGGCACCCTATATTAATTTTACCGGATTGATTGAGAACGCAAATAATCTGCGTGCCATCCAGATTAAGGGGGTTGAACCCTCCCAGGAAGCGCGACTGAGTGCGTTACCGAATTTTGTCCAGAACCAGGCCTGGTCACAGTTTAGTGCGGGCAAGCAGCAAATTATTTTGGGCAAGGGGGTGGCGGATGCGCTGAAGGTTAAGCAAGGCGACTGGGTTTCGTTATCGATTCCGAATAATGATGAGGGGAATCGCCTGTTGCAGCCGAAGCGTGTTCGTTTACAGGTCGCTGGCATTCTGGCCTTAAGTGGTCAGCTTGATCATAGTTTTGCCATGGTACCGCTCAGCGATGCCAGCGAATATCTGGATATGGGACACAGTGTCACCGGCATTGCGATTAAAGTTGACGATGTGTTTAACGCTCAGCAACGGGTGCGTGAAGCCGGTGAAGTGACCAATGCTTATGTCTATATTAAGAGCTGGATCGGCACCTATGGCTATATGTATCGTGATATCCAGATGATCCGCGCCATCATGTATTTGGCGATGGTGCTGGTGATTGGTGTGGCCTGCTTTAATATTGTCTCGACCCTGATTATGGCTGTGAAAGATAAGAGTGGCGATATTGCAGTATTACGTACCTTGGGGGCGAAAGATGGCTTAATTCGCGCTATTTTTATCTGGTATGGTTTACTCGCCGGGTTAGTGGGTAGTGTCAGTGGTGTGATTATTGGTGTGCTAGCGTCCTGGCAATTGACGCCGATAATTCATGTGATTGAAAAACTCATTGGTCATCAGTTTTTATCTGGTGATATCTATTTTATTGATTTTTTGCCATCAGAATTACACGGGAAAGATGTCCTTTCAGTACTGATAACTGCCTTGGTACTGAGTTTGCTGGCGAGCTGGTATCCAGCGAGACGTGCCAGCAAAATAGATCCGGCCCGCGTGTTAAGTGGTCAGTAACATTATTTCTGCAAACGGCAAGGGGTAACTTAGCCATGTACTACGGCTTTGATATTGGTGGTACTAAGATGGCACTCGGTGTCTATGACGCCGACAGAGTACTGCAATGGGAAACGCGGGTAGCGACACCTCATAGTCACTACAGTGCGTTTTTGCAGGCTATTGTGGACTTAGTGGTGCAGGTTGATGCGCGATTTGGTTGTCAGGGCAGTGTTGGGATCGGTATTCCAGGGATGCCAGAAATCGATGATGGCAAGCTGTATGCCACTAACCTTCCGGCTGTCAGCGGCCAGCCATTGCGCGCTGATTTGAGTCGCTTATTACAACGCGAAGTACGCATTGATAATGATGCCAACTGCTTTACCCTGTCAGAAGCCTGGGATGAGGAATTCCGTTCCTATCCGGTGGTGATGGGGCTGATCCTTGGCACCGGTGTTGGCGGCGGCATTATTGTCAATGGCCGACCGGTTACAGGTCGGAACTTTATCACGGGTGAGTTTGGTCATACTCGACTGCCGGTAGATGCGCTTGAGATCCTTGGGCATGATTTACCGCTGCTCCCCTGTGGCTGCGGTCAAAAAGGCTGTATTGAAAACTATCTCTCTGGCCGGGGCTTTGCCTGGTTATGGCAGCATGTCTACGGCACTGAGCTGGATGCCCAACAGATTATTGCGCGCTATCGAGCCGGAGATAAACAGGCACTCGGTCATGTGGATCGCTTTATTGAGCTGCTGGCAGCCTGTTTAGGTAACTTATTCACCGCTATCGATCCCCACCTGGTGGTTATCGGTGGTGGATTGTCTAACTTTAGTGAGATGTATGCGCTATTAACGGCACGTTTGTCGAAATATCTATTACCACTCGCGCGAGCTCCCCGAATTGAACCTGCGCGTTATGGTGATGCGGGGGGAATGCGTGGTGCGGCATTTCTCCATCTGGCGGAGTAAATTATGTTGTCTCGTCGTCAACAACGACTTAGTCGCTTTAGGAAGAAAAAACGATTGTTACGCCATCGACTGCGTCAAAGCAGCTACTTTGGAGAACAGATTATGCAGGAACGGGCAGAAAAACCGAAAGTTGTCGTGCTGACAGGGGCGGGGATTTCCGCTGAGTCGGGGATCCGAACGTTCAGGGCAGCGGACGGATTATGGGAGGAGTGTCGGGTTGAAGACGTCGCCACAACGGAAGGTTTTCATCGTGACCCGCAAGGGGTACAGCAATTTTATAACGCGCGTCGCCGCCAGCTCCAGCAGCCGGATATTCAACCTAATGCAGCACACCTGGCGCTGGCAAAGCTTGAGTCGGTATTAGGCGATAATTTACTGCTGGTCACGCAAAACATTGATAATTTGCATGAACGGGCAGGAAGTAAACGCATCATTCATATGCATGGGGAACTGCTAAAAGTTCGCTGTGTGAAAAGTGGTCAGGTTATCAGCTGGCAGGACGACATTACTCCTGATGATCGCTGCCATTGCTGCCAGATTTCCGAAGTACTGCGTCCTCATGTGGTGTGGTTTGGTGAAATGCCTTTGGGGATGGATGAGATTTATCATGCCATCAGCAAAGCGGATTACTTTATTGCTATTGGCACCTCGGGGCATGTTTATCCCGCAGCGGGCTTTGTCCACGAGGCCCGGCTGCAAGGAGCACACACTGTTGAGCTAAACTTGGAACCCAGCCTGGTAGGCAGCGAGTTTGAGGAAAAACATTACGGCCTTGCCAGTCAGGAAGTCCCTGATTATATCGACAGGCTATTGAACGAAATAGGCTGATACTAACTCCCTTAACTTAAATCGTTAAGGGAGTTATTTTATATTGTTGCTGAACAGAATAAATAAAAGTGTTCATACCTATCAAACTGTGAAATTAAC
>CANRKT010000007.1 GCA_947631255.1 uncultured Enterobacteriaceae bacterium
TTGCTGACTCGAGGTGGCGTATATTACGCTTTCCTCTTTCAAAGTCAAGCGCTTATTTTCGCTTTCCTTCGACTGACCCGGTGGTTAGTAACCGTTGTTCCGTGTCAGTGGATGCGCATTATAGGGATTTATTCCCGGCTGACAACCCCTAATTTCAATTAATTTACTGACTGAGGGATTTTCCATCAACCTGCTTATTAAGACTGCTGTTTGTTGCTTAATCGTGCAATTTTCGTGGCAAAAAGTGAAACTTGCTGCCAGTCGGTATAAACCACTTCTTTACTGGTATCCGTTTCACCATCAGTCATCTTCATAATTAAGCGGATCATAAACTTGTCCAACCAGCCATAACGTGGATAACGTAAGGCTCCAGCGAAAACAGCACAACAATCGGGGCGCCAGGGTGAGTTCAGCAGGAACTTACGCGTATATGAATTAGTTTCTGGCGTATTCTTCTCAGCCTTACGCGCCACCAGGTTTACTGAGAAGAAAGCACTCGGCACATTATTCAGCTGCTGCAAATGCTGTTGTATAAACAGATTCACTGAACGATGAAAATGTCCGTAACGAATAGAAGCCCCAATCACCACTCTGTCATACTCTGCCCAGACAATACTGACCTTATCATGGAGATTCAGGACGTCACACTCCAGACCTGATGCTTGTAGCTCAGCACCAAGATGCGCTGCAATTTCACGGGTCTGCCCATCACGGGTTGAATACAGAATTAAGGTTTTCACATACACTCCATTTATTCCCGCCAAAAGGTCGGCGTGAACAGCACTAATAAAGTAAAGACTTCAAGGCGTCCAAATAACATGTTGACGATAAGGATCCACTTTGCTGTTGGATTCATACTGGCAAAGTTATCCGCGACTACGCCAAGACCTGGCCCTAAGTTGTTCAACGTCGCAACGACAGAAGCAAAAGCAGAGAAGTTATCTACACCTGTCGCAATAATCGCCAGCATACTGATGATAAAGACCAACGCATAAGCTGAAAAGAATCCCCAGACCGCTTCAAGAATACGTTCCGGCAGCGCACGGTTACCCAGCTTAATGCTATATACCGCATTAGGGTGAACCAGCCTTTTCAGCTCACGATTTCCCTGTTTGAAAAGCAGCAGGATACGAATAACCTTTAATCCCCCGCCCGTCGAACCCGCACAACCACCAATAAAGGCAGAGCACAATAAAAGCATCGGCAGGAATAATGGCCATCGAGAGAAGCTGTCAGTGGTAAAGCCCGCAGTGGTCGCCATCGATACGACTTGGAAAAATGCCTGATTAACGGTTTGCACTGCTGACTGGTAGGTACTGTGAAACCACAAGACTAATATACAAACAGCGACTAACGTCAGCTGAACGCCAATAAACATACGGAACTCAGGATCGCGCCAGTACACCTTCAGGCTACGGCCACTTAATAAAGAGAAGTGCAAACCGTAGTTACAGCCAGAGATAAGCAGGAAGATAGCGATAATGGTGTTAATCGTGGGACTGTCAAAATATCCCACGCTGGCATCATGTGTGGAGAAGCCACCTATCGAAATCGTCGCAAAGCTATGCCCAATAGCATCAAACACCGACATCCCAGCAAACCATAACGCGACTGCACAGGCAATGGTCAGCAGGACATAAATGAACCAGAGTGTTTTCGCCGTTTCGGCAATACGCGGGCGCATTTTATTATCTTTCAACGGACCCGGCATTTCTGCCCGGTACAGCTGCATTCCCCCTACCCCGAGAATAGGCAGAATAGCGACCGCCAGCACAATGATCCCCATGCCTCCAAACCACTGTAGCATCTGACGATAAAACAAAATGGCATGAGGTAAGGAATCAAGACCTACCAGAGTTGTCGCCCCAGTGGTCGTCAAACCAGAGAAAGATTCAAAAAAGGCATCAGTGACCGTCAGATTCGGTTTTTCTGCGAAGATAAAAGGCAAGGCACCGACGCTTCCCAACACCGTCCAGAACAAAACAACAATCAGAAACCCTTCGCGTGGTTTGAGTTCGCTTTTATCTCGTCGGTTCGGCCACCAGAGAAAAGTCCCAATAACGATGGCGACCAGGAAGGTCTGGGTAAAAGCACGTCCAGCGCCATCGCGATAAATCAGCGCCACTAAGCCGGGCAAAATCATGGTGCCGGAAAAGAGGATAATGAGCAGGCCGACGATTCGGGTTATGGCACGAAAATGCATTTTCAGCCGCTTCCTTAAATAGCTATAAATATAAGAAGAGAAATGATTATCGCGGTAGTAAATGCAGTGAACCACGGCTCAGGTCGCCCAGTCTGGCATTAAATATTGCCAGCTGGGTCTGCGGTAACGCAATCTTCAGAATAATAAATGCTTGAAAATCACTGTCAACAATGAGGCCGCCAACCTGTTTAAGCAAAGCTTCGATACCCGCCAACAGCGAGTAGTCACACTGCAAAGTATATTCTGTTAATGCTACTTTGCGTACTTTAGGTAACTGAGCCAGCGCCTGCTGTACTCCGCCACCATAAGCTTTGACCAGACCACCCGTTCCCAGTTTGATGCCGCCATAAAAACGTACCACGACAGCCGTGACTTCTCCGACCTGACTCCCCAGTAGCTGAGCCAGAATCGGCTTTCCGGCCGTACCGGCCGGTTCGCCATCATCAGAGAACCCAAGTAGCTGTGAGTTATCCGGGCTACCCGCAACCCATGCCCAGCAATAATGCCGGGCACCTGGATAATCGACCCGTGTTTGTTCAAGAAATGCTTTACAGGCTACCACCCCATCGGTGTGGGCAAGTAACGTAATAAAACGACTTTTCTTGATTTCCTCACTCACCGTTACCGGTTCAGCAGGTATCAGCCAGCTTTCCATTACGCCAGTTTCAGATCACGGGTCATATTTTCGATTCCGTGCTCATGGATAACCACGTTATCTTCAATACGAATACCACCAAAAGGTTTCATGGCTTCAATACGCTGCCAGTCAAAATGCTGGCGATATTGTCCTTCACGCCATGGCGCGAGGAGTGACTCAATAAAATAGAGGCCAGGCTCAATAGTCAGCACCATATTGGGTTCAAGAATACGGGTACAGCGCAGATAAGGATGCTGGCTTGGCGCTGCAAGATGTGTACCGCTATCATCCTGCATAAAACCGCCTACATCATGAACTTGCAGACCCAGCATATGACCGATGCCATGCGGCATAAACGGACTTGTCATACCCACTTCGACCATGGCCTCTTCACTGATACCTGTCACCAGCTGATGGCGCTTAAGCAGTTTGGCGAGTCGCTGATGAAACTGAAGATGGTACTCGGTATAACGAACACCCGCTTTCATAGTCGCTATTAGCGCCAGTTCCTCAGTATTCATATCCTTGATCAGTTGAGCAAAATCACTTTCTTCCTGAACAGCCCAAGTACGCGTCAAATCAGCAGCATACCCGTGATATTCCGCCCCCGCGTCCAGCAGGAAGCTGTGCGTTTGTGCTGGAGGCTGATTATCCAGGCGAGTGTAATGCAGCACCGCGGCATGTTCATTAAGCGCCACAATATTACCGTAGGGAACATCAGTATCACGATGTCCTGTCGCCGTAAGATAGGCCATATTGATGTCAAACTCGCTCATCCCGGACAGGAAGGCTTCATGTGCTGCACGATGGCCTATAACCGCGGTCTTTTGCGCCGCACGCATACAGGTCAGCTCATAGTCTGTTTTATAAGCGCGGTGATAATGTAAGAAGTCGATAGTCGCTTGCGGATTGATATTGGTCGTATTGATACCAAGCTGCAAAGCGCGTTCCGGAGTCGGGCCAATATAGCCCAAATTACCGCGGGCCGCGGGTAACAAACTGCCAATACCCTCAGCCTTTGGTAAGGCAATGACGTCAATTTCATCGGTCCAGAAAGCGTCAGGCAAAGGTTCGACACAATGCCAGTAATCCACAGGTAGATAGAACCAGAGCTTAGGTTTATTCACACCATCCACCAGCAGCCAGCAGTTCGGTACTTCGGTCACAGGCACCCACGCTTTAAATTGTGGGTTCACTTTAAACGGATAAGGGTGATCGTCGAGAAAGACGTTAAACAGCTCTCCTGAGTGGATCAGCAGGGCATCAAGATTCGAACGCGCAAGTGCATCACGAGTGCGTTGTTGTAAGGTCTCAATATGACGATGATACAGCGTAGCCAGTGATTCCATAATTTAATCCTAAATTATTTGAGTTGCCTGTAGGCACTGATTGAAGCTTGTGAATCGCATATTAACACACCTACCCGGCGTCGAGTTATTTCCACTGCATGTGACCTGCCTGGCAAATATCTAAATATAAATTTGCATTTCATTAACATAAATTCCACACTTCCTCTCATCTGGTATGACCAGATCCATTGCCGGAATCAGGAGACTGACATGCTCTATCAAGGTGAAACCTTACATCTCGACTGGCTGGAAGAGGGTATTGCTGAACTGGTCTTTAATGCCCCAGATTCAGTTAACATATTGAATACCGCAACGCTCGCCAGTCTTAGCGAAGTACTAACGGTGGTTGAAAATTTACCCGCACTGAAAGGGCTGTTACTGAGTTCCAGTAAATCTGCCTTTATTGTCGGTGCCGATATCACCGAATTCTTATCTTTATTTCTGGTTCCTGCCCCACAACTTAGTGCATGGCTGCGCTCTGCGAATCATATTTTTAACCGCCTTGAAGATTTACCTGTTCCGACGCTGGCGGCAATAAAAGGTTATACGCTGGGCGGTGGCTGTGAGTGTGTGCTGGCGACAGATTTCCGTCTTGCCACACCAGATACACGCATTGGTCTGCCTGAGACTAAACTCGGCATTATGCCAGGTTTTGGCGGTTCCGTTCGTCTGCCTCGTCTGCTCGGTGCTGACAGCGCGCTGGAAATCATTACTGCCGGTAAAGATGTCAGTGCTGAAGAAGCGCTAAAGCTGGGCTTAGTCGATGGCATCGTCAGTCACGAAAAGTTGCGTGATGGAGCGTTGTCCATGCTGCGTCAGGCTATCAACGGCTCCCTCGACTGGCGAGCACGCCGGGCGCCAAAATTGCAACCGCTAAAACTCAATAAAATTGAAGCAAGGATGAGCTTTACCCTTGCTAAAGGCATGGTCTCCAGGATAGCCGGGAAACATTATCCTGCGCCGATGGTGGCAGTAAAAACGATTGAAGCTGCTGCCGCGTTGGATCGCGATGCCGCTCTGCAACTTGAAACACAAAATTTTGTTCCGCTGGCACAATCCAATGAAGCCCGGGCATTAGTCGGCATCTTTCTTAGCGAACAATATGTTAAGAGCAAAGCGAAAAAGCTGACACAGAATATTGAGACACCCAAACAAGCCGCCATACTCGGCGCCGGGATCATGGGTGGAGGTATCGCCTACCAGTCAGCCTGGAAAGGTGTCCCGGTATTAATGAAAGATATCAATGAAAAATCGTTAGCTCTTGGTATTAACGAAGCCAGTAAATTACTGAACAAACAGTTAGAACGTGGAAAAATTGACGGCAACAAGCTGGCTCAAGTGATTTCGACCATTCAGCCGACACTGGAGTACCGGGGTTTCTCCCGCGTCGATATCGTGGTCGAGGCCGTGGTTGAAAACCCACAGGTGAAAAAAGCCGTTCTGGCTGAAACAGAACAGCAGGTATCAGCAGGCACTATTCTGGTATCCAATACCTCAACGATTCCGATCAGTGAGCTGGCAGAGGCCTTACAACGACCTGAAAACTTCTGTGGCATGCACTTCTTTAACCCAGTCCACCGTATGCCATTAGTCGAAATTATTCGAGGTAACAAAACCAGCGACACCACACTCGCTACCGTCGTCGCCTGGGCGAATACAATGGGCAAGACGCCAATTGTGGTTAACGACTGTCCGGGTTTTTTTGTTAATCGGGTACTGTTCCCTTATCTCGCAGGTTTTAGTCAGCTATTACGTGATGGTGCCGACTTCCAGCAAATTGATAACGTGATGGAAAAACAGTTTGGCTGGCCGATGGGCCCGGCCTATCTACTCGATGTGGTCGGGATTGATACCGCTCATCATGCGCAGGCTGTTATGGCCACGGGTTTCCCGGAGCGCATGGATAAAAATTATCGTGACGCGATAGATGTCCTCTTTGATGCCGGACGTTTTGGTCAGAAAACACAGCTGGGCTTTTATCGTTATCAGCCTGACAGTAAAGGTAAACTGAAAAAATCATCAGATAGTCAAACTGCTGAGTTACTACAAGACGTCACGCAACCTCCACGGAATTTTGAGCCGCATGAGATTATAGCCCGCATGATGATCCCGATGGTCAACGAAGTGGTTCGCTGTCTGGAAGAGGGTATTATTGCCAGCCCGGCAGAAGCCGATATTGCTCTGATCTATGGTCTTGGCTTTCCTCCTTTCCATGGTGGCGTTTTCCGCTGGCTGGACACGCAAGGTAGCCAGCAATATGTCGAGATGGCAGAACAATATCAGCATCTTGGTCCGCTATATCAAGTTCCTGCTGGTCTGCAAGCCAAAGCGCTGCACAATGAATCTTACTCCCCCCCGGTCAAGCCAATTCATCTGGCTCATGACTTGAAAGCGTCTGAGGAATGATTATGGAAAAGGTGGTTATTGTTGATGCCATTCGTACCCCAATGGGACGTTCCAAAGGCGGGGTTTTCCGTCATATCCGAGCCGAAGACTTATCAGCTCATTTAATGGGTACAATCTTGGCGCGTAACCCGGCACTCTCTGCGGTCGAACTGGATGATATTTACTGGGGTTGTGTCCAACAAACTCTGGAGCAAGGCTTTAATATTGCTCGTAATGCCGCGATGCTGGCGGCTATTCCCCATACTGTACCAGCCGTCACAGTGAATCGGCTCTGCGGCTCATCCATGCAGGCCCTGCATGATGCAGCCCGTATGATTCAGACCGGTGAAGCCCATGCTTGTCTGGTCGGGGGCGTGGAGCATATGGGACATGTACCCATGAACCATGGGGTTGATTTCCACCCGGGCCTGAGTCGTGAGATGGCCAAAGCGGCCGGTATGATGGGTTTAACGGCAGAAATGCTGGCCCGCATGCACAATATTAGTCGTGAAATGCAAGACCAGTTCGCCGCCCGTTCCCATCAACGTGCCTGGGCTGCCACCGAAGCAGGCTATTTTGACAGTGAGATTGTACCCACCCAAGGTCATGATGCCAGTGGTGCTCTGACAGCGGTCTGTTTTGACGAAGTGATCCGCCCAGATACCACTGTGGAAGGGTTATCCGCGTTGAAACCCGCCTTCGATCCGCAACATGGCACGGTCACCGCAGGCAGTTCCTCTGCACTTTCTGATGGGGCTTCAGCCATGCTTATCATGAGTGAGACACGCGCAAAATCACTGGGTCTACCCGTCCGAGCCTATGTTCGTTCGATGGCTGTGGTCGGCTGTAGTCCATCAGTGATGGGTTACGGCCCGGTCCCGGCAACACAGCTGGCATTGAAGAAAGCGGGTCTGGCAGTTAGCGACATCGGGTTATTTGAAATGAATGAGGCTTTCTCTGCACAGATCCTGCCCTGCATCAAAGACCTGGGACTGATGGAGCAGATAGATGAGCGGATTAACCTGAATGGCGGTGCAATTGCCCTGGGACATCCATTAGGTTGTTCAGGCACACGCATCAGTACCACCTTATTAAACCTGATGGAGCGCCGCGATGTTCAGTTTGGCCTTGCTACCCTGTGTATCGGTTTAGGTCAGGGGATTGCTACCGTGCTGGAACGAGCATGATAATTTTTACAGGTGGGGGAAAGACTTCCGGAGTGCAAACAGAACGTTTAGCACTCCGGGAAAACAGCCGCCTCAAATAAAGGCAAAGGCGTCGCTGAACATGCGATCAGCCTGAGCTGAGCGTTCATTACAAAAGAGGTCACGGGCAATTTTTGCCATTTCAAAGCGACCGGCAATGTAAATATCATGTCCTGCCAGGGTCTCGTAGTCCTGCATCACTGCCGTTAATACCGTACCAGTGCGTCCCTTCCAGTCAGCTTCTGGTTGCTCAACCACAGCTTCAACCCGCAGGTTCTTGTGTTTCAAAGCGAGTATTTCAAGTTCTGATATATCGTAGAGGTGCTTATCTTCGCGCCCGCCCCAGTAAATAGCAATTTCACGTTCCGGGTTACGCTCAAGTACTGACAACAGAATAGAACGGGCATAAGAGAATCCAGTTCCACCAGCAATCAGTATTAAAGGTCTGTCTTCATCATCACGTAGCCAAGCTTCACCATGAGGAATATCAATAACAACTTCTTTCGTTGCCAGGATACGTTCCATAACAGCCATGGCATAGAGATTAATTTCAGAGGCACCAATATGCAGCTCAATAAACTCTTTTTCGCTCGGCGTGGATGCCATCGAAAACGGACGCTTATCTCGTTCGTCCATCACTACCATCAAATACTGCCCAGCTTGAAAAGAAAAGGGCGATTCTGGCAATAAACGAACACGGTAAACCGTATCCGTTATCGCTTCTACTGAGGTCACTTTACAGCTTAAGGTTGTCATGCATCCCCTCTTCGGGTCAATAATACTAAAGCGTAAAGGGTATCTCTCAGGTGCCTTTACGGTTATCGAAGATAGCCAGTTCATCCCAAATTGCATCTATATACGCACAAACTTGAGGGTCTTTTTGAATAGGACGCCCCCATTCTCGTTGGGTCTCACCAGGCCATTTATTAGTGGCATCCATTCCCATTTTTGAACCCAAACCGGAAACCGGCGAGGCAAAGTCCAAGTAATCAATTGGTGTATTATCAATTAATACAGTATCTCGCGATGGGTCCATACGTGTAGTTATCGCCCAGATAACATCGTTCCAGTCCCGAGCATTGATATCGTCATCGCAGACGATAACAAATTTGGTATACATAAACTGTCGCAGGAACGACCAGACGCCCATCATGACGCGTTTTGCATGACCAGCGTATTGTTTTTTGATAGTAACAACAGCCAGACGATAAGAACAACCTTCAGGTGGAAGATAAAAATCGATAATTTCCGGAAATTGTTTCTGTAAAATCGGCACCAGCACTTCATTAAGCGCCACACCCAGCACCGCAGGTTCATCGGGTGGACGTCCGGTATAAGTAGAGTGATAAATGGCATCATGTCGCTGGGTGATATGCGTTACGGTAAATACCGGGAAATTATCAATTTCATTATAATAACCCGTGTGATCGCCATAAGGCCCTTCCGGCGCAAGCTCACCCGGTTCAATATAACCTTCAAGAATAATTTCAGCACTGGCCGGGACTTCCAAATCATTGGAAATACATTTGACCACTTCCGTTTTGGTACCACGGAGCAGTCCGGCAAACGCATATTCTGACAAGGTATCCGGAACCGGGGTTACAGCTCCGAGGATCGTCGCCGGGTCAGCCCCCAGAGCAACCGAAACCGGGAAGCGTTCACCCGGATGAGCGGCACACCACTCCTGGAAGTCCAGAGCACCACCGCGGTGAGACAACCAGCGCATAATCAGCTTATTTTTACCAATCAGCTGCTGGCGATAAATGCCTAAGTTCTGTCTTTCTTTATGAGGGCCACGGGTTACTGTCAGACCCCAGGTGATTAGAGGGGCGGCATCATCAGGCCAGCAGGTCATAATCGGCAGACGGGTTAAATCAACCTCATTGCCTTCTCGTATCAGTTCCTGACAAGGTGCATCACGCAGACGTTTGGTCGGCATATTGAGCACTTGTTTAAACTGAGGTAATTTATCGAAGAGGTCACGGAATCCTTTAGGTGGCTCTGGCTCTTTCAAAAACGCGAGGAGTTTACCCACTTCGCGTAATGCCGAGACATCTTCCTGTCCCATACCCATTGCTACGCGCTTTGGCGTACCAAACAGGTTACACAGAACAGGCATATCAAAGCCTTTAGGATTTTCAAATAGCAGTGCAGGTCCGCCGGCACGTAAAGTACGATCGGCAATTTCAGTCATTTCCAGGTTTGGATCGACAGGCAATTTGATACGCTTCAGTTCGCCTTGTTGCTCAAGCAACTCCAGGAAGTCGCGCAGGTCATCGTATTTCATGTGATTTATTAATAAGTGAATGTTGCTGCTATTATACGGTCTTCACTATCACCCTGCTGTATTTTTGTTAAATTTGTATAAATACTCATCTTGAAAATAACTCATACCGTTAATTGATGGATTATTCTGTATTATTCGTTTGTTGACCTAATGAGCCGAAAAGAGAATTTATGGAATCCTGGTATCTTCTATACTGCAAACGCGGTCAGCTATTACGCGCGAAGGAACACCTTGAACGACAAAGGGTAAAATGCCTCACCCCCTTTATTTCTATCGAAAAAGTGGTGCAAGGTAAAAGGGCAGTGGTGAGTGAGCCACTCTTCCCCAATTACATGTTTGTCGCATTCAATCCCGAGTCAATTCATACGACAACGATAAGCGCCACTCGAGGCGTCAGTCACTTCGTCCGCTTTGGTTCGTTACCGGCTATTGTGCCAGAAAATGTGATTAACGAATTGCTACTGACAGAAAGTGATACCTATATCGACCCTGAAACCCCCTATACGGGAGATACCGTGTTGATTACCGAAGGACCATTTGAAGGCATGCAGGCAATTTTTGCTGAAACGGACGGTGAAGCCCGTTCAATGCTACTGCTCAATCTGTTGAACAAGCAAATACGTCAAAGCGTTAAAAACACTAACTTTCACAAGTTATAATCAAAAAAAAGCCTGAGATCATCCACTGATGATTTCAGGCTCTGCACCGTTCAGATAAGTGACTAACGCTGCATCTGTTCGTCATGCAGCCACTGCGCTACACGTTTTGAAAAATAGGTCAGTACACCATCGGCTCCGGCACGCTTAAAGCACAACAATGACTCCATCACCGCTGGTTTTTCCGCTAACCAGCCATTCTGAATAGCCGCCATATGCATCGCGTATTCACCAGAGACCTGGTAGGCAAAGGTCGGAACACCAAAGGTATCTTTCACCTGACGAATCACATCAAGGTAAGGCATGCCAGGCTTGACCATTACCATATCCGCGCCTTCCTGAAGATCCTGAGCCACTTCTTGCAGTGCCTCATCACTATTCGCCGGATCCATCTGGTAGTTCTTTTTATTGCCGCCTTTTAAATTCCCTGCAGAACCAATTGCATCGCGGAACGGGCCGTAATAACAGGACGCATATTTCGCCGCATAAGACATGATTTGCGTGTTCACTAAACCTTCAGCTTCTAGCAGCTGGCGGATAGCGCCAATGCGTCCATCCATCATGTCACTCGGCGCCACTATCTCTGCGCCAGCTTCGGCATGTGAAAGTGCCTGACGAACCAGAATATCCCGGGTCACATCGTTGATAACATAACCCGTCTCATCAAGAATGCCATCTTGACCATGGGTAGTGTAGGGGTCGAGTGCCACATCAGTTAACAGGCCCAGCTCTGGTACGGCATCTTTCAGTGCACGTACAGCACGTTGCACCAGACCATTCGGATTATAGGCCTCTTCTGCATGTAACGATTTGCCCGCACTTTCAATAACAGGGAACAGAGAGAGTACTGGAACACCCAGTTTCGCCACTGCTTCTGCTTCTTTAATCAACAAATCCAGGGTTAAGCGATAAACCCCCGGCATCGACGCTATCTCCTGCTGTCGATTATGTCCTTCCATGACGAACACCGGATAGATAAGATCGTTAACCGTCAGCTGATTTTCAGCAACAAGACGACGGCTAAAATCATGACGGCGTACCCGGCGCATACGGCGGCCGGGGAAAGTACCGGGAAATGCATAACTCATTGAACTCTCTCCTGGTTAAAAGCCCAGTCTGAATAAACGACGGGCATTCTCTTCTGTTACTTGCCCAAGCCAGGCGGGGTCTTCACCACGCCATTGTGCGACTTTATTCACAATGTGGGGCAGATAGCAGGGTTCGTTGCGGTGGGATGCCGGTTTAGGGTCGAGATCCCGGGGCAACAAAAAGGGGGCATCGGTTTCCAGCAGCAGTTGCTGAGCTGGAATTTGTGGCAACAGTTCACGTAACTCTAAGCCACGACGCTCGTCGCACACCCATCCGGTGATGCCTATCAGTAAACCGCGACGCAGATAATCATGTAATTCAGATTCAGTACCCGTAAAGCAATGCACTACCACACCCGGCAGCCATTCCAGCCATGGGTCCAACAAAGCCAGAAATCTGTCATGGGCTTCACGGCAGTGTAAAAATACGGGCATCATTAAATCGGTAGCCAGCGCCAGTTGTTCGGTAAAGGCATGCTCTTGCTCAGCAGGTGTTGAGAAGTTACGGTTGAAATCAAGGCCACATTCGCCCACAGCCACCACCTGGGGCGCATTCGCCATATTGCGAATAGCCTCAGCGGTACTTTCATTCCAGCTACTCGCTTCATGAGGATGAATACCCGCGGTAGACCAGCAGTTCTCATGCTGCTGGGCTAACGCTAACGCCTGAGCGCTGTCTTGCAAGCTGGTTCCCGTTAATATCATACCCTTGACACCGGCCTGTTGTGCACGAGCGATGACTTCTGAAGTGTCTTCCTCAAACTGAGTGTGGGTAAGATTGATACCGATATCAAACATGGCATTCTCCAAACGACAACCATCCTGGTTGATGGTTTCGGTCTGTTGACAACGTATTGAACGATAAACTGTTTCTTTCAATACGAATAAAGCGGATTAACAACCACAGGCTCGGATAATAAAACCGGATCCTGTGGCTGTTTTTAACAGGGTTATTTTGCGCCGTCTTCCTGACTTTCTGCTGTTTCTGCTGTTTCTTCCTCAGTTTTAATTCGTCCTTTACCGACATAAAAACGTGAGAACAGCACACCGACCTCAAACAAACAGTACATAGGGATAGCCAGTAATGTTTGCGAAAATACATCCGGTGGCGTAAGCAGCATACCGACAACAAAAGCCCCGACCAGCATATAGGGGCGCTTTCGTTTCAGTGACTCCGGGGTCGTTATACCCATCCAGCATAATAAAATAATCGCTATCGGCACCTCAAATGCTACACCAAACGCCATAAATAGCGTCATAACGAAATCAAGGTATTTAGCGATATCGGTAGAAACCACAACGCCAGCGGGCGCCGTTTTGGTTAAAAAACCAAAAGCCAGTGGGAAAACGACAAAATAGGCAAAAGCAATACCGATATAGAACAGCATTGTGCTTGAAAGAAGCAATGGCATTAATAACTTACGTTCATGCCGATACAAGGCTGGTGCCACAAAGGCCCAGACCTGATACAGGATAACCGGTGCTGCCAGAAAAACCGAAACATAGATGGTTAGTTTGATAGGCGTAAAAAACGGTGAGGCCACATCAGTGGCAATCATCGTTGAACCCAGTGGCATTTGCGCAATCAGTGGCGCCGCCACTAACTGGTAGATATCATTAGCAAAATAGATCAGTGCCAAAAAAATAACCAGAACGGCAATAATACTATTTAACAGACGTTTGCGCAGCTCTATCAGATGACTGATAAGCGGCTGAGTATCTTCGACGGCCATGGTTATGGTTTTTCACTCGGTGGTTGCGTTGGTTCAGGTTTTTTTGTTACTTCGGACGCAGAGACACCCGTCGACGCTTCTTTCAGCACCGACGGTGTATCGCTGGCAGATGACATAACAGGCTCCTGAGCAACGGACTGTGAAGTACTTTTAGTATCGTCAGTTGTCGTCGAAGTCATGTCTTCAGGCTTCTTCTGTGTCTTCGCTGGGTCATGGATGGTATGTGCTTCATCGCTCTCCTTTTCAGGATCTCGAGGAGAATAACCACGCTTCATCGACTCCGTAGCCTCACGTAGCTCATCCATCGATGCTTTTAATTCCGGCGTCAGATTGTTCAGGCTGGCCTTTTCAACCTTTTTCAGGCTGTCTTGTAGCTCCTGAAGTTTCAGCTCATGAGCCAGTTCATTCTGTACGCTACTCGCCAGAGAACGCAAAGCACGGATCCAGCCAACGACTGTTTTAACAGCAATAGGCAGCCGTTGTGGTCCCAGGACAATCAAACCCAGAACAAAGACCACTAAAAGTTCGCCAAAACTAATATCGAACACAGTTTATACCTGTTCTTTACTGTTCTTAGCGTCGTCTTTTTTCACATCGCCTGGTTTGTCAGATAATGATTTTGCGGCAAAATCTGCATCAGGTGCGGATTTATCTTTCGCCTCATCTTTATCTTTTGCATCGTCTTCACTCATTGCTTTTTTAAAACCTTTGATCGATGCACCTAAGTCAGAACCAATAGATCCCAGTCTCTTGGTCCCAAACAACAGAACAACAATAACGGCAATGATAACGAGCTGCCAAATACCGATACTACCCATAATGTTGCCTCAAATTGATATGTAGAAGAGAGAAAGCTGACGCATACTATACGATTATACTGCGTCAACATGCTTAAAATTCAGACAGAGCGCTTCCAGCCCAGAAACCATACACCGATCCCGGCCACCATTAACCAAGCCGGCATCATATTCCATTCGGGTTTATTGATAAGCAATAATGTTCCACTGAGAATCAATGTTGCGCCCATTCCTAAGAGGTAACGTGACTGCCCTTCCCTGACATGATGACGCTGTAGATCCTGCTGAATTTTATCAATACTGTGTTTTAAATGTTTGCTCTGACTCAAACTGTTATAAACAAGTTCCGGCAATTCAGGCATTTTTTCTACCCAGAATGGTGCTTTTTCTTTAAAAGCACGTATCAGAGAAGGAAGGCCCACCTGATCTTTGATCCAATTTTCCAGAAAAGGTTTCGCCGTTCTCCACAAATCTAGCTGTGGATAGAGCTGTCTGCCGACACCTTCAACATACAACAAGGTCTTTTGCAACAACACTAACTGAGGTTGCACTTCCATATTGAAACGACGGGCAGTATTAAACAAGTTCAATAACACATTGCCGAACGAAATTTCTGCCAGCGGTTTTTCAAAAATAGGTTCACATACTGTACGAATCGCAAACTCAAACTCTTCAACATTGGTATCAGGCGGTACCCAGCCAGAGTCAACATGCAGCTCAGCGACTTTACGGTAGTCCCGGTTAAAGAAAGCAATGAAGTTTTCTGCCAGGTAGCGTTTATCTTCCCGGTTCAGTGAACCGACAATACCGCAGTCGATACCGATATACTGAGGATCTTCAGGAGTATCGTAGCTGACAAAAATATTGCCCGGATGCATATCAGCATGGAAAAAACTATCCCGAAAGACCTGGGTAAAGAAGACCTGAACACCACGCTCTGCCAGCAGCTGCATATTCGTCCCCTGTGCTTTCAGAGCCTCAGTATCAGACACCGGAATGCCATAGATACGCTCCAGCACCATCATATTCTCACTGCAATAGTCAGAATACACTTCAGGGATATATAACAGCGGGCTGTTCTCAAAATTACGACGCAGCTGAATCGCATTAGCCGCTTCGCGTAGCAAATTCAGTTCATCTATCAGCGTTTTTTCATATTCACGAACCACTTCTATTGGGCGCAGACGACGACCGTCAGGCAGCAAACGTGGTACCCAGCGTGCCAGACGATAAATCAGTCTCATATCCGCTTTAATCACCGGAAGAATATCCGGGCGGATAACTTTAATCACCACTTCTTTGCCATTTTTCTTCAGCCGAGCGGTGTGTACCTGGGCAATCGAAGCAGAAGCCAAGGGCTCAATATCAAAATCATCAAACCAGGTTTCAACAGGAATATCACCCATCGAGTGTTCTATCTGTTTTTTCGCGAGCGCACCGTCAAACGGCGCAACTCGGTCCTGGAGCATGGCCAGTTGATCGGCAATCACAGGGGGGAATAAATCACGACGGGTAGAAAGCATCTGGCCAAATTTTATCCAGACCGGTCCCAATTCCTGTAAAGCCAGACGTAAGCGCTCACCCAGTGGCTTCTCACGATGACGATTCGGGATCCAAAACAGGCAACGCAACCACAGACGTAATGGCAATGTCAGGCGAATTTTAGGAATTAACTCTTCAAGACCATAATTCAGGAAGACGCGAATAATAAAATAAAGTCGACGAAATTCTCCTGGCGTCATTTGCCCTCCAGTTTATCCAGTCTTGCATCAAGTGCTGCTGTCGCACGGGCTAATGCTGTCGTTTCTTCAGTAAACCAAGCCGCTTCCAGCGAACCCGGTGCCAGTCGCCACTCTTCGACTACCGCCTCAGAGAGGTAACGCTGGTTTCTGCCAAAGGCATTTTTTAACCGCCGGGCACCGCCCTGTACCGCCTTATTCAGACTCTCAGCCACCAGGTCACCAACGTAAGGGGCCAATAAGTCAGCAGGGGAAAACTCGGCCAGAGCCGTTAGCGATACCAGATTTTGTACCAGATGCAAATCACCCTGGACTTCCAGTTCACCTTTGCGGATCAACGTCATCAGCTGCTGACGGTCACGCAATTCGGGTATCACACCGAGCCGCGTAATGACGCAACAATCAGCCTCGCCTTCCCACTGGCTTAAAATATCAATTTGCTGCTCACTAAACACTAACACCCAGGGTGTGGAAAACTCTTTTATCTCAATACGTAATACTTTTCCGTACAACCGCTGACGAGCAGACTTCAGGGCGCTATCCTGCCAGAGAACAGTGTTAAGCGCCCCTTCAAGACTGGCGCTAATAAGCGATATAAATGGCATGATGACATCCCGGGCTAGAATTTATAACCACGATGGAGTGCAACAATACCCCCCGTCAGATTGTAATAGGTGGTGTTTTCAAATCCGGCGTCTTCCATCATCGCTTTCAGCGTTTCCTGGTCTGGGTGCATACGAATAGACTCAGCCAGATAGCGATAACTTTCAGCATCACCGGCAATCATTTGTCCCATGCGTGGCAGGATATAGAAGGAATAGGCATCGTAGACTTTATTCAGCGGTTCCAGTATCGGCTTAGAGAATTCCAGTACCAACAAACGTCCACCAGGCTTCAGCACGCGGTACATGGAACGCAGCGCTTTATCTTTATCAGTGACGTTACGTAAACCAAAAGCGATGGTAATACAGTCAAAGCTGTTATCCGGAAATGGCAGTGCTTCCGCATTGGCCTGGACGTAGCTAACGTTACCGATGATGCCAATATTACGCAGTTTTTCACGCCCCATTTTCAGCATGGAGTCATTGATATCCGCCAGCACAACTTCACCCGTGTCACCCACCAGACGTGAGAACTTGGCCGTTAAATCACCGGTTCCACCTGCTAAATCAAGGACTCGCTGCCCGCGACGTACTCCGCTACAGTTGATGGTAAAGCGTTTCCATAGCCGGTGAATACCTAGCGACATGACGTCATTCATCACATCATATTTTGATGCGACCGAGTGGAATACATCGGCAACCATATCAGCCTTTTGTTCTTTCTCTACCGTGCTGTAGCCAAAATGTGTTGTATCTCTGGATTTATCAACCATCTCAGTGCCTGTTTAATCAAAAAATGTCGGTAAAGTGTAACAGAATCGACGCTAATGCCCTATTTTTCAGCAGCATCATTACTGAGCTACTCCGGCATGCTCTGTTACCCCTGGGGAAGCAATACTTACTGGGATTACTTTACCACATCTTCGTTTTCAGACTGGGTTAACAGGCCATTTTCTAGAGCATCTGATTGGGCTTGCTCCATCAATTCAGGGTTAATTTCTCGTTTTACCTCGACACCCAGGTTACGCAGCGACTCGGCTTGTACCAGAACATTCCCCCGTCCCGAAGCCAGTTTTTTCATTGCTTGTCGATAGTTATCCTGTGCTTTATCTAGGCTCTGGCCTAACGCAGACATCTCATCAACAAATAATCTGACTTTGTCATATAAGCGCCCGGCACGTTCAGCAATATGCTGTGCATTTCGGCTTTGATGTTCATAGCGCCACAGATTCGCGATGGTACGCAGTGCCACCAGCAAGGTCGTCGGACTCACCAGCATAATATTGCTTTTCAATGCCTCACTGATTAATTCCGGCTGCCTGTCGATAGCCAGTAAAAAGGCCGGTTCAACCGGAATAAACATCAGAACATAATCGAGTGAACGCAAACCGGGCAGTTGCTGGTAGTCCTTGCGGCTCAGCAGACGAATATGGTTACGAATAGCGACAATATGCTCATTTAACGCGCTTTCACGAACCCCATCATCCTCAGCATTAAAGTAGCGCTCATAGGCTACCAAGGTCATTTTGGCATCAATCACCACATCCTTACCTTGTGGCAGGCGAATGATGACATCTGGCTGCATACGGCTATTGTTTTCCAGCTGAATATTCACCTGAGTTTGATATTCATGTCCTTCACGTAAACCAGACGCCTCAAGGACACGCGTGAGGATCACTTCACCCCAGTTACCCTGGGTTTTGTTATCCCCTTTCAAAGCCTTTGTCAGGTTCAACGCCTCTTGTGCCATTTGCGCGTTGAGCTGCTGGAGATTACGGATCTCATGCGTCAAAGTATGGCGTTCACGAGCCTCCTGACCAAAACTCTCCTGAACCTGGCGACGAAAACCATCCAGTTGCTCACGCAGAGGTGACAACAGCACATTGAGGCTTTGACGATTCTGTTCTTCAACCTTGCGTCCACTGTGCTCAAAAATACGATTGGCCAGATTCTCAAATTGTTCGCCAAGGCGCTGTTCACTGTTGAGCATCTGTCGCTGTTTATCATCAGCATTCAGCCGTGTCTGTTCCAGCAGGGTTGTCAATTCACGAATATCCGCTTCCTGCCCGCTATTGATTTCAAGCTGAGTGCGCAACTCGCGATTCAGTTGTTCACACTCATCACGCCAGTGCTGATTAAGCTGTAACTCTTGTCTCGCCGCCGTCAGCTCACCATAAAGCTCTCGCTGTTCTTCTTGCAGTAACGCCTGATGTTGTGTGGCACGTAAACTGGCAACCAGCCAGCCCATCAATGCTGCCAGCAGAGCAATACCCACACCTGATAACACCCATATATCCATGCAACCTCCTGTTATCTCTGACGCACAATCATTCTCTAAAATTCTGCGTGACTCTGAGTGGGATGGAAAGGCGTATTTTAATCAGCAGAGCATAAAGCGAAAGAAAGAGCACGCTCATCAGCAATAACGACGGCGAACCATGGACATCATTGCAATGGGCTGAGGCATAACACCATGGAAATACGAATTTTTGAACTGGATGCCAGTGCTTCAGAACAGCGGCTGGAGGCGCTGGTCGAGAGATGTTCGCCACTGGTCATCGCTCGGAAGGAACTCTTGTTTGGGGCACTGCGGGGTGCTGAGTTGCTGGGATAATCCCAGATTATGCGTGGGACTCAAATGGCCGGGCAAAGCACTCGACCACTTATATGTTTCACAGCCCCTAAAATACTCAGAGGGAAAACTCACGTTTTTCCCTCTACTGTCTGCCGTCTACAGCAGGCGACGAGCCGCTTCGACGACAATTTTTACTGCATGGCTTTCAGTTTTTTTCATCGTTTCAGCATTTGGGATCTCTTGCTGGGTACGGTTAACGATAACGCCGGCAACCATCCCCGCACGTAAGCCTTGGCTTGCACACATGGTCAGCAGCGTTGCTGATTCCATTTCGTAGTTCATCACGCCCATTTGCTGCCACTCTTCCATAGAGTTTTTAAAGCGGCTCACAACACGGCCAGAGAAGGTGTCATAACGTTCCTGACCTGGGTAGAAGGTATCAGAAGAAGCGGTGACGCCGATATGTGTAGTGGCTCCCATTTCCTTCGCCGCTTCTACCAGCGCGGTGGTACAAGCGAAGTCAGCAACGGCTGGGTATTCCATGGGTGCGAAGTGCAGGCTGGCACCGTCCAGACGAACAGATGCAGTAGTGACCAGCACATCACCCACATTAATATTTGGCTGAATCGCACCGGTAGTGCCTATACGCAAGAAGGTACGAATACCTAATTGAGCCAGCTCTTCTACAGCAATAGAGGTGGAAGGACCGCCAATTCCGGTTGAACACACGATAACCGCTTTGCCATCCAGTTCGGCACGCCAGGTAGTAAATTCACGGTGAGAGGCCAGTTTGACTGGATTATCCATCAGAGCTGCGATTCTCTCCACTCGCTCCGGGTCTCCCGGAACAATGGCAACAGTAGCGCCCTGGAGATCGCTTTTAATCAGACCGAGATGGAAAACATCAGACTTAGACATAACAGACTCCTCTATAGAGTAAGCTTCAGGAGAAGCAAAGTAGTACTTTACCTAACCCCTGGTGATAATTACGTGACAAGCGTCACTCTGAATGAAACTAATTACATTACTCTCATTAAAAATAGCGATCTGGATCACAACTCATGGTTATTCGGCTTACTAATTAGGCATCAACAGCGCTTTTTCTTCGTCAAATTTGTTACTAATCCAGATTCGGGTTTTTAAACGGCATCCAAGCTTTGGAGAAACCATGGCACAAAAAAAAGCGACACAGGAAATATTAGCAGCAGATCCACTTTCCCTGTCTTCAACTGTGGTACATACCAAGGAAGATGTCATCTTATCGGGTGAAAAAACTATCCCGACCCAAGGTGAGAATATGCCGGCTTATTATGCCAGGCCCAAAAATATGTCAGACGCACTGCCGATTGTGATAGTTATTCAGGAAATATTTGGCGTAAACGAGCATATCCGTAGCCTCTGCCATCGCCTTGCCCAGCAAGGATATCTGGCTATCGCGCCGGAACTCTATTTTCGCCAGGGAGACCCACAGAACTATTCTGATATAGAAACGTTACTGAACGAAGTCGTCGTTAAGGTTCCTGATGCTCAGGTGATGGCTGACCTTGATCATGTTGCGAGCTGGGCGTCACGTCATGGAGGTGACCCACATCGTCTGATGGTCACCGGGTTTGGTTGGGGTGGGCGAATTGCCTGGCTCTATGCTGCGCATAATCCACAGTTAAAAGTGGCAGCGGCCTGGTATGGAAAATTGAACGCCAGCAAAACACTGAATTCTCCACATCAACCCGTGGATATTGCCAGCCATCTTAATGCTCCGGTATTAGGTCTCTATGGTGAACAAGACACCAGTATTCCTCTAGAAAGCATTGAGACCATGCGACATGCACTACGAGCAGCGAATGCGACAGCAGAAATCATTGTTTATCCTGACGCGGGCCATGCGTTTAATGCTGATCACCGCGCAAGTTATCACGCGGAATCGGCGCAAGATGGCTGGCAACGAATGCTCGAATGGTTTGCCCGCTTCGGGGTGAGCAACAGAAATTAATGTTAAGAATGAGCGACCAGTAACGGGCAGAAAAACTTGCTGCCCGTTCATTCTCTTACTGTGAGTTACGTAAGTTTTGCGCAGCCTGAACCATATTGGCCAGAGCCTGACGCGTTTCTGGCCAGCCCCGGGTTTTCAGACCGCAGTCAGGGTTGACCCATAGCCGTTCAGTCGGAATACGATCAGCGGCTTTTTTCAACAGCGCTTCGATCCACTCAATATCAGGCACATTAGGCGAGTGAATATCATAGACACCCGGTCCGATTTCGTTAGGGTATTCAAATGCTTCGAATGCTGCCAGCAATTCCATATCAGAGCGCGACGTTTCAATGGTAATCACATCCGCATCCAGCGCGGCAATCGACGACATAATATCGTTAAACTCGCTATAACACATATGCGTATGGATCTGCGTATCGTCCCGCACGACAGCTGCATTCAGACGGAAGGCTTCTACGCTCCAGTTCAGATAAGCCGGCCAGTCTGACTGACGTAACGGCAATCCTTCACGCAGGGCGGGTTCATCAATCTGAATAATACCAATTCCTGCTGCTTCTAAATCAGCGACTTCATCCCGCAGTGCGAGAGCGATTTGCTTCGCAATGGTCTCACGGGAAATATCTTCGCGCGGGAAGGACCAGCACAGAAGGGTGACCGGGCCTGTTAGCATGCCTTTTACGGGCTTATCCGTCAGAGACTGGGCATATTTAGCCCACTCTACTGTAATAGGCTCTGGACGGCTGATATCTCCGATAATTATCGGGGGTTTAACACAACGAGAGCCATAACTCTGAACCCAGCCATTCTGCGTAAACACAAAACCATCCAAATGTTCACCAAAATATTCCACCATATCGTTACGTTCAGCTTCACCGTGAACTAAGACATCAAGGCCAAGGCGTTCCTGCTCTGCAATAGCTTGCTTAATATGTTCAGCGATACCGGTACGATAACTATTGCTATCCAGCGTCCCTTTCTTAAAGTCCAGACGCAGGCCACGAATTTCAGTGGTTTGTGGAAAAGATCCGATGGTGGTGGTCGGCCATACAGGTAAATTAAAGCGCTGACGCTGAGCGGCAGCACGCAGGATATAGGCGCTTTCACGCTGGCTGTCTTTAGCGGTAATATCTGCCAGCCGCTGTGCAACCGCAGCGTTATGTACCCGATTCGAGTGACGCCGGGCCTGAATCGGTGCGCTCCACTCAGCCACTTTCGTCGTTTCATTGCTGTTCAATGCCTGGGTCAGCAGTGCCAGCTCAGTGCATTTTTGCAGTGCAAAGGCAAACCAGCTCTTCACTTCGTTATCCAGCCGTGTTTCCACACTGAGATCAATCGGGCTGTGTAGTAGCGAGCAAGAAGAGGCAACCCATAACGGGCGTTTATCAACAATCTCTTTTAGCTGCTGATATTTTTCGCTCAGGTCAGTCCGCCAGACATTACGGCCGTTAATCACACCAGCAGAGAGTAACCAGTCCGCAGGCAGTTGCTGATGAATATGGTTGATATCATCGTTACCCTGCACAAAATCAATGTGTAGTCCCTGCACAGGTAACGCTGTGATGGTAGCAAGGTTTGGCGTCACACCTTCAAAGTAGGTGGTCAGCAGTACTTTCACCTGCCCTGCCAGAGCATCGTATGCTGGCTGATATGCCGCCAGCCACTCTGGTGGTAATTCGAGGACCAAGGCAGGTTCATCAATCTGTACCCACTCAATACCGCGATCGGCCAGTTCAGCCAGCACTTGCTGATAAACAGGCAGGATATCTTTCAGCAGACTCAGCCTTTCAAATTGCTCGCCTTTCACTTTCCCCAGCCACAAGTAAGTCATCGGGCCCAGTAATACTGGTTTGACGTTATGGCCCAGTGCCAGCGCTTCATCGACCTCATCCAGCAACTGAGTCCAGGTGAGTTTAAACGCCTGGCCCAGACTGAACTCCGGCACCATATAGTGATAGTTAGTGTTAAACCATTTGGTCATTTCAGCGGCAGCAGCAGGTTCACCCGTGGGTGCGCGACCACGACCAATACGGAACAGAGTATCGATATCAACGCTGCCGTCCTGATTCTGATGACGAGCAGGAACATTGCCCAGTAACAGACTGGTAGTCAGAACATGATCATACCAGGCAAAATCACCTACTGGCACTAATTCCACACCGGCTTGTTTTTGTTGTTCCCAGTGACGGCTACGAAGTTCACGGCCAGTGGCTAAAAGTTCAGCCTGAGAAAGCGTTCCCGCCCAATAGCTTTCTTGTGCTTTTTTGAGTTCGCGTCGCAGGCCGATGCGTGGGAATCCGAGAGTATGATTATGGATAGTCATGCTAATGCCTCATTTAAATTAGGTATCCGGCTGAATCTCTACTTCGGGCAAGGGCATGGACACTTGTTTTCCCAGAACTTACACAAGTTAATAATCAGTCGGTGAATACAGGTTGTCGTTTTTTCTGTTCAAAAACATTTTAGCCATCCAGATGTTTACACATCCATAATCCGCAGGTACTGTGTATTCCTCAAGCGCAATTTGCTCATGGCGAAATGAAGGATTCTCATGATAGAAATAAAACATCTGCGAACTCTACAAGCTTTGCGAAGTAGCGGTTCCCTTGCGGCGGCGGCGGCGACCTTGCATCAGACCCAGTCAGCCCTTTCTCACCAGTTCAGTGACCTGGAACAGCGGCTTGGGTTTCGCTTATTTATTCGGAAAAGTCAGCCATTGCGCTTTACGCCACAAGGTGAAATTCTATTGCAGTTAGCACAGCAAGTACTGCCACAAATCGCTCATGCCCTGCAAAACTGTAATGAGCCGCACCAGACTAGGTTGCGCATCGCTATCGAATGTCATAGCTGTATTCAGTGGCTTACGCCAGCACTGGAGAGCTTTCGTCAGGACTGGCCTCAGGTGGAAATGGACTTTAAATCTGGCGTGACTTTCGATCCGCAACCTGCGTTGCAGCAGGGGGAACTGGATATTGTTCTGACTTCCGAGATCCTGCCGCGCAGTGAGCTACACTATTCGCCGATGTTTGATTTTGAAGTACGCCTGGTACTGGCTCCCCAACATCCGCTAGCAGGTAAAGCGCGGATTGAGCCAGAAGATTTAAGCGATGAAACGGTACTGATTTATCCCGTTCAACGTCAGCGCCTTGATATATGGCGTAACTTCTTGCAACCCGCCGGCATCAGCCCGGCATTAAAAAGTGTCGATAATACTTTGCTACTGATTCAGATGGTGTCAGCCAATATGGGTATTGCTGCTCTACCACACTGGGTGGTGGAAAGCTTTGAACGTCAGGGATTACTCGTGACCAAACCACTGGGGAACGGATTATGGAGCCGACTGTACGCTGCGGTCCGTAATGGAGAACAGCGTCAGCCGATAACCGAGGCATTTATTCGTTCAACGCGTCAGCACGCTTGTGAGCGTCTGCCTTTTGTTCGCAGCGCGGAACGACCCAACGCTGATTTACCCACAGCGAGGCCATTATCACTGAGCCACCAATAATAAAACTCGGCCAGTGAGGCTGTGTCTGCCAAATCGCGAGGTTGACCAGCAGTCCGGCAGGGATAAGGGCATTGTTCATAATCCCCAGGGTACCGGCATCCACTTGGGTAGCACCGTAGTTCCAGAGGAAATACCCCAGTCCGGAAGCACCAATGCCCAGCCAGATAAGAATGCCCCACTGTAATGTGGTGGTGGGTAGTTTCTCGGAGCTTCCCAACATAAACCACGCAATCACAACAGTAATAAATGCCCCAAGGTAGAACCAGGAGAAAGCACTATGCTGTGGCATCGGATGGATTTCCATCAACCGCTTATACCCCACCATACCGACAGCGAAACAGATATTCGCCCCCTGTATTAATAGCAATCCAGTCCAGAAATTGTCGCTCACCTGAGAGTAACGAATGATCGCCGCGCCTATAACCGCCAGCAGGGTACTAAAAGCATAGCCCCAGCGTAGTTTCGTCCCTCTTAGCAGGTCATAAGTCAGCGTGATATATAACGGCGTCATCACGGTAAACAGTAAAAATTCGGGAACGGTCAGATAGAGATAAGCCCGGAAACTGAATAAGTACATGGCTCCTAGCTGGAGAGCGCCGAGTAGCATATACAGCAGGAGCACTTTCAGGCTGTAGCCTTTGAAACGCAGAAATGGCAGAAATACGAGGGCAGCAAGTCCGACACGAACCAGCACAGAAAAGTAGCTGTCAACTTGTCCGGCAAGATACTCGCCGATCAGGCTAAACGAAAAAGCCCAGAGTAGGGTCGCAATAATAAGTAATGGCACAGTCAATTATCCGTCAGGAAAGAACTGTGCCATTGTAACCAGAATGAAAACCTGGGGTTTTATTATTTAGTTTACCAGTGGTTAAAATATAACCATATGTTTAATTAATCTGCCTGTAAGTACAGTTTACGTAAGTAACGCGGAACCGCATTATCAGCATTGCTGCCAATCACTTCCAGATGTGGAAGCTTTTCTTTAAGGCGCTGATGAGCATTGCTCATAATACAGCCTTTCCCGGCCATACTGAGCATTTCTGCATCATTCATCCCATCACCAAAAGCAATGCAGTCAGATAGTTCATACCCCAGCGCTTTGGCGACGGCTTCAAGAGCATGTCCTTTTGAGACTCCCCCCTGCATAACTTCAAGGCAGGTCAGAGTAGAAAAACTCACGTTAACTTTGTCACCCCAGATCGCATTGATTTCTTGTTCCAGTACCAGTAGTTCTTCATGAGTCGCACCCGTGAAGTACACTTTACTGACATTGTCGGCAGACAACGTGGCAGGATCGTCAAACAGGATATAGGTAAATTTACCCTCTTTAAAATACTCGAGATCTTCCGGGCTATGACGATTGGTAAACCAGTCATCACCGCAATAGACGTTAGTTATCATCCTTGGATGATTAGCCACTATCTTGAACAGGCTACGGGCGATATCAGGAGCCAGATCATGAGAAAAAATCAGCTTGTTGTCGGGATCATGAACTCGGGCTCCGTTAGAGGTGATCATATAAGACTTGATCCCCAGATTGTCACGGATCTGTCCCACATCGATATAGTGGCGTCCTGTGGCAAAAACGAAGTGGATATCTTCTGCAGTAAGCAATTTTAACGTTTCTTTTGCGTACGCAGAGAGAAAATGATCGGGTGACAGCAACGTGCCGTCTAAGTCAGAAGCAACTACATGATACATAGAATTCGTGAACCTCCGCCTGTAAACAGGAATTAGTGATATTGCTCGAAGAAAGCGAGAATGGCATTCAATGCCCTGGCACGCATATCGTCCTTTTCAAACAGAATTTCATGATACGCCCCCTCTATGACGTAAGGTATTTCTCCCTCACAAGGGTAGCCCGCCGCAGCTCTAAGCTGGCAGAAACGAAGATGCGCCCGGTTATCCACCACACGTTCCTCTTCTGCTTGTAATAAAAAAATCGGCGTGGTGATAGCCGTTGCTCCAGCCAGCACTTTCTCCCCCGCGATTATCCCTTCACGTACCCAATGCAGAGTAGGTCCTCCTACTCTTAATGCTGGCTCGTCAGCATAAAACCGTAAATTTCGTCGATAGCGTGCTTCGCTATGCGTCAAGACATTCATATGGAAGGGCAGTGCTCGCCAGCGTCCCGTCCCTAATGCGTATTTTTCCCGCACCTGAGGGTATCCTTCAGCCCAGTCAAGGATATGACGTACGATCCATTCCGGCCAGCGCACAATAATACCAAACATGGGGGCACACAGGGCGACAGCATCAAAAGCATCAGCATTCTTTTCAAGCCAGAGAGCGGCAATGGCCCCGCCCATTGAATGGGCCAGTAAATAGCGTTTCTGCCATTTTCCAGGCACCAGCTCATGCTGGTAAAACAGATTAAAATCTTCAACATAATCGGTAAAGTTAACGACGTGACCACGATGTGAATCTGAAAGTAAGCGTCCTGAACGTCCCTGACCACGATGATCGATGATTAAAACATCATAACCACTATGGAATAGGTCATAGGCCAGTTCGGCATATTTTACATAACTCTCAATTCTGCCGGGACACACCACCACCACCCGCTGATGCTGCGGTGAACAAAACCGGACATAACGAACACGAACCTGATCTACCCCAGTAAACTCGCACTCCTCCCGCATTCGCCAGAATTGGGTCAGTGGGCCGGTAGCAAAAGAGGCAAATTTTAACTCACGTTGTAACCATTCATTTTTCTGCGAAGACATAAGAACTCACACCGCCTGGCAGCTGTTTTGAAGTAGATAGCGTCCATTTCTACAATAGCGTATTGTGGCATAAAAGTCCGTTTTCAGGGAACATCGGTATGACGTTTGAGTGGTGGTTAACCTATCTTGTAACCACAATAATATTAAGCCTTTCGCCGGGATCGGGTGCTATCAACACTATGACCACAGCGATTAACCACGGCTATCGTAAAACGTTTGCCTCTATTGTCGGGCTACAGGCCGGTCTGACCATCCATATCGTTTTAGTCGGTATTGGACTAGGAACCCTGTTTTCTCGCTCAGTGCTGGCCTTCGAGGTTCTTAAATGGGCAGGTGCCGCCTACCTGATTTGGTTAGGTGTTCAACAATGGCGTGCCGCAGGTTCTATTGATCTGAAAACACAGAGCAACAGCCAGCCGCGTAGTAAGCTGTTTAAGCGTGCGATACTGGTGAATCTGACTAACCCTAAAAGTATCGTATTTCTTGCAGCACTGTTCCCACAGTTTATCGATCCTGCCCAACCCCAGGTGATGCAGTATCTGATTCTCGGCGCGACGACAGTGGTGGTCGATATTATCGTGATGATAGGCTATGCAACGCTCGCAACACGCATTGCTATCTGGATAAAAGAACCGCATCAAGTGAAGGCACTGAATCGGATATTTGGCTCATTATTTGTGCTGGTTGCAGCGCTGCTGGCCAGTGCGCGTCATGCTTGATGAGTAGGATGTCTGACACTTAAAAGCCTATGGGCGATGCGGTGCTGAATGAGCTATCCTCGCTCATGTGCTTACCCTTTCATGATCCTGCCCGCCTGTTTGGATAATCCATTGAAAAAGCTGGAGAGGTCACTTTCATCGCTATCCCCCAAGGGGGATAAACTTCAGTCCCTCTTAATCTTCTTCAACACCATCAAGGTGCCGGCGAATCAGCGCCATAAAGGGTTGCCCGAAACGTTCTAGTTTCCGACTTCCGATACCATTGATACCTAACATCGAAGAGGCTGAAATCGGCATCTGTTCCGCCATTTCAACCAAGGTAGCATCGTTGAAAACGACATAAGGTGGGATGTTCTCTTCATCGGCAATCGACTTGCGCAGTTTACGCAATTTAGCGAATAACTTACGGTCATAATTACCCCCCAAGGTCTTCTGACTGGATCGTGTTTTCAGAACAACCAAACGCGGTACCGCCAGCATCAGAGGCAGTTCTCCACGTAAATAGGGTCTGGCCGCTTCGGTCAGTTGCAGTGCCGAATGCTGGGCAATATTTTGTGTCACAACACCGAGATGAATCAATTGGCGGATCACGCTAACCCAGTGTTCGGTGGTTTGATTGCGCCCTTCGCCGTAGACTTTCAGTTTGTCATGGCCGAAATCGCGAATACGCTGGTTATTAGAACCACGCAGCACTTCAACGATATATCCCATACCAAAACGCTGACCAACACGATAAATACAGGACAAGGCTTTTTGTGCTTCTACCAGACCGTCATATCGCCTTGGCGGATCCAGGCAGATATCGCAGTTTCCGCAGGCTTGTTGCCGCCCTTCACCGAAATAATTCAGTAACACCAGACGGCGACAAGTTTGTGCTTCAGCGAAGGCTCCCATGGCATTGAGCTTATGACGCTCAATATCCTGTAACTGGCCTACGGGCTTCTCGTCGAGACATTTTCTGAGCCAGGCCATATCAGCCGGATCGTAAAACAGCATTGCTTCTGCTGGCAAACCATCACGGCCTGCTCGCCCGGTTTCCTGATAATAAGACTCGATATTACGCGGAATATCGAAGTGGGCGACAAAACGGACGTTAGGCTTATTTATGCCCATACCAAATGCTACTGTCGCCACAACAATTTGCAGATCGTCACGCTGAAACTTTTCCTGCACTTCGCTACGAAGTTGATGTTCAAGTCCAGCATGATAGGCACCAGCACTAACGCCTTTACTTTGCAGACGTGCAGCAATGTCTTCTACTTTAGCCCGGCTGTTGCAGTAGATAATGCCCGGCTTGCCGCTTTGCTGCTGGATATAGCGCATCAACTGATCGAGAGGTTTAAATTTCTCCATCAGCATGTAACGGATATTAGGTCGGTCAAAACTACTGATTTGAATTAATGGATCTTGCAGCCCCAGCAGACGCACAATATCAAGCCGAGTGGTTTCATCTGCGGTCGCGGTTAAGGCAATAAAAGGGACATCAGGAAGATGCTGGCGTAGCTGCCCCAGGGCCGCATATTCTGGGCGGAAATCATGCCCCCACTGAGAAATACAATGGGCTTCATCAACGGCGACCATCGCGAGTTGCCAGTGACGAAGATGGTCGATGAAGTTGTCCATCATCAGACGTTCCGGGGCAATATACAGCAAGCGGATACTGCCGGTACGGCAGCCCGTCATCACCTCAAGCTGTTGCTCACGCGTTTGGGTCGAGTTCAGACAAGCCGCAGACACGCCATTCGCCAGTAGCTGGTCAACTTGATCTTTCATCAAGGAAATTAACGGCGAGACCACAACCGTTAAACCATTCCTAACCAGCGCCGGTATTTGGTAACACAGCGATTTACCGCCACCAGTAGGCATGACAACTAAGCAGTCGCGCCCTTCCAGCACCGTATCAATAATGGTTTCCTGGCCCGGGCGGAATTGCTGATAACCAAAGGTTTCCTGCAAAACCTGTTTTGCCAGCGACGCCTGATCGATTACATCCGCCTGTGTCACAATATCCTCATGTACAAAAAAGCTGGCACGGTTTTCAGCGGTGCTGATAAACGGCCATGCCTTAAAAAGGGGGTAAGCATAACGCCTACAGAGATCAGTGTCTGGTTAAAATTTTCATTGCCAGGCAATTCCTCGCAAATTGATAACTTTTTCTGCCCCACTGTGGCAAGCGTGACGGGCTTATGTTCTTACTATCAAAAGCAGATATAGCGACAAAAT
Organism: uncultured Enterobacteriaceae bacterium; assembly: GCA_947631255.1. Classification (GTDB taxonomy): domain Bacteria; phylum Pseudomonadota; class Gammaproteobacteria; order Enterobacterales; family Enterobacteriaceae; genus JGM124. Next base: position 30,417 of record CANRKT010000007.1, read on the forward strand.
TGTCAGCAATAATTGACAAACCAAAAACAAACAATTATTTAACAATAGTTTTTGTTAAAGGAATAAATCATGTCGCAGATAATCTTAACCAACGAGGATGTCCTTAAGTTGGTAGGTGATATTTTTGTTTACCAAATGCCATTTAACCGCGCTCTGGGTCTTGAACTCGAATGCTATGAAAAAGATTTTGCTCAGCTGGGTTTTAATAATCAACCCATGATGGTCGGAAACTGGGCGCAAAGCATTTTACACGGTGGGGTTATTGCTTCCGCCCTTGATGTTGCCGCCGGATTAGTCTGCGTCGGCAGTACGCTCACCCGTCATGAAACCATTACTGAAGACGAGCTGCGCCAGCGCCTGTCTAAAATGGGCACCATTGATTTACGCGTCGACTACTTACGCCCAGGGCGGGGACAACGCTTTACCGCAACCAGCAGATTATTACGTGCTGGCAATAAAGTTGCGGTAGCCCGAGTCGAGCTCCATAACCAGGATCAGGTTTATATCGCCAGTGCCACGGCAACCTATATGGTGGGTTAACCGACCAGATATGTAGTAACGTGTTAATGCATTTCGCAGAGATAAAGCATGTTACTATTATCATCCTATTTTATAGTTCGTTAACGAGTTGCCATGAATTCTACAGAGACCCGTAAGGGTGTATTACTGGCTCTTACGGCTTGTGTTATCTGGGGATTTGCCCCTGTTTATTTTAAATTTCTTCAGCATGTTCCAGCCATAGAGATCCTCACCCACCGCGTGGTCTGGTCGTTCTTTTTTATGGTCATACTCCTGAGCCTTTACCGTTTATGGCCAAAGGTAAAATTGGTTTGTCAGCACCCTAAAAAGATCCTCGCCCTGGCACTCACCGCAGTGTTAATTGGTTGTAACTGGTTACTCTATATCTGGGCGGTCAATAACAATCACTTACTTGAAGCAAGCCTGGGATATTTTATTAACCCGCTGGTCAGCGTACTGCTGGGAATAATTTTTCTCGGTGAACGTTTCCGCGCCATGCAGTGGACTGCGCTATTACTGGCCATGACCGGAGTTCTGGTTCAACTCTGGACCTTTGGTTCACTGCCTGTAATTGCCCTCGGACTCGCATTCAGCTTTTCTTTTTACAGTCTGCTACGTAAAAAAATTGCCGTCGATGCCCAGGTCGGTATGCTGATAGAAACCTTATGGCTGCTTCCTGTCGCCGCTATTTATCTGTTTGCTATCGCTGATAGTCCCACCAGCGATATGACTGAGAATAGCGGGTTGCTGAATCTGTTACTGATATTTGCAGGGATCATCACGACCGTACCACTACTCTGCTTCACTGCTGCGGCAAACCGCTTACGTCTCTCGACGCTCGGTTTCTTCCTCTATAGCGGCCCAATTCTGATATTTTTACTGGCAACGCTGCTCTATGGCGAAGTGGTTACCGAAGATAAAATGATAACATTTGGGTTTATCTGGGCTGCACTGGTACTGTTTATTACTGATGCTATCTACACCCAGCACCGTGCTCACAATGCACTAAAAAATCACAAAATTTAACCCAATTAGTAAGTAATAAGGCACCTCTGGCGCCTTATTACTGTGGGAAACACCCAAAGCAGGACGGCCAGAAACGTCGCGGTATCGCTAACAGCCTCCATAGCGAGTAATGTACCCGCTTCAAACTGGCAAAGCATATCTGGTCATTTTGAACAGGATATTTTTCCGGGCCACTGAACCACCAACCAGCCAGCCAGCCAGACACCAACCTGAAAAACAGATTGAGCGATATCAATACCAACCACTTACAGTGTGAGCAAAGAAAACCTGCTTCAGGCTGGGTCCACTATTGACTATTGCAGGGCAAACTCAAAAATCAGGCTTAAATATCCACAATGGCTATTCGTCAAAAACCTTGCTGTATGATGATGAAATTGAACTGAGCACACCGCACGACCGTGAAAACACCTTCGAGTTTCGCACTCCATTGACCTCGAAAAAATGGAATATATCTATCCAGAACTGGCGGCTGGCATGACTATTTGCTTAATTTCAGTAATCGTTTGAAAGAACAATTTTAATAATGAGGGAAATTGCTCAGAATTATTGACATATTATACCTAGCTATTAATTTTTATAAAAATAACTTGTTAATTTATAATATGCAAACTGTTATGTAAGCATTAGCCATCAACGTTTATTGCTATAGATGTTTCATTATCAAAGGCTAGCCGTAATATATTATATACCTCCAGGAGCGGTCCCGGGCCATCTGAAACACTTCTACAGCAGTGCAGCGATGCGGAAGCTACGCTCAAGACGAGAACGGGAATATGCGAGGGAGGAGAGAGAGAAAAGATCGAAATACCCATTAAAAAACAATGCCGCCACCTTAAGTGACCGGCATTAGCCTGATGGCTCCTTTTTAGCGATGATTAACCCTACGGTTCTGAACTGAACTCTAAAATATATTTATCTTCCATATATATTCGTATGCATTATCTATCATACCGATTTATTAAATAGAGAGAACTACGCCAACAGGTAAGTTTTTAGAGGGTAACATGTCAATATTATAATAATATCCGGCACTGTTATATTTAATCATATCAATAACTGTTTATTATAACGAATGCATTTAAATGGGGTTCTATTAATCAATGTAATAATGGGTTCTAGTGATTTGATGATTTATAAAATTAATTCACTGAGTTCCAGAAAAGATGACTAATAGCCAATCTGCGCCATATCATTTTCAGTCAAACCGGTCATTTTCATAACGGTATTGCGGTCAATACCATTCTGCAGCATGGTACGAACAATTTTAAGGGTAGCTTCACGCTCACCTTTTCCAATGCCCTTCTCAATGCCCTTCTCGATCCCCTTCTGTTCAAGCTGTTGTGCAATGGTCATCAGTTTGTCCTCATGTTGTGGCACCCGCTGCGCCAGTTCACGTACAAAGGCCTCTGCATCTGTAGTTTCACCTGCCTGTATGAGGTAGTTTATCAGCGAAACTAGCTGCTGTCCTGTCATGTTTTCTGTCAGCAGCAGGGTGGTCAGGTTGTCCAACAAGTCTACCAGATCCCTGCGATGAATATGTTTCTGTAGCAGCGTCAGGGCCGCCATACGGCGGTGCCGCATAATCTCTTCGTCTGGTATGACCGTAACATCGACCAAGGGAAAATTACCGCTGTATAGCTTTTCAGCCAAACCGGGATCATTAAACTCATCCAGCCAGCGGGTTGAATACGGGTAGGGGCTGCGCCTTCCGGTGTCGGTATCACCAGCGGCAACTTTTTATGTCCTGCATCCAGGTGGCGCTGCATGGCGGCAACCGAGTAACGAAGAAGCCTGAACGCCATATGTTTGTCCGGGGTGGACTGGTGTTCGATGAGAACGTGAATATAACTATCATCACCGGTTGTGGTTCTTAGACTATAGAGGACGTCGCTGAAGTAAGGACGCAGACTATCCTCGACAAAGCTTCCTGATTCTAGTCTGAGGGTACTGAAGTCACAGACAACCTGCAATTCTGCTGGCAGATGTAATTGCATGAAATCCCGTGCAGTTTCGGGATGTGTCAGGAACTGTTTAAATGCTAGGTCATGTGGAGTAGGCGTTCCCTTCGCTCTTCCCTTTGCTTTCCTTTCAACCATGTATTTCTCCATTACCCCAGCAATGACCCGGATTGTATCGGAACGCTAACTTGTCAGCTCGGCAATTCTGGTGCCTATAAATAGTTTCAATAAGATTGAATGAACAATATTATCACCAATACTTAAGGAATTTATTATGCCAAATAAATAGCACCAACAATTAATTCTCGTGCAATGTTTATTGCTATTCATAATTTAAACTGTAGTACAGCTTTCTCATGACAATATAATTTTATAGCACATAAGTAAATCGACAGAAATATTCGCATTAAGAAAATTCGGTGCTAATATACAAACCGTCTGAAAATGAAGTGTCGATGTTACATATATTTTTTGATTTTAATTATTAGAGAAAAGCTCTGACAGACAGGCCAGAACTTTGTCATTATTCCGAGGAACCAGATGGCTCCTTTTTTATAACCAGTTACGTCGCTTAAAATAGAGATACGGCGCCAGCCCTGCCAGCATCATAAAGACGATAGCCGAAGGGTAACCAAAGCTCCAGGTCAGTTCTGGCATAAATTCAAAGTTCATACCATAGCTGGATGCGACCAGGGTCGGCGGCAGGAACACCACCGAAACGACGGAGAAAATCTTAATTATTCGGTTTTGCTCGATGCTGATAAAGCCCATTGCTGCCTGCATCAGGAAGTTCACTTTTTGAAACAGCGACTCGTTATGAGGAAGTAGGGACTCGATATCGCGTAAGATTTCTCGCGCCTGCTCTAGCTGGCCAGCCGGTAAGCGTGCTTTACGTAACAGAAAATTCAGCGCACGCTGGGTATCCATCAGACATAAACGCACTTTCCAGCCGATATCTTCTTGTTCTGCCAGAGTTGAAAGTGCAGCATCATACTCAGCGCCCTGGCGCCCTTCCATGATAACGCGACTCAGTTTTTCCAAATCGCTATAGATATTTTCTATTTCATCGGCCAGCTGTTCTATTTTGGTTTCAAACAGATCAAGCAGCAACTCAAAAGGATTTCCATCCACCATCAACTGCTTACGGGCACGCATACGATAGAGACGAAAGGCAGGCAGCTCACGCTCACGTAAAGTGTACAGTCGACCTTCACGGATAGTAAAAGCGACAGTACTATTACCAGCATGGTCATCAGTGTCTTCAAAAAAGAAAAATGAGTGAATATGCAGGCCGTCTTCATCTTCAAAAAAACGGGCGGAGGATTCGATATCTTCCAGTTCTGGTCGAGTCGCCAGGCTCTGTCCAAGCTCTAGCTGAACGCGATCTCGCTCGCTCTCTTCCGGTTCAACCAAATCAACCCATAATGAATCAGACAGGTTATCATTTTCGTCCAGTTCAATACGACACAGGCGATTATCTTCCAGTTGAAATGCACTTAGCATGACCGTGACTCCCAATACAAAAAATATCAGGGACTGTTCACTTGGTACACAATAGAAGCCACAAATGTTCAGACCATTCAACAATCTGACTCAAATGGAAAAGACAACAATGATAACCACACAGGTTATCAGTATCAGAGGATTGTCTTAGAAGTTGAACCTTGATGGCGGGTCATTGAGACAGTATCTACTGGGCGTGTCCAAGGCGAGTATCCCGTTAGCATAATAATTCCAGCATGTTACGCGAGCAAAAATAAAGCGTCAACATACAGTATGATACCGCGCTTAAGCGGTATCATACTGCTGTCACCCATATATGATACCAATAGAAATAGTATTATTTATCTGATGGTTAGACAGTTTCCAGTTTGGCGTAAGCCGCCACCAGCCACTTGATACCCTGCCCCTGAAAAGCAATTTGTACGCGGCTATGTTCACCGCTACCTTCAAGATTCACCACCGTACCCTCACCAAACTTGGGGTGACGCACTCGCTGGCCAAGACTAAAACCAGAATCATTACTGGAAATCGGGGTCCCCATACGCTGATGGCTGACCGGACGGCTGACACTCGCCCGTAACCGTACTTCTTCAACGCAATTTTCTGGCAGTTCCCCCACAAAACGTGAAGGTCGGTGATAGACTTCTTTGCCATATAAGCGCCGCGTTTCAGCATAGGTCAGGGTCAATTTTTGCATCGCCCGAGTCACCCCTACATAGGCCAACCGCCGTTCTTCTTCCAGACGACCGCCTTCATCCAGCGACATCTGGCTCGGGAACATCCCCTCTTCCATACCGACGATAAAGACTTGTGGAAATTCGAGACCTTTTGCTGAGTGCAGGGTCATCAGCTGGACTGCATCCTGCCAGGTATCGGCCTGACCTTCTCCGGCTTCCAGCGCCGCATGAGAAAGAAATGCCTGTAATGGCATCAGGTCTTGATCTTCATCCTGATAACTGAATTGTCGGGTTGCAGTGACCAGTTCTTCTAAGTTTTCAACTCGCGTCTGGCCTTTTTCGCCTTTCTCCTGCTCATACATCATAAACAGGCCGGAATCTTTAATCACCCTGTCAGTCTGAACGTGCAAAGGCATTTCAGCAGTTTCATGGGCCAAGGCATCAATCAGTTCAATAAAACGCTGTAGTGCGGAGGCCGCACGACCCGCAAGGGCTTTTTCCTGAAGTAACACTCTTGAGGCTTGCCACATTGTGAGCTGACGGTCACGGGCCACTTGCCGCACCACATCAAGCGTCCTTTCGCCGATACCACGAGCAGGTGTATTCACAACGCGCTCAAACCCGGCATCATCATTGCGGTTCGCCATCAGACGCAGGTAAGAGAGCGCATCTTTGATTTCCTGACGCTCAAAGAAACGCATTCCACCATAAATTCGATAAGGCATGGCCGCCTGTAATAACGCTTCTTCAAGTACACGAGACTGGGCGTTACTGCGATAGAGAATGGCGCATTTTTCCAGCGCTCCACCTTGCTCTTGCCAGGTCTTAATGCGGTTAACAACAAAACGCGCTTCATCCAGTTCATTAAAAGCACAGTACAATGAAATAGGCTCGCCTTCACCGCCTTCGGTCCAGAGTTCTTTACCCAGGCGACCGGCATTATTAGCAATCAGCGCGTTAGCAGCGCTCAAAATGGTATTGGTGGAGCGGTAGTTTTGTTCCAGTCGGATGGTCTGGGCACCTGGAAAATCATTCAGGAAACGCTGAATATTTTCAACCTGCGCACCACGCCAGCCATAAATCGACTGATCATCATCGCCGACGATCATCACTTTACCGCTCTCACCCGCCAGCAGACGGATCCACGCATACTGAATATTGTTGGTATCCTGGAATTCATCCACCAGGATATTCGTAAAGCGTTCGCGGTAATGATTCAGAATATGCGGTTTATTGAGCCATAACTCATGGGCGCGTAATAGCAGTTCGGCAAAATCCACCAGTCCGGCGCGATCGCAGGCTTCCTGATAACCCTGATAGATTTTCAGCCAGGTTTGCTCAACCGGATTACCGTAACTTTCGATATGCTGAGGGCGTAGACCTTCATCTTTTTTACCGTTGATGTACCACATCGCCTGACGTGCAGGCCACTGTTTTTCATCAAGGTTCATGGCCTTAATGAGCCGTTTAAGCAAACGAAGCTGGTCTTCGCTGTCGAGGATCTGGAAGTCCTGCGGTAATCGCGCATCCATATGGTGAGCACGTAACAGACGATGTGCCAGACCATGGAAGGTTCCAACCCACATTCCCCCCTGGCTGGTACCCATCAGCTGACTAATACGGTGACGCATCTCCGCTGCGGCTTTATTGGTAAACGTCACTGCCATAATCGAATAAGGTGAGCACTGCTCAACCGTAATCAGCCAGGCGATACGATGCACCAGGACCCGTGTCTTACCACTGCCAGCCCCGGCCAGGACCAGCATATTGCTACGCGTCGCGGCAACGGCATCGCGCTGTTTATCATTGAGGCCATCAAGCAGGTAAGAAACGTCCATGGGCACCGCCATTAAAGGGATTGCAAAAAATTCAGCCGTGTCTGGCTGGTAAAGTGTCGACGACAGATTTACGTCAGCTCACTGCCGTCGAGTCTCAACCCCTGGTATTTTATACAGAGTTACGGTGATTATATCAGCGCACTCAAGGATGCCAACCGTGAAATTTCGAGATGAGGTAACAAACGGCTATCCTTTATCTGCATTAAGTCCCCATCAAGAAGATTAATCCAGCACGCCTGCATGCCGCTGGTTATCGCACCACCGACATCCGTCGTCAGATCGTCACCCACATGCAGGATCCTCTCTAACGGAAGATCCAATTTTTCTGCCGCTAAGTGGTACATATCGGCCAAAGGTTTAGATCGTCCATCAGGACCCGCTCGCAGAATAAAAGTAAAATATTGATCCAGCCCAAACAGATGCGGTTCAGCATTACCATTGGTGATAACAGCCAGCGGCCATTTTTTAGCGAGTTTTGCCAGGGTGTCATGCGTTTCCTGACTAATATCTATACGGCTACGCCATTGCGCAAAGTGTGCCATCGCACCAGCAGCACCTTCACTGGCTTGTGACGCCGTTAGCCCAATATCCAGCATCGTCAGTTCAATTGAACGCCGCCGCCATTCAGTCACATCGTGATAAATCTCAGGGTCTTCTTGCAATAATGCCTGACGATAACGTTCAAAATCAGACAGGGTAAAATCATGCAGCCGAGGATGATAGCCCTGAACAAATGCCATCAGCTCTTCGGTCGTGCGTCTGATAACTGGACGGTTATCATAAAGGGTATCGTCCAGATCAAAAGTCAGAGCAGATATCTGCCCCAGTGGGCGGTAAAAATGCATTATGATTTCCCCCGTTTAGCACGCGGATGTGCGGCATCATAGATGGATGCCAGGTGTTGAAAGTCGAGGTGAGTATAGATTTGTGTGGTCGAGAGATTGGCATGGCCAAGCAATTCCTGGACAGCACGCAAATCACCGCTGGACTCCAGCATATGGGTGGCAAAAGAGTGACGCAGTTTATGAGGATGCACATGGCTGTTTAGCCCCTGTTTAATTCCCCACTCGGCAAAACGTTTTTGGACATTACGGGTTGATATTCGCTTACCGGTTTTTGCCAGAAATAAAGCGTCATCATCGGGTCCGAAGAGTTCACGCAACAATAACCAGTGTTCGACCCAACTCACCGCACTACGGCCAACAGGTATACGACGCTCTTTACTCCCCTTACCCGTCACCCAGGCATCGCCAGTGGCAAGATCTAAATGATGACAATCCATATTCACCAGTTCTGACAAACGTAACCCGGCACCATACATGACTTCAAGCATCGCGCGATCGCGTACCGCCAGGGGATCGTTAATATCAATATTCAGTAACTGATTAATATCATCGACCTCAATGTTCTTCGGTAACAGGCGGCCGGTTTTCGGAGTAGAGATCCCTTTTGCCGGATTGGCCATTAATAGACCCTGGCCTATCTGCCAGTCGAAGAAACTACGCAAAGCAGACAAACGCAAAGCCAGGCTTGAAGCCTGTAAACCGGCTTTTCGGCTCCGCACTGCTATCGAACGTACCATCGCAGCATCACACTGTGTCCAGCTTTTGAGTTTCATCTCATCTGCCAGCTGTACAATGGCGGTCAACTGACGCTGATAATTCAGTCGGGTCAATGGACTGAGTTGTCGCTCCACCTTCAGGTAACGCAGAAAATCTTCGACACTCTGTAACAGCAGGGAAACGTCAGTCATAGCCGTTCAACCCAGCGTTCAAGTAATTCAGGTAGCATCCGAGCCAGCTCATCCAGCAATCGGGTACCCTGCCCTTGATAATAATGCTGGGGGTCGCGGCTACTACAAATGATAACACCGGAGTCGCACGTCCCGCCCATCAGTGACAGAGCTACGGAACCGACAGCTTTTGCTTCTGGTAAGAGCAGCAGTAGTTCAGGGCCATTTAACGACCCAAGATAGTGCTGCTGTTCCCCTAATCTCTGAATACGTAAATGCTCAAAGGACTGACGGCTGAGTCCTAAGTGAGTAAAACCGGAGGGAGCACCAATACGCCAGCTATCTGTAAACAGGCGGATACTGGCACCTGCGAGGCCCATTTTTCGTGCCCAGCGCTGTAATCTGTCCAGCATCTCTTGCAAGCTTGAAGCCGATGCCAGATTCCCTTGCAGTTGCAGCAAGCGACAAAATAGCGCTTCGTTTGTCTCTGCCTGACTCAACAGCTGGTCAATATTCTCTTCAAGCTTATTGATATGGTGGCGCTGACGTGCCAAATGCCATTCAACCAGCGACACTGTGCCACGGATCGGATGCGGCACTTGCAACATTTCAACCTGCTGAGCATTACGTATAAAGAAATCGGGGTTACGCTGTAGATAGTCAACGATAATACTGTCGTCTAATTCTGGCTGTACGCCTTGCTGTTCCCCAACCTGTTTCATAGATGTATAAACCCGTCATAAACATGTGTTGCCGGACCGGTCATAAACAACGGTGACCCAGGTCCTTTCCAGGAGATATCCAGTCGCCCACCTGGGAGTTCCACGTAGACATTTTCTCCCAAAATCCCCTGGAGAATACCGACAGCCACTGCACCACATGCGCCGCTACCGCATGCCTGAGTTTCCCCAGCACCACGCTCGTAGACGCGTAAGCGAATATGCTCCCGCGTCATCACTTGCATAAAACCAATGTTGGCTCGTTCTGGGAAACGTTCATGGCTTTCCATCACTGGCCCCAGGGTTTCAACCTCAGCAGTCTCGGTGTCATCGACTTGAATCACACAGTGTGGATTGCCCATAGAAACCACGCCACACATAACGGTCTGTTCTGCCGCACGCATGATATAAGTCTTTTCAGCTTTAATCGCACGGAAGGGAACCTGGGAAGGTTCAAAATTTGGCTCACCCATATTCACGCGCACCAGCTCGTCTTCAGTAACGCTCAGAACCATACGTCCGTTTGCGGTGCTGACATTGATTTCTCTTTTATTTGTCAGCCCTTTAAGACGAACAAAGCGGGCAAAACAACGGGCACCGTTGCCACACTGGGAGACTTCGCTGCCATCGGCATTAAAGATCCGATAGTGAAAATCAAGATCGGGATCGTAAGGGGGTTCAACAACCAGTAACTGATCAAATCCGACACCCAAATGACGATCCGCTAATCGTCGGATCAGTTCTGGTGAGAAATAGATATTCTGCGTTACCGCATCAACGACCATAAAGTCATTACCAAGGCCATGCATTTTAGAGAACTGCATTTTTTGCTCCATTATCGCAGTTACAAAGCACGATACATCCTAAATCATTCAGGTTGCAGCCAACGAACCTGTAACTTTATGACAGGTATATTAGAAAACAACCTGTGTCGGGCCGTCACCCGTCCCACGATCATTACGCGAAGGTATCGTTTCAACCGTATCTTTCTTTGGTATGCTTTGAGTTGTTGGCTTCTGTTCTTTGTCCGCGGAAGGAAAATACAGGGGCCCTTTCAGGCCGCACCCCGTAAGAACAGCCAGTGTCGTTATGACAACCAGCGTGCAGAAAATCTTCTTCATTATAACGTTGCCTGTGCTTCAAGAATCTTCCGTCTATCATCGCAGGTGAAGTCTGAAAAGCAATACTCTTCGTTATCTGCTGCTGTCAAAAAGCGGCCTCTTTTATCTAAAAAATGAAAAGGTTCTCTCTTCAAATCGCGGGGAAATAGCGGATACTGTACCCTGCTGAGGTAAAATAATGCATCCTCACGGTAGCAATACTTAAACAAGCTGAATATGACGAGTATATACAGCCTTAAAATCCAAACAGGAAGCAAACATGAATGACAGTGCATTTCATCAACTGGCTGATGGTCTCTGGTTGGCCATAGAAGAACGCCTTGATAACTGGGATGGCGAGAGTGATATTGACTGTGAAATCAACGGCGGTGTATTAACACTCAGTTTTGAAAATGGCAGCAAAATCATCATTAATCGCCAGGAGCCATTCCATCAGGTATGGCTGGCAACGAAAAGCGGTGGCTATCATTTTAATTTGCAAGGCGATGACTGGATTTGTGATCGTAGCGGCGGAGAGTTCTGGCAGCTGCTGGAACAAGCCAGCTCAGAACAAGCGGGTGAAACCGTCAGCTTTCGCTAATTAAGACTCATACTGCTGCTGAAGCTGTGGCTGCGCTGTATTATCATTTTGAGAATTCTGCGCAGCCGACGTCGAAGTGATCGTCTGCTGACGGAAGGGGACTACCTGAACGCGCCCATCAACTTCCACTATCTGATAGAACTGCGGTAAGTTGAAATTGATAAAACTTGAACCGTAGGTAAATCTGTCGTGGGAAGAAGAATAGAAACGGCTGACATCACGAATTAACTCCTCTTTACTTCCCTCACAATGGTGATAAACCTCAGCGCGATTACTTTCATCAAGAATATAGATATTAAAGCCCTGTTCTTCCTGAGTATCTTCAAAGAAAAATTGAATAATCCCTTCACTGGCGTAACCATCAACCACTGGCGGCAATGTCACCTGATTGGTTTCCACTTGTGCCGATAAACCATGCAGTTTGTTATGGGAGATAGCACCGTAAAACTCAACCGCATTTTCGAGTTTTTGTACTGATACATTCACCCGTTCAAAGAACAGCCCCCAAGTCTGGCCAGCAACACGCAGAGCTTTAAAACGTCCAGGCTCTTGTCGAGTACTGGAAAGACGGAATTCGATACACTCTGAGACCAGTTGCTGAACCCGGGTACGGATCAGCCCACGCAGATGCTGACTGTAACAGAACACCTCAACACTGTCTGGCGGCGCAGCATCCTGATGCATTTTCCCAAGAATGGTCTTCAGGGCTTCGATCATGGCCTGCTCGCCGTTGAAATGCAGGGTTCTGACTTCATTCCATGAATTACGATACAGCAAATCAATGCTACCAATCAGACACTGCTGCTCTTCACCAAAACTGAACACATCCAGCTTGCGGAAATCAATATGAACCACTTTATCGCGGAATGCGGCCGTCGGGTCATATTCTAGGTTAACAATAATCGCCAAATGACGGATTTCACATGGGCTGTAGAGCGCTTTTGGGGTCGATGCGGGTAGTCTTAACGGGAAGCTATTGGCAACGTCAGAAACCATTTCCTGTAGCTTCGGTAAATCAATTATTTTATTTCCCTTAATAAACAGTTTCGTGCGTGAAGTCAGCAGACCATTAAAATAGGCCCAGGCAATCAGTTTATTAAGGTAACGGTTATATTCCAGCGGCTGATGGCTCACGATGGAGTCCATATTCGGTGCCCGGTTGTAAAGATACCAGCCAGAACGATTGGTACGGCCAGGTGGAACGTAGATAAACGTCAGGTTCGGCTCACTCAAATCAGGCGAGATTTGTGGATTCACCAGAGTGACTTTACCCGGCAATGCTTCAAATGCAGCATAGAGTTTACGCGTCAGAACCCCGATATCCTGTGGGCTGGCAGAGACACTCAGGTTATTGCGACGCGCAAAACGAATCAGATTGCGGTAACTTTGCATCATCGCATCAAGCAGTTCATTGTGTGCTTCACGGACTTGATCGATTTTCCAGTTAGCCCGGTTGTCCAGCATTACCAGACGCTCGTTATCCCAGCCCCAGCTTTTCACCAGCTGACCCAAGATTTCACGACGCCAGCCGACACAAGCCCGCTCGCGCGATAATTTCTCGCACACTTTCAGATAAAAACAGCGACGAACCAGGTCAAGACGCGTCATATCGTTAAGCTCAGTGAGATAATCCGTGACTCGCTCCAGCATCATGCAATAAGGATCGAGACCAAAAGAGACTATTTCACCATCATGTAGACGCTGTTTAATGTCTTTAGCTAACAGTCTGCCATGAGGGTATTCCCAAGAATAGGCTTCCAGTAGCAGGGTTTTCATCACTGCTTTATAAGGGGAGTCGATACTTTTGTAGAGCTGCCATAAACTGGCACCAAAGTACTCTTCTGCCGACAGAGAGCTCAGCCCCCCCAAATCCAGCCATTCATTTGGCGTCAGTACACCCTGAGCATAGAGCGCCATGACATACTCATCGTAATGCTCTTCTTCGTTACAAGGCACCATATTCCAAAGAATACGTTTCCCTGCCAGGCGTACTGCGGTGCGATAGAACTCATCGAGCAACAAAATATGCTGAGTCGAACCACAGTCTTCACCGTCGAGGCTACCACTGGCATTATGACGAAAACGGTTTTCATCAATCAGGAAGAAACTGACTTCTACGCCAAGTGAAGCAGCCCAGGCTTCGAGTAATCGGCATTTTCTTTGCAGTAACTGGCGCTCTTCATTGTCCAGCCATGACTGGTGACAGACCCAAATATCGAGGTCAGAAGAACAGCTCTGTCCGACGGAAGAAGTGCTGCCCATGGAGTACAGCCCGGTCAGTGGCAGCTCACCTGATGGTGTCTCTGGCAGTTGCAGACCGTACTGTAGTTCAAGACCGCTGAGATAGTGGCGCTGGGTTCCATCAGGCGTGTACAGGCAAATGCCGCGGGGAACATTACCTTCAAGGTAACCCGGCATCAGTGGGTGGTTATAATGTAACAATATTGGCAGTAAACTGTATACCTGCTGGAAAGCAGGTCCCATTGCAGCAATTGCACGATCTACGCGCAATTGGTTTATGGCATCCAGTCTCTGCTTTAGAGTCTCAATATAGAGGTACAAGACGCATCGCCTGATAGTTTTAGTATCACGAAAAAAATCCGATTCCCGGTCGCTTTTCAGTACTATAAATTACCTGAAAAAAATGCTGGAAACGTGATCAATCTAACACCTTGCTGGTTGACCGTAAAGCCAGATACGCTATTAGTGGAGTGATAGCCCATGCATATGCGTTTATTTTTCCTGATCCCATGTATAAACCTTCCCTGGTTACCAAACTACCAACACTAACAGCCTTCCGTTAACAATGATAGGATGGTCATTAGATGATAAATACGGTAACAGACATGCTAGACAATATACTAAGAATTGCGACTCGCCAAAGCCCTCTTGCACTCTGGCAAGCACATTTTGTTAAGAAGCAACTGGAACTCTTTCATCCGCAGCTCACTGTAGAATTAGTTCCTATGGTCACTCGCGGTGATATTCTGCTGGATACCCCACTGGCAAAAGTGGGTGGAAAAGGCTTATTTGTCAAAGAACTGGAACTTGCACTCCTTGATGGTCGCGCCGATATCGCAGTCCATTCTCTGAAAGATGTCCCGGTTGCTTTCCCAGAAGGTCTCGGCTTGGTCACTATTTGCGAACGTGATGATCCCAGAGATGCGTTTGTGTCCAATCATTATGAAAACCTCGAGGCTCTGCCAGCAGGAAGTATCATCGGTACCTCCAGTTTGCGTCGACAATGCCAGCTCGCCGAGCTGCGTCCGGATCTCACTATCCGTTCACTGCGGGGTAATCTGGGAACACGGTTAGGTAAACTGGATAACGGTGAATATGATGCGATTATTCTTGCTGTTGCCGGACTGAACCGTCTCGAGATGCAGGCGCGGATTCGTTATGCACTACCGCCAGAGGTGTCATTACCCGCGGTCGGTCAGGGTGCGGTGGGTATCGAATGCCGTCTGGATGACGCTCATACTCAAGCCTTGCTGGCACCACTGAATCACGCTGAAACGGCTATCAGAGTCAGTGCTGAACGCGCGATGAATATACGTCTGGAAGGAGGATGTCAGGTTCCGATTGGTAGTTATGCTGAACTCAATAACGATGAACTCTGGTTACGCGCTCTGGTCGGCACACCTGATGGCCTGGTGATGATCCGTGGGGAGCGTCGCGGAAAACCTGAAGATGCCCAGTCTATGGGCGTGTCTCTGGCTGAAGAGTTACTGGCGAAGGGTGCCCGGGAGATCCTCGCCGAAGTTTATAATGGAGAAGCACCTGCGTGACCATCCTTGTCACTCGCCCTTCTCCTGCTGGAGAAGCGTTAGTCAGCCGCCTGCTCGCTCTTGGGAAAATGGCATACAGTTTTCCTCTGATTGAGTTTTCACCAGGCCGACAATTAGCGCAGTTGCCTGCTCAACTGGCGGCATTACCGGCAGGCTCTCTGGTTTTTGCCCTGTCGCAGAACGTTATACATTTTGCCAATCCAGTGTTGCGCCAAAACGGTATCAACTGGCCAAAAGAACATACCTGGTTTGCTATTGGACGCACAACAGCGCTTGCTTTGCATGCTGTAAGCCACTTAACAATTCACTATCCCCAAGGCAGGGAAATCAGTGAAGTCTTGCTACAATTACCAGAGTTGCAACAAATTCACGGCAAACAGGCACTGATTTTGCGTGGTAATGGTGGTCGTGAGTTATTAGGTGAGACATTGCAGGAGCGCGGTGCAAAAGTTACTTTTTGTGAATGTTATCAACGTAATGAAATAAATTACAATCCACTGGAAGAGGCCTGCCGGTGGTATGAGCGCCAGATTTCAACCATTGTTGTCACCAGTGGTGAAATGCTGCAACAACTCTATACGCTGATCCCCGTCTGGTATCGTGAAAACTGGCTACTTCAATGCCAGTTATTGGTGGTCAGTGAACGACTGGCAAGTCTTGCCAGACATCTGGGCTGGTATAATATTCTGGTCGCTGATAACGCGGATAATGATGCGCTATTGCGCGCGTTACAATTAACCTAAAAATACGGGACGCCACAATGACGGAACAACAGAACAACTCCGACACTGCTGCCGAAGAGAGCAAATCAGCGGTAGATGCCACATCATCGTCTGAGTCCACGGTAAAAAACAACCGGGCAGGTAGGGTAGGAATTGCTCTCGGGGCTATCGCGATTGCTATTGCTCTGGTGGTAGCCGGCGGGGTTTATCACTACAGCGGCGCTCATTTTTCTTCACAAACAGCAGCCAATACGACGCTGGCTAATCAATTACAGCTGCTGCAACAGCAGCAAACTGAACAGCAGAATGAATTTAGTGCACAGTTAGCGAAGCAAACCGCAGCCTTACAACACTCATTAAAGCAACAAGCTATTTTGACTCAGCAACTTGAGGCTGTTCAGGAAAAAGTTGCCAGTTTTTCTGGTAGCGATGCTAAAGCCTGGCTGCTTGCTCAAGCCGATTTCCTGGTCAAACTGGCGGGTCGTAAGCTCTGGAGCGATCAGGATGTCACCACCGCCGCTGCACTACTGAAAACAGCAGATGCCAGCCTGAGCGATATGAACGATCCGAGTATCATCCCGGTTCGTCGTGCGCTGACCGATGATATTACTAGGCTGGCAAAAATCTCTCAGGTCGATTACGACGGTATTATTCTCAAGCTAAACCAGCTATCTAATAATATAGATAATTTGCGACTGTCGGATAACTATAACGAGAGTTCTACGATGGATTCAGGTGACACTGAACTCTCAGGCAGCCTGACAGAGTGGCGTCAGAATCTGGTTAAGAGCTGGGACAGCTTTATGGATAGCTTTATCACCATCCGCCGTCGTGATGAAACAGCTATTCCGCTACTGGCACCTAACCAGGATATCTACTTACGGGAAAATGTCCGTTCCCAGCTCTTGGTTGCCGCCCAGGCAGTACCTCGTCACCAACAAGAGGTTTATAAACAGGCGCTGGAAACCGTTTCGACCTGGGTTCGTGCCTATTACGATACTGATGATGCATCGACCAAGACCTTCCTTGATGAGCTGGATAATTTAATCGATCAGAATATCAATATGGATGTCCCTGAAGCGCTGCAAAGTCAGGCATTGCTAGAAAAATTAGTCCAAACCCGGATTCGTAGCTTATTTGCCCAATCCACCGCCGCGTCAGCAGATGAAGCGCCTCAGTCTGCTGCCACAGCGACAACATTGGAGCCTGACGCTAAACCTGAAACCGCTGCAGAGGCAAAACCAGAATCTGCGCCAGCAACAAGTAATGGAGAATAATAATGATTAAGGTCTTGTTATTATTCCTGGTACTGATTGCCGGAGTTATCCTCGGCCCCATGCTGGCAGGTCATCAGGGCTATGTTCTGATCCGAACAGATAACTATGATATCAACACCAGTGTTACTGGACTGGCGATTATCTATATTCTGTCGGTTATCGTGCTGTTTGTGATTGCCTCGATACTACGACGCATCTTCCGTACCGGATCGCATACTCGCGGCTGGTTTCTCGGACGCAAGCGTCGTCACGCCAGCAAACAGACTAAAGCTGCACTACTAAAATTGGCTGAGGGTGATCACCTTCAGGTTGAAAAACTAATGAGCCGTCATGCTGATCATGCTGAACAGCCGATGATCAACTACCTGATGGCCGCCGAAGCAGCGCAACAACGCGGAGATGAAATACGTGCTAATCAGCATCTAGAACGTGCCGCAGAGCTCGCAGAAAGTGATGACCAGCTACCTGTTGAAATCACCCGAGTCCGTTTACAGCTGGCGCGTAATGAAAATCATGCTGCACGCCACGGTGTCGACAAGCTGCTAGAGATAGCCCCACGCCACCCTGAAGTACTGCGTCTGGCAGAACAAGCCTATCTGCGCACGAGTGCCTGGAGCTCTTTGCTGGAAATTTTGCCCGCAATGGAGAAAGTAAAAATTGCCGATGAAACCCATATAACCGCACTCCAGCAGCAAGCCTGGATTGGCTTAATGGGTCAAGCGATGGCAGAACAGGGTAATGATGGCCTGAAAGCCTGGTGGCACAACCAGAGCCGTAAAACTCGTCAGCAAACGGCACTACAAGTGGCAATGGCTGAACATCTGATTGAATGTGATGACAGTGACGCCGCACAAAATATTGTCCTCGAAGGGCTTAAGCGTCAGTATGACGATAGTCTGGTAATGCTGATGCCTCGCCTCAAATCAGGCGAACCTGAAAAGTTGGAAAAAATACTGCGCCAGCTGTTAAAAACACACAGTGATAAACCGTTGATTCATAGCACACTCGGCCAGTTATTAATGCAACATGGTGAATGGCAGCAAGCCGCTGATGCTTTCCGTGAAGCACTGAAGCAACGTCCTGATGCCTTCGATTACGCCTGGCTTGCTGACTCACTGGATAGGTTACGCCAGCCCGAAGAAGCGGCATTAATGCGGAGAGAAGGGTTACTTCTGACGCTGAAAAACAATCCAGGAGCCTGATCCAGGCACTCTCTAAAAGGCGACAATTTGTCGCCTTTTCTTTTTCTGAGCGTTTTGGATAAGTTTTAACGTCTTAAATACTCACCGATATCATTCAGAAGATGCGCACTGAGGTTATCCCCCCTGTAGCGGCAATTATTTACCCTTGTGCATCATGAATCGACATCGAGTATCCCTGTCCTGAAGACGCACCAAAAAAAACGCCTGCCCAAAGGGGCAGGCGCTAAAACAGGTCAATTTGACAACTGATCGATGCTTCACTCAACGTTGTGCCCATGGTGTTGGATGAGACCCTTGAGGGCGACATCTACGGGTGGACAATAAGCATCATAATTTTGGCTCTGCGTCATTCCTGGATTTATGAGGCCGAAGCGAACATAAGAAGTGGAATGAGCATCTACGTTCCTATTATTGCACAATACGTGCCAGAATTTTGGTTTGTTTGTTAATCATCGATAATCAATTATTGATCAATATGTTAAATAAGACCTGAGATTTCATATTTTGGCCTCCCCTCCTTCTGAATAACCAGCACCTGTCGCCTTATAGAGACATCAATTACGGGATGCTGTAAAAAGCTATTACTATCAACAGATTAAAAGTCTCCATATGACGACAGTCTGCACTCTCATTTGTCTCATGCTGACGACAGGGGCAAACAATACGAATAATGCTTGCAGTATCAGTGATCTGATCCAGTCGACAATAATATAACCACAAATAATTGAAGGAAGAATAATGAGAGGATTTAGCATAGGGAATTAAATGCAAAAACCCCGCCGAAGCGGGGTTTTCTAAATGTGGTCGGCGAGAGAGGATTCGAACCTCCGACCCACTGGTCCCAAACCAGTTGCGCTACCAAGCTGCGCTACTCGCCGACATACTGCTTTTACTGCAAATGCTTTGTTTCAAAAGCGAAGCCTCGCCTAAGCGAGGCTTTCTGAAAGTGGTCGGCGAGAGAGGATTCGAACCTCCGACCCACTGGTCCCAAACCAGTTGCGCTACCAAGCTGCGCTACTCGCCGATGTGCTGCTTTTCCCTGCTATTTAACTTAGGAGTGGTGCGAAGAGAGGGACTTGAACCCTCACGTCCGTTAGAACACTAACACCTGAAGCTAGCGCGTCTACCAATTCCGCCACCTTCGCAATACTTCTAAATTAATGGGGTGGCTAATGGGGCTCGAACCCACGACAACTGGAATCACAATCCAGGGCTCTACCAACTGAGCTATAGCCACCACTGTAAACCTTTCACGCGGTATAAATACCACCGCAGCTCTAGCACCCTAAATAATGGTGCGCCCGACAGGATTCGAACCTGAGACCTCTGCCTCCGGAGGGCAGCGCTCTATCCAGCTGAGCTACGGGCGCATAGCGCCGTTGCGGGGTCGGATAATACGGACTTCGCACCCAGCTGTCTAGTGATAATTTAAAAGAAAATGCGCGTTTGGTTATGCTTTGCTCACCCAACAGCTCATTCGCCTATTTTTTCACCGAAATGACGTGTTTTACGGGTGATCAGCTGATAGACAA
Organism: uncultured Enterobacteriaceae bacterium; assembly: GCA_947631255.1. GTDB lineage: Bacteria > Pseudomonadota > Gammaproteobacteria > Enterobacterales > Enterobacteriaceae > JGM124. The sequence goes on from CANRKT010000007.1 coordinate 50,611, forward strand.
AACTCACTGTGGCTAAAAATACCGCACCGACCACCAGTGACAAACGCGTTGCGTCATTCAACCCCATACCGACTAATACACAAACCAGGAAGGCCATCGTCAAATAGTTGACCCAGGGGAATAAAATGGAGCGGAAGGGATGGGTTTTCAGGGCCTCACTGTGTTCACGACGAAAACGCAGCTGACTGATTAAAATAACAAACCACGGCACCATACCAGGCAGCACGCTCGCACTATAGACATAAACGAAGACGCGTTGCGGATTAGGGATAAGATAGTTCAGACAAGAACCCACTAATAAAATCACAATCGACACCAGAATACCGCTGACAGGTACACCATTACGTGACACCTTCGCCATCAAAGCAGGTAGCTGACGGTTTTTGGCCAGGGCATATAACATACGGCCGCAGCTATACATACCACTGTTACAGCCCGACAACGCCGCGGTTAACACCACAAAGTTAATTATCCCAGCCGCAGCGGTAATGCCAATTTTCGCGAAGGTAAGGACAAAGGGACTACCATCACTGTCCATTTGGTTCCACGGGAAGATAGTCACAATCACAAAAATGGCCCCGACATAAAAAATCAGGATACGCCACAGTACTTTGCCTACTGCGCTACGGAGCGTTACCTGAGGGTTTTTCGCTTCGCCCGCGGTCATGCCTATCAGCTCAACACCCTGATAGGACGCCACAACAATACAAAGCGCCATCAAAAAGCCTTTCCAACCCCCGGCGAAAAATCCGCCATGCTCCGTCAGGTTACCAAACCCTGTCGGCTGTCCGTGATGACCAAAACCGAAGAAAATGATGCCCAGACCTACTACTATCATGACAATAATAGTGGTCACTTTAATCATCGCAAACCAGAACTCTATTTCACCATACAGGCGTACCGCAGCGAGATTCGCCAGCGCCACCAGCCCGACGGCTATCAGAGCGGGTATCCATTGGGGTAACTCCGGGAACCAGAACTGCACATAGACCCCAATGGCGGTTATCTCTGAAATACCCACAGCCATCCACATAAACCAATAGGACCAGGCAGTGAGATAACCAAAAAAGGGGTTCATATAGCGGTGGGCATAGACGGCGAATGAACCGGTTACCGGCTCAAGAAACAGCATCTCTCCCATCGATCGCATAATAAAAAAGACAAACAGGCCGGCGATAATATAAGCCAGTAATACCGAGGGACCTGCCCACTGTAATGTACTGGCTGAACCCATAAACAGCCCCACCCCAATAGTGCCACCTAATGCAATCAGCTCGATGTGCCTGGCTTCGAGCCCTCTTTGCAATTCGGCTTTTTTTTCTGCCATAAATCCTCTGTGTTGGTGTTGTATCCCGGTGACTACCGGGTGTTGTTATATTTTGAATATCTTGACAGGGAAGCTTAAAAAACCACCAGAAAGGTCAAAACAAGCCGGCAATAGTTTCTTATTTTTTAATAAATTACAAATAATCGCTTTGCCAGTGATGAAAAATGAAAATAAATATTCAGCGGGATCCCATACGCAAAAACGCGCCAATTGGCGCGTTTTATTGTTCCCCATAATGGGTATCAGAGCTTACCGCTGTAATGCCATCCCAGATAGCGTAATAACTTGAACTGACGTTTAATCCGGCTGGGCTGAGATAACAGACGGTATAACCACTCCAGCCCCAAATTTTGCCAGACCTTAGGTGCACGTTTAACATGTCCCGTGAATACGTCATAAGTGCCGCCAACCCCCATATACAAGGCATGGGGCTGTACCTCGCGACACTCACGCATAAAGACTTCCTGGCGTGGCGACCCCATAGCAACCGTCACTATCACCGCCCCACTGTCACGAATACGTTCAAACAGGTTTAGGCGTTGTTCTTCACTGAAGTAACCGTCTTGACTACCCACAATATTCACCTGCCAGAGCCGACGTAGTTTATCTTCCGTTTGTGCGAGAATTTCTGCCTTTCCTCCCACCAGAAATACCGGTGTCCCTTCAGCACCAGCCCGTTGCATTAGCGCTTCCCAGAGATCAGCTCCCGCAACACGACTGACGTCAGCGCCAGGATATTTTTTACGAATAGAACGCACGACGCTTATTCCGTCGGCATATTTATATTCAGCAGCAGCAATCAACTCACCCATTTCAGGCGTGCTCTCTGCGGTGAGAATTTTTTCAGCATTGATTGCCACAAGCGTGCCAGACCGCAGCTGGTTATCAGCATAGAGATAGTCCAGTGCGTGCTGCATATTGCGCCAGCCCAGCAAATTAAGCCCACGAATACTGTATTTTGGCGCATCAGTCAGGTTGTTCATATTTATCCTTATCACGCGTTTTGATTCTCGCGAACCCTCCCGCTGTCCGGCGATGATAAATCAGCCCCGCCGAACTCAATAACCAGTAAAGTAGTTTTACCATCAGTAAACAGAGGCCAAATATCACACTGAAAAACACTACACGCGAAACAAATGAATCCAGCCCCTCACGCGCCAGCACTATCATATTAAAAATAGCACCAAAGCAGAATGCATAGATCACCGCCGCTTGATAGCGATTAGTATCCTGATTCGCTCTCTCATACAGCCAGTCAAACCACTTGATAATCCAACCGACCACTATTGCGCCTAACGGAATAAAAGCAATCCCACCCATCACGACCAGGGAGCCTATCAGCGTCGGTGAAATCGCCAGACCGGAATGATTGTTCAGCACTTCCCAGGTAAAATAATTGGCCGAATTTAATACTGCATTCGGTCGGTCGGGCCACATCCAGCCCGGAATAAAGACATAGAAATCGCGCACAATGGGGGCCAGGCCCTGGAAGGCGATTTTGTCGTAGTTTTGAAACAGTAGCGCTAAATTTTCCCAGGGTGAGAACGTATCGCGCGTCAGATATAAAAAGGTATAAAACGCTTCATCACCACTGACATTCAGACCGTAGCGTTTCAACGCTAGCCAGAACATCCCCACAATGGCAAATACCCCTGCCGCCACCAGCATCCACAGAGAGATCCAGCCGCGAATCATGCCGATAAATAAGAAAATAGCGAAAGCGATAATAATATTGGCGCGCGTACCACCGACAATCATATAAGTCAGCAAACCAAAGGCGACAGTACTGACCAGAAAGAACAACCAGGCTCGCCCATCTTGCTTCAGGAAATAGACCACCAGCATGGCGGGAATAAAGAAGTAGAAGAAGCGTTTAAGGGCTACACCTGAGACCTGACTTGAAAATATTTGGCTGTATGAGTTGAGCTTAAACAGCAAGAAGCCATTATTCATGAAAAAGACGGAGGCACTGATCAGAGCCACCGCTGCCAGCAACACCCACAGTAAATGGGTCTCTACTCGGCTCATGGTAAATAGCGGCCGCTGACTCAAGGTATCCCGCTTTCTGGTTAATCGCGTTTTATAGGCAACGTAGTAGATGCTATAGAAACACGCCGCCGCTAATTGTGCCTGTAAGAGTACTTCCGCCGGAACCACCTCGACGCCAAAACGAAAAGCCAGTACGCAGGTAAACGGAAAGCCAAAGAAAAAAGTGAGCAGATACAGAAACGAGAAAAAAACATTAAAGTTAAATCGTACCCGGCGGAATTCCTGGTAGGTCAGCAAGCCGATAAACACCACACTGATCAGCCAGACGACAAACAACCCACTGAATTGCAGTAAGCTCATACGTCCTCTCCTGCTGAAAGCGCAAGCGCTTTACGCCAACCATCCACATAACCGGGGTTGAAAAAGGTGATATGCTGTTTATCCACTGAACCTAATGCTTGCCGGGCTGCACGTACAACAGATTCGTCCAAGGGGTCATCGGCAAATAAGAACGGGATCATCTGTTCCTGCAAATCCTGCCAGAACGGATTTTTACGACTCAGGACACAAGGAATACCCGCCTGAATCAGTAAGCAAAGCGTGCCAATCCCCTGCTGACGTTCAAAAATAAAATATCCCAGATCACATTGCTGCAATAGGGCGAGATAAGCAGAGAATTCCATATTCTCGGTTAACAGCTGGATATGTTCCGGGCTGAATAACTGCTCAGCAACCTGGCGAACTTCGGCAATATAAGCGTCGTTATTATTCGGATAACCCATCGGAATGACGACTCGTACGGTATCGCCAAATTTGGTCGCAATGGCTCGTAAAGCTTCAATATGCTGATTACTCCTGTCACCGGAGTTACCTATCAACAATGTCAGCTTTTTATGTGGTGGATGGTTGCTGGCTGCCAGACTGTTCAGCGTCGGATCCATTCGGGTCGGAAAATAGAGCAGTTCGCCAGGTACCCATGGGTTACGCTGATGAAAATAACTCAAGTCTCCCCGGGTTGCGAACACCTGTCCGACGCGCTTCTGTGCTCTTCTGCGCAGTAAGTAGAACAACCGAAATTTCCACGCGCGTGAGGCTTCATATAAATCCGCGCCCCAGATATGCCAGTTCACCTGATTAGGCTTGAGCCCACCTGTGAGTAATGCCAGCCATAAGCGTGCATTAAACTGACCATGGAAAAAAAATCGCTGAGCCCTGTGGGTGCGTGCTTTTTCGAGCACCGCTGCCGTCATCGCCTGTTTTGAGGGATACAGCATAATGGTAAGTTCTGGGAAAGCAGACACCAATGTCTGATCCTGGGAGACCACCCAAAATTCCCGGGTGTGCGGACTGATAGTGACGAGAACGTCATTAAAAAAACGCATTACCGTCTGATTATGATGCGGGAGATCTGCTCCCAAAACGTGAATCAGTGTTGTCATTCTCGCCTACGATAAACAAAGAAAATGCCACAGCAGAGCATGAAATAGACGATATACGTTGCCATATATGCCTGAGCTGCGCCGGTTGCTCCATGGGCTGGGATCAACCAATGAGAAAAACCGGTTAATAAAATAAACTGGCTGACTTCTGCCAGAATATAAAAACGCAGTGCCGCTTTAGCGATAATCAAATAACCAAAAACATACGATCCGACTTTTAATACATCACCCACCAGCTGCCAGGCAAATAAGTCACGCATCGCAATAAACTGACTGGAGAACAGTAACCAAATAGCAAAATCACGTAACAGCCAGACCAGGAGGCTGGCACAAGCTACTGCCGGCAGAACAAACTTAAGCGCCCGCGTCACTTCCTTGATCAGCTGCTGTTTTTCCTTCAAGCGCGCCAGTGTCGGTAACAGCCAGACGCTGAATGAAGCCGTGATAAACTGAAGATAAGCATCAGAGATACTGCTAACACCTTGCCAGATTCCAACCTCATCCCAGCTGTAATATTTTGCCAGTAGGTTTCGCATCATCACATAGGCAACGGGTAAGGTAACCGCAGTTATCAAGGCCATTAAGGTAAACTTAGCTAAGTGACTGGCCAGTACGCTATCCCAGCGTGGCCGCAGATAATACAGGGGGAAATAACCCCGTTTAATCAGAACGACCACCGCAGGTATCATTATCAGTGCCGGAACCAGTGCCAGTCCGAATAATGCCCCTGAATATCCCCCCAATCGATAACACAGATAGTAAGCCACGACCCCAATTGCGCTACCCGCAATCAATGCCAGAGCATTCCCAGCCGCATCACGAAACCCTTTGATAATCGCCAGTGACAAGTTTGCCCAGGCGATACCCATTTGGACCAGCGCGACTAAACGCACCAGTCCCTGGTAATCCGCGCTATCAAATAACGCTTCACTGACCGGTCGGGCTGCCACGACAAAAATAATCGCCAGTAACGATGAAAAGCCCAGCACCATCGCTGATGAAGTTCCGACAACACGTTCAAGCTGTTGTGGGTCGTCATGATGCTGAGCAATGTATTTAGTTACACCGTTAAAAATGCCTGCTCCCGCCAGTACGCCCAGTACCGTAACCAGTTGGCGAAAGTTTCCTGCCAGCCCGACGCCAGAAGGTCCGAAAGAGACCGCCAGCATCTTAATAATAATCAGTCCCGCACCAATCTTGACCAGTGTCGAAGCCGCGGTCCATACCGACGCTTTAGCCAGAGACATATCAGGCGAAGTAACTGAGCAGGGTATGGATAACAGTGCGCTGATTCACCCGCGATAAGTTATAAAACAGCGGCAGTCGCAGCAGGCGTTCACTCTCTTGAGTCGTGAAACGGTCTTCACCGTGGAAAGAGGTAAACTTCTCGCCTGCCGGTGAGCTATGCAGCGGAATATAATGGAAAACCGCCATAATTTCGGCTTCACGCAGGTAAGCAATCAGCGCACTACGATCGTCCATATCCCGTAGTTTGAGATAGAACATATGCGCATTTTGCACGCAACCTTCAGGAATGACAGGGAGCTCGATACGCCCAGTGTTAGCCAGTGGGGTCAGTGCCTGGTAGTAGTTATTCCACAGCGCCAGACGCTGCTCATTAATCAGGGTTGCAGCTTCCAGCTGTGCCCAAAGAAAAGCGGCCTGTAAGTCGGCCATCAGATAGCTTGAGCCAATATCCCGCCACGTGTACTTATCTACCAGGCCGCGGAAAAACTGACTGCGATTCGTGCCCTTTTCACGAATCACTTCCGCTCTCTCGACCAGAGCCGGGTCATTAATCAGCGTCGCGCCACCTTCACCACCTGCGGTGTAATTCTTGGTTTCATGGAAGCTAAAGCAGCCAATATGGCCGATAGTTCCCAGCGCTTGACCTTTATAGCTCGACATCACCCCTTGAGCTGCATCTTCGACAACAAACAGATTATGCTGTTTTGCAATCGCCATGATGGTGTCCATTTCACAGGCAACACCGGCATAGTGCACAGGTACAATGGCGCGAGTTTTATCGGTGATCGCCGCAGTAATTTTAGTTTCATCAATATTCATGGTGTCCGGGCGAATATCGACAAAAACAATATGTGCACCACGCAATACAAAAGCATTGGCGGTGGAAACAAAGGTGTAGCTTGGCATAATAACTTCATCGCCCGGCTGGATATCCAGCAGGATCGCAGCCATTTCCAGGGAGGCGGTACAAGACGGGGTCAGCAGTACTTTTTTGCTATGAAATCGCTGCTCCATCCATTGCTGACAGCGACGGGTAAATCCACCATCACCACAGAGCTTGCCACTGCTCATTGCTGACTGCATATATTCACTTTCAGTACCAACAACCGGAGGAGCATTAAATGGGATCATCTTTTCACCTGTATAGCCAAAAAGCGGTACTGTCTATCATGGCACCACCTTGAATGTAGAGTCGCAAAGCCGCCCGGTTACTGACCTGAGTTGCGATACGTAGAGTATTCAAGCCACGCTGCTGGCACCAGCTCTGAGCCGCCGCCATAAGAGCACTGCCCATACCACGCCCTGCGAGTAAACCCACTCGCGCTTCTTGTGCATTAAGCTGTCTGAGTGTCACAAACCCCTGGATAACATCGGCTTGTGTGAGTAATAAACATTGATTATCAAAGGTGCCATAGACAGCATTTTCCACCCACTGAGCATAAAAGCGGCCACTGTCTTGGGGTTGATACCAAGGCGTGCGAAACCGGCTTTGCTGAAAAGCACGAGCGGCGTTTTCTCTCAGAACATCAATGTGTTCAACCTGCGCAACCTCAAAATGCGCAGCCGTCTGGTGCTGTTCCACTTGCAGGCAAAGGTCTACTTCCCCTTCTACAAACTGGAAACCTAACGCCTGCAAGCCATCCAGTAAGTCCGTGCGGTGTGCAGGGATTTTCGCCTGCACCCGTGACCAACTGTTCAGCTGCTTTTGCGTTAGCGGCTCAGCATCTTCACTGATACACACCTGGCTGCTGTTCACACCAAAAAACTGGTTTTCCCAGCTCAGTGGCTCAAGTGTTGCGTGAATGGCCGGCATTAACACCAGACTCCTTTGGTATCAACAATCCAGGATTGTGTTATCTGCTCACTCTTGATGGCTTTAAATTCGTTATGGTCAACCAGCAACACTAAGACGTCCGCTTGCTGTAACGCCTGTTCTACCGAGACCAGCTCACTATTAGCCGCTAATTTTTTAGGAAGCACATGAATATTAGGTTCGACGGTCAGTGTTTTACCGCTATGCCAGTCGGCCAGGGTAACAGCAATATTCATTGCCGGACTTTCGCGTAAATCATCGATATTCGGCTTAAATGACAATCCAAAGCAGGCAAGGGTCACTTCACTCGCACGGCGATCGGTCTCAGACAGGCAATCGGCTATTGCCGCTTTTACCTGCTCAATCACCCACAGCGGTTTGCCGTCATTCACTTCGCGAGCCGTCTGAATAAGGCGCGCATGTTCCGGACTTTGTGCCACGATAAACCAAGGATCGACCGCGATACAGTGCCCACCTACGCCAGGACCTGGCTGTAAAATATTCACTCTGGGATGACGATTAGCAAGGCTAATCAGTTCCCAGACATTAATGCCATTGTTAGCACAGATAAGCGAAAGCTCATTGGCAAAGGCGATGTTCACATCACGAAAACTATTTTCGGTCAGCTTACACATTTCCGCAGTACGTGAGTTTGTTACAACGCACTCACCTTCGAGGAAAATATTGTATAGCTCACATGCCCTGGCAGAACAGGTCGCCGTCATACCACCAATGACGCGATCATTTTTAATCAGCTCAACCATCACCTGGCCGGGAAGAACGCGCTCCGGGCAGTAGGCAATATTGATATCTGCATGCTCTCCGGCCTGCTTCGGGAAACTGAGATCCGGACGTAACGCCGCCAGCCAGTCAGCCATCTGTTCCGTGGTACCCACCGGTGATGTCGACTCCAGAACCACCAGCGCGCCTTTTTTTAAGACCGGCGCAATCGATTCAGCAGCGGCTTTGACATGAATCAGGTCTGGTTCATGAGAGCCTTTAAAAGGTGTTGGAACTGCAATCAGGTAGGCATCAGCAGCGACCGGAGATGTGACAGCACGTAAAAAGCCATTGTCGACGGCTGTTTTCACAACGATATCTAAATCAGGTTCAACAATGTGGATCTCACCACGATTAATGGTGTCTACGGCATGCTGATTAACATCAACCCCGATAACCTGACACTGACGAGAAGCAAAGGCTGCCGCGGTCGGTAAACCGATATAGCCCAAGCCAATAACGGATATAGTTGTAAAACTCATGATACTACCTGACTTTGTTTCAATACATTCAAAATGCGGCGACAGGCTTGACCGTCACCATAAGGGTTGTACGCCCGACTCATCATCTGATAACTCTGGTCATTGTGTAACAGCTCATTCACTGCCGTAATAATTGTCTCTTCATTCGTGCCGACTAGGCGTACGGTGCCAGCCTCAACCGCCTCTGGCCGTTCAGTGGCTTCTCTCATCACCAGCACAGGTTTACCTAAAGAGGGAGCCTCTTCCTGGATACCACCTGAATCAGTCAGAATCAGCCAGGCTTTATCCATCAGGTAAACAAAGGGGAGATACTCTTGTGGCTCAATCAGAATAACGTTATCAACATGCCCCAGAATACGCCCGACAGGCTCTCTGACATTAGGATTCAGGTGGACCGGATAGACTATCTGCACATCGCTGTTTTGTGAGGCAATCGTCGCCAGTGCATGGCAGATATGCTCAAAGCCACTACCAAAGCTTTCTCGACGATGCCCGGTAACCAGAATCATTTTTTTGCTGCTATCAAGAAACGTATGGTGCTGTTCGAGGGTCTGACGCAAAGACTCCGTAGATAACATTCGGTCACGTACCGTAATCAGGGCATCAATAACCGTATTTCCGGTAACATGAATTTGCGTATCAGGCACATTTTCTCGTAACAAATTTTGCCGAGAATTTTCTGTTGGCGCAAAGTGCCAGGTCGCGAGATGTCCTGCCAGAATGCGATTAGCCTCTTCAGGCCAAGGGGAATAAATGTCACCCGTACGCAGCCCGGCCTCAACATGCCCGACATGAATACGCTGATAAAATGCGGCAAGACTTGCAGCAAAGGTTGTCGTGGTATCACCGTGCACCAGAACGATATCAGGCTTAAATGACTCAAGGATTGGTTTCAGTCCTGCAAGGATCCGGCAGGTAATTTCTGTGAGCCCTTGCCCCGGCTGCATGATATCCAAATCATAATCCGGTTGAATAGAGAACAAGCTTAATACCTGATCTAACATCTCCCTATGCTGTGCCGTCACACAGACTCTCGCGTCAAAAAATGCGTCACGCGATAATGCATCAACCAAAGGTGCCATTTTTATGGCCTCAGGTCGTGTGCCAAAAACAGTTAACACTTTCACAATGATTCTCTTATGTTGGAAAGGTGGGGAACAATCCGTAACTTCCTACCTGGGAAGGCATCTATCCCCGTCATACTTCAGGTTACAGGTACGTTGACTGCGTTTACTCACCGAATCACTTACCGGAGTAAGTGTCATCGGCTTTCTTTACGCGACGCTACCAGAAACTCACATTATTTTTGGATCTAGAGTGTGTTTTTACGGCGGGCCAATGCTATGCCGGCACCAATAAGTGCCCCTACTGCCCCCCACATAATCATCAAGAATGCACGACGAGGACTATCACGCTTAACCGGCTCTTCGGGTGTGCGTAAATAGCGATAGGTTTGAAAATGATTATAGATAACTGGACCAATATTTAATGTGCTTAACAACGCTATATTTTGGTCATAATCGAGGCTGGAGGCTGGCCCCATTGCCTGAAGATTTTCCAGACGGGCTTGTAACATTGGACGTCCCAACATAAACATTTCTAAGTCGGGGATCTCATCAACCGGAGTGTCGGTAATGCTACGCGTGATATTCTGCTGCTGGGCAATTTTCAAAGCTTCTTCGATGCTTTTCAATTTGCGATCATAAATAGCTTTGGCGACAGCTTCCTCTCGCTTAACCAGGGCATTCAACTGTGTGGTTTTTGCCGCCCAGCGCCCTGAAAGTTCACTATTAAGATCTCCTGAGGCACGCTGACTAGCGAAAGCAACATACTGACGTAATAGATTATTAGCCTCAGGTGCTGTTTCCGCCACTAACCTGACACTATCATTGATACTCTTGGCAGAATCACCCGGAGTAAACTGGATATCATTAATCAGCTCATCCAGCAGTACCGCGTCAGGGCGACTGTCGCCTACCTGGCGTTGCTTGTAATAATCCGTCTGCAGCCAGAATTCACGCCGGGTATCATAGGCCGCAAGTTGTCGGATAAACTCTTTATAAGCACTCTCTAGTACCGACGGTTGATCGACCGGAACCATACTCGCCTGTAAGTCCTGAGTACGCAGAAACTGTTGTTGAGTGTAGTAAGGCCCCAGCATGCTTACCGTTGGGGTATCAGTAATTGCTGTCGCACTCCACTCTTGCCGGGCTAAAAAGGTATACAGCAACGCTATCAATGAAAAAATAACAGCAATACCCACGACCCAAATTTTTCCTTGCCACAGTGAGCGAAACAGCCCTCGAATATCCAGTTCGTTGTCTATTATCACCTGCCTGCCTAATCTGTGTTCTTGCATTACGTCCCCAGTTGTCAGGTTAAACTTTTACGCCATTAGACCCATTCTTACGAATACGACGTTTATGTCTTCTAATAAACCGTGCCACTTTCCAGGCATGTTTAATACAGTAGTCGTACAGTACAAATGCAAGCAAGAACAATGCCAACATTACCCACTCAGGAACAAATTTCATCTGTTCACCGATTATACCAACAGCAGCCAGTAATATCGCCGCGAGGGTAATCAACACAAAAGCCTGACGAGAAGTAAAACCAGAACGCATAATTAAATGGTGTATATGCTGGCGATCAGGAGAGAAAGGGCTCATCCCTTTTCTTAAGCGACGATACATAATCGCCACCATATCCATCAGAGGAATCGCAATAATCCACAGTGCAGTAACAGGACTAATAGAATGCGTATCACCTTGGGTCGCTTCCAACAAAATCCAGATGACGGTAAAACCAATCAAGGTGCTTCCAGCATCCCCCATAAAGACTTTAAAACGGCGTCCCATAACTCCCAGATTTAATAAAATATAAGGCAGAATTGCTGCAATCATCGCAAAGCACAACATTGCCAAGCTATATTGCCCAGCCATTACTAAGATTATTCCTATAGCGCCAAAGGATACTGATGATAACCCGCCCAGCAAACCATCAATACCATCCACCATATTAAAGGCATTGATTGCTGCCCATACTGCAAATAGCGTCAGAAAATAACCAAACGGCCCCAGGGCCATATCAAAGTTTCCAAAAATATAACCGAGGCTCGCGAGATGTAAGTCTGCAAAAACCATCATAATAATGCCGACAATAGCCTGGATTGACGCACGAATTTTTACACTAATATCAAAACGATCGTCTAAAGCACCGATAAACACTAGTACACCGGCACAAAGGATATAAAGGGAGGCATGCGGGATATAATACTGTGCAATGAGGAGTGCAAAGCATATTCCTGCGTAAACAGAAATACCCCCGACTAATGGAATCAATCCTTGATGCCGTTTGCGAAAATTAGGTTTATCAACCAATCCGATTTTTTTAGCCACTCTTCTTGCGAAGAATATAAATACGCTAGTGAATAAAAAAACCAGGGTTAAATCAGTTGCAGCATTAATTAGATTCACAATGCAGACTCTCTGAGAAATATGTTGTCATGGGGTGAATAAAACCAAAGATCACTCTGCCCTATGGGAGTATAGACTGACTCTCATTGAACAATGATATTTGATTACTCTTAATCAAATGATGAATGTATGTTTACAGTAGCTTCATCCGTTGAACGGAGCCGTCTGTATATCGTATCGGGGAAGAAAGAAAAACGCCACGACTAAGCGTGGCGTTTTTGAATATTTATACATAACTTAAATTATTTTGTTACAGAAGGGGGTAAAAATACCCCCATCCTGGAGAACGCATTAACAACTGGTAACCAAGATGGGTGAATCAAACGCACATTCCGTCACTAATAATATGACAGAGATATTACGAACGCTTCATCATATCGAAGAAATCGTCATTCGTTTTCGTCATGGCTAATTTATTGATCAGGAACTCCATCGCATCAATCTCACCCATTGGATGAATAATTCTGCGTAGAATCCACATTTTCTGTAGCTCTTCTTGTGAAGTCAGCAACTCTTCTTTACGGGTACCAGAACGGTTATAGTCAATCGCCGGGAAAACGCGTTTTTCAGCAATCTTACGTGAGAGATGCAGTTCCATGTTGCCGGTACCTTTAAACTCTTCATAGATAACTTCATCCATTTTAGAGCCGGTATCAACAAGCGCAGTTGCGATGATAGTCAGGCTACCACCCTCTTCAACATTACGTGCAGCACCAAAGAAACGCTTAGGACGATGCAGGGCGTTAGCATCGACCCCCCCCGTCAGGACTTTACCTGAAGCAGGCACTACGGTGTTATAAGCACGAGCCAGACGGGTAATAGAATCAAGCAGGATGATAACGTCTTTTTTATGCTCAACCAGGCGCTTCGCTTTCTCGATAACCATTTCAGCAACCTGAACGTGGCGAGAGGCTGGCTCATCAAAGGTAGAGGCAATCACTTCGCCTTTTACCAGACGTTGCATTTCGGTCACTTCTTCCGGACGCTCATCGATAAGCAGAACCATCAACACACAGTCAGGGTGGTTGTAGGCGATGCTCTGTGCAATATTTTGCAGCAACATGGTTTTACCCGCTTTCGGCGGCGCAACAATCAAACCACGCTGACCACGACCAATCGGTGATGCCAGGTCAAGAACACGAGCGGTTAAATCTTCTGTTGAACCATTACCGCGCTCCATACGCAAACGTGAATTTGCGTGCAGCGGCGTTAAGTTTTCAAACAGAATCTTATTACGGGCGTTTTCCGGTTTATCGTAGTTAACTTCGTTAACCTTCAACAGCGCAAAATAACGCTCGCCTTCTTTTGGCGGGCGAATCTTACCAGAAATGGTGTCTCCGGTGCGGAGGTTGAAACGACGGATTTGACTGGGAGAAACGTAGATATCATCGGGGCCGGCGAGGTAGGAACTGTCTCCAGAGCGGAGGAAACCAAATCCATCCTGCAATATTTCCAGGACGCCATCACCAAAGATGTCTTCACCACTCTTAGCATGTTGCTTCAGGATGGCAAAAATAATGTCCTGCTTACGCATACGAGCCAGGTTTTCTAGCCCCATATTTTCGCCGAGAGTAATCAGCTCAGAAACCGGCGTATTCTTTAATTCGGTAAGATTCATAATGGTGGGTTCTTAAACTCGGGGGAAATCTCAAACTTAGTTTCGTGTAAGGAATGGAGAATTGTCCATGCCTGTTAAGTGGTCACCACGCATGTCTGATCTCCGCCTGGTCGTAGGAAAAACACAGAACTGAAACGACGGAATGAGTGATAAACCCGGAATCGGTTATGCATCCTTTATTATTTGCTGACACAGAAAATATATTAAACAGCATATAGATAGGAGGCATTGGGTATTGCTAAAGATTTAAACTACAAGACAAGTTCAAAACGCAGTGAAGATAACTTAGCATGACTAAAGCCGGGCGTCCAGCGGCTGACAAAAAAAGTCAACCCTGTACGCACCGGAACAGAATTTCATTACGCCAGGTTAGCGTCCAGAAACTCTTTTAACTGACCTTTAGATAGCGCACCGACTTTAGTCGCAGCGACTTCGCCATTTTTAAATAACAGCAACGTAGGAATACCACGAATACCGTATTTAGGCGCAGTACCTGGGTTCTGGTCGATGTTCAGCTTAGCCACGGTCAACTGCCCCTGGTATTCACTCGCTATTTCATCAAGGATTGGGGCAATCATTTTACAAGGACCACACCACTCAGCCCAGAAGTCAACCAAGGTCACTCCATCAGCTTTTAGCACGTCTGTCTCGAAACTGTCATCTGTCAGGTGAATAATTTTATCGCTCATGTTCTACTCCACAGGGTTATGTCTACCTTGTTGGTGTAGTATTAACCAACATAGGGTGACTTTATTTCACCCCGTTTATTTCAACGGATGTGCTTTCGTAAAGCAATAGTAAACTGATATTCTACCACACTATGAGCAAAACACATTTGACCGACAAGAAGTTTTCCGACTTCGCCCTGCACCCTAAAGTAGTTGAAGCCCTTGAAACAAAAGGATTTCACAACTGCACTCCTATCCAGGCATTAGCACTCCCGCTAACGCTTGAGAATCGTGACGTGGCAGGACAGGCGCAAACCGGTACAGGCAAAACAATGGCGTTTCTGACGTCAACGTTCCATTATTTACTTTCTCACCCGGCTCCTGAGAACCATCAGGTGAATCAGCCACGTGCTTTAATCATGGCGCCGACCCGTGAATTAGCGGTGCAGATTCACTCTGACGCGGAGCCTCTTGCTGACGCTACAGGCCTAAAATTAGGGCTCGCTTACGGCGGTGATGGCTACGATAAACAGCTTAAAGTGCTGGAAAGTGGCGTCGATATTCTGATTGGCACTACCGGTCGCTTAATCGACTACGCCAAACAAAATCATATTAATCTGGGCGCCATTCAGGTTGTGGTTCTGGACGAAGCGGATCGGATGTACGATCTTGGTTTCATCAAAGATATTCGCTGGTTATTCCGCCGTATGCCTGCGGCTAATCAGCGCCTGAATATGTTGTTCTCTGCCACTCTCTCCTATCGTGTGCGTGAGCTGGCATTTGAACAAATGAACAATGCGGAATATGTCGAAGTTGAACCGGAACAAAAAACGGGACACCGTATAAAAGAAGAGTTGTTCTATCCATCCAACGAAGAAAAAATGCGTTTATTACAAACGCTCATCGAAGAAGAGTGGCCAGAACGCGCCATTATCTTTGCGAATACCAAACATCGTTGTGAAAGTATCTGGGGCCATTTGGCTGCAGATGGGCATCGTGTGGGCCTGCTGACCGGTGATGTCGCGCAGAAAAAACGTCTCCGTATTCTTGAATCCTTCACCCGTGGCGATTTAGATATTTTAGTCGCGACAGATGTCGCAGCACGCGGTTTACATATTCCAGCGGTAACACACGTGTTCAACTACGATCTGCCAGATGATTGTGAAGACTATGTGCATCGTATCGGCCGTACGGGTCGTGCCGGAGCCAGTGGTCACTCAATAAGTTTAGCATGTGAAGAATATGCGCTGAATGTTCCTGCGATTGAGGCCTATATTGGTCACTCAATTCCGGTCAGCAAATATAATCCCGATGCATTGTTAAATGAACTGCCAGCACCAAAACGTCTGTCTCGTAGCCGTCCTGGCAATACACAGCGTCGTGGTAGCTCAGCACCCCGTAGCCATCGTCGACGCGCAGGTTAAAAGTTATGACAGGTTCGGCCTCACTGTATGCAGCAATCGATTTAGGTTCTAACAGTTTTCATATGCTCGTGGTACGTGAGGTTGCGGGAAGTATACAAACCCTCTCCCGCATTAAACGAAAAGTACGTCTTGCCGCAGGCTTGAATCGTAACAACGTACTTTCTCCTGAAGCAATGGAACGTGGCTGGCAATGTTTGCGCTTATTCGCAGAACGATTGCAGGATATACCTCAGGGTCAGATTCGGGTGGTGGCAACGGCGACATTGCGTCTTGCCGTTAATGCCGATGAGTTTCTGTCCAAGGCTGAAGAGATCCTTTCCTGCCCGGTGCAGGTTATTCGTGGCGAAGAAGAAGCTCGTCTGATTTACCAAGGTGTGGCCCATACTACTGGCGGAGCCGATCAACGACTGGTTGTCGATATTGGCGGGGCGAGTACTGAGCTGATTGCAGGTACCGGAGCTCAGGCAACATCACTGTTTAGTTTGTCGATGGGTTGCGTCACTTGGCTTGATCGTTTCTTTAATGACCGAAATCTGACACAAGAAAACTTTGCCGCCGCTGAAACGGCTGCCAGTGATATTCTTGAGCCAATTCTGGCTGAGTTAAAACAGAACAGCTGGAAAGTGTGTGTCGGCGCTTCAGGCACCGTACAGGCACTGCAAGAGATAATGCTGGCTCAAGGCATGGATGAGCGAATCACGCTGCCAAAATTACAGCAACTCAAGCAACGAGCCATTCAGTGCGGTCGTCTTGAAGAACTGGAAATTGAAGGTCTGACGCTGGAGCGAGCCTTGGTTTTTCCTAGTGGGCTCGCGATTCTGATCGCTATCTTTAAACGCCTGGATATTGAGTGTATGACACTCGCCGGGGGGGCTTTACGTGAAGGTCTGGTGTATGGCATGTTTCACATGGCCGTCCGCCAGGAGATTTGCCAGAGAACCTTACAAACTATCCAGCGTCGCTTTATGGTCGATATCCATCAAGCAAAACGGGTTGCCCAGCTGACGGAGAATTTCGCCACCCAGGTTGCGATACCATGGAAACTGGACACATTAAGCCAGCAATTACTCACCAGCAGCGCGTTATTGCATGAAATCGGTTTGAGTGTCGATTTCAAACGAGCTCCACAGCATGCCGCTTATCTGGTCAGTAATCTGGACTTACCCGGTTATACACCCTCACAGAAAAAACTGCTGTCGACTCTGTTGCTAAACCAGACCAACGCCATCGATCTTTCATCCTTACATCAGCAAAATGCTGTGCCACCACATATCGCAGAACGTCTTTGCCGTTTGCTGCGACTGGCGATTATTTTTGCCAGCCGCCGCCGGGACGACACTCTGCCGATCATCACGTTAGACGCAGAGGGCGAAGCATTACAACTCTCTTTGCCTGATGGCTGGCTTTCTCAACACCCTCTTGGAACAGAATTACTGGAACAAGAAACCTTGTGGCAGAGCTACGTACACTGGCCACTGATCGTTAACTGAGTTATTTTTTCTTCGCTTTTGCCAGCATTTCTCGAATGCTGGCAACATTGTTTTGCCCTTTTTGCATCCTCTCCTCCGGGGACACCACTTTACGTTCGGTTTCCCACAACAGATCATCCTGAGGCAGTTCCAGCAAGAAGCGGCTCGGTTCCGGCCGTATCAGTTCACCATACTGGCGTCTTTCTTTGCACAGTGTAAAAGTGAGTTCTTTCTGAGCTCGGGTGATACCGACATAGGCTAGTCGACGCTCCTCATCGACATTATCTTCATCGATACTGCTTTGATGTGGCAGCAGCCCTTCTTCCATTCCGACCAGGAAAACATACGGGAACTCCAAACCTTTGGATGCATGTAAGGTCATCAGTTGGACTTGATCAACGTCTTCATCGCTCTCACCCCGCTCCATCATGTCCCGTAAGGTAAAACGCGTTACCACTTGGGTTAATGTCATCGGCTCATCAAGATCAGTACCCTCAAGCATTTCAGTCATCCAGCCAAACAGCTGATTAACATTTTTCATGCGCATTTCTGCCGCTTTCTGACTGGGGGAGGTTTCATATAACCAGCTTTCATAGTCAATACCATGAATCAAGTCCCGTACAGCCGCTATCGGCTCCCGCTCAGAAAGACGTCTGATTTCCGCAATCCAATGGGTAAAACGCTGCAAAGCCTCCAGTCCTCGACCACTCAATGTCTGACTCAAGCCAAGATCAAAGCTGGCATTGAATAAACTTTTATTCCGCCCCATTGCCCAGTCACCCAATTTTTGTAACGTGGCAGGGCCAATTTCACGCCGTGGCGTATTTACTATCCGCAAGAAAGCACTGTCGTCATCAGGATTGGTGAGCACTCGCAGATAAGCCAGCAGGTCTTTGATCTCCGGGCGCGAGAAAAAAGATGTTCCACCCGAGATACGGTATGGGATGCGGTTTTGCATTAACATCTTTTCAAACACCCGTGACTGGTGGTTACCACGATACAAAATGGCATAGTCGCCGTAGCTGGTCTTATTAATAAAGTGATGGGCAATCAGCTCCCCCGTCACTCTTTCTGCTTCGTGCTCTTCATGATTCGCACTGACGACTTTCAGTTCACAACCATAGCCCAGCTCAGAAAAGAGACGTTTTTCGAACACATGGGGATTATTGGCAATCAGGATATTTGCCGCTTTTAAAATACGCCCGGAAGAGCGGTAGTTTTGCTCAAGTTTTATCACTTTAAGCGCGGGAAAATCCTGATTCAGTAGCACCAGATTTTGCGGACGTGCCCCACGCCAGGAATAGATAGACTGATCGTCATCCCCTACCACCGTAAAACGCGCCCGAGTCCCTGCCAGGAGTTTCACCAGCTCATACTGACTGGTATTAGTATCTTGATACTCATCCACCAACAAATAGCGAATGCGGTTTTGCCAGCGCTCCCTGACCTCTTCATTACGTTGTAGCAGCAGAGTGGGTAGCAGGATCAAGTCATCAAAATCCAGCACATTACAGGATTTCAGATGGCTATCGTATAACCCATAACAATGCGCAAAAATACGATCTCGTTCGCCCTTCGCCTGGGCTGCTGCCCCGGCAGGTGTCAGTAAGTCGTTCTTCCAGTTCGAGATGGTCGAAATAAGCTGCTTCAATAAGACTTTATCGTCTTCAATTAATCCTTCCGTCAGCTCTTTAAGCAATGCCATCTGATCAGTGTCATCAAACAGTGAGAAGTTTGCTTTGATGCCTAATGCCACATGCTCCCGTTTGATGATTTCTAACCCCAGAGTATGGAAGGTGGCAATCATCAGCCCGCGCGCTTCTTTACGCCCCAGCGTTTTCGCCACACGCTCCTTCATCTCTCGTGCCGCTTTATTGGTAAAGGTCACCGCTGCAATATGGCGAGCCTGATAACCACAGTCATGGATCAGATGCGCGATTTTATTGGTAATAACACGCGTTTTACCTGAGCCTGCACCAGCTAAAACCAGGCATGGCCCGGTGACAAATTCGACGGCTTGTTGTTGACCGGGGTTTAGGCGCATAAAATCACTCAATGAAAGTCAGGAGGGAAGAAAGTCAGCATGGTAGTATAGCGAGCGTAATCCACATGACTCAAGGTAACATCATGGCAAAAACTGCTGCAGCACTACATATTCTTGTTAAAGAAGAGAAACTGGCTCAAGAGATCCTCGCCCAGCTACAAAATGGCGGTGACTTTGAAAAACTGGCTAAGAAACACTCTACCTGTCCGTCAGGCAAGAAAGGCGGCCATTTAGGTGAGTTTCGCCAGGGTCAGATGGTTCCGGCATTTGATAAAGTCGTCTTTTCCTGCCCGGTCCTGGAACCTTTCGGCCCTCTGCACACACAGTTTGGCTACCATATCATTAAGGTGTTATACCGTAACTAATAAAGCGTTCAGGTTCACCCTCGTCTATCCCTGTATTATCGAATGGACTTCGTTGAACTGGAACGCAAAAAAGGGAAAAACACGTTTTCCCTTTTTTGACATACCGCATGAAATCTTCAGGTTTACCCTAATGAATTACTCTGCAACAGCGATACGTTTCATATCGGTCATATAGCCACGCAGCTTTTTACCCACTTTTTCGATGTCATGGCTACGAATAGCTTCGTTCACATCACGCAGTTGCGCATTATCAACAGTCCCCGCAGGACCTTCTTGACCCAAGTCGCCTGCCTGTAATGTCGTCATGAACGTTTTCAGCAATGGTACCGCAGCGTAAGAGAACAGGTAGTTACCGTATTCAGCAGTATCAGAGATAACTACGTTCATTTCATACAGACGCTTACGCGCGATGGTGTTAGCAATCAGTGGCAGCTCGTGCAGTGATTCATAGTAAGCAGACTCTTCGATGATACCTGCATCAACCATGGTTTCGAATGCCAGTTCAACCCCTGCTTTCACCATGGCAATCATCACAACACCCTGATCAAAGTAAGCTTGCTCTGCGATTTTACCTTCAAACTGTGGCGCAGTTTCGAACGCCGTTTTGCCGGTCTCTTCACGCCAGGTCAGCAGCTTCTTATCGTCATTTGCCCAGTCTGCCATCATTCCCGAAGAGAACTCACCAGAGATGATGTCATCCATGTGTTTCTGGAACAGTGGAGCCATGATGGTTTTCAGTTGCTCAGACAGCGCATAAGCACGGATTTTCGCTGGGTTAGACAGACGATCCATCATCAGCGTGATACCGCCTTGTTTCAGCGCTTCGGTAATGGTTTCCCAGCCAAACTGGATCAGTTTTTCTGCATAAGCTGGATCAGTACCTTCAGCCACCAGCTTGTCGAAGCACAACAGAGAACCCGCTTGCAGCATACCGCACAGGATAGTTTGCTCACCCATCAGGTCAGACTTAACTTCAGCAACGAAAGACGATTCCAGAACACCAGCACGATGACCGCCGGTTGCAGCAGCCCAGGCTTTCGCGATAGCCATGCCTTCACCTTTCGGGTCATTTTCTGGGTGAACGGCAATCAGAGTCGGTACACCGAAACCACGCTTGTATTCTTCACGCACTTCGGTACCCGGACACTTAGGCGCAACCATCACAACAGTGATATCTTTACGAACAGTTTCACCGACTTCAACGATGTTAAAACCATGGGAGTAGCCCAGTGCAGCACCCTCTTTCATCAGCGGCTGTACAGCCTGAACCACCGCTGAGTGTTGCTTGTCTGGCGTCAGGTTAACCACCAAGTCAGCCTGCGGGATCAACTCTTCATAGGTGCCAACGTTAAAACCATTTTCGGTTGCTTTGCGCCATGATGCACGTTTCTCAGCAATTGCTTCAGCACGCAGAGCATAAGAAACATCCAGACCAGAGTCACGCATGTTCAAACCCTGGTTAAGACCCTGAGCGCCACAGCCGACAATAACCACTTTTTTGCCTTTGAGGTAGTTGGCTTCATCATTGAATTCGTCACGCCCCATAAAGCGACATTTACCCAACTGCGCTAACTGCTGACGCAAGTTCAAAGTATTGAAATAATTAGCCATTGTCGAACTCCGTGATTGTCGTGTTGTACTGCTTGTCTTGGTATATAGCGGATTTTCGCTACCTGAATAAGATTACTATATGTCAGGAAAAGCGTTGCTGAAATTGATATATTAACAACGTCATATTGCAATTTATGCAATGCCATAGAATGAGGAATGACCGTGGACTTACGTGATCTGAAAATGTTCCTGCATTTAGCTGACAGTCGTCATTTTGGACGTAGTGCGCGAGCCATGCATGTCAGCCCCTCAACGCTTTCCCGCCAGATCCAACGGCTGGAAGAACATCTGAATCAGCCACTATTTGTACGAGATAATCGTACCGTAACCTTAACCGAGGCAGGTGAGCAGTTACGCCAGTTTGCCCAGCAGACAATGCTACAATATCAGCAAATGCGTCATACCCTCGGCCAGCAAGGTCCTTCTCTGAGTGGTGAACTGCATCTCTTCTGCTCCGTAACGGCGGCCTACAGTCATTTACCGCCTATTCTTGATCGTTTTCGCGCCGAACATCCTTCAGTAGAAATCAAACTCACTACCGGGGATGCCTCAGATGCGGTCGAAAAAGTGGATTCCAATGAAGCCGATATCGCTATCGCTGGTAAGCCCGAAACCCTGCCGCCAGGCGTCGCCTTCTCCATGTTAGAAGACCTGGCCGTAGTCTTAATTGCTCCCGCCTTACCTTGCCCGGTTCGCACTCAAGTACAGCAGCCAGAGCCTGACTGGACCAAAGTCCCTTTTATTTTGCCAGAGCAAGGGCCGGTACGGCGACGTATCGAACTGTGGTTCCGCAGTAAAAAAATCACTAATCCGTTTATCTATGCCACGGTTGCCGGACATGAAGCGATGGTATCAATGGTCGCACTGGGCTGCGGTATCGCCCTGATCCCCGAAGTCGTCCTGGAAAATAGTCCCGAACCAGTACGTAACAGGGTGCTGATTATGGACAGAAATGATGAAAACATGCCGTTCGAGCTGGGTGTTTGTGCACAAAAAAAGCGGCTCAATGAGCCGCTTATCAGTGCATTCTGGAAGTTGTTACCAGGTAACCATTAACCGGCAAGGAAGAAACGGAATGCCGGGTTCTGGGTTTCATCATGACATTCGTAACCCAGCTCATTAAGACGAATTTCAAAATCAGGCTCGTTCTCACCCAGCTCAAAAGCGGCGAGCACGCGGCCATAATCGGTGCCATGGCTGCGATAATGGAACAGCGAAATATTCCATCGCGTTCCCAGGGTGGTTAAGAACTTCAGTAATGCGCCAGGTGACTCAGGAAACTCAAAGCTGTATAGCCGCTCATGCAGCGGTTTCAACGGCCGTCCCCCTACCATATAGCGGACATGTAGCTTCGCCATTTCATCATCAGACAAGTCGACAACGCCATACCCCCCCGCGTTGAGCTGCTCGATTATCTCGCTGCGCTCTTCAAGACCGCGGGTCAGACGAACACCGACAAAAATGCAGGCATTATCTGAACTGGCATAGCGATAGTTAAACTCTGTGACCGAGCGCCCACCCAGCAGATGACAGAACTGTAGAAAACTGCCCTTTTTTTCAGGAATGGTTACTGCGAGTAAAGCTTCTCGCTGTTCACCCAGTTCACAACGTTCAGAGACATAACGCAGGCCATGAAAATTAACATTCGCACCTGACAGGACGTGAGCCAGACGTTCACCACGTATCTGATGCTGCTGAATATATTTTTTCATGCCTGCCAGCGCTAAGGCACCCGAAGGTTCAGCTACCGCACGAACATCTTCAAATAAGTCTTTCATTGCCGCACAAATAGAATCGCTGTCGACAGTAATGATGTCATCAAGATATTCCTGGCACAGACGGAAGGTTTCATTCCCGATGCGCTTCACAGCAACACCTTCAGCAAATAATCCTACTCGCGCCAGCTCTACCGGCTCACCCGCCTCCAGAGCTGCTTTCAGACAAGCAGAGTCTTCTGCCTCAACCGCAATCACTTTGATTTGCGGCATCAGTTGTTT
Source organism: uncultured Enterobacteriaceae bacterium (assembly GCA_947631255.1). GTDB lineage: Bacteria > Pseudomonadota > Gammaproteobacteria > Enterobacterales > Enterobacteriaceae > JGM124. Next base: position 74,361 of record CANRKT010000007.1, read on the forward strand.
AATGACGACTGCCACACCCGCTGCTAATCCACCGCCGCCGACCGGAACAAAAATTCGGTCAATATGCGCATCCTGCTGTAATAACTCCAGCGCCAGTGTACCTTGCCCGGCGATCACTGAGGGGTGATCAAAGGGAGGCACAAAGGTAAAGCCCTGGTGCTGTGACAGGGCAATAGCTTTCGCCTTCGCTTCGTCAAAATTAGCACCATGCAGTAATACCTCGCCCCCAAAAGCGCGAACAGCATCGACCTTAATCTCTGCAGTTGCGACAGGCATTACGATAAGTGACTTAATACCAAGGCGCGAGGCTGACAATGCCACACCCTGGGCATGATTACCGGCCGAAGCCGTAATCACGCCACTGGCTTTCTGTTCATGCGTCAACCCAGCCATCATGTTATAAGCGCCACGCAGCTTAAAACTGTGTACTGGATGCCTGTCTTCTCGCTTTACCAGAATCACGTTTTCTAGCCGTGAAGAGAGCTTATCCATTTTTTGCAATGGCGTTATCTGAGTAACTTCATATACTGGCGCGCGCAAAACAGCACGCAGATACTCTGCCCCATCAGGGGCATCGGACAGCGGTTGTGACTCAGCCATCATTAACCCCCAAGTTTACTTTTATCTCTTACTGCGCCTTTATCCGCACTGGTGGCCAGCATTGCATAAGCGCGTAAAGCAAAGGAAACCTCACGCTCGCGTGCGCGTGGAGTCCAGGCAGCAGCACCGCGCGCATCTTGAGCAGCGCGACGTTCAGCCAGTAATACTTCAGAGGCTTCCAGATGAATGCTACGTGACGGGATATCAATGGCAATCATATCGCCATCTTCAATCAGACCAATGTTACCGCCACTGGCCGCTTCCGGTGAAACGTGCCCAATGGACAGACCTGAAGTACCGCCGGAGAAACGACCATCGGTGATCAGGGCGCACTCTTTACCCAGACCCATAGATTTCAGATAGGTCGTTGGGTAGAGCATTTCCTGCATACCCGGCCCACCTTTTGGCCCTTCATAACGAATAACCACTACGTCTCCGGCCACGACTTTACCGCCAAGGATCGCAGAAACAGCATCATCCTGGCTTTCATATACTTTTGCCGGGCCACGGAAGACTAAGCTACCTTCATCAACACCCGCTGTTTTGACGATACAGCCATTTTCTGCAAAATTTCCGTACAGTACGGCAAGACCACCGTCCTGGCTATAGGCATGCTCTTTGGAGCGAATACAGCCCTCTTTACGGTCAACATCCAGGGTATCCCAGCGGCAGGATTGTGAAAATGCTTTGGTGGTACGGATACCTGCTGGGCCGGCTGAGAACATGCTCTTCACCGAATCATCAGAGGTCACCATCACGTCATACTGAGCGAGGGTTTCTGGCAGAGTCATGCCCAGCACGTTATTCACATTACGGTTAAGCAGACCGGCACGATCCAACTCCCCGAGAATACCGAGCACACCACCAGCACGATGCACATCTTCCATATGGTATTTTGGCGTACTCGGTGCAACTTTACACAATTGAGGAACTTTACGGGATAACTTATCAATATCCGTCATCGTGAAGTCAATTTCAGCTTCCTGCGCCGCGGCCAGTAAGTGCAGTACGGTGTTAGTTGAACCTCCCATCGCCACATCAAGAGTCATGGCGTTTTCAAATGCTTCTTTGCAGGCAATATTGCGTGGCAGAGCCGTTTCGTCGTCTTTTTCGTAATAACGCTTAGTCAGCTCAACAATACGTTTACCGGCATTGAGGAACAACTCTTTGCGATCTGAGTGTGTCGCCAGCAGTGAGCCATTGCCTGGCTGTGATAATCCCAGCGCTTCGGTCAGACAGTTCATGGAGTTGGCGGTAAACATGCCGGAACAAGAACCACACGTCGGGCAAGCAGAACGTTCAATCTGCTCACTGTCTTCATCGCTGACATTCGGGTTAGCCCCCTGAATCATCGCATCGACCAAGTCCAGTTTGATTATCTGATCAGACAGTTTGGTTTTGCCGGCTTCCATCGGGCCGCCGGAGACAAAAATAACCGGAATATTCAGACGCAGAGATGCCATGAGCATCCCCGGAGTGATTTTGTCGCAGTTGGAGATACACACCATCGCATCAGCACAATGAGCATTGACCATATACTCAACTGAGTCAGCGATCAGTTCACGGGAAGGCAAGGAATAGAGCATACCGCCATGTCCCATGGCGATACCGTCATCCACCGCAATGGTATTAAATTCTTTTGCTACGCCACCAGAAGCTTCAATTTGTTCAGCGACCAGCTTACCCAAATCACGTAGATGCACGTGTCCTGGCACAAATTGGGTAAATGAGTTCACGACAGCAATGATAGGTTTACCAAAATCGGCGTCCGTCATTCCGGTTGCGCGCCACAGCGCACGGGCACCCGCCATATTACGGCCATGAGTTGTGGTAGCGGAACGATACTTAGGCATTCTTAGTTACTCCAGTCTGTCAAATAGCAGGCGGTTCATGCCGCCCATCTGGTGTTATACTTATTTCGCGTTAATGGGGTCTAACCAGCCCCATTTATCTTCGGTTTCACCGGTGAACAGACCGAAGAACGCCTCTTGAATACGTTTGGTTACCGGACCACGACGGCCCTCCCCCACCTGGATACCATCTACGCTGCGTACAGGTGTGATTTCTGCGGCAGTGCCGGACATAAAGACTTCATCAGCAAGATAAAGGGATTCGCGTGATAACACCTGCTCACGCACTTCAATACCCAAATCTTGGGCCAGTTTAATGATGGCGTCACGGGTAATACCCGGTAGCGCGGAAGAGGTAAACGGTGGGGTAAAGACCACACCATCTTTAACTTCAAACAAGTTCTCACCTGCACCTTCAGAGATATAGCCATGAACATCCAGGGCAATCCCTTCCTGATAACCATGGCGGCGTGCTTCACTGCCAACCAGTAATGAGGAGAGGTAGTTACCACCTGCTTTCGCTGCGGTTGGAATAGTATTCGGTGCTGCACGGTTCCAAGAAGACACCATGGCATCAATACCCTGTTCCAGCGCCTCGGCACCCAGATAAGCGCCCCACGGGAAGGCAGCAATAATAACATCAGTGGTGTAATCGGCCGGAGGGTTAACGCCCATACCGACATCTCCCACAAACACCAGCGGGCGAATATAAGCGCTGGTCAGATTATTTTTACGCAGTACGGCACGACAAGCTTCCATCAGTTCATCAACGCTTTGTGATACCGGGAAACGATAGATTTTGGCTGAATCACGCAGACGCTGCATATGTTCGCGATGACGGAAGACTACAGGTCCTTTATGGGAGTCGTAGCAACGAATACCCTCAAAAACGGATGTGCCGTAATGTAAGGCATGCGACATAACGTGGACTTTTGCGTTTTCCCACGGCGTCATTTCACCATTGAACCAGATGTAGTCAGCTTTTTTGGTTGTCATGCTTATCTATCCTTTTACGCTCAGGCGCGAATTTGTTGTGATGTAAGTTGCTGAACGTCGACACAGGCAACATCAACCAGTTTGCTTAACTGGCTGAACAGCAGATCTATCGAGCGCGGGCTGGCAACGGTGAGTTCAATGTTGATGTTCTCAGGATTAATATCAGCCACCATATTCATGGAACAAACCTGAAAGCCACGGTGACGTACCACACGCAATACTCGTTCTAATGTTTCCGGGCGGAAGCGAGCCTGCAAAGCAAGTTGATGTTGCATCATGATTCTTTCTCCAGCATTTGTGAGTTACTGGCGCCGGGTGGTACCAACGGCCAGACATTCTCGTCCTCATCAATTGAGACATGAAGTATGTACGGGCCGTCGCTATTGAGCAGAGTATCAAGCGCGGCTTCGACCTGGTCTTTACGAGTAATGCGCTGACCAGGAATATCAAAAGCGCTGGCCAGTGTGAGGAAGTCCGGGTTATCAGAGAGGTTAGTTTCACTGTAGCGTTCAGCGAAAAACAGCTGCTGCCACTGTCGAACCATGCCTAAACGCTGGTTATCCAGTAACAGGATCTTCACTGGCAGCTTTTTACGTTTTACCGTTCCCAGCTCCTGAATATTCATCATGAATGAACCATCTCCGGAGACACAGATAACCGTATCATCGGGTCTGGCAACTTGAGCACCAACCGCTGCAGGTAAACCAAAGCCCATCGTGCCAAGGCCACTTGAAGTGATAAAGTTTTCCGGACGGGTAAAGGTCATATGTTGTGCGGTCCACATTTGATGCTGACCGACGTCGGTGGTGATAACACATTCCTGAGGTTTACGTTCGGAGAGTTGTTTGAGCAACAAAGGCGCATAGATAGGTTCACCGGGGTGATCATAACGCCATTCATGCTCTGCTTTCAGCGTCGCTACTTGTTGCTGCCAATCCGCAATCTGCAACGGTTGTTGCAGAGCCGGCAACAGCTGGTTTAGCGGGCCTTGTAGCGCCACATGAGCCTGACGTAACTTGCTCAGTTCGGCAGGGTCGATATCCATATGGATAACTTTCGCATGAGGAGCAAAAGTATTTAATTTACCGGTGACACGGTCATCAAAGCGTGCGCCGACTGCTATCAGTAAATCACATTCCTGTACCGCCAGGTTTGCCACTTTGGTACCGTGCATACCTAACATACCGGTATAGAAAGGATGTTCAGATGGAACCGCTCCCAGCCCTTTGAGAGTCACAGTAGAAGGCATATTGGTAACAGCAATAAATTCACGCAGGGCCGGAACTGCCTGGGCCATACCGACGCCACCGCCGATATACAGCATCGGTTTTTGTGCCGCAGCCAACAGTTCACGCGCCTGCTGAATTTCTGCTTCCGGTAAATCATCATCATCAGAAACCGTGGATAACCAGGCTTCAAAATCACCGTTAGCCAGTTGAATATCTTTAGGGATATCGATAAGAACGGGGCCTGGGCGACCACTACGGGCAATTTCAAAGGCGTCTGCGATAACGCGTGGCAGCTCCTCAATCGACTCAACCAGGAAACTGTGTTTAGTGCAGGCTAAAGAGAGACCTAAAACATCCACTTCCTGAAAAGCATCGGTTCCTATCAGCGGTGCAGCGACCTGACCAGTCAGAGCAACCACGGGAACAGAGTCTAACATTGCATCAGCAAGGCCAGTTATCAGGTTAGTTGCACCAGGCCCGGAGGTCGCAATACACACCCCTGTTTTACCGGTTGCACGGGCATAACCGATAGCTGCGATAACTGCGCCTTGCTCATGGCGACACAGTAGATGTTCCACACCACCGTCATACAATGCATCGTATACCGGCATGATTGCGCCGCCTGGATAACCGAAAACAGTTTCAACACCCTGCGCTCGCAACGCATGTACCACCCATTGCGCACCATTCATAGTTTGTTCCCCGCCTCATTACCAGAGAAACAGTATTTTATGCTGCCACGCATAACCTGCTCTCATATTAAATTCTTTGTCCCAAAAAAAAACCCCGGACCTTTCGGTGCGGGGGTTCTTTTCGATTAAGACTTGATTTTTAAGCCTTTCTTTCTCCAAGTGCAGCCCCGCACGGTGGGATAATAATCACCACAATGCTAATCACAACTAGGCTAATCACTCGTAGTAGGGCTGTCATTTTTTATACTTTCTATCATCTTGTTCGAAGTAATGCCTACAGAGTTATCACAGAATCAGTTATGAGCACAAGGACTTTTTACAAACAACTGAGCAACAAAAAACAAATTTCCAAAAAAACATATTGAATTTAAAAACAAAAAAGAGAAATTAAGAAAATTAATCAGATCAATAAAAAAACAGTTTTTTTCTCAGCGTCAGATAAAAAAAGATGACTACTGAAGCTGACTCTCAAAAAAAAGAGGATGAAAAATCAGATCATAAAATTTACTGGCACTCCATTCCGTTATATGAAATGTATGATTTTTAATCGCCAGGGAATGCGACATGATGACTTTTTCATGGAGGAGATATGTCTCTGTCAGTTATTCATACCCGGGCAGCATTAGGGGTCAGTGCACCTTTAGTCACAGTAGAAGTCCATATCAGCCGCGGATTACCTGGTCTGACGCTAGTAGGGCTACCAGAAACAACGGTCAGAGAGGCCCGCGACCGAGTACGTAGCGCCATTATCAACAGTGGATATACCTTCCCTGCCCGTAAGATAACGATCAACCTCGCCCCGGCGGATCTCCCAAAAGAAGGGGGACGTTACGATCTGCCGATTGCTATCGCGCTGCTAGCAGCCTCAGAACAGCTCAGTACGACAAAGTTGGCACAATATGAGTTCGTGGGTGAGTTGGCTTTAACAGGCGCGTTACGCGGCGTATCAGGAGCCATATCGGCAGCCCTCGAAGCCTTGAAGGCGGGACGAAATATTGTCGCAGCCGCAGAGAATGCGGCTGAATTAGGTTTGATAGAACAATCCGGTTGCTTAGTCGCACAGCATTTGACCGAAGTCTGTAGCTGGCTTGAAGAAAAAAGTCCGTTAACCCACCCGATAGCACCTCACTATACATCTCCCCCTTCAGATACTGATCTGAACGAAATCATAGGTCAGAGCCAGGGAAAACGAGCGCTAGAGATAACCGCCAGTGGAGGACACAATTTACTGCTAATAGGCCCCCCAGGAACAGGGAAAACCATGCTGGCCAGTCGACTTAATACTCTTCTTCCGCCATTAAGCAACACCGAAGCGCTGCAGAGCGCTGCGATCCTCAGCCTGGTACAACCTTCGCTTTCCTGGCATCAGTGGCGCCAGCGTCCATTCAGAGCCCCTCATCATAGCGCTTCATTAAACTCCATGGTTGGGGGTGGCAGTATTCCTCAACCTGGTGAAATTTCTTTAGCGCACAACGGTGTGCTGTTTCTCGATGAGTTGCCTGAATTTGAACGTCGTGTCCTGGACTCACTGCGAGAACCCATAGAGTCGGGGGAGATCCACATCTCTCGTACCCGGGCAAAGATAACTTACCCTGCCAGTTTTCAGCTGATTGCAGCGATGAACCCAGGCCCCACCGGCCACTATGAAGGTCTCCACAATCGGGCAACACCACAACAGACATTGCGTTATCTGGGGCGTCTGTCAGGGCCATTTCTGGACCGTTTTGATTTATCTGTTGAGGTTCCGCTACTGTCGGTCGGTACACTGAGTCAGTCTCAGCAGCGCAGTGAATCCAGTCATGAGATAAGAAGCAGGGTCATTGCCTGTAGAGAACGTCAGCTAGCACGCCAGCATAAGCTTAATGCATTACTCAGTAATCATGAGGTCCGTGAATTCTGTCAACTTCAGCAGCAGGATGCTGTCTGGCTGGAAGAGGCGCTGGCAACGCTCGGTTTGTCAGTAAGAGCATGGCAACGGTTGTTGAAAGTGGCACGAACGATTGCGGATATGCAGCAGGAGCAAGATATTCTCAGGATGCATTTACAGGAGGCGCTTGGGTATCGGGCAATAGACCGATTACTCTTACACTTACAGCGCATGGCAGGATAAAGCGTCGGTGCGATTTTTCGCTGAGAGGAAGCCACTACGATAAAGGGGGCTTATAGCCCCCTGGTATTCAGTCGTCGCTGTCGGTATAGTCTTCAGCAGCATCCATCTGTGGCTTACCGCCAGAAAGAGTGTGAAAACGTTTTGGACGTTTGATACGCGACATGTATTTGCTCCAGACGCGCTCTGCTTCTGTCACAGGTTCGCGCTGACCGCGACACACTGCAACAAACAGAGTTTCCTCTTCTGTTCCTGGCTCACGTTTACCAAGATCCAGCTCATTAAACGCAACACCATAGCGCTCTAATAACTGAGCCTCTTTGATGGTGAAATCGCCATGTCGGGAGAATCCACGCGGATAATGTTTATTGTCGAAAAACCGATTAGTTGTCGTAAAGCTCTCCGCCATCCTGCACGCTCCTAATTCTTTTGGTCAGGCTGTTTATGGCGCGGAGTATTAGTTACGCTTGACAGAGTGTAAAACAAAATATTTAAATCATAACGACAAATTTTTTTTGGAGAGAGTCGTGGATAGCGAACTACTGAAAACATTCCTTGAAGTGAGCAGAACACGACATTTTGGTCGTGCCGCTGAAACACTGTATTTGACGCAGTCTGCCGTTAGTTTTCGTATCAGACAGCTCGAAAATCAGCTCGGTGTAAATCTGTTTACGCGCCATCGTAATAATATACGTCTGACAACTGCTGGGGAGCGGTTATTACCCTATGCCGAAAATTTGATGGATACCTGGCTTGCTGCGAAAAGAGAAGTCTCACTGACTTCTCAGCATAATCAGCTGAGTATTGGGGCTAGCGCCTCACTATGGGAGTGCATGTTAACTCCATGGATTTCTTCACTTTATCAACAGCATAAAGACTTTCAATTTGAGACCCGTATCGCATCACGTCAGTCATTAGTTAAGCAGCTTCATGACCGCAGGCTTGATTTATTATTGACCACTGAAGCACCAAAAATGGATGAATTTACCAGTCAGTTACTGGGGAATTTTAATCTGGCACTTTATGCCGGAAGCACAAAATATGACCGAGATCTCCTGGCCTATGTGCGTATTGAATGGGGAGCTGACTTTCAACAATATGAGTCGGAATTTATTCAAAACGATGAAATTCCCATCTTAACGACCAGTTCCGCAAGTCAGGCATGCCAGTTAATTCCGGCGTTGAACGGTTATGCTTTCCTTCCTGTTGAGTGGGCACAGCAGCAAGAAGCTATTTATCCGTTGGCTGATTCGGGTCTGATTTCCAGGCCTTTGTACGCTATCTGGCTGCAAAATACTGATAAACAAAACATCATCAACTCGTTACTGAAGACACCATTATTGGCGCAGTAATGAGCTTTTCCAGTAAATTATTAACAGTAGGAAATTTATGACAGACGAAAAAAAACCTTTGCTTTCGCAAAGGTTTTTTTAATCTGGCAGGGGCGGAGAGACTCGAACTCCCAACACCCGGTTTTGGAGACCGGTGCTCTACCAATTGAACTACGCCCCT
>CANRKT010000008.1 GCA_947631255.1 uncultured Enterobacteriaceae bacterium
CATCCGTAGCTCAGCTGGATAGAGTACTCGGCTACGAACCGAGCGGTCGGAGGTTCGAATCCTCCCGGATGCACCATTTTAACATATCAGTATTTCCCCCCCATTAAAAGTTACAAAATCCTTCCTCGCTATTAATAGTAGCTTTGTCCTACAGAAAAGCATGTCTTTCTTTCCTTGTGCCAATCTTAACCCTCTGTGTACCCCGTATCATCTATAGCGCGCCTCGTAAGTCTTATCGTAGGGATTATTCCTTATCGATGATGACGGATCCTCTTGTTACAATAAGCGACAATATTAATCGTTTACGCTAAAGTAGCCCCCCGGCATTTTACAATGTGAGAGATGAGATGTACGAACGCTACGATGGGTTAATCTTCGATATGGACGGCACCGTTCTGGATACGGAACCGACACACCGTAAAGCCTGGCGCATCACGCTTGAACGTTACGGTATGGATTACGATGAAGATACAATGGTAGCGCTGAATGGTTCACCGACTTGGCGTATTGCTCAGGCGATTATTGACCGCCATGATAGTGACCTCTCCCCTCATCATCTTGCCAGTGAAAAGACCCAGGTATTACGTGGTCTTTTACTGGAGACTGTACGCCCGCTTCCTCTAATTGAGGTCGTTAAAGAGTGGTATGGTCGCCGACCTATGGCAATAGGTACAGGCAGTGAAAGTAGCCTTGCTTTAGCTTTACTTGAGACTCTGGACTTACGAAAGTATTTTGTCGCAGTGGTGACGGCGGATGATGTTGAACATCACAAACCTGCACCGGATACTTTCCTACGTTGTGCTGAGCTGATGGGCATTGCGCCTGAGAAATGCCTGGTATTTGAAGATGCAGATTTTGGTATTCAGGCCGCACATCGTGCAGGTATGGATGTTGTAGATGTGCGCGTGCTGTGACAGAGATACTGTCATTTGCTTCTCTTTTCGCCAGTAGTTTTCTGAGCGCGACGTTGCTTCCGGGGAGTTCTGAAGCAGTACTGGTCGCTTTACTGGTTGCAGGAGCGGGGCCAGTATGGGCACTCATCTTAATAGCAACAATAGGTAATAGCCTTGGTGGCATGACTAACGTTATGCTGGGGCGCTTTTTTCCTCAGCGTATACAGTCACGCTGGCAGGGAAAAACGAAAGATTGGTTGGTTCGTTTTGGCCCAGCAACGCTTTTGCTGAGCTGGGTACCACTAATTGGCGATCTGCTGTGTCTACTGGCCGGGTGGTTACGCTTGAGCATGGGACCGGTAGTCTTTTTCTTGTGCCTGGGTAAAGCTCTGCGTTATATCATCGTAGCGGCAGTCACCTTACAAGGGATGGCTTGGTGGCAATAATGGCATGGTATGTACATTTATAACCGGCAAATAAATATGCTTATTACAATAAATTCAACAGGCGGGAGGTCAATTTGATCCCGGACGTATCGCAGGCGCTAGCCTGGCTGGAAAAACATCCTGAGGCAGTAACAGGTATTGGTCGTGGCTTGGAGCGCGAAACTCTTCGTGTAACGCCAGAAGGGGAACTAGCAACAACCGGGCATCCAGAAGGTCTGGGCTCAGCATTGTCGCATAAGTGGATAACCACTGATTTCGCAGAAGCCCTCCTGGAATTTATTACTCCGGTAGATAACAACATTGACCATATGTTGACGTTCCTGCGCGATATCCATCGTTACACGGCACGTGAGCTAGGTGATGAGCGCATGTGGCCGCTCAGTATGCCGTGTTTCATTGGTGATGGGCAGAATATAGAATTAGCCCAGTATGGAAGTTCGAATATTGGGCGCTTTAAAACACTCTACCGTGAAGGTTTAAAAAACCGTTACGGTACGCTGATGCAGACAATCTCTGGTGTGCACTATAACTTCTCATTACCGCTGTCATTCTGGCAGGCTAAATGTGGTGTTGAAGATATCCAGAGTGGTAAAGAGGCCATCTCTGATGGTTATTTCCGTCTGATCCGTAACTATTATCGCTTTGGCTGGGTTATTCCTTATCTGTTTGGTGCATCGCCAGCAATCTGCTCCTCTTTCTTACAAGGTGAAGCGAGTTCGCTACCGTTTGAAAAAACGCCGGGAGGTATGTACTACCTGCCTTATGCGACGTCACTGCGCCTGAGTGATCTTGGATATACCAATAAATCACAAAGTGCATTGGGTATTACCTTCAATAATCTTGAGACTTATATCAAAGGCTTGAAGGCAGCGATCCGTACGCCTTCTGAAGAGTATGCCAAAGTTGGTTTGATGAAAGATGGCAAACATCTACAGATCAATACCAATGTGCTACAGATTGAAAACGAACTGTACGCACCGATTCGTCCTAAGCGTGTTACCCTTGATGGTGAATCGCCGTCTGATGCTTTATTACGTGGCGGTATTGAATATATCGAAGTGCGTTCGCTGGATATCAACCCATTCTCGGCGATAGGCGTGGATGAGCAGCAAATTCGTTTCCTTGATTTGTTTATGATCTGGTGTGCTCTGGCAGATGCGCCTGAGATGAGCAGCGAAGAGTTACTTTGTACGCGTGTTAACTGGAATCGCGTGATCCTCGAAGGACGCAAACCAGGACTGACACTGGGGATCGGTTGTGAAACTGCCCAGCATCCACTTGCTGAAGTGGGGCATGGACTCTTTACTGACCTGGCCCGTGTTGCTGAAGTTCTTGATGGGATCGCTGGAAATCAGGATTATCAGCAGGTTTGCGCCGAGCTGGTTAACTGTTTTGATGACCCGTCACAAACCTATTCTGCGCGTATACTACAATCTATGATTGAAAAGGGTATCAATGGCACAGGTTTAGAGTTGTCTGCACAGTATCAGCAGGAGCTGCTTTCAGAGCCATTAGAGATACTGACGACTGAGCAGCTACAGAATGAGCGTGATACGTCATGGCAGCGTCAGCAGGCTATTGAGGCCAGTGATACTGAATCGTTTGAATGCTGGCTGGAAAAAAATAGCGGATAGAAAAAGAAAAGGCCACATACCTGTGGCCAAAAATTCATCGCTGAATACAGAGATGATGATAATAAATGCGCGTCTTTCATATATTCAGACTCGTACTGGAAAGAATAGTTCATTTATTTTTAAAAAAATCACTTATCGGAGGTAATGAGATGCCATTGTTGGATAGCTTCACCGTAGATCATACACGTATGGATGCCCCAGCTGTTCGTGTTGCGAAAACGATGAATACGCCTCACGGCGATACCATTACTGTGTTTGACCTGCGTTTTTGTATTCCAAATAAAGAAGTCATGCCAGAAAAAGGGATACATACACTGGAACACCTGTTTGCTGGTTTTATGCGTGACCATCTCAACGGTAATGGTGTTGAGATTATCGATATCTCACCAATGGGTTGTCGTACTGGTTTCTACATGAGCCTGATTGGTGTGCCAGAAGAACAGCGTGTTGCTGATGCCTGGCTGGCAGCAATGGAAGATGTGCTGAAAGTTAAAGAGCAGAAACAGATCCCTGAGCTGAACGTGTATCAGTGCGGAACCTGGCATATGCACTCTCTGGAAGAAGCGCAGAATATCGCGCGTCACATTATTGAACATGGCGTCGGTGTTAACAGCAATGAAGCTCTGGCACTGCCAAAAGAGACGTTGAAAGAACTGCATATCTAGTACAGTGCTACAGACTAACGATATTTTAAGAGGCCCCTTGCAGCATATGCAAAGGGCCTTTTTTTGGTGTGCCGGGCATAGCGCGTTGCCCGTAAGCTCAACCGGCTGACTCTGGCAGTTAAACGGATGACTCGGAGGTGAAAGTTCTCAACACACTCGGTAAGGGGAAGTGTTAGCTTGTTCACCGCGAGGTGAGTTCCGAAGGACGCTGAAAGCAAAACCGTAGTAGTCCTAACTTACCAACAGTGCGAAGGGCTGAACATGCTAACCGCAATTAGGATACGGGTACTCGATATCGATTAATAAGACACAAGGATAAATAATGGCCGTCACAGCTTAGGGGGTAGATATTCTCTATCTTACTGTCCTAGATAACCGGTTTGATTGAAGACTGGCGGATAATTAAATCACCTTCAACTTTCATTTTTAATGAGAGTATCGGTTGCTGCCAAATGGTTTTAAGTAAAGTATCTACGGCAAGTTCACCCATTTCGGCATAAGGTAAGTCCACTGAACTTAATTCAGGCGTGAGTTCAGAGGAGATATTCTGGTTATCATAGCCAATGACCGCGATATCATCAGGAATGCGTAACCCCTGCGCTAAAATGGCCTGGTAACACCCTAGCGCAATATAGTCACTGCTGCAGAATATGGCTTCTGGGCGAGGGGTAAGTTCGAGCAATTCCAGCGTTTTGTTATAGGCTTGTTTTAATGACCAGTTGGTGACCTGGATATAACGTTCATCAGGGTAAATATCATGATTTATCAGCGCATTTCGATAACCCTGTATCCTATCATTGGCCGCATCCATCCACAGTTCACCCGCTAGAATGGCAATCCTTGTATACCCTTGCTCTAATAAATGGTGTGTTGCTTTGTAGGCACCAATGGCATCGGCGGGTAATATACAGGGGATGGTAGGTTGTTCTGGGCTATAACCATTCAATATAACCATTGGGATCGCTAAATCCTGGAACATCGGCACTAACTGACTGGTCATACAGGATGCATAAATTATTCCTTGGTAGCTACCACTTCTGAGCTCTTGCTCTAACGCGATGCAATGTTCAGGTTCATTTTCTTGATCAAAAATAGCCAGCAACTTATTGTGTTGCCATGCTGCTTGCTGTGCAGCACTCACCGCTTCAATAAAGGGGTCGTGATTAATTAATCCATTAATGACGAGTGCAATTTTCTCTCTGGCAGCAGGACGTTCTGCCGTTTTATGGATATAACCCATTTCTTGAGCGATCAGCTGTACTTTCTCGCGAGTATCATCGGCTAATTTGATGCTATATGATCCATTTAAGACTAATGAAACTGTTGATTGTGAGACGCCCGCCTTAGCCGCAATGTGGCTCATGGTCACCTTGTTTTTCTTGCTCATTATTAGCTCTTTAATTACTAATGTGGGTTAAGTTTCGTCTCTGATAGTAACAGATTTCAGTCAATATAATGGTGTGTGACTTCCACCTGCATTGACTCCACATACTTCGACATTACTTCTCCCTCTGATTAGATTCTTCACGATATCGTATAAGATATTGATATTAAATTGTTTTATTTCCGTCTGAAAAAATTTCGTGAATCAGCTCACCCTTAAGCTATTGCGACGTTGTTATTATCCCATTAGCTAATATATTAGCTAATAAGACTAATAAACATTAGGGGTGAAGAGCAATGAAGCAATGGTCTGCAGAAAAAGCATGGGAATGGCATAAAAAACAGGGATGGCTATGTGGTTTTAACTATCTGCCACGTACTGCTGTTAACTGGACCGAAATGTGGCAACGCAGCACTTTCGATCCTGAAACCATGGCTCAGGAACTCGGCTGGGCTGCTGAGAGCGGATATAACACGTTACGCACCAATTTACCTTTTGTCGTCTGGCAACACGACAGAGATGGATTAATTTCTCGTATTGAACAGTTTCTCGATATTTGTCACAAAGTGGGTATTAAAGTGATGTTAACCCCGATGGATGACTGTGGTTTTTCAGGTGACCATCCTTATATCGGGCAGCAGAAACAACCAGTATCTGGTTTACATAACAGTCAGGCCGCAGCGAGCCCGGGTCGTAATATTGTTATGCAGCCTTATTTATGGGGACAGGTAGAAAGTTATATCAAAGATATCATTGGTCATTTCTCTCAGGATGAGCGTATTGCAATTTGGGATCTTTACAACGAGCCCACTAATCGCATGATATTCACATTAACCGGTGAAGAAGCTTTCGATCCAGAACTGGAAAAATATAGCCACCAGTTAATGGAGAATGCGTTTGAGTGGGCACGTGAAGTTAATCCATCACAACCACTTACTGTTGGTGCATGGCATATCGCAAATATTCTGGATCTACAGGCTCCTATTTATGAGCACCCGACAGACCGTCGGGCATTAGAGTTATCCGATGTTATTTCTTACCATGCTTATGTACCGTTAGATCTAATGCATAAAGCAATTGAAATTCTGAAAGAATATAAACGCCCCTTGTTGTGTACTGAATGGTTAGCTCGACATGCAGAATCTAAAATCCATGAGCAGTTACCTTTATTTAAGGCTGAAGGTATTGGCTGCTATCAATGGGGGCTTGTAAAAGGTAAAACACAAACTCATATTCCATGGCCAGAAATAAAACGCATCGATGAAAATCATCATGAGCGTTGGTTCCATGATGTCTTAACTGAAGAAGGCATTGCCTATGATCCAGACGAAATAGCGATGATAAAAAGTTTAATAAAATAAAAAATTCCCGCTATAGCTTTAAAAATAAATAGATTGCTATAACGGGAGTGAATAATTTTACTTGTATCCTATATCATATAAAGGAAAAGAATGGACATTAATCATTCTAGTGAAAAAATCCCAATGCGAGAACTCGCTTCTTATTTTGGGTATGGGGTAGGCCAATGCTTTAGTTTCGGTCTGGTGGGAACATTTATTCTTTTCTTTTACACCGATATCATGGGTATCTCACCCGTTGCCGCGAGTGTTATCTTCTTGATTGCCAGGGTCTGGGATGCAGTGCATGATCCATTGATTGCTGGTCTGATGGATACCGTTAATATGCGGCGTGGTAAATTCCGTCCATACTTATTTGGTGCGCCTTTTTTAATTTTCATCGTCACGGTCATTGCATTTTATAATATTGAAGCCAGTCTGATGACGAAAACAATTTATGCAGGTGTAACCTATATTTTATGGGGGACATTATATGCTATTTCTGATATTCCTTTTTGGTCAATGAGTACGGTCATGACCGATGAGCCGCAAGAACGGGCGAAAACGGCAACCTGTGCTATGCTGGGCGTCAATGCGGGTATTGGTGCTACCATGGTACTGTTTCCTTATGTTAGCGGATTTTTTGCCGAAAACAGTTCAGACAAAGGCTACCTTGCGGGCGTTATTACCTTGATGGTATTCGGTTTAATACTGATGCTAAATGGCTTCTTTAATACTAAAGAGCGCGTAAAAGTCACGGTGGGCGAAAAAGTCACGTTAAAACATACATTCATTGTTGTTTGGCAAAACAAGCCGCTATTCTTTATTCTTAGCGCCTTCTTTATGAATGTGTTTTCCAATATTGTTAGCGCATTTTATATCTTCTTTTTCACCTATAATATGAGAGATGCTGATCTCGTTTCAGTCATCGGTTTCATTACTTTTACCTGTGCATTAGCTTGCCTGGCTACACCATTTTTAACCCGACATTTTAAAAAGAGAGACTTGTTTATTGCTCTCTGTGTTCTTGAAATCATTGCGCGTATCGGCTTCTGGTTTACGGGGTATCATAATGTCGTCTATGTGATGATTTGGCTCACTGTCATTACCGCTATTTTTATGATGACTAACCCTCTTATTTCAGCAATGATCGCAGATACCGTTGAGTATTCTTACTACCATACAGGTAAACGTTGTGCCGCTATCACTTTTTCGGGACAAACATTTGTGGGTAAACTGTCGGTTGCTGTGGCCGGGGGATTGTCTGGTTTAATTCTCGCAGTATTAGGCTATGTTCCTAATGTGGAACAGTCTGAGTGGACATTAAATGGGTTGTTCTTCTGTATTTCTCTGCTACCAGCATTGGGTGCAATAATTCGTATCCTGATTATGAGGAAATATAAATTCACCGAAGATGAGCATGCTATTCTTCGTGAAAAATTGAAACAAGGTGAATTCCATCCATCGGTTAATAATTAGAACTGTTCATTATTATTTTATCATCTCGAAAAGGCTGGCGCAGGTCATGACTTACCTGCGCCAGTCTTTATCCATGGTGTTCAAAATTCGCGGGTATGGATACAGCCCAATCCCCAATGTCCCGACTGAAAATATGAAAAGAGGGAAATCGTCGCCTCAAAATTGTCAGTTCTTTACCATCAGTGAATGCTGTTATCGCTCTACGCGGAAAATCAGCAAAGCGATTTTATGCATGCTCACCTGTCAGATAGGCGTTCTGTGCGTTTGCTGAATACCATTGATAATTTCAATCGAGAAGCACTGGCTATTGAGGTTGATTTTTCACTCCCGGCTATTCGTGTCATAAGAACGCTGGAGCAGATCATCGAATGAATGGCAGGGAGTATGCCACAAAATGGCAATGGGTCTATAATCATGGGTGACCGAATAAGGCATGCGGAGTTATTCTACTTTCTGCATAAGCTATAAGGTGAAGATAATTTTTCTAATTCTCAGCATTTCTCTCTGGTTCATAATTGTTATGCTAAGACAGTATCTCATTCAATCGGTTAACTATGTCAACAGAGCTGTTGTTTGATTTCTCAACTCGCCCGATGGTGCCTTTTGCCCAGGATTATCAACATGGTGCAAAGGAACCCTGGCATAGCCATAATTGTGCGCAGCTCTTGCACACGCTCAGCGGTGTGGTACGTGTAGAAACCGACCAGGGACATTGGATTGTGCCGCCGAGCCGGGGGGTCTGGTTACCTGCTGGCACACGTCATCGCTTGCAGGCGACCGGTGATGTGGCCGCCAGAACCTTGTTTATCGATCCTTTTGCCAGAGCGGATCTGCCTTCTGTTTGTCAGGTGGTACAGATTTCGGCTTTGCTACGTGAACTGATCATTAATGTTCTGACACTTCCGGAACGTTACAGTGCCGGTAGCAGAGAAGAGCGAATTTATGAGCTAATTCTCGATGAGATCCGGGTGATGGATACCTTACCTTTTAACTTACCGGAACCTCAGTCAGAGGCGTTACTGTCGCTGTGCCGTCAGATTCAGGCACAACCGGGAATTCCCTGGACGACGGCGCAAGCAGCCCAAAAAATTGCTGTCAGTGAAAGAACCTTGTTGCGTCATTTTCAGCAACAGACTGGCCTGGCATTCAGTGAGTGGGTCAGGCGGGCGCGACTGATGGAGGCTCTTAGTCTGCTGGCTCAGGGACAATCAGTGCTCCGGGTGGCTCTCGAATTGGGTTACGAGAGTCCCGGAGCCTTCAGTGCAATGTTTCGTCGCACACTGGGTGTGTCACCCAGCGATTACTTTACGCATCAGTAGCTGGGGGCAGGGTATTGAGCAATGCCTGTAAAGAGGCGCGTGAGATATCGTTGTCAATACCGACGCCCCAGTGGCTTTCGCCGTGAGTGAAGTTACAGCGAATATAGGCCGCAGAACGACTCTCGCTATGCCGTCCCAGAGTGTGCTCATGATAGTTATCAATCGCCAGAGCGATATTAAATCGGCTTTTCAGTGCATCGGCCGCAGCAGACAGCAAGCCATTTCCTTTCCCCTGTAGGGTCATCATTCCTTCAGGCGTCTGAATGCGTGCCACCAGCAGTAAGGTACCGTCGGCATGACTTTCACTGCGGTAGTCCAGCAACTGGCGTGAAGCCAGCTGGTGGGGACCGTATAAATCACGGAACAACTGCCACAGTGCAGTCAGGGTCATTTCATTTCCATGACGATCGGTCTGTACCTGAACATGATGGCTAAAGTCTTGTTGCAAGCCACGCGGCAGTACCAGACCGTGATTCTGTTCAAGTATCCACGCAGCTCCACTTTTACCTGACTGGCTATTGACGCGAATAACGGCTTCATAAGTACAGCCCATATCTTCAGGATCAACCGGTAAATAAGGCATTTCCCACAGCGGGGAAGGGGATGACTGACGGGCGGTAAAGCCTTTTTTAATTGCATCCTGATGTGAACCAGAAAAGGCAGTAAAGGCCAGTTTTCCGGCATAAGGATGACGAGGATGAACAGGTAACTGGTTACACTGCTCTACACACTCGACGACACTTTTAATATCGCTAAAATCCAGTTGAGGATCGATACCCTGACTATAGAGATTCATGGCCAGCGTCACCAGACAGACGTTACCGGTACGTTCACCGTTACCGAACAGGCAGCCTTCAACCCTGTCAGCGCCAGCCAGAATAGCCAGTTCAGCAGCGGCAATACCACAGCCTCTGTCATTATGAGGATGAACGCTGATACAGACATCACTGCGTCTTGAGAAATGGCGGCAGAAATATTCAATCTGATCCGCGTAGACATTCGGGGTATTCACTTCCACCGTTGCTGGCAAATTAAGGATCATAGGTCGGGTGCTGGATGGCTCCCAGACATCTGCCACCGCTTCACAAATTTGCAGCGAAAAATCAGGTTCAGTGAAACAGAAGGTTTCTGGGGAGTATTCATAGCTCCACTCAGTATTGGGGGCCGCCTCAGATAAAGCTCTGACCTGGCGTGTGGCATTGACCGCCAACTGGACTATCTCTTCCTTGCTTTGACGGAAGACCAGTTCACGGAATAAAGGTGCGGTCGCATTATAGACATGGACTGTGGCGCGCTTTGCTCCTTCCAGGGCGGCAAAGGTGCGATCAATAAGATCACTGCGTGCCTGGGTCAGTACTTGAATAGTGACATCGTCCGGAATACGTTTTTCTTCAATCAGCATACGGACAAACTGAAAGTCGGTTTCAGAGGCAGCCGGAAATGCGACTTCGATCTCTTTGAAACCAGAAGCAATAAGCAGATCCCAGAAGCGCAGTTTACGATCGCTGTCCATAGGTTCGGCCAGGGACTGATTGCCATCACGGAGATCGGTGGAGAGCCAGCGAGGTGCCTGAGTCAGAACCTTATCCGGCCATTGACGATCGGGTAATGAAATAGGGGGATGCGGGCGATATTTTTGTGATGGGATTTGCAACATACTGACTCTCCTTAGTTAGGTCAGTCTCTATCCTGACCGAGAGCCTTTCAAGATACTCACGCAAAACTGACAACATAGCATGAGTAACCGCCATTATATCGGTGACGGGTAGTGCGGGGGATGTCTGACAAGACAGGTCAGTCGCTCTTATCAGACCTGTCAGTATAGGTTTCAGGACAATTTGTACACTAAGAGGGAGAATGCCGTTAATGGTCAGAATGGATCAACCAAGGTGTGATCCTTCATCCATTTGGTCAAGACGCGTCAGCAGCTTGCGGGTGATCGCTTCAAGCTGTGTTTGTTCATCTTTATTGAGTACTGACCAGATTTGATGAAGACAATTATGCTGCGGAGGCAGTAACTGGCTTAAAAATTCGCGTCCTTGTGTCGTCAAATGTAAATGCAAACAGCGGCGATCGTTATCACTTTCATGGCGTTCAATCCAGCCACGCTTTTCCAGTTCGTCGGCAATACGCGTCGCATTGGTACGTGAAGAACCCAAAGCACAACTGAGTTCAGAAGGCTGGATACTGTGATTTTCCTGGGATTCTAACGTGATTAACGCCATAAATAATGTTTCGTTGATCCCTTGCGATTTCAACATTTTATTTCTATTTTCCAAAAGCTTACTATGCATATGCATACACATTCTGGTGAGAAGAATTTCCTGATACGGAAAATCCTCACAACGCTGCGCACGTGTTGTAAGCATCTGTTCAATAGGGGCAAACGAACTGTCCATTTTAGTATGACCTCATTAATTTCATCCAGTATAGTAACGGCGGTTGCAAATAAAGTAAATTTCTGATTCATACAAAAAAATACATTTATATACATTTTAATCTTCTTGTTCGGTGGATTTTTTCCACGGGAAATTCAGCCACTGAGCGTTAAGCTGTGGAACAAAAGATAAAACGCCATGGGAGTATTATAGTTCGTTTTAATGTCTTCAAACGATTAAAAGTAGACAGTTTCCCTGGTGAACTCCCCGGTCACTCAGACCGGGAGCAATAATATCACTAAGCGGGTTGTTTGTGATAACCGAGCCACCAAACCAGCAGCCCCAGCAAAGAAACGATGACACCAGCAATACAGACCCCGGTCCATCCAGCATGCTGATAAGCACTTGCCGAAATTAATGAACCCGCTGCCCCGCCAATAAAATAGCTGGTCATATACCCGGCCGTCAGACGGTTACGAGCCTCGGGCATCATATGATAAATGACACTTTGATTGGTGATATGAACGCCCTGTACCGTCAGGTCGAGGATCAGTATGCCGATAATCAGAGCGATAACTGAGTACTGACCAGCCGCAGTTGCTCCCCAGGACAACAGTAACAGTAGCAGTCCGATGCTGGTGGTGAGGTGAGCTTTGCCTTTATCCGACAGACTTCCAGCCGGACGTGCGCCTAATGCACCGGCCGCGCCCACCAAACCAAACAGACCAATCATTGCATCTGAGTAGTTAAAGGGAGGAGAGGCGAGCAGAAATGCCATGGAAGTCCAGAGAATACTGAAGTTAGCGAAGGTCAGGCAGCCTAATAAGGCACGTGTCCGCAGTAAAGGATGTTTGATAAAAAGACTGAACACTGACCCCAGGAGTTGTGGATAATTAAGGTGGTTTTCCTGCTTGATCCGAGGTAAACCACGCCATAAGGCCAGTGCCATCAGGATCATCAGTACGCTGGCAACCCAGTAGACTGTCCGCCATCCCCCAAGACTGGCAAGCAAACCCGCCACAGTACGGGCCAGCAGAATACCCAGTAATAAGCCACTCATAATCGTGCCGACGACTTTTCCGCGTTTTTCTGGTGCAGCCAGTGTTGCGGCCAGAGGAACGAGGATTTGTGCGACGACAGAAAAAAGACCGGTCAGTGCGGTGCCAAGGATCATGACCCATAAAGACTGGCTGCTGGCAGTAATCAGCATGCCCCCTGCGGCCAGCAACGTCATGGTGACAATCAAACGACGACGTTCAAACATATCTCCCAGCGGAACCAGGAAGAGCAAGCCTGCGGCATAACCCAGCTGCGCGGCGGTGACAATAAGTCCTGCCTGATTGATGGAGAGTGCAAACGCATTTGCGATAGTGTCGAGCAAGGGCTGTACATAGTAATTACTGGCGACTGCGAGCCCGGTAGCGACAGACATCAGGATGATAAGTGTGGTGCTGAGTCCAGGTTGATTATTTTTCATTATTAACGTCGACTTACCAAAGAGAGGGAAAAATCATAACCAATAAATGGCTCAGACAAAAATAAGAAGGGTGTTAGTTTGTGCGGTTATCGTCGAATGACATATTTGGAAGTGACAGGAAGTATTTAGACTTATAAAAAAGAGACAGGGCGTTATCGCCCTGTCTGATATAGCAGTAAAGCTGTTTTCGCGTACTCAGCTCTAATTATTGAGCAGCAAGGGCTTCATTAACCCAGCCATCAAACTCTGCCTGGTGTGCTTTTATCCAGCCATCGACATGGTTATTGATATCGGCTTCTGAAGATTTACCACTGTGCATCATGGCATTCTGAGCATTGATATCAGCCAGAGGAATCTTCATGGTAGCAAACAGTTTGGCAGCCTGAGGATTCTCCTCAGCCCATTGCTTGTTAGCCGCTATATGCATGGTACTGACTGGGAAGCCATAGTTGGCGCCATTAGGCAGCTTGGTATCGATGTCTTTCTGAACGCCAGGTAAGGAAGAGAACGGAACCTGTAACCAGACCACATCTTTACCGGGTTTCAGAACATCGCTTACCCAGTAAGGTGTCCAGGTGTAATAAAGCACAGGCTTACCTTCTTTGAAGCGAGCAATGGTATCTGCCATCATTGCAGAGTAGTTACCGTGGTTAACATTGACCGTCTTCTCAAGACTGTAGGCAGTATTCTGATGATTGATCACTGCTTCACAACCCCAGCCAGGCGCACAGCCTGTGAGTTCTGCTTTACCTTCGCCATTTCTGGAGAATAGCTTAGCAATTTCTGGGTCTTTCAATTGCTCAATATTAGTAATTTTATATTCATCAGCAGTTTTTTTATCGATCAAGTAACCTTGTGCGGCTCCGGAAACCAGTATGCCTTCACGATAAAATGCGTCATCGCCGCCTGCTGCTGCATACATATCATCATGCAACGATTGCCAGTTGACGGCAGTGAAGGTGGCATCGCCAGAAGCTATCGAAGTGTATCCGACGTTATAATCGACTTCGCTGGGTTTGTTGACGGTGTAGCCCATTTTTTCGAGCGCCCGACTCACCAGCAAGGTCTGGAAAGTTTCTTCGGCAATGGTACTTTGTACCGGTTGCACTGTGATGCCTTTGCCTGGCAGCTCGGCTGCAAAGGCGAAGGCGCTTGTGGTAACGAGTGTCGCAAAAGCCGTAGCTAAAATAGCGGTATGTCGCATCGTTATTCCTTTTTATGTTGTGATGGGCGTGAGCGGCGGCCCAGGGCCACCGCTCTGGCTTATTTCATGAAGGGACGAGTTAATAAACCCAGTGGGCCGGTGGTATACCAGCGATGATTGCCTTTGGAGCGTGCATCACGACCAATAGACTGAGTTAAGCGATCGAGAATGATGGCAAGGATGACAATCCCGACACCACCGACGGTAGCCAGTCCCATATCAAGGCGACCAATGCCGCGCAACACCATCTGACCTAACCCACCAACAGCAATCATTGACGCAATAACCACCATTGACAGAGCCAGCATCAGTGTCTGGTTAACACCTGCCATAATGGTTGGCATAGCCAGTGGTAATTGAACTTTAAACAGCATCTGACTCGGACTGGCACCAAATGAGCGTGCAGCCTCGATTAAGTCTGCTGGTACTTGTTTAATACCGAGTATGGTCAAACGTATAATCGGTGGCAGTGCAAAAATAATGGTAACCACTACGCCTGGTACATTACCGATACCAAACAGCATGACAATCGGCACCAGATAAACGAAGGCCGGTGTCGTTTGCATCGCATCAAGCAATGGACGAACCACTCTGGCGGCCCGGTCACTACGTGCCAGCCAAATACCTATTGGCAGGCCTATTATTGCGCAGAAGAATAACGACGTAAGCACCAGAGCCAGCGTCACCATGGCTTGCGACCAGGCACCAATCGCCCCGATAGCAATCAGTGATATCAGCGTTGCTACGCCCATGCCAAAGGTTGACATCTGCCAGGCAATCAGCGCGAAAACGATGATTGCGACGACCGAGGGCATACCCAGCAGGGCCTGCTGAAAGCCACTCAGAATATAATCGACAGGAACCCGTATTCCCTGAAACAGAGGGCGAAAATGGGTCACTACCCAATCGATCCCTTCGGTAACCCAGCTATCAAGCGGGATCAGCGTTTTATGAAAGGGATCTAGAATGTTGAAAGGTTCTACTGGTGCGCTGGAGGTTGAGGACAGCCAGTCACTCGAGCTACTGGCAGCATCAGCCCCTGGTCCCGTAGCGGCATCTGTGGCAGGACTTCCCCATGCATCCTCGGCACCTGCAGTACTTTGTACCGTTTCACTTCCGGTATCCCACGGATTTGCTGTATCACTCATTATTCGTTCCCTCGCGATCTAAAGCCTGCAATAACACCCCTTTCGAGATAACGCCGATATACTGTTTATTCTCTCCGATGACTGGCACTGCACAGTCAGACTGACCAACATGGGAGAGTAATTCACTGAGTGGCGTATCTGCAGCGACAGGCGCTGGACTTTCAAGAAAAGCAGATTCCAGTCCCTGGCCTGTGGCAAGAGCATTTTTGAGCGAATCGGTAGAAACAATGCCGAGGAACTTTTGGTCACGTTCGATAACATAGCCATATTCACGGTCTGCATCCTGCAATAATTTCAGTGCAGAGCGCGGACCAAAGCCAGCGGTTTTACGTAGCAGGCCAGTAGGATTACGACGAGAAATATCCTTCGCACTAAAGACCTGACTAATATCCACACCTCGGAAGAAGGTGCGTACATAATCATTGGCCGGATTATTAAGAATTTCATCCGGCGTACCGATCTGAATAACCTCTCCGCCTTGCATAATAGCAATTCTGTCACCAATTCGCATGGCTTCATCGAGGTCATGAGAAATAAAGACAATTGTGCGTTGATGTCTGGCTTGCAGGTTAATTAATTCATCCTGCATTTCAGTTCTAATTAATGGGTCGAGTGCTGAGAAAGCTTCATCCATCAATAATATATCTGGATTAATCGCTAATGCTCGAGACAGGCCAACACGTTGCCGCATTCCGCCAGAAAGTTCATCCGGATAAGCATGGGCATAATTTTCCAGGCCAACTTGGCGAAGGGCATCTAATGCTTTTTCCTGGCGTTCTGCTACAGGAACACCGGCCAGCTCCATACCGAATGCCGCATTATCCAGCACCGTCATATGTGGCATCAGAGCAAATGACTGGAAGACCATTGCAATCTTATTTTTGCGAACCTCACGAAGCTCCGCATCAGATATTTTCGCAATATCGACACCGTCTATCATTACTTGACCACGGGTCGGTTCAATCAGGCGATTGAGAAGGCGAACCATGGTGGATTTTCCTGAACCGGAGAGCCCCATGATGACAAAAATCTCGCCTTCTTCAATGGCCAGACTGGCGTCTTTAACGCCCAGCGACAGACCTGTTTTCTCCAGCAGCTCGCTCTTCGATATTCCTTTATCGATATATTTAAATGCGCGCTGAGGATTTTCGCCAAATATCTTATATAAATTCTTTACTTCTAATTTAATTGCCATGCAACAAACATCTTCCTGTGTTTTGATCTATCTATACTTATTCCCGATAAGAAATAATTTAAGCTCTCTACCCTAACATATCGAAAATCTGAGACAACCCTCAATTTTGATATTATAAAATATCCACGCTTTTAATTTTGGGCGTCATTCCCCGGTATCAAAGGGCTGAGGCCGTATAATTACCGGTGAATATTTTTTGATATTACTGAGTGTCAGAAGCGATATTTTGTGAGGTGAGAGCAGATTCGGGGGATATGTTTAGCAATAATCTTTACGTGATCGGTTGTTTTTATTTCGCCGATTGATAACTGATATGGAAATGCTAATTATCAGAATAATGATAAGTATGGTCATAATATGACACGAAAAAAAACAGCTATGGTGCTGGCCTGTTTCTTCTATGTGCGTTGAGCATGACGCATAGCCCGGCCATGTATTCAACCCGGAGAGCAGAATGATAAGCCATGTCCACGCTCAATGAATGTGGTGATAACTTAATCATGTCTCTCCGCTGATTTAGAGTAACCTAACGCCTTAGGATTCAATCGTTTTAAGCGGTGCCTCAGGTTTGAAATTTCTCTTTCTATTCTCTGTATATAAAACTTAATCACCACATGTTTTTGTTTTGGGGACACTGGGGATAATTAATTGACTGTGCTTTAGAATTAATACACTCCTCATGCTTAAAGTGACTTTGGTATATAAGAGGTGGTTTCTCATTTATATATGACTATTACCCAGATAGATATAGGGTATAGGTTAAGAATGAAATCACATAAAGAAAAAGTATGAATTTCTTATTACACACGCATTGGTCTTTTAACGTTATGATTTTATTTGTTTTTTATGAATTCCTGAGGTGTGATGAAAATGCGCTTAATTCCATGGTTTTTACGTGAGTGATTAATTGTTATTGATGAATTAAATTGGTTTGGGATTGTATTTAATCAATGAAGAGAGGCTTTAATATGGCTTGTTAGTACATCAGTGGTGAATGATGCTTTTCTTGTCACTGAATACCTTATAAAGGAGGGTTAAAATACCCTAATGTTTTTATTATATTAGTAAACAATATCAGATTGTTAAAGGTTTTTTTGGCAAGAAATGCTTAATTCATTGTTTATTGTAAGGTATTGCCATGAGGTGTGATTTTTATCACGTAATATTTCTGTCATACACCTGTCAAATTTCCTTGTTCTGATATGCGCAACAAAATGACAGGGGATTGACCATGAGTAATAAAAATGTGCTTGCAGCATTGCTGCTAACTATTATGAGTGCATCGGCTGCTGCAAAATCCACATTGAGTCTCTATACCAGTCAGCTTAATGACGATGCGCAGATGACAGTCAACGCCTTTGAAAAAGCGCACCCAGATATTGAAGTGAAATGGATCCGCGACGGAACCACAAAGCTGACTGCACGCTTGCAAGCTGAACTGGCTGCGGGCGCTGCCACGCCGGATGTGCTGCTGCTGGCAGACAGTGTGACTATGGAATCCCTGAAGAATCAAAATCTGTTAACGTCTTATAAATCACCGCAAACGGCACGCTTTGATAGTGCGCTGTATGATAAAGACGGTTATTACTCTGGGACGAAACTCATTACCACCGGGATTGCTTACCACAGTAAAGCCCCGGTAAAACCTGAGTCATGGGACTCTCTGCTCAAGCCAGAAGTCAAGAATATGACCACTCTGCCAAGTCCGCTGTATTCCGGAGCAGCACAAATTCACCAGGCCGCAATCATGAACAACCCGAAATTGGGTTGGGCTTATTATGAAAAATTGAAAGAAAACGGTGCAATGCCGCAAAGTGGTAACGGTGCGGTAATGAGTGCCATCGCCTCTGGTAGTAAAGCTTATGGCGTGCTGGTGGATTATATGGCTATCCGTGAAAAAGCGAAGGGCGCACCAATTGAGTTTTTATTTCCAAAAGAAGGGGTTAGTGTTGTCACCGAACCGGTTGCCATTATGAGCAACAGTAAAAATCCAGAAGCGGCCAAAGCTTTTGTTGATTTTGTGCTATCACCGGAAGGTCAGCAACTGGTGCTTGAGCAAGGTTTTTTACCCGCAGATGCCAGTCTGCCTGTTCCGCAAGGCTTCCCGCCTCGTGACAGTATCAAGCTGATGCCACTGGATGCAGCTAAAGCGCTGGCTGATACCGAAACCAACAAAAAACGTTTTTCTGATTTGTTCGGTAATCGCTAATTCACTTTCACTGACAATCAGATAGCCAGTAATAGCGGATAACAGACTATTACTGGTTTTTATCGTATCTCGTTTTGGAAGTTGTTAAGTCATGACAAGTATGACAATGCATCAGAATGCCAGTAATCACTCCATGAAAGGGCTACTCTGGTTATTATTGTGTCTCGTTGCATTACTGAGTTTATTACCCAGTTTACGCCTGCTGCTTTCAGCTTTAATGGACTGGCGGCAGGGCAGCGACAGTAGTCTGTGGCGAGTATTGAATAACCAGGCCACCTGGGTAGCGCTATATCACAGTATTTATACCAGTGGGTTAGGTACTCTTATTTCTTTGCTTCTCGGCAGTTTGTTTGCCTTTTGTCTGGCGCTGACCAATATCCGTATGAAACAGATATGGGTCTTTTTGTTTATGCTGCCAATGATGATCCCTCCCCAGGTCACTGCACTAAGTTGGTTACAACTATTTGGCTCCAATAGCATCCTACTGAACAGTCTTGGCCTGGCACCGGAATTTGGTAGTGTTAATCCACTTTATTCCCCTGAAGGGATCGCACTGTTACTGGGTATTCAGCACGCACCTCTGGTCTTCCTGGCGTTACGCACGCAATTGCAATGTTTACCGAAAGAGCATATTGAAGCTGCGCGCTTAAACGGTGCTTCGCTGTGGCAAGTTTTTTTCGATATCGTGCTGCCACTTTGCCGTACTGCACTCTGGGGGGGAGCGACGATTGCCTTTGTTTCTGCGCTGGGGAATTTTGGTATTCCGGCGATGCTCGGCATCCCTATCTCTTATTTTGTCCTGCCTATCTACATCTATCAGGCGCTATCCAGCTTTGGGCCGTCGATGATCAACGAAGTGGCTGCTCTGTCAGTGCTGATGGGCATTCTGGCGATTGCTATTGTGACCCTACAGGCGCGCATGCAACGGCGATACGCTTTGCCATTAATTGGTATGGCAGGCCGTTCGCTAGCATTTACTTTAGGTAAATGGCGTCTGGGTGTAGAAGTGCTCATGGGGCTGGTATTATTTGTCATTCTGGTTGCTCCCTTGCTGGCGCTAATTGCGACCTCACTGGTTCCTACCATGGGGGTGCCGCTCAATGGGGATACCCTCACTTTCGCCGCCTGGCACAGCGTTTTTGATGTAAAAAGTTCGGCATGGCGAGCACTCACTAACAGCATGGTACTGTCGGTATCGGCGGCCATGGTATTGCTGGTACTCAGTCTCCCCCTGGCCTGGTTGTTGGTGCGCTACTCCAGCCGTCCACTGCGCTGGCTGCATAGCATGATAGATATTCCTTACACGTTGCCGGGTGTCGTGCTGGCTATCGCCTGTATTCTATTGTTTTCCCGTCCATTACCCATTTTAGAAATAAGCCTGAGTGGAACGCTCACGATTATCTTTATTGCCTATCTGGCGCGTTTTCTCACCGTCTGTTTAAAACCGGTGCACAGCAGCATGATGCAACTGGACCCGGCGATGGAAGAGGCTGCCAGCCTGGCCGGAGCGCATTTCTCCCGGCGTTTGACTGATATCGTTTTACCTCTGCTGGCACCGGCAGCCTTTGCCGGTGCTCTGCTGGTGTTTTTGACAGCGGTGAATGAACTGACCGTTTCTGCTCTGTTATGGAGTGCAGGGAAAGAAACTCTCGGGGTAGTGATATTCAGTCTGGATGAAAGTGGTAATAAGGTACTGGCATCCGCCATTTCGGTATTCGTTGTCGTATTAGTTGCAATGGTGATGTTGCTTCTGAGTGCATTTAGTAAGTATTTACCAAAAGGAGTTATCCCATGGCAGAGCTAAAGCTGGAACAGCTTAGCAAGGTATTTGGCGACCAGACTGTTGTCCGGGATCTCAATCTGACTATCCCTCAGGGAGCCTTCACTGCACTACTGGGGCCGAGTGGCTGTGGTAAAACCACGACGTTACGTATTCTGGCTGGACTTGAGGAGCTCAGTGGCGGGCGTTTATTGCTGGGTGACAAACTACTGGCAGATAACATAACTCATACCCCCCCTGAGCTGCGTGATATGGGGATGGTATTCCAGTCTTACGCTCTGTGGCCCCATATGACGGTCGCAGAAAACGTCGGCTATCCATTAAAACTGCGGAAGGTCAAAGGGGCTGCGCGGCAAAAACAAATAATGAATGCGCTGGATATTGTTGAACTAGGGGCTTATGCCGATCGTTCTCCCCAGGAACTCAGTGGCGGACAGCGCCAGCGTGTTGCCCTGGCACGCTGCCTGGTTTCTGAACCGAAAGTGGTACTACTGGACGAGCCGCTGGCTAACCTCGACAGACACCTGCGTGCCACCATGGAACAAACCTTCCGTGATTTTCATCGTCGAACTGGCGCTACCTTTGTCTATGTAACACACGATCAGGCTGAAGCGATGGCGCTGGCCAGTCATATCGCCGTGATGCACAAAGGCGAGTTAATGCAGTGGGGCACACCTCAGGATTTATATCAGCGTCCACAACATGCCTGGGTGGCGAGTTTCATTGGCAAGGGGAGTATCTTGTCATTAGCGACTCCCGCAGATGTACAGCATCTTGATAATCAGGTACTGCATGGCAGTTTTAGCGACGGGACTCCTTATGGAATGCAACCGGTGCTCGTACGCCCGGAACATGTTCAGATAACCGATACTGGGCTGAGTGCCAGAGTGGAAGGATGTATATATCAGGGAGAGCGCTATCTGGTTGATTTGCGCCTGTCTGATGGCCAGCCACTCACTGCTTTTCATCATGCCTCTTTGCAACAACAGCAGAATGTTTGTGTGCGCTTACATCAGGGCTGGCGTCTGGAGGCCGCATGAAAATAGAGATTATCAGCGGTTTGAATCGTAAAGCACCGGCGGCCATTTTACTGAGTGCTGAAGGTCAGCGTATTTTGCTGGATGCAGGAGGGGCGCTGGAACCTGATGAAGCATTATGGCAAGTTCCAGAGGATATCGATGCGGTATTACTCAGCCATGATCATGCCGATCATATTGCAGGACTCAACCGTTTACCCCGTGAAATACCGGTTTATTGTAGCAAGGTGACTGCCCAAGCATTACCCGCGGGTCATAATGTACGGTGTATTGATGTCAGGGGGACCTTCCGGATTGGTGAGATAACAGTGACTACCGGGAGCTGTGGTCATGCCTATGGGGGGGTCTGGTTTCATCTTGATATTGATGGTGGAGTATTTTATAGCGGTGATATCAGTATGGAGTCGGCACTGTTTCATTTTGACCCGCCACCCCCCGCCCGTATTGCTCTGATCGATGCTTCTTATGGTCTATATGATGTTCCTCAGCAGCAGCAACGGGATAAGCTACGGCACTATTTATTGCAACCCAGTTTATGCCCGGTTCCCCCTTCAGGTCGTGCGGTTGAACTGGCTTTGCTTATGGCACGGGACAATCAGCCGAATATCGCTATGGATGAGAGCTGCCGTACCATGATGGAACAAATGGCCTGTCAGAATGATGGTAGCCTGAGGGCGAATGTGGCAGCGGAACTGCAATCTCTGTTACAAGTCTTGCCGCTATTTTCTACTGAGGCTCCTTTGATTCTGGCTTCTGATCCTGATGGCATGAGTGGAATGGCGGGGATATTACGGGAACGGCATGATTTTCATCATCGTACTTTATTTACCGGTCATCTAAATCAGCTCTCTTATCAGCAGTGGCTGGCTGGAGAAGTCGATTTTTGTCGCTGGAATGTCCATCCTACGCTGAGCTGCTTAAAAAAACTGGTGACCATGCTGTCATGTCAGTACTTCGCGCCGCTGTTTACGCCGCTGGATTGTCCGGTGCAATGGCAGCAGGAATTACAATGTGAAATCATCACTCATTCGACGATTGAAATGGAATTATGTCAATAATTTGTAAGCCTTTTGTTTTTGTGCGTCACGGCGAGACTCCCTTAAATCGTGATAAGTTAATCGGCGGTAGTACCGATGTTCCGCTGACGGATACCGGCAGGCGGCAGGCAGAGGCCGCGCAACCTTTACTGGCACGTTTTCACTGGAGTGGTATCGGCGTTAGCTCATTACTGCGTGCTCAGCAAACGGCTCAACTGGCGGTGCCTGGCGGTATTTACACCACCCTCGATGGGCTGCGTGAACGTGACTGGGGCAACTTAGAAGGTTTGCCTGGAGCGGCGATGACTCCTTATGAAGAAACGCCCCCGGGAGGAGAAAGCTGGGATACCTTTCTTGGCAGAGTCACGACAGCGGTTAATTCGCTATTGAGTGAGTTTGAGTGTCCATTAATCGTTGCGCATTCAGGCGTTTTCCGCGTACTGAACTATTACGCTTTTGGTTCTCCTTACGGTAACCGTATTGGTAATGTCGAGCCGATGTGGATATTACCCGGAAAAATTCCAGAGGAGTGGCGTATTATGCCGTTGGAACAGCGGGATAACCTCTAGTCATATTTGAACAGCCCTGCACAGGAAAAGATGGTGGAGACATTTACCGATTAAGCGCGTAAAGCCTCACCCAATACGTGCGGGGATATAAGCGTGCGGTTGATGAAACTGATATGTGTAAAACATGAAGCATGCATATCAATACCGTTTTTATCCGACATCTGAACAGGCTGAGCTTCTGGCTCAGACGTTCAGCTGTGTGCGCTTTGTCTATAGCTCCTCCTTCACGTCTACCAATGCCTACAACGAAAGACAGGAGAAACTCCCCTATGCGACATCAGATAAAAAACTCATGTCCTTAAAACAGCAGCCGGTGTTCGTCTAAAAAACGTCCTCTTTCAGAAAATGTTATTTGATAACATTAATAATCGCATGTTATAACATAACAATCAGTAAAAAGAGGATCGTAAAGAATGAAAAAAACAGTACTGGCTCTGGGAATGTCTCTTCTGCTGTCATCGGTACAGGCATTTGCTCATGGCGACCACGGTAAACCGCTATCTGAAGTTGAACGTAAAGCCAGTGAAGGCATATTTGATGATAAGTCTGTGCAAGATCGTAAACTTTCTGACTGGGATGGCGTCTGGCAGACAGTATATGGTTATTTGCAAGATGGTAGTTTAGATCCGGTGCTGGAGAAAAAAGCGAAACAGGGTCAGAAAAGCGTTGCTGAGTACCGTGCTTATTACGAGAAAGGCTATGCCAGTAATGTTGATATGATAGGTATTGAAAATAATGTGATGGAGTTTCATATCGGTAAGGAAACCAGTTCATGCAAATATGATTATCAAGGCTATAAAATTTTACATTATCCATCAGGAAAGAAAGGGGTTCGCTACCTTTTCACATGTACAGATAAACAATCAGTCGCACCAAAGTATGTGCAGTTTAGCGATCATACTATCGCCCCACGCCAGTCACGGCACTACCATATTTATATGGGGAATGAGTCCCAGGAAGCGCTGTTAAAAGAGATGGATAACTGGCCAACATTCTATCCTTACAACCTGACGAAAGAACAGGTTGTCGATGAAATGCTGCACCATTAATGATTTTTCACGTTGCTGAGTGTTATCCACTCAGCAACGCTAATGCCCGTTTTTACTGGCAGAACTGTTTCAGTAAACCTGCATGTTCAAGCTGCAGGCGATAACGATAGACTGGGCGTCCAGCGGCACCGTAGTGAATACGGGTATAAAGAATATTAATCTTATCAAGCCAGATAAGGTATTTACGGCAGGACACACGTGAGATATTTACCGATCCCGCCAGCTCATCAGTAGAAAATTCCTCATGTTGATTTTCATCAATCCACCGACTAATGGTACGCAATGTTTGCAGTGTAAGACCTTTTGGCAGCCGATGTTGACCGACCGCTGCGGGATAACTCCCATGCAGTAATCGGTCAACATCGGCTTGCTGGTAATGCTTCTGGGCACCGATTAGCGCGCGTTTATCACGCCAGAGGGTCAGTGCTTCTTCAAAGCGCGCAAACTGAAAGGGTTTAATCAGATAATCCACTACACCATAGTGCAGCGACTTCTGAATAGTGCCAAAATCAGATGCAGAAGAAATCACAATCACATCAATCGTTTTATTATTTTCTCGTAATGTTGGAAGCAGAGACAAGCCGTTATCTTGCTGCATATAGACATCTAACAGAATCAAATCTATCTTTTGCTCGGGATCGTTAATATAGGCAAGCGCTTGCTTGAGGGTTGAGGCCGAGCCACAGCAGGTGAATCCTGGGATCTGGCAGATATAAGCGCGGTTGAGTTCTGCCACCATGGCGTCATCATCAATCACTAAGACATTAATCATCTGTTTTTCCTTTCACTGTCCCAGGGAAGCGTGAGAGTAAATTGGGTGAGGTGACCGGGGACGGATTCAACCTGAATGTTACCCTGACCGTTTTCAATTTGTTGCTTTACCAGATAGAGCCCGACACCATGCTGTTCTCCTTTAGTGGAGAAACCTTTTTCAAAGATTAACGCGTGGATCTCAGGTTCTATGCCCGGACCATTATCACTGACGACGGCAGTTAGCCTCCCCTGATGATAATGAAGAAAGAGCTCTATTTCCCCTTCTGGCTTACCTTGCAAAGCATCAATCGCATTTTCCAGGAGGTTTCCAAGAGCGGTTATAAGGATCATTGTCTGATGTTCATTGGGGTTATCGGGCAGAAAAGACTCTTCATCCAGAGTTAACTGATGACCCGCTTCCAGCACCCGGCTTATTTTTCCAATCAAAAAACCAGCAACTACGGGGTGTCTGATTTTACTTTGCAGGGCACCGATTTCGACTTGATAGTTATTGGCGGTCTGTAAAATGTAGGTTTCCAGTTTGTCATAGCGTTTAAGTTGTAACAGACCGAGGATCACATGCAGTTTATTCATAAACTCATGGGAGCGCTCACGCAGGGCATCAACATAATTGACCATGCCATTAACTTGCTGAGTCAGCTGGTTAATTTCGGTTTTATCACGGAAAGTACAAATCGCACCGATTTTCCGTTGGCGCGTATAAATAGGCATGACGTTGCACAGGAGCTGTTGCCCGGAAATGATGATTTCCCGATCTTCAATGGCGTTACCGCTTTCCAGTACTTCAGTAAGCGTCGCTATCACCGTTGAGGGAGCAACATTATTATTGGCGCTAAAATCTTCAGGTGAGAGTAAGACTTTACGTGCAGTCTGATTCATCAAAGTAATATTACCTTGCTGGTCAATCGCAATAATGCCTTCCTTCACCGATTGTAGCATTGCCTGGCGTTGCTCAAAGAGCATCGAAATTTCGTAAGGTTCGAAACCGAACAGAATACGCTTCAGGGTATAAATCAGCAACGCACAACCGATAGTACCAACCAGAGCACTAAATAACACACCCCAGAGCATATTCCAGCGGCTGTGGTTAATTTGTTCATCTACTTTACTGAGTGAAATACCCACAATGACCACACCAATTTGTTCAGAATGGATATTATAAACCGGGGTGAAAACACGTAACGACGTCACCAGGTTGCCGCGGTTGATACCCACAGACTCTTTTCCTTGTAATGCGGGTTCAAGATCGTCGCCAATAAAATGGGCGCCAATATGCTGTGGATTTGGATGTGAGTAACGGATGCCGTTCATATCGGTGACCACGACAAACAGCAAATGATTGCGTTCTTTTACCTGTTCCGCGAGAGGGGCAATTACCTTACTGCCTTCGGGAGAGGCGAGCCCTTGTTTAATCACAGGCATATCAGCCAGCGTTCTGGCAACGGCCAGACCCGTATCTTTTATACTACTGCGCGTGAGGTGGCTGATTTGCAGGGCGTAGAGTAAATAAACGACAAACAGCACGGAGCCGATAACACCGCAGAGCATCAGGATAACGGAACTGCTTAATTTTAGAGGGGGCCTCTCTTTTGGTTTCCTGAAGTCTGTCATAGATATCCTGGGTAAAACAAAGAAGCATTATCACCTAAGTACTTTTTTGATTAAAGCGACATCCTCCTTTGCCCGCAGGGCTCTGTTTAACCCTTGCTTGCCACACTTTGCCGCAAGTGTTAAAAGGTGCGCATTATATAAAAGACAAAGGAGAAGGACGTTGAAAAATACGTCAAGTGCATCCGGCGATATCTCTGCATCAGAGATCCCAGAGCTAAAACGCGGTCTGCTGAATCGGCATATTCAACTTATTGCGTTGGGTGGAGCCATTGGCACGGGATTATTCCTCGGAATTGGCCCGGCAATACAGATGGCCGGACCGGCAGTTCTGCTGGGATACGGGATCGCGGGTATTATTGCTTTCCTGATCATGCGTCAGCTTGGTGAAATGGTGGTTGAAGAGCCTGTTTCAGGCTCATTTGCCCATTTTGCCTATAAGTACTGGGGACCCTTTGCAGGGTTTCTTTCCGGCTGGAACTATTGGGTGATGTTTGTGCTGGTCGGTATGGCAGAGCTGACCGCTGGCGGCATTTATATGCAGTACTGGTTCCCGGATATTCCAACCTGGTGCTGGGTGGCGCTCTTTTTCATCATTATCAACGCTGCCAATCTGGTCAATGTGCGGCTGTACGGTGAAATGGAGTTTTGGTTTGCGCTAATCAAAGTACTGGCTATCATTGGTATGATAGGTTTCGGGATCTGGCTGCTGACTTCAGGTCACGGTGGTGAACGTACTGGCGTGTCTAACCTTTGGCAATACGGCGGTTTTTTCGCAACCGGCTGGCAGGGACTCATACTGTCACTGGCAGTGATAATGTTCTCTTTTGGTGGCCTGGAGCTGATAGGTATTACGGCTGCTGAAGCACGTTCGCCAGAAACGACTATCCCTAAAGCAGTAAACCAGGTTGTATACCGTATTTTGATATTTTATATCGGTTCTCTGGTGGTGCTACTGTCACTTTATCCCTGGCTGGAGATTAAGTCGAACAGCAGCCCATTTGTGATGATCTTCCATGAAATGGACAGTAATATCGTTGCTTCTTCGCTGAACTTTGTCATTCTGGTGGCTTCGCTGTCGGTATATAACAGCGGTGTTTATTCCAACAGTCGTATGTTATTTGGTTTATCGGTGCAACATAATGCGCCGAAGTTCCTTGCTACTGTTAACCGTCGTGGTGTGCCAGTTCATTCATTATTCTTGTCAGCCGCAATAACCTCATTGGTCGTGCTGCTTAACTACTTGCTGCCTCATGAGGCATTCGGGTTGTTAATGGCATTGGTGGTCGCCACGCTGTTGCTCAACTGGATAATGATCTCCCTGGCCCACCTGAAGTTTCGCAAATCGATGCGCCTTCAGGGTAAAGAGACCCACTTTAAGGCTCTGTTTTATCCTTTTGGCAATTATCTGTGTATTGCATTTATGGTCATGATCCTTGGCCTGATGTGTACTATGGATGAGATGCGTTTATCGGCGATGTTACTGCCTGTATGGATAGTTTTCTTATATGGTGCGTTTAAATTGTTTCGTCGTTAAGTTTATCCACTGACATTCTTACGGGGTTTTATTTTCGCAGTATCCGGTAAGATGGATAGCACTAATGATCTTATCTTGCCGAGAGTGGCAGGTGCGTTAAAAGGAAGAGATGATGAACGGAAACCGGAAAGGTATGTTGTATGTATTACTGTCTGCTGTGATGTGGGGCAGTTCTGGTGTCTGTGCGCAATATATTATGGAAGTCAGCCACATCTCTTCATCTTCATTGACGATGCTACGCTTATTGTTTTCCGGTTTGATTTTACTGACGCTATCGGTAACCCATGGTGATAAAATTTTTGCTGTTTTTAAAGAGCGCGAAAGTATTATCTCGTTGTTACTGTTCACTCTGTTCGGAGCAATGGCTGTTCAGCTGACTTTTTTACTGACCATCGAAAAATCGAATGCAGCAACAGCGACGGTATTACAGTTTCTTTCACCGACAATCATTGTCGCCTGGTCTGCACTGGTCAAAAAGAAACGTACGGGGAAACTGGTCTTCGCGGCTATTGGTGCCTCGCTGTTAGGGACTTTTCTGCTGGTGACTCACGGTAATCCGCTCTCGCTGAGTATCTCTGGTAGTGCATTATTCTGGGGTATAGCCTCTGCTTTTGCCGCCGCATTCTATACCACCTATCCTTCCCGGCTTATTAGCCGCTTTGGTACTTTACCGATAGTTGGCTGGAGCATGCTACTGGGGGGAATAATGCTGGCGCCTTTCTATGCAACACAGATAGGAAGCTTTACTGCCAGTGGAACCACATTAGTGGCTTTTTTCTATTTGGTGGTGGTGGGGACGGCGATGACATTCAGTCTTTATCTGACTGGTGCTCAGATGATAGGTGGGCAGAAGGCCAGTATCCTGAGTTGTGCTGAGCCGTTAAGCAGCGCGCTGTTGTCCGTTCTGTTGTTGGG
Organism: uncultured Enterobacteriaceae bacterium; assembly: GCA_947631255.1. Classification (GTDB taxonomy): domain Bacteria; phylum Pseudomonadota; class Gammaproteobacteria; order Enterobacterales; family Enterobacteriaceae; genus JGM124. The sequence goes on from CANRKT010000008.1 coordinate 29,075, forward strand.
CATTACTTTCACATTACCGGACTGGCTGGGAGCATTATTTATTATCTCTTCAGTACTGTTAATTGCGCTGGATTCCCGGGGGCGACTGCATAGCCAGCAGCGCTAGTTTTTTAAACTCCCCCGGTTGATTGCAGGAAGAGAATTTCGGTTAAAATAGAGAAGTTAGTGCATTATCGAAGCCGTGATGTATATCGATAAAAAACGCCGCAAAAGAGAAGCGGCGTTAAAGTCATAGCAGATAGTCTAACCCGTCTGTATAACTATGAGGTGGGGGTATTCTGGACCAGCGGTGTTTCAATCTGATAACCACTCAGCTCAGAGACTAAGTCGTTAACACCATCGCTCATGTTCACGAAACGGGTGAGCGGTGAACGGGTGACAACGACAAAAACACCGACATTACTTTGTGGTACCATGGCCATATAGGTAATAAATCCGCCAGCACCACCGGTTTTTTGAATAATACCCGGACGTCCGTTTTGTGGCTGCATATAGACCCAACCTAAACCTAAGGCATCGGCTTTGCCGGGGACATCCATACCTATTACTTTTGTCAACTGATTACGTTGATAGATAAGGGATTGCATTCTGTCAGCTTGCGGTGTCCGCTGATAAAAATCAGAGGAGAGATACTGCTGCATCCAGCGCATCATATCGCTGGGTGTGGAGTAGACGCCGCCGCTACCAATGGCAGCCAGCGCATTATTACAGGGGCTTGCGCCTCTTTCAGCGACCATTAAACGCTTACACTGATCGGGTGAAGGGGTGTAGGTGGTATCTTTCATACCGAGTGGGCGCACAATGTTTTCGCGGAAGAGTTCTGTATAGGGCCTGCCTGACGCTTGTGAAAGGGCATCAGCGAGCAAATCGAAAGCCAGATTAGAATAGGCTGCCACGGTACCCGGTATGGAGGATAATTCAGCTTGCGATAACCAGTCCCAGCGCTGCTTATAAGTCGGCCAGGTAAATACCGGACGATTCGCCACACCACCCGGTTGCTCCCGGGGTAATGCACTGGTGTGGGTTGCCAGATTGATAAGCGTAATAGGCTGGCCATTAAAATGGGGGATCCGAGCGCCTGTTGGAGCGTATTTATTCAAGGGATCATCAAGCTTGACTGTACCGTTATCGAATAGCTTTACCAGCATTTCACTGGTCATCAGTTTCGTAATAGAGGCAATACGAATGACGGAATCAAGTTGGGGAAGTTGATTATTGCCCGGTCTTGTTTCGCCAAAACTACGAAAAACGCGTTGGTTTCCGTCAATCACCACCATCGCCATACCCGTAGCCTTACTACCGTAAAAAATATGATTTGCATACCGATCAACGACTTCAGCAGCATATTCTTCAGCAGGTGATGATTGCGCCACGCTGGTTCCAGAAAAAAAAACAGTGGCGAGCAAAAAAAGTCGTGAGAGGCGAGTTTTCAAGGCACCGAATCCAATTAATAAAATTAATCTATTGTAGCTATTTAACCCTGCTGAGCCTGTTTATGCAAAGCCGTAATACTGGGATTGAGAGAAGGAAAGCATAACTTTACCTTACCTCACCAGCATAAAGTTAATAATTTTATAACTACATGATAAACATTTACTTTTTAGATACATTTTTGAACTTATTTATAAGAAAAAGTACGGTATAATCAGTGGTGGTAAAAATATTCCTAACATAATATTCACGTTGGTTTTTAACAAAAAAAGGGTACTATCTGTGTAAGTTTTTATGCTGGTAAAATTGTTTACTGTAGTGAATTACAGAAAACTTATGTGTACCGCTAATGATTTAATTCTTTATGCGATACAAAACTTGTCGCGTAAATGAGTAAAAAAACATGTTTAATAATCACTTGTTTAAACAGGGATTGTTGCATCCTCGATACTGGCTTACTTGGTTTGGTGTCGGCGTGCTTTGGCTCTGGGTTCAGCTACCTTATCCCTTATTGATGAAAATGGGGGACTGGTTAGGTCGATTTTCAATGCGTTTTCTGAAGCGTCGTGTATCGATTGCCCGGCAGAATCTTCAGTTATGTTTTCCCCATTATACCCAGGCACATATTGATCAGATAGTCCGTCAGAACTTTAGTTCTTTGGGGCGGGCACTGATTGAAACCGGAATGGGATGGTTCTGGTCCGATGCCAGGATACATAAGTGGTGTTCCGTGAGTGGTCTTGAACACCTTATTGCTGCGGGAGCAAAAGGCAAAGGAGTTCTGGTGATTGGTGTCCATTTCATGACCCTTGAACTGGGGGGGCGTGTTATGGGTGTGAATCATCCGATGATGGCGGTGTATCGACCACACAATAATAAAGTGATGGAGTTTATTCAGACTCGTGGTCGCTCTCGCTCTAATAAAGCGATGCTGGATCGCCGTAATCTCAGAGGTATCGTTAAGGCATTAAAGTCTAGCGAAGCGGTCTGGTTTGCTCCCGATCAGGACTATGGTCCAAAAGGTAGCTCTTTTGTTCCCTTTTTTGCAGTGGATCAGGCTGCGACAACCAATGGGACATTCACTATTGCCCGACTGGCGAAACCGGCGATACTCACCACCGTATTGATTCGCAAACCTGGCGGAAAAGGTTATGAGCTAGTGATTGAGCCTGAGCTTGACGACTATCCACTGACTGAGAACGATGAGCATCTCGCTGCTGCTTATATTAACCGTAAAATTGAGCAGGAAATTATGCGGGCACCTGAACAGTATTTATGGCTGCATCGTCGCTTTAAAACGCGGCCGTATGGACAGAATAAGCTGTATTCAGGCTAACGGCGGATAAACCAGGTTATACCCGCAATCAAGTCTTAATCAATCTAACGATATCAGGAGAGAAGGAGACTTCTCTCCTTTTTTACTGCCCATTTCAGGTAGCTGTATGATAAGTAACCTGACAGGGCTGCTTTGGCAGAGTATCGATGATGAACTTTTATCGAAAAATGATATCAATATATTAGTTATGATTTTTTAACAAAATTGTGTTGTATTAATGTTATGTTTTTCATCAGAATAGGTTACTTCTGTACGGTCAAGACAACAGGCACGGCAACTGTTGCCAGAGAAATTGTTGATACTACGACTTCTGGTAACCATTTGCAGCTATGATTAATTGATAAATTTCTACCTATAGATAATAGCACCCACGAGTCTTTTTTTTGAATCAGACTTTTAAGCCTGTTTGTGCTTGTTTTTTTTATTTGATGATTTGATATAAAAAAAAATATGTGTCCAGGAGTGAGTCAATGTTTAAATCTTTCTTCCCGTCACCGAGGATGTTCTTCATTTCGGCGGCTATCTGGGGACTTCTAGCGGTCATTAGCTGGCAAGCCGGTCTCGACCTCTGGCTTGAAAATGCAGTCGGTGCCAGCCAGCAAGAACCTCTCAATGCCACACGCTTCTGGTCACTTAAAGCGCTGGTTTTTTATGGCTATTATACGGCAAGCGTTGGCCTGTTTGCAGGATTCTGGTGCCTTTACAGACCGCATCGCTGGCAGCTTTGGTCAATACTGGGTTCATCACTGATTATTTTTGTTACATGGTTTTTGGTTGAGGTCGGCGTAGCAATCAATGCGTGGTATGCCCCGTTCTACGATCTTATTCAAAAGGCATTAAGTTCACCCAATTCAGTGACACTCAAACAGTTCTATTATGAGACCGGGGTGTTTCTTGGTATTGCGTTAATTGCAGTCACTGTATCAGTGCTGAATAACTTTTTTATCAGTCACTATGTTTTTCGCTGGCGTACCGCGATGAATGAATATTATATGACGCACTGGCAAATGCTGCGCAATATCGAAGGTGCCGCTCAGCGTGTGCAGGAAGATACCATGCGTTTTGCTGCAACACTTGAGGATATGGGAGTCAGATTATTACAATCGGTGATGACATTGATTGCTTTCTTACCAGTACTGGTTGCCTTATCTCCTCATGTACAAAGCATTCCGATTCTGGGACAAATGCCTTATGGTTTAGTGGTCGCGGCGATTGTTTGGTCTCTGGTCGGAACCGGTTTACTGGCCATGGTGGGAATTAAGCTTCCTGGATTACAGTTCAACAACCAGAAAGTGGAAGCGGCATATCGTAAAGAGCTAGTTTATGGTGAAGATGATGTTAATCGTGCAACACCGCCGACGGTAAAAGAGCTGTTTAGTGCTGTCCGGAATAACTATTTCCGGCTGTATTTCCACTATACCTATTTTAATATTGCCCGTATTCTTTACCTGCAAGTCGATAACATTTTTGGTTTGTTCCTGATGTTCCCATCGATCGTCGCCGGAACGATCACGCTTGGGCTAATGACGCAGATAAATAATGTCTTTAGCCAAGTTCGCAGTGCTTTCCAGTATCTGATCAACTCCTGGACCACGCTGGTGGAACTGATGTCTATCTATAAGCGTTTACGTAGTTTTGAGCATACCTTGCAAGATATTCCCCATGATGAGGTCAAAGTTTAATTTTCAGGATTAATCCTTCCAGGTGGTAGCAGGGCAGCGTTAGAAATATTAATGCTGCCCTCAGCCCAATATCTTTCTGTATTCTTTAATCGTATTGTAAAGTTATCTGCAATATTAAGGTTACCTACGACTTAATTACCTTTGTTATGCGACAATGCCGAAAGATTTCTTTCTGAGTGAATGAGGCTATTTATGCTAACCCTGAAAATGCGTCGTGACTGGCATTATTATGCTGTAGCTGTGGGATTCATCTTTATTCTGAATGGTGTTATCGGCATTATGGGGTTAGAAACCACTGGCTGGAAAAGCTACGCAGTGGGCCTTGTGACTTGGATTATCAGTTTCTGGCTGGCTGGATTTTTTATCCGCCGTCCTCATGAAGCAGAGAAGACAGCGGAAGAGTAGAGACTGTTAATTCATTGAGCTTTTTAATGCGCTATCTTGCTGGTGGCGCTCTAATGCTAGAGTAATAAGACGCGTAATTAACTCAGAGTAACCAATGCCGCTCGCCTGCCACAGCTTGGGATACATGCTGATATTGGTAAAACCAGGCAAGGTATTTATCTCATTAATAATAATATCGTTATCGCGAGTCAAAAAGACATCGACACGAGCCATACCGCTGCATTCGAGGGTTTGATAAGCCTGGATGGCAATAGCACGAATTTTATCGTTAATCTCTGCTGATAGTGCAGCTGGCACGACAACTTTGGCACTTTCTCCGTCGATATATTTTGTATCGTATGAGTAGAACTCACTGTTAACGACAATTTCGCCACAAGTGCTGGCTTCAGGATTATCGTTACCTAGCACCGCACATTCGATTTCACGACCATTAATACCACGTTCAACCACGACTTTATGATCGAAAGTAAAGGCTAAAGCGACGGCATCATGAAACTGTTGTGCAGAGTTGACTTTGTTGACACCGACCGACGATCCCTGATTGGCGGGTTTAACAAACAAAGGCAGTCCAAGCTGCTGTTCAATATCAGTAAAATTGATTTTCCTACGATTAGCACGGGTCAGGGTGATAAAGGGCGCGACATTCAGACCTGCGTCACGCAGCAAGCGTTTGGCGACATCTTTATCCATACTGACAGCAGATCCCAGGACACCAGAACCGACAAATGGCAGATTCGCAACTTTCAGCAAGCCTTGTAAACAACCATCTTCACCCAGGGTTCCATGGACAATTGGGAAAATAACATCCAGCTGTGAGAGAGGATGCGAATTGCTGGCCTCAATCAACTGATGCTGTGCCTGTCCGGGGATAAGGGCAATATTGTTCCCTGAGTGATTGAGCGCAATAAGTGCCGGATCATCTGTATTTCGTAGATAACTGGTTGCATCATTAAGATGCCATTGTCCCTGTTTATCGATACCCAGTAACACCACATCAAATTTCGACTTATCAATGGCATCAACGATATTTTTTGCCGACTGCAGCGACACTTCGTGTTCTGCTGATTTTCCACCAAACACGATACCAACTCGCAGCTTTGTCATGCTTGTCCCTACCTTCATGAATACCCAAAGAGGACAACATAGCATGGTCATAACTGGGATTCATACGCTTCCGCCACTATCAGGATGAGAAATGACAAAAATATTTCAGTTGACGCGTCATATCCGATTCATGTTTCGGATCACCGGAATGCGGTTTGGATTCCACTGACTGAATCAGATAGTGTATTTAGCGATAGGGCAGTAGAATAACAAATTACTAAGCAGTGAATTGATAACCTAAGGTGATAATAGACAGACGAAGGATATTCAGTTTGCTAAGGAAATAAAGGTAGTGATTTAAACTACATGGAGTATATTATTCAGCAGTAAAAGTGAGCAGGAAGGAATTGTTTTTTTGGTTTTTTATTCTGTTTAATGGCATATTTTAGACTCAACATCAACTACGGTAGCATTTTTTGTTATAAACCAATCCGTTTTCGGCATAATAATCTTATCTTAAATACTGATTGAAAATATCATCAAGAAATATTGTTATATTGGTGCTCTTGTTATTTACTGATTTTTCAATTAATAATATATTGCTGAATACGTTTGGTTTATCTCAGGATAAACATCGCTTCTTAACCCATCGGAATTCAATTCATGAAAAATTTCATTGCAGAGTTATTAATTAAACTCGCAAAAAAGGAAGAAGAAACGAAAGAGTTGTTGATTCAAATTAGGACGCTGGAAGTTATTGTTACGGGGCTATTACAGTCTCTTGACAAAGAACAGAAGCTTAAGCTCATTGGTAGTATAGAGGTCACTCTGGAATCTTTGTCTCATAGTGCATCAATCGATGGCTATGATAGTTATGAGTTAAATAAAAACTTGGCAAGGTTACTGTTAATTCAAAACTGCTAGTTCAATATATCGTTATGGTACTGTCATTTGTTATTGCTATACTTTTTCCGTTTTATTCTTTTTAAAACATTTCTTACGGAGAAAATAACGTGAAACTACGTGCTATTATCGTCGCTATGCTGCCTTGATTTTTGCATCCCCCCTTCCTCTCATGCGCAAGATAATCTCCCTCTCTGGAAAACCGTGCAGCTCAAGGTGATATGAGTCCGCCCGTGAATACCAAACAAGATGAAAGTACTCCAACGCTGGCACAGATAATCGAAAAAGCCATTGATTTGCTGAAAGGTAACGAAAATGGATTCTTTTTGCAGGGTGAAGGGAGTCCTATTGGTAAACAAGAGCATGCTGCTAATCCATGTGGACAGAGCGGTGAAACAGTAGATTTGGATGAAGCCGTTCAGAGCGTATTAGAATTTGCTCGCAAAGAGGGAAATACCTTGGTGGTGGTAACAGCAGATCATGCTGACACTCGCCAGATTGTTGCCCCGGAAACGAAAGCGCCAGGCCTGACTCAAGCACGGAACACTAAGATGGTGCTGTCATGGCTATCAGCCAGGGTAACTCAGAGGGTAAACCTCAGAAGCATACGGGTTCTCAACTGTGCATTGCAGTTTATGATCCACATGCTGCTGATGTCGTTGGCTTTAACTGAGCAGAAAAATCTATTTTTTACTATAAAATCAGCGTTGAAATAAGGTAAAAAACGCGGCCGCATTTTGAACGGTGGCCACGTTTTTAGACAGCGGATAAACGCTAGCTTTTGCTGAGTTGCTCAGATTTCTCCATACACTTCACCATGGCTTCAATAACCGCTGAACGGAATCCTTTTTCTTCCAGAACTCTAACGGCTTCAATGGTCGTACCGCTTGGTGAACAGACTTTGTCTTTTAGCTCACCGGGATGCGTGTCGGTTTCTAGCACCATTTTAGCTGAGCCCATAAGCGTTTGTGCAGCAAAACGATAGGCCTGTTGACGAGGCATTCCGCCTAATACTGCTGCATCCGCCATTGCTTCAATAAACATAAAGACATAGGCAGGAGCAGAACCACTAACACCCACGACTGCATTAATCAGTGACTCACTGACCACTTCAGCATGACCAAAGCTGCGGAAAATATTGACAGCATCAGAAATATCTTCTGGTGTGACCAATGAGTTAGGTGTGACAGAAGTCACCCCTGCATTGACCAGTGCGGGAGTATTCGGCATTGCCCGGATAATTTTCCGGTCATGCCCTAATACTTTTGCGAGCGTCTCTAATGTAATACCTGCCGCAATAGAGATAACCACAGTATCTTTGTTCAGACTGGAGTTTACCTCACTCATCACTTTTAGCATGATATTCGGTTTCACCGCACCAAAGACAATATCTGCAACTTGAGCGACTTGTTGAGCGCTTTCGGCCACATTGATAGCAAATTTTTCGCGTAAGGCCTCGACTTTATCGGGAGACGGAGTGTAAACCCAGATATTACCAGGAGCGACCTGGCCACTGGCTATCATGCCCTCCAGAATCGCTTGTCCCATATTGCCACAACCAATAAATCCAATTTTCTTATCCATCGTCTGACTCCATGGTGATGCATTCATGAGATTTTATTAAAGTTTAATGGTTTTTTAATGATTATGCTTAAGTTTAACCCGTTGCAATCAAATACTATCGTCAATAAATATTACCTGGTTTATAGGCCAGAAAGTGGAAAAAATGGCAAAATACCTTTCATTGACGTTAACAATCTGGAGTTGTAATGCAAATTTGGGTGGATGCTGATGCCTGTCCTAATGTCATCAAAGAGATCCTGTTCCGCGCAGCGGAAAGGGCACAGGTTCATGTGACGCTGGTGGCGAACCAGTTAATAAGAACCCCGCCATCACGCTTTGTTCGAAGTCTGCAAGTCGCTTCAGGTTTTGATGTTGCAGACAATGAAATTGTTCGTCGCTGCGAAAAAGATGATTTAGTGATAACCGCTGATATTCCTCTGGCGGCGGATGTTTTGAATAAAGAAGCTATTGCTCTCAACCCGCGAGGGGAACTCTACACTCCAGCGACTATCCGTGAACGTCTTACGATGCGCGATTTTATGGATACCTTACGTGCCAGTGGGGTGCAGACAGGAGGGCCGGATAGCCTGAGTCAGCGCGACAGGCAGCAGTTTGCTAACGAATTGGAAAAGTGGTTATTGATGGTTTTCAGGAAAAATAAGTAATGTTATCGGGATTGGTTTTCCCAGTAAATTTAACCATTATTACTGATTAAGCGCTTAAAGCTTCACCCACTGTGACCTGCCGCTTACTGAGTTTGATAGCCAATTGAGTAAGCTGCAGGTCATGTATGCTGGGGAGCAGTTAAAGCGTGTAATCAGGCGTTTTTAACATTAAAGAATAAAGCCATATACAGTGTAACCTTTTGATATGGTATATTTAGTTTACACATTTAGTTGTTTATTACTGTGTAACTACTGACAATAATATGAACTCGATGAGTTATGTAACGTTATTTTTACGTTTTTCTCTTTCTTGATTCGATGGTATTATTCGTGGCCTTGTCTTGCTTTTGTTATTACTGACCTGAAGACTGTTCTTCTGAGGATTTGCCCTGATGATTCAACCCGTATTCCTGGTCGGCGCTCGCGGCTGTGGTAAAACAACGATTGGTCGTGCTTTGGCGAAAACTCTGGGTTATGCTTTTGCTGATACGGACAGCTACTTGCTTACCAGTACGGGTAAAAGTGTTGCTGAGATTGTGTCAGCAGAAGGTTGGCCAGGGTTTCGAGCGCGTGAGTCTCTGGCATTAAAACACGTCACTGCGGCTTCGACTGTTATTGCGACTGGAGGGGGAATGATCCTTTCAGAAAGTAATCGCCAGTTTATGGCTGAGCGTGGAGTGACTATCTGGCTAAATGTTCCTGCTGATATTTTAGCTGCGCGACTAGATGCTTCTCCGGAAGAGGCCCAGCGTCCTACTTTAACCGGAAAAAGTATAGTAGACGAAATAGTCGATGTCCTGGCTGCCCGTGAGGAACTTTATCGTCAAACTGCTCGTCATATTATTGACGCCACGCACTCTCCGGACAGTATTGTCGAGTCTGTTATTAGTGTATTACAGATGTCTAATGTTAACTCAGCTATTTAGTTATCCGTTAGTCTGCCGATAACAATGATTGTGCACCCTGTTAGCAGGTAGGCTATAGCCTCAAAATAAAGCGGTATTACGTTACTCATAACCTCGAATAATATCTTATATATTAATCATTTATTTATAAAAAAGCCGTCTTATTAGTCAATAAATTCTTGTTGGAATAAATACTAGATTGTTACAGGTGTGTTATTTTAATATTGTTTGGAATTGATGTGAAGCTCTGCCTTACACTGGTTCGTTATCCCATTTTTATTGATATAGCGAATATATAGTGTTGTAGCTCATGACGGATCAATACTGGACATTGAACTGATACGAAGCAGAGGCGACGCAAAGTATGAAACCCACTGTAGCGATTCTCTCCATTGGCATGGTGCCTGTGGATGAGATCAGAACGATTTTAACAGAACATTTGGAAGATGAAGCAATTACTCATATTAGTTTATTGGGCGATATGTCACGGGAAGACGTTAGTTTAGAATTCGCCCCGGATATTATTGATGAAGAGCAGCACCTTGTCCGAATGAGTGATAATCAGCTTGTTAGTGTTAGCTGTAATAAAGTCTCTGCAGCGATGCAAAACTTAGTTTTATTACTCGATAAGCTGAATTATGAAGTTATTCTGCTCATGAATACCATGCCTCTGGGCGGACTGAAAGTTAAGAATGCAATTCTTTTGGAACCCGATCGCATCCTCCCACCACTTGTCGCCTCTATCGTTAAGAACCATCAAATGGGGATGATTCTGCCTTTTCCGGAGCTTATCAGGTATCAGCAAAATAAATGGCATTTGCTTGAAAAAATACCACTCTATGAAGTTGCTAATCCTGTCGATGGTTCTGATGAAGAATTACTCCATGCCGCTCAGCAATTAATTGAGCGGGGAGCCACAGTCATTGTGCTGGATTATTTGGTCTTTATGCACCGACATCAGCAATTATTAGAACAACATTTTGGTATCCCAGTGCTTCTTTCCAATATGCTGGTTGCCAGACTGGCAGCAGAACTGCTTGACTAAATAAACTCAGTGATGGGATGAATTTTATGAAAGCAACATTCAGATAACGTGAAGTCTGACGAGTATAATTATCGTGACAGGACAGAGTATTACCCCCTATATTATTTTTTAAAATTTTTTCTTTCGATAAAGGGTTTGTCCATGCTTCAGAGTAACGAGTACTTTTCAGGTAAAGTAAAATCCATTGGTTTCGATAGCAGCAGTACTGGTCGCGCAAGTGTAGGTGTGATGGCTGAGGGGGAGTATACGTTTGGGACTGCTGAGCCAGAAGAGATGACGGTGGTAAGCGGTGCCCTGAATGTTTTACTGCCTGGCGAAATTGAGTGGAAAATTTATGGTGCAGGTGATGTTTTCCATATTCCCGGTAACAGTGAGTTTAATCTTCAGGTCGCAGAGCCAACTGCTTATCTCTGTCGTTATCTGTCTGATAAATAAGAATGATACAGAGCGCGTTTGCGCTCTGTATCCTGTAGTGTTAATTAATGCTGTGCTTCGCCGCCTAAAGCATCAATCAGGCTTTTTATCAGAGCGGTTAACTCTGCGGTCATCAGAATAAAGTCAGCATCAAAACGCTGCCCCACATCTTCCCTGTCGATATCGTCATTTTGCTCACGCAAAATATCAGAAAACTTTAGCCGCTTAATCGAGGCATCATCAGCAATCACGAACTGCACTCTTTCCTGATAATCTAACGCCAGTTTGGTGACCACTTTACCTGATTCGATATGATTGGCTATTTCATCACAGACCAAATCTTGCTGCTTACAACGGATCACTCCGCCGCCTTCCAGCATTGACTTCAATTCAGCCTCATCCATCAGGGCAAAACCAGCAGGTGTCTCACCAGAACGAACCCATTCAGTCAGCGTTAATTCCAGCGGCTTTTCGAGAGTCAGGGGCACTACCGGTAATGATCCCAGGCTTTTACGCAACAAGGCCAGTGTGTCTTCTGCTTTTTTAGCGCTGGCACAGTCCAGCATAATTAAATTATTGGTCGTATCTATCCAGACCATCGTCTGATTAAAACGACTAAAAGCACGCGGCAATAAACTATGAAGTACTTCATCTTTTAGTGAATCTTTTTCGGTTTTTTTCAGTTTCCGAGCTTGTTCCGCTTCCAGCTTATTGATTTTAGCTTCAAGAGTTTGCTTAATGACTGACGCGGGCAGCATTTTCTCTTCTTTACGGGCGCAAATGATAATTTGACCATCAGCGATATGGGTGAGTGCATCACTGTGCGACCCCATAGGCGAGACCCAACCCGTTTTTGCCATATCCTGGCTACCACAAGGGGTGAAGGAAAATTCGGCTAACTGTCTTTCCATTGCGTCCGCCGTTAGCGTGATATCACGACTTAAACGGTACACCATTAAATTTTTAAACCACAGCATGACTCAGTCCTGGATTGGTCAGTTAAACGCAGAGTGTATGATAACGAATTGATGATGGTCTTTATACCCGTCATGTATTTTTGAGGAAGATATCGTGCGTATAGGCATTGATTTGGGTGGAACAAAAACGGAAGTTATTGCACTGGCTGATAATGGTACTGAGCTTTTTCGGCATCGTTTGCCAACACCTAAAAATGATTATCAGGCAACAATTCGTACAATTGTTGAACTGGTCGCTAATGCGGAAGCGGCGACAGGAGAGCGTGGCACAGTGGGGATTGGGCTTCCGGGCTCTATCTCACCCTATACCCGTGTAGTAAAGAATGCCAATTCGACCTGGCTGAATGGGCAGCCTTTTGACCGTGATTTACAGCTGGCATTAAATCGAGATGTTCGGCTGGCAAATGATGCTAACTGTCTGGCGGTATCAGAAGCGATTGACGGTGCGGCGAGTGAGGCACAAATTGTTTTTGCTGTAATTATTGGTACTGGATGCGGAGCCGGAATTGCCATTAACGGGCGTAGTATTATCGGCGGTAATGGCACCGCCGGAGAGTGGGGGCATAATCCACTTCCCTGGATGGATAACGAAGAATTACGTATTGGCGAGCAGCTTCCCTGCTATTGCGGCAAGCAAGGGTGCATTGAAACCTTTGTTTCCGGTAGTGGCTTCAGCGCTGACTTTCAGCGTCTAAGTGGTGAAAGGCTTGGGGGGCATGAGATTATTGCGCGTGCCGAACAGCGAGACGCTCTGGCTGAACAGGCCATCGGGCGTTATGAAACTCGCCTTGCCAAATCTCTGGCGCATATCGTGAATATCCTTGACCCGGATGTGATTGTATTGGGCGGGGGAATGAGTAATGTTGACCGGCTCTATCAAACACTTCCACAACTCATTAAACCCTGGGTATTCGGGCGCGAGTGTGAAACCCCCATTCTGAAAGCGCAGCATGGGGATTCCAGTGGCGTACGGGGTGCAGCATGGTTATGGCCGCTCGAAAAATAGCGACCTTCAGTTTGCCGTCAGTTGACGGCAAACGCTTTGTCCAGTTTGCTGATACCGAGTCCGTTTATTTTTTTCACTTTCACTTGTACCGGGATCCGGTCTTTCATCGCCTCTACGTGACTTATCACGCCGATAGTTTTACCGCTGGCGTTAAGGGCATCCAGAGCATCAAGAGCGATATCCAGAGTCTCAGTATCGAGAGTGCCAAATCCTTCATCCAGGAACAGCGAGTCAATGCGTGTCTTATGGCTGACGAGATCAGACAGAGCCAATGCCAGGGCTAAACTGACCAGGAAGCTTTCTCCGCCCGAGAGTGTTCTGGTATCACGCAGGGCATCAGCCTGCCAGGTATCCACCACCTGGAGTTCCAGAGCCTCGCTATCTTTACGTTGTAACAGATAACGACCATGCAGACGATTCAGCTGATTGTTGGCGAGCCAGACCAGATTATCCAGCGTCAGTCCCTGGGCGAATTTACGGAATTTATCTCCTTCTTTTGATCCAATAAGCGCATTGAGATCCCCCCAGTCTTGTAACTGTTTTTCTTGCTCTTTTATCGTTTGAATCAAAGCCGACTGACGCTGCTGGTTAGCCGCATCATACTGAAGCTGTTGCTGAATTTTCCCCTGTTGGGTGGTGTTCTCACGCAGTTGTTGCGTATGTTGTGCTATCTGAATTTCCAGTGTTTTTACATCAACTTCATCGCTCAGTGTCACCGGTCGGGTGGCATGATGTTCCGCCAGCGTCTGTTTTGCCTGTAACAGCAGCGTGGTTTGTTGATGTTGCTGACGTTCAAGTTCTTCTTTGCGCTCTGTGAGTGCCTGACGCTGGTTTTCATCAAGTAATGCGCTATAGAAATCATCGTCATTACTGAATGGGCTTAGTGTCAAGGCCGCATTAAACTGAAGCTGAGCCGCAGACAGTTCAGCTTCACTCTGTTGTAACTGTTGTTGCAAGGCGTGGCGCTCCCCCTCCAGGCGGGTGCTCTCGCTGTACAGATGTTGCCAGTTTTGCAGCGCAGTAAGCTGCTGGCTCTCATCGAGGGCAGGCGGCGTACTGCCATCATCTGGCAGAGTTGAAAGTACTGGCTCCAGGGCAGCAAGTTGCAGCTGTAGCTGAGGAATCAAAGCTTGCTCTTTTTGCCAGTGATGTGATTCCTTCTGGCGTGCGTCAAGCCATTGGGCTTCTTCGCCACTTTTCGGATGGGTAAGTCCTGCATTTTCAAGGCTTGTCATCAGAGTATTATGTTGAGCGCTAATCGCTGTCTTCAACTGTTGATATTGTAAGTTGAGTTGTTGATGTTGTGCTTCCAGCTGCTGGCGTTCATTCAGTTGTCGCAGGCTGTGCTCGTACTGCTCCTGCTTATCCAGCCACTGGCTGATATCTTCATCAAGAGACAGCGTTATTTCTAAGTCACTACAGCACTGTTGCCACTGTGCAGTGAGTACCGCTTCTTCTTCCTGAATCTGTGTCAGAACCCGTCCTGTTTTTCCACGCTGCTGATGCTGTGTTTCTAGCTGGCCTTTTATCGCTGCACCTTGTTTAGCAAGTACTTCCACTTCCTGAGTCAGAGAAGCCAGTTGCTGCTGACTTTCCGCGGCCTGGATCTGTTGATAGGCGATAACGGCCGGATGCTCTGTAGATCCGCAAAGTGGGCAGGGTTGCCCAGACTCCAGACGTGCCCGTTCAGCTTCGAGACTCTGAATACGTTTTTCCAAATCAACGATTTTGGCCTGCGCACTTTCTTGCTGCCGGACATTTTTATAGCGCTGGCGGGTCGCATTGAGCAGTGTTTCTTGCTCGGTTATCTGCTTATCGAGTTGCTGCTGATCGGTCGTGAGTTCGGTCTTCTGCTTATTGAGAGCATGGAGCTGTTGATGAAGCAAAGCCAGCTTTTGATGTAAAGACCGCGCGGCGATCTGCTTTTGTAAGTAAATACTTACCTCGTTGGCTGTTAACGAAAGTGCGGAGGGCGGTAAGGCCTGTAATTTACGCTGACTAACGTCAATACTGTGTTGCCATTCGGTGAGCTGCTGCTCATCACGCCTTAGTCGTTCAAAAGAACCGCTCCAGCCAGCGAGTTCGCTGCCCCACAGGCGATACTTATCATGAGCCTTAAGCCAACCTTGCTTTTTTGCCAGGGTGTTTTGCAATTCACTGGCACGTTTTCCGGCCAGTAAGCGAGTCTGCTGCCGATACAAAGCGATATGTTGTAAGCGGGTATTTACCTCAACGCTGTACTGCACTTTCTGCTGGTGTGTTTTCAGTCGTTCTTCCAGCCGTAATGCATCAGGACGTAATCCTTCAGCCTGTAGTGCACGAGTCAGTTTGTTTTGTTGCGGCGCGAAATCCAGTAGGGTCTGCTGGAGATTGTTGACTGTCTGTTGTTGCTGCTGTTGCTGGAGTGTCAGCCGGGTAAGTTGAGTTAACCACTGGTGATGGTGCTGGCGTTGTCGTAAGGTTTCAAGCCAGGCCTTTTCACTCGTTGCCAGCGCGTGCAACTGTTCTGTGAGTTGCTGTTGCTGGGACTCACTCAGTAAGGTGATCCCTTCGGCTTGCGCGAGTTGAATATCGAGCTGATTTTTTATCTGTTTATAGTTTTCAAAGACAGCACTCGACAGGAAACCGTAGATCTCTGTTCCGGTTAGTTCTTCCAGTAATGAGGCTCTGTCATTAGCACTGGCATTTAAAAAGGCAGCAAACTGCCCCTGAGATAACATCATCGAGCGTGTAAAACGACCGTAATCCAGCCCGGTTAATGAAGCAGTGGCTTCCAGTTTATCTTTCACTTTATCGGCAATAATTTTTCCGTCACTGACGCGTGCCAGCTCGACTCTCGGGGCTTGCAGATTACCATTGATGGCGTTACGTGCACGGTTCTGACTCCAGAAAGCACGCCAGGCGACACCTTTCACTTCAAATTCAACCTCTGCCAGACACTCGGCAGTATCTCGCGTCATTAAATCGTTCTGTGACTGAGTCAGGGTATTCAGGCGAGGTGTCTGGTGATAAAGAGCCAGGCAGATAGCATCCAGCAGTGTTGTTTTACCGGCTCCTGTTGGTCCGGTGATAGCGAACAGCCCGTTACTGGCGAAAGGCTCCTGAGTAAAATCGATTTTCCACTCGCCTTTCAGAGCGTTAAGGTTTTTTAAGCGTAGGCTGAGAATTTTCACGGTGATTCTGACTCTTCATGGAGTGAGGAAAGTGTTTGTGCAAACAATTTCCGCAGACGGGCAGCATGTTCATCATCAAGTGTTTCCTGGCTTAGCCGGCGTTCAAAGACATCCTGCGGGCTTAACTCACTTAATGTTTCCTTAAGTGGGTTTGCCATAAAACGTTCACGCTGAGCGCGGCTTCTGCGGATCAGTAATATTTCTACTGGCAGGTTGGCGGCTAAATCCTGAATGTGTCTTTGCATATCATTCAGATATTCGTCAGTACTCACTTCGATATCCAGCCAAATCTTACTGTCAGGTGGCGCATCCCGCCATTGCTCTAATTGCTGACTAATTTCAGTCATAGAACCTTTTAATGTGACTAACTGCTGTGTAACAGGGACTTCAAGTGGTTCGACGCTTGCCAGCTTACCGGCCTCAAAGGTGACCAGAAAGACACTTTTGATTCGCGTTGTTTCATCAAAACTGAGTGCAACAGGCGAGCCGCTGTAACGAATATGCTCGCAACCGCCGACTTTTTGCGGGCGATGAATATGCCCAAGCGCAATATAGTCAGCAGGAGGAAAAGCGTCCGCCGGGAAAGCATCGAGTGAACCGATATAAATATCTCGCACTGCATCAGAAGTTGTCGCCCCAACCGTGGTTAGATGTCCGGTAGCAATAATTGGCAGATTCTGCGTTCCACGTAATTGCACTGCGGCTTGATAGCATTGCTGATAATGTTCGCTAATGGCAGTCATTAGCGACTGTTGTTTCTCATGTCCATCCAGTCCTGACTGACTACGCTGAATATCTCGTGGTCGCAGGAACGGGATCGGGCAGAGTATTGCCCCTGGAGTACCGTCTTTTTGATTAATGACCTGGGCATACTGGCCGGGTTCTTGCGCTGCTCTGGCTATCACCTGGGTATTCAGACAAGCCAGCAGTTCACGGGACTCATTCAGTGTTGAGACCGCATCATGATTTCCGGCCAGAATAATCAGCTGACAACCCGTGGATTGCAGCTGTACGATAAAATGATTATAGATTTCACGGGCATAACTTGGAGGTGAACCGGTGTCAAAAATATCACCTGCTACAATAATGGCATCCACATTATGCTCGACGACGACGTCAAGGAGCCAGTTCAGAAAAGCGCGATGCTCAGGGGCACGTGTTTTAGTGTAAAAATTCTGACCAAGATGCCAGTCGGATGTGTGGATAATGCGCATAACCTGTCTCTGTGGCAAAGTCACGATGACTGATTATATACCCAAAATAATTTAAGTCGCTTTTCAGCTGTCATCTAATAAATAACGCTTGTTACTGATGCAAATTGCGTTCATAAAAATGTCATAAAACTGACGCATACTGACATGTAATTAATAAGATATGGCCTTTTTTCAATAGGGTAAATCATGGCAAGACGCATTTTAGTGGTAGAAGATGAAGCACCGATTCGTGAAATGGTGTGTTTTGTACTTGAACAGAATGGTTTCCTGCCTGTGGAAGCGGAAGATTATGACCGTGCAGTGAATTTGCTGATTGAACCTTATCCAGATTTAATTTTGCTGGACTGGATGCTGCCTGGTGGCTCTGGTATTCAGTTTATTAAATATCTCAAGCGTGATGCTATCACGCGTGAGATCCCAGTCATGATGCTCACCGCTCGCGGAGAAGAAGAAGACAAAGTGCGCGGTCTGGAGGTAGGGGCTGATGATTACATCACCAAACCTTTCTCTCCTAAAGAGCTTATCGCGCGTATTAAAGCTGTTATTCGTCGTATTTCACCGATGGCAGTAGAAGATGTCATTGAGATGCGTGGGCTGAGCCTCGACCCTTCTTCACATCGTGTGATGACTGGGACTGATCCGCTTGATATGGGGCCAACGGAATTTAGATTATTACACTTCTTTATGACACATCCAGAACGTGTCTACAGCCGTGAACAACTGCTTAATAATGTCTGGGGTACTAATGTCTATGTTGAGGACAGAACCGTAGATGTACATATCCGTCGTCTGCGTAAAGCACTGGAATTGACTGGCCATGATAAAATGGTACAAACAGTGCGTGGCACGGGATATCGTTTTTCAACCCGATTTTAAGATGTTTACCGGAGCGTGATTCGTGCTGGAACGATTATCATGGAAACGGCTGGCACTTGAGCTACTGCTCTGTTGTCTGCCAGCAGCTATTCTCGGATTAATTTATGGTCATTTACCGTGGTTTTTACTGGTTGCGGTAACCATTCTTCTGGGGTGGCATTTTCGTAATCTGCTCCGTCTTTCTTGGTGGTTATGGGTTGATCGCAGTATGACTCCGCCGCCCGGACAAGGTAGCTGGGAACCTCTGTTATATGGGCTGAATCAAATGCAGCTCCGTAACAGAAAGCGTCGTAATGAGTTAGGGAGTCTGATTAAACGCTTTCGTAGTGGAGCGGAGTCGCTCCCCGATGCGCTGGTGATGACGACGGAAGAGGGGGCTATTTTTTGGTGTAATGGTCTCGCTCAGCAGCTACTGGGTCTGCGCTGGCCAGATGATAATGGTCAGAATATCACCAACCTGTTGCGTTATCCTGAGTTTACCCGTTATTTGGGGGAGAAGAATTTTACCCTGCCTTTGACCTTAGTACTCAACAATGGCCGTCATCTGGAATTTCGTGTTGTGCCCTATTCCGAAGGACAATGGCTGATGGTGGCGCGCGATGTCACTCAAATGCACCAACTGGAAGGGGCCAGACGTCACTTTTTTGCCAACGTAAGCCATGAGTTACGTACGCCGCTGACGGTGCTGCAAGGCTATCTGGAGATGATGCAGGATAAAAGTCTTGAAGGTCCGTTACGTGATAAAGCACTCAGTACTATGCGGGAACAAACCTCCAGGATGGAGGGGCTGGTACGACAGTTACTCACGTTGTCGCGTATTGAGGCAGCTCAAGCTATCGCACTGAATGAAAAAATTGATGTCCCCTTGATGCTCAGAGTGGTAGAACGCGAGGCGCAGACACTCAGTAATGGAAAGCACACACTGACTTTTGAGGTAGAACCTAACCTTAAAGTCTATGGAAATGAAGAGCAGCTCCGCAGTGCCATTTCTAACCTGGTTTACAATGCAGTCAATCACACCCCGGCAGGAACACATATTACTGTTGGCTGGCATCGTTTATCCCAGGGCGTTATTTTTAGCGTCGAAGATAATGGTGCGGGGATCAGTGCAGAGCACTTACCACGGCTGACCGAACGTTTTTATCGGGTCGATAAAGCGCGCTCAAGGCAGACCGGAGGAAGTGGTTTAGGGCTGGCGATAGTTAAACATGCCTTGAGCCATCATGATACTAAGCTTGATATCGAAAGTACTATGGGCAAAGGCTCGACATTTTTGTTTACCTTGCCCGAGCGTTTAATCGTGGCTGAAAAACCGCAGTGATACAGGCATAATCCCCCGGATAATTCAGGTTATTTGGGGCGATTTTTAACAGCAGCATATTCTACCGTCAGATAAAAAAATATCTTTCATTTACTGTAAAGAAAAGCGTACACATCCGTGCATTTCTCTTCTCTGGCATTTTTTGAGCAACATACGTTGTTTAAAAATACGCGTCTGGCTGTTTTTTGTCCGAGTGATAAGCCGGGCTTGATTCGAATCACTGAATTTATTTACTAGTTAACGCCACTAATTCGTTATATTCATCTGCTTTTCTGATCTCTCCTTGTCTTCAAACGCTATAAGCGTTTTAATTGCCCCCCTGTCATTACCTGTAAGCTACTATTGAGTGATAAATCGACTCACTATGCTTATACATACAGGATAATAAGCATTTATTGCTGCTGTTAAAGGTAATAACGGTATTTTTACCAAAGATTCACAACAACTCTATTTAACGAACACAACTAAGACTTTCAACACAATACATCCACAGGCTGCTTTATCTTATGACTCATCGTTTATCATCTCGCGACATCATTGCACTGGGATTTATGACCTTTGCGCTGTTTGTTGGTGCGGGCAATATTATTTTTCCTCCTATGGTGGGGCTCCAGGCGGGTGAATTTGTCTGGACTGCTGCCCTGGGCTTTCTGGTGACCGCGGTCGGTTTACCCGTCTTGACGATTGTTGCAATAGCGCGAGTGGGTGGCGGGATTGATAGTCTCAGCGCACCAATCGGTCGTGGTGCAGGTATTTTGCTGGCCACAATCTGTTATCTTGCTGTCGGTCCGCTGTTTGCCACACCACGTACGACGACTGTCTCGTTTGAAATCGGTATTGCTCCGCTGACGGGAACGGGTGATTTAGCGCTATTTATTTACAGCTTGGTTTATTTTGCCTTAGTTATCTTTATTTCTCTGGAGCCTGGTAAATTGCTGGACTCTGTTGGACATGTACTGGCTCCGTTAAAAATTATTGCGCTGTTAATTCTGGCGGCGGCGGCTGTCTTCTTGCCTGCTGGTGGGATCAGTACTGCCACAGAAGCGTATCAGAATACTGCGTTCTCTAATGGCTTCGTCAACGGCTATCTGACCATGGATACCCTGGCCTCGCTGGTATTCGGTATTGTTATTGTCAATGCCGCGCGTTCCCGGGGCGTAACATCTTCCAGTTTACTGACCCGTTATACTATTGGGGCGGGCATTATTGCGGGTATTGGGCTGACCATTATTTATCTGGCGCTGTTCCACCTCGGGTCAGACAGTGCCAATCTGGTCGAGCAGAATGCCAATGGGGCTGCGATTTTACATGCTTATGTCGCGCATACCTTTGGTGGTGGCGGTAGCATATTCCTGGCTGTGCTGATTTTCCTTGCTTGTCTGGTCACCGCTGTCGGCCTGACTTGTGCCTGTGCAGAGTTCTTTAGTCAGTATTTACCGTTCTCTTATCGCCAACTGGTCTTTATCCTTGGCCTGTTCTCGATGGTAGTGTCAAACTTGGGTCTTGATCATCTGATTAAGTTCTCAATCCCAGTACTGACCTCTATCTATCCACCTTGTATCGTATTAGTGCTGTTGAGTTTTACCCGTCCGTGGTGGCATAATTCTTCGCGGATTATTGCTCCGGCGATGTTGGTCAGCCTGTTATTCGGTATCATTGACGGGATTAAAGCATCGGCTATTAGCTCAATATTACCAGCCTGGACTGAACGACTGTGGCTGTCCGACCAAGGACTTGCCTGGTTACTGCCGACCCTAGCGATGGTTGCTATCACTATTATTTGGGACAAAGCTGCGGGCGAACCTGCGACTTCAGTGAGTCACTAAGTTATTATTGTTCATTATTAACCACGGTGTTGCTTCCCGTGGTTTTTTTATTGTTAGAGTGTAGAGAATTGATGGAAACGACCAATAAGCTCAAGCGTGGTTTGAGCACCCGGCATATTCGTTTTATGGCGCTGGGTTCTGCAATTGGTACTGGGCTGTTTTATGGTTCTGCTGATGCGATTAAAATTGCCGGGCCTAGTGTCTTACTGGCCTATATTATTGGCGGCGTTGCGGCTTATATCATCATGCGGGCATTGGGCGAAATGTCATTGCATCATCCGGTGACGGGGTCATTTTCTCGCTACGCACACGATTATCTCGGACCACTGGCGGGGTTTATTACTGGCTGGACCTACTGTTTTGAAATGTTACTTGTTGCCATTGCCGATGTAACGGCCTTTGGTATCTATATGAGTATCTGGTTTCCTACGGTAGAGAACTGGATCTGGGTTCTGAGTGTTGTGCTGATTATTTGTGCCATCAATTTGATGAGTGTCAGAGTCTTCGGTGAGCTGGAGTTCTGGTTTTCATTTATTAAAGTGGCCACTATCATCATTATGATTGTGGCTGGCATCGGGATTATCGTCTGGGGGATTGGTAATGGTGGCCAGCCTACTGGTATCAGTAATTTGTGGACCTATGGAGGCTTCTTTAGTAATGGCTGGATAGGGACGGTACTGGCGCTACATATGGTGATGTTTGCCTATGGCGGTATTGAAATCATCGGTATTACTGCAGGTGAAGCCAAAGATCCAGAGAAGTCGATTCCTCGTGCGATTAACTCCGTACCATTGCGTATTCTGGTGTTCTATGTCGGGACGCTGTTTGTCATTATGTCTATCTATCCCTGGAATATGGTGGGAACAGAAGGCAGTCCCTTTGTGATGACCTTCCAGCATATGGGTATTACCGTTGCGGCAGGTATTTTGAATTTTGTGGTGATCACAGCATCAATTTCTGCGATTAACAGCGACGTTTTTGGCGTTGGTCGCATGTTATATGGTATGGCTGAACAGGGTAATGCACCGAAAGCTTTCGCTAAACTGTCACGTAAAGGAATACCCTGGGTCACCGTGGTCATTATGACTGGAGCCTTGCTCGTTGCGGCTTACCTGAACTATGTGATGCCGAAAAATGTCTTTTTGGTGATAGCTTCCCTGGCAACCTTTGCTACGGTCTGGGTCTGGATAATGATTTTGCTGTCACAGATAGCATTTCGCCGTAAATTATCAGCCGAAGAAGTAAAAGATCTGAAGTTTCGTATACCGGGTGGAGTAGCGACGACCTCAGTGGGAGTGGTCTTTTTAATTTTTATTATTGGCCTGATTGGTTACTATCCCGAGACCCGTATTTCGCTCTATGTGGGCAGTGCCTGGATAGCCTTGTTATTGCTGACCTGGTTTATTATCCTGCGTCATAAACGTCTTAGCAACTGATGTAAAAAAGGGGAAAACCAGTGGTTTTCCCCTTTTCGTTATCTTAAGCAAACTCAGGCGTTATTACAGTTTGCCTGCGTTCTGGCTCAGGTATTTTGCAACGCCGTCTGGAGATGCGTCCATACCTTCCTTTCCTTTTTCCCATTGAGCCGGGCAAACTTCACCGTGCTCTTCGTGGAATTGCAGGGCATCAACCATACGCAGCATTTCGTCAACGTTACGGCCCAGTGGCAGATCGTTAACCACTTGGTGGCGCACGATACCTGCTTTGTCGATCAGGAATGAACCACGCAGAGCAACACCGGCTTCTGGATGTTCAATGCCGTATGCTTTCTGGATTTCACGTTTGATATCGGCAACCATTGCATATTTAACTTCGCCAATACCGCCGTTATCGACAGAAGTCTTACGCCATGCGTTGTGCACAAACTCAGAGTCAAAAGAGACACCAACAACTTCTACACCACGTTTCTGGAATTCTGCATAACGCTTGTCGAAAGCAATCAGCTCAGATGGGCAAACGAAAGTGAAGTCCATTGGCCAGAAGAAAACAACGGTAGCTTTACCATCGGTGTGCTTTTTGAAGTTGAAGTTTTCAACGATTTCGCCGTTTCCAAGAACAGCTGCAGCGGTAAAATCAGGGGCTGGACGAGTAACCAGGACCATATAAACTCCTGTAAATGTAGTTAAGGTGAATGTTAACGTAACTAACGAAGTATAAAGCTCGACTCAATGTAGCTCAAGGCTAAAGCTCAGATTAATCAGATAGGTTTTATCTATTAAAGATAGGGGGATTCGATATCTTTAACTAAGATAGACCTTTTTGATAAAAGGGCAAGCCGATATTGAGCGTTTTGTCCTGTCAAAGACTCCGTTGTTCTGCCTGAGTCATCATACGTGGATAAAATGACCAAAATAAGTCTTCCAGTGCATGATAATGCGTTTCAAGGTCTTGCCAGGATTCACGAAGCTGTACGAGTTTAGGCCTTCTTTTTGCCATTGCCCCCAGTACGCTGGCAATAAAATGCATATCACTGTAACGCTCCAGCCAGCGTTCATTCCATAAATGCTGATTCAGATCGACAAATGCGACGGGCATATTTGGTAACTGAGGCTCTATCTGGCCACGGGCATAATCGATAAACTCAGTCAGTGACTGTGCTGGATTGATTCTCTGCCAGTGAAGAGACAGGAAATGATCCCAGATAATATCCAGTGAAATAGGGGAGACGCGCCGGGTTTCTGGACGAAACCATTGCCGGGCAATCGCGATTTCTGGCAACCCATCGGTCAGGGCATCTACCCGGCGATGCATATAAATACCTGCCACAATTTCAGGTGAAAAGCTGTCAGCAGGATTACCACGGATGAAATCTGCCAGGATATTACCTGACAGTGAACTTCGGGCTAAATGGGCAAGGTGGAGATGGGCAAGAAAATTCATAGTTTTATTGTCTCATTAATCTCTTTTAAGCGGTTTATTCGCTGTGTCTCTGGGAGCAACCTGAAGGATTTTAGCTATAAATAGTGGGGAAGCGAGTTGCAAGGAAGTCCCCCTGGCACTAGACTAGTCCGCTTGTTTTTAAGTCTGAGTTCTCTATTATCATGCGCGTTGCTGACTTCTCTTTTGAATTACCTGAAACCCTGATTGCCCACTATCCACAAGCTGAGCGTAGCGGTTGTCGCTTACTTTCTCTTGATGGGCCAACAGGTGCGCTCGCGCATGGTACTTTCACCGATCTTCTTGATAAGCTCAATTCCGGCGATCTTCTGGTTTTTAATAATACCCGTGTTATTCCGGCGCGTCTGTTCGGACGTAAAGCCAGTGGCGGTAAAATTGAAGTTCTGGTTGAGCGTATGCTGGATGATAAGCGTATCCTTGCCCATATTCGTGCTTCAAAGGCACCGAAACCGGGAGCAGCGTTACTGCTGGGCGATGATGAAAGCGTGCATGCTACCATGGTGGCACGTCATGATGCGTTGTTTGAAGTCGAGTTTAATGACGATCGCACTGTGCTGGATATTTTAAACAATATCGGTCATATGCCATTACCGCCTTATATTGACAGGCCAGATGAAGAATCTGACCGTGAACTGTATCAGACGGTATATAGCGAAAAACCAGGCGCGGTCGCAGCTCCTACCGCAGGCCTGCATTTTGATGCTCCTTTACTGGAAAAGTTAAGGTTAAAAGGCATCGAAATGGCATTTGTCACTTTGCATGTGGGGGCTGGAACTTTCCAGCCCGTGCGTGTTGATAGCATTGAAGATCATATTATGCACGCTGAATATGCTGAGGTCCCTCAGTCAGTTGTGGATGCGGTGCTAGCCTGTAAAGCCCGTGGTAATAAGGTCGTAGCGGTAGGTACCACTTCGGTTCGTTCGCTGGAGAGCGCGGCTCAGGCGGCTACTGATGGGGTTATTGCGCCATTCTTTGGCGATACTCGAATTTTCATCTATCCAGGTTATAAGTACCAAGTTATTGATGCCCTGGTCACTAATTTTCACTTGCCAGAGTCAACACTTATTATGTTAGTGTCTGCTTTTGCCGGTTATCAGCATACAATGCGTGCCTATTATGAAGCTGTTAATGCTGAATATCGTTTCTTTAGCTATGGGGATGCCATGTACATCACGTACAATCCTCAGGCGGTTAATGAGCGCCCAGGCCAGGAATAAGCGATTTATTGTTTCATCGCTGGTGTAACCGGCGATGTGTTGTTTTAGTCATTGGACTGTTTATCCGATGCGGGAGAATATGTGAAATTTGAATTAGACACGACGGATGGCCGTGCACGTCGCGGACGTCTGGTCTTTGAACGTGGTACTGTTGAAACACCGGCATTTATGCCAGTGGGAACTTACGGCACGGTAAAAGGTATGACACCGGAAGAAGTTGAAGCGACCGGTGCACAAATTATTCTCGGTAATACCTTCCATTTATGGTTGCGTCCGGGGCAGGAGATAATGAAACTGCATGGCGACCTGCATGACTTTATGCAGTGGAAAGGCCCGATTCTGACCGATTCTGGCGGTTTTCAGGTCTTTAGCCTGGGTGATATTCGTAAGATTACTGAAGCTGGGGTACATTTCCGTAATCCTATCAACGGCGATCCTATCTTCCTTGATCCTGAAAAATCGATGGAGATTCAGTACGATCTTGGTTCTGATATCGTCATGATCTTCGATGAGTGTACTCCGTATCCTGCAGACTGGGATTATGCCAAGAGTTCGATGGAAATGTCACTGCGCTGGGCACAGCGTAGCCGAGATCGTTTTGATTCTCTGGGAAATAAAAATGCATTGTTTGGGATTATTCAGGGTAGTGTTTACGAAGATTTACGAGATATCTCGGTAAAAGGTCTGGTAGAGATTGGCTTTGATGGCTACGCTGTCGGCGGTTTGGCTGTCGGTGAGCCAAAGGATGATATGCACCGTATTCTGGAGCATGTGTGTCCGCAGATCCCTGAAGACAAACCACGATACCTGATGGGGGTTGGAAAACCGGAAGACCTGGTTGAAGGTGTTCGTCGTGGTATTGACATGTTTGACTGCGTGATGCCAACGCGTAATGCGCGTAATGGTCATTTGTTTGTGACTGACGGTGTGGTAAAAATCCGGAATGCTAAATATAAGGATGACACCACCCCGCTTGACGCAGAGTGTGATTGCTACACGTGTCGCAACTATTCACGTGCTTATTTGTATCATCTTGACCGTTGTAACGAAATACTGGGAGCGCGTCTTAATACTATTCATAACTTGCGTTATTATCAGCGTTTAATGGCTGGTTTACGTCAGGCTATTGAAGAGGGTAAATTAGAGCTCTTCGTTGCTGCTTTTTATGAGCGCATAGGTAAATCAGTTCCACCTTTGAATATAGATTAATTTAATAATGAGGGATTTTTAATGAGCTTTTTCATTTCTGATGCGGTTGCTGCAACAGGTGCTTCATCGCAAGGTAGCCCGTACTCTTTGATTCTGATGCTGGTGGTGTTCGGTCTGATTTTCTATTTCATGATCCTGCGTCCTCAACAAAAACGTACAAAAGAGCATAAAAAACTGATGGACTCTATCTCTAAAGGGGACGAAGTTCTGACTAACGGTGGTCTGGTTGGCCGTGTAACTAAAGTTGCTGAAACTGGTTATATTGCTATTGCGTTGAATGACACCAATGAAGTTGTCATTAAACGTGATTTCGTAGCTGCCGTTCTGCCGAAAGGCACCATGAAGGCGCTGTAATTTTTTCGTTTTCCCTAAGGGAACTAAACGTGTTAAACCGTTATCCTTTGTGGAAGTACATCATGCTGGTCGTTGTTCTTATCATCGGCACAGTCTATGCACTTCCCAACCTATATGGTGAGGATCCGGCTGTTCAATTAACTGGCGCGCGCGGTGCCGCCGCCAGTGAACAAACGCTGATCCAGGTCCATGACATCTTAAAGAAAGACGACATTTCCGCTAAATCTATTGCGCTGGAAGAAGGCTCTATTCTTGCGCGCTTTGATTCAACTGAGAGTCAGCTACGCGCACGTGAAGTGCTGATGAGTGAGTTAGGCGATAATTATGTTGTCGCACTGAATCTCGCGCCTGCAACTCCTCGCTGGTTGTCTGCTATTCATGCTGATCCGATGAAACTGGGGCTTGATTTGCGCGGTGGTGTGCACTTCCTGATGGAAGTGGATATGGATACGGCGCTTGGTAAACTTCAGGAACAAACCATCGATGGTCTGCGTAGCTCTCTGCGTGAGCAAAGTATTGCTTACTCCAGTGTTCGTAAAGCCAATAACTACGGTGTAGAAATTGTCTTTCCTGATGCGAAACTTCGTGACCAGGCGATTTCTTATTTAAGCCAACGTAACCGTGACTTAGTGTTCTCTCGCGTTAATGATAATGCGTTACGTGCAGTAATGAGCGATGCTCGCCTGAGCGAAGCGCGTGAATATGCTGTGCAGCAGAACATCAATATTCTCCGTAACCGTGTGAATCAGCTAGGTGTTGCTGAACCACTGGTACAACGTCAGGGTGCAGACCGTATTGTGGTCGAACTGCCGGGTATCCAGGATACCGCACGTGCGAAAGAGATACTGGGTGCGACAGCGACGCTCGAATTCCGTCTGGTCAATACCAATGTTGACGTTAGTGCAGCGACTTCAGGACGTGTTCCGGGCGATTCAGAAGTGAAACAAACCCGTGATGGTCAGCCTGTGGTGCTGTACAAGCGTATTATTCTGACCGGAGACCATATCACCGACTCTACCTCTAGTGTGGATGAATATAACCAGTCACAGGTTAATATTTCTCTGGATGGTGCTGGCGGTAATACCATGTCTAACTTCACCAAGGATAACATCGGCAAGCCGATGGCAACCCTGTTTGTGGAGTATAAAGACAGCGGTAAGAAAGATGCGAATGGTCGTTCTGTTCTGGTCAAGCAAGAAGAAGTTATCAACGTCGCGAATATTCAGTCGCGTTTAGGTAGCAACTTCCGTATTACTGGTATTAATAACTCGGCTGAAGCTCGCCAGCTTTCTTTGCTGTTACGTGCAGGTGCGTTGATTGCGCCAATTCAGATTGTTGAAGAACGAACCATTGGCCCGACCTTAGGTCTGGAAAATATCAAGCAAGGTCTGGAAGCCTGTCTGGCAGGTTTGCTGGTTTCTATCATCTTTATGCTGTTCTTCTACAAGAAGTTTGGCTTAATCGCAACGACAGCTCTGGTCGCTAACTTAATCCTGATGGTGGGGATTATGTCGCTGTTACCCGGGGCGACGCTAACGATGCCAGGGATTGCCGGGGTAGTACTGACACTGGCGGTAGCGGTGGATGCTAACGTTCTTATCAACGAACGTATTAAAGAAGAACTGAGTAACGGTCGCTCTATTCAACAGGCCATTGATGAAGGTTATAAAGGAGCATTTAGCTCAATTTTTGACGCCAACATCACAACGCTGATTAAAGTTGTCATCCTGTACGCGGTGGGAACAGGAGCCATTAAAGGGTTTGCGATCACCACAGGTATCGGTGTTGCGACTTCTATGTTCACGGCAATTATCGGTACCCGCGCTATTGTAAACCTGCTGTATGGCGGCAAGCGCATTAACAAGCTGTCTATCTAAGGAGTGCGTTGTGGCACAGGAATATACTGTTGAACAATTGAACCACGGGCGTAGAGTCTATGACTTTATGCGCTGGGACAACTGGGCTTTCGGCATCTCCGGTCTCTTGCTTATTATTTCCATCGCAATTATCGGCGTGAAGGGTTTTAACTGGGGACTCGACTTTACCGGTGGTACAGTGATTGAAATTTCACTGGAAAAACCGGCTGAACTGGATGTGATCCGTGGCGCGCTGGAAAAAGCGGGCTTCGAGGATCCACTGGTTCAGAACTTTGGTAGCAGCCGCGATATTATGGTGCGTATGCCTCCGGTGAGTGATGACGTTGGCGGACAAACACTGAGTAGTTCGGTCGTTAAGGTGATTGATGAGTCAACTAACCAGCAAAGTGCGGTAAAACGTATTGAGATCGTTGGACCAAGCGTCGGTGCCGATTTGGCACAAAGCGGTGCTATGGCACTGCTGGTCGCTTTGCTCTCGATTCTGGTCTATGTCGGATTCCGATTTGAGTGGCGTCTGGCTGCCGGTGTTGTTATCTCACTGGCGCACGACGTCATTATTACTATTGGTATTCTGTCGCTATTCCAGATTGAGGTTGACCTGACTATCGTTGCTTCACTGATGTCAGTTATCGGTTACTCACTTAACGATAGCATCGTGGTATCGGACCGTATTCGTGAGAACTTCCGCAAAATTCGTCGCGGTACGCCTTATGAAATCTTTAACGTTTCACTGACTCAGACACTGAAAAGAACCTTGATAACATCCGGCACTACGCTGGTTGTTATCCTGATGCTTTATCTGTTTGGCGGTTCGATGCTGAAAGGCTTCGCATTGACTATGCTGATTGGTGTCACTATCGGTACAGCTTCTTCTATCTATGTCGCTTCTGCTTTAGCGTTGAAAATGGGTATGAAGCGTGAGCATATGTTGCAGCATAAAGTGGAAAAAGAAGGGGCCGATCAGCCTTCTATTTTGCCTTAATTTGATGCAAGCTTGATAAAAACCGTAGTCGTTCGTTCGACTACGGTTTTTTTTCAGTTCAGTATTGTCAATGACCCAGTGTGGGATTTCACCTTCAGTCGGCTGAGCAGAGCCGTTGGGTTGTGCATCGATAAATCCATCATAAAAATCAAGTCAACGAAGTCCTGTAAGCTGCGTAGTGAAGGATTAAACTCACGTTTTATCTATTAAAGAGATGATGAGCTTTCAGAAACTTTGCAATGCACGAGATAAAGGCACTCAAAGGAGTGCCCTTTTTTTATTGATGAATTAATAGTCGACAGCATCACGAATAATCGGACAGGTCATACAGTGGCCACCGCCACGGCCACGTCCCAGTTCACTTCCGACTATCTCGATTACCTCAACCCCTTCCTTACGTAACTGGGTATTGGTCTTGGTGTTGCGATCGTAAGCTAATACCACACCAGGAGAAAGCGCCACTATATTGTTGCCGCTGTCCCACTGTTGGCGCTCGGTATCGTAGTCATTACCTTCGGTTTCCACCACCCGCAGTTTTTTCAGGTTCAAGGCGCCGGTAATGGTTTCGATAAAGGTTCCCTTATCACGGTTCAGTTTCATGCCGGTTGGGCCATCATCTGGGCGCAGTGAGAAGGTTTTGATCTGATTGACGATAGCCGGGTAAAGTGTGACGACATCGCGATCGCAGAAGGTAAATACCGTATCCAAGTGCATGGCGGCGCGTAGTTTCGGCATGGCAGCAATCATCACTCGTTCAACGCCGGAATGCTTGCTGGAAAACAGCGCAGCGGCTAACTGCGTGATTGCCTGATGTGAGGTTCGCTCACTCATGCCAATCAGCACCGTTTTATTGCCGATCGGCATTACATCTCCCCCTTCGAGCGTTGCGGTGCCGTGGCTCACGGTTGGATCCCCCCACCAGACGTTAACGTTGGCTTCACCAAAGTCTGGGTGGAATTTATAAATTGCCGTGGTCAGAATCGTTTCTTCATGGCGGGCTGGCCAGTACAACGGATTCAATGTTACTCCGCCATAAATCCAACAGGTAGTATCACGGGTGTACAAGGTGTTCGGTAGTGGCGGAAGCAGGTATTCCGTAATTCCCACAGCTTCACGAATTAGCTTCAACTCTTCGTTATCGGCATAGCCTGCTTTAGCCAGTTCGGAGGTAGACAGCCCACCGATCAGCACCTCTGCCAATGCTCGGGGGGCCAGGCTATCAAGGAAGCTGCGCGTTTCATTTAAGATCCCCAGCGACACTTCATTCGGCACAATTTGCAGATCGAGGATCCACTTTCTTGCTTCTGGCAGTGTCAGGGTTTCTGCCAGTAGGTTGTGCATTTCAACCACATCCACGTCGTGTTCGCGCATTTTGGTCATAAAGTCAAAGTGGTCACGCTTGGCGCGATCAACCCACAACACGTCATCGAACAACAGCTCATCACAGTTACTTGGTGTCAGCCGGTTATGTGCTTTGCCAGGGGCACATACCATAACCTTGTGTAATTTCCCTACTTCAGAATGCACACCAAACTTGGACGGTATTTTATTTTTAGTCGTCATAATGATTTGCCTCGATCAGATTGTGATTACACCCGTTGCAATACTGTAGATTGCGGCGATGGCGGCGAACATAATGATCACGAAAAGCCCCATTTCGACCGGGGTGAACAGTTTCGCGTGTTGTTCACGTTTGGCCTGAATGTACAGCAGTGAACCTGGGCCATAGATGATGGCGGAGAGCAGCAAATATTTCATTCCCCCGGAGTACAGCATCAGCAGAGCATAGAAAGTGGCTATAAGCGCAATAACCAGATCTTTCTTGCGAGTCGTTTTGTTGTCCCCGTAGGTTTCCCCGGAACAAGCCAATTTCAAGCCATAAGCCCCTACCAACAAATAAGGGATAAGGGTCATAGAGCTGGTTAGCTCGAGTGCCAGTTGGAAGGCGTAGTTGCTAAACAGCGTCAGGATCAAAAAAACCTGAATGGTGACGTTGGTCAGCCACACTGCGGTAGAAGGCACTGCCTTACTATTTTCTGTGGTAAACACCTTAGGCATGCTGTTATTTTTTGCTGCGGAATAGAGCACTTCTGCCGCCAGAAGTGACCAAGATAGGTAAGCCCCTAATACCGAAATAATCAGCCCCACGCTGATGAAAATGGCACCCCAGCGTCCGACGACAGCTTCTAGTACGCCAGCCATGGAGGGTTGACGCAATACGGCCAGATCGGGACGCAGCATCACGCCATATGACAGCATTGTTATCAATACCAGCAGGCACAGTACCCCAACGAACCCCAGCACTGTGGCAATCCCGATATGGCGACGTTCTTTGGCATAGCGGGAATAAACGCTAGCGCCTTCAATCCCTAGAAACACGAATACCGTCACCAGCATGGTACTGCGTACTTGGCTAAATAGGGACTCGGGTTCAGCAGAGGGGGCGATAGCAGCGGCAGCATGTCCCACGTAGCCGTATTCATCAAGATGAGAGAGGTCGCCCAAGCTGGCTAAAGAGACGGCAGTCTCTGGCTCTCCCCAGAAGTTAAGCATAAACATGTCGCTTTTGAAGGCGAAGATTAGAATGATAACGAAGATGAGGATGGGCAGAATTTTGGCTACGGTAGCGATAGTATTGATTGCAGCTGCGTTTTTCACCCCGCGCAATATCAGAATATGGAATGACCATAGGATAATAGACGAAATCAATATTGCTAACAGGGTATTACCGTCTCCAAAAACAGGAAAGAAGGCACCCAATGTTGATTTGATTAACAAAAAATAAGAGACGTTACCAATACAAGTACCGGCCCAGAAACCCAGTGCTGAGGAAAATCCCAGATAGTTTCCGAATCCAGCTTTAGCATAGATAAATACGCCAGAGTCGAGTTCGGGTTTACGTTGTGCCAGAGTTTGGAATACGAAAGCCAGCATTAACATACCACCGCCAGCAATACCCCAAGCGATGAGGGCACCAAACCCTCCCGTTGCCCGCCCAAAGGTTGCCGGTAAAGAAAATATCCCGGCACCTATCATGGAACCAACCACTAACGCGGCGAGGGACCACAGAGGCAATTTATTCGTAGATATACTCACAATGGATCTCCTTAGTGACATCATGTCATGTCAAGTTAATTCCGTTTTATTTAAGGGATAACATTAGCTATATACCGATAATCAAATCATAGACAGAGAAAAGCTAAAGACAGAGAAAAGCTAAAGACAGAGAAAAGCTAAAGACAGAGAAAAGCTAAAGACAGAGAAAAGCTAAAGACAGAGAAAAGCTAAAGACAGCGAAAAGCTAGAGACAGCGAAAAGCTAGAGACAGCGAAAAGCTAAAGACAGAGAAAAGGCAAAAGACAGCCCTCAGTATAAGAGTTATTTTTATAAATAAAAGTGATTAATTGATTACATCTACGGCCAGCTACCCGTTGATTTGTCGTCATGTATGACTAAAAAAGGTGATAAACATCTACGAACCCTGTTTATTCTCGGTGCCCGGGAGGCATCAGAGTGGCTGAAAATAATAACGAGGGTTACTTAAACTAATGGGTTAATCAGCTAAAAGAGACGAGGATTCAACAAAACGACCATTGCGGTCGCCTACAGGCCCATGTCCACAATCAGCCAAGCCACGATTTCTGAGCAGAGCTCAAAAAAGCCCCATCAAAGAATTGATGAGGCTATTGTTGTATACCCACCGGATCGTTTGACCGTGCGGTATTCGTTATTAGGTCGGCTTTTCAGCTTAAATTAGAAGTTGTAACCAGCGACCAAGTAGTATCCAAAGCCGTTTGACTGAATTTTGTCATCCATAAATCCTGGACGGGAGCCATTTTCCCACTGTCCGCCATTATTAAAGTAACGGGCAACAAATGAATAATGGAAGTGATCGTAATTCAGCGCCAGAACATGGCTGGAAGCGATTGAGTTGCTAGTACGGTACTCTGAATCGCCTAAGTCTGAACCAAAGTCGAAGTTGGTGAAACCGATATAGGCTAAATCACCGCCCAGAACTTGAGTCAATGGTACGAAATATTTCACTTTAACGCGGTAGCCATCCCACTCATTCTGGTTAGCTGCACCATAGTTCTGCCACTGGTATTTAGCATAGACGTTCAGTGCCAGGCTCATTGGCAGGCCGGTATCAATATCGGTACCCAGACCCATGTACCAGGTGCTCTGACGACCTTCTTTATTGCGTCCCATATCGTAGATATAGTTGTTAGCAATGAAAAACTCTTTGAATGGGCCAAAGCTTAGATCAGTGTTGGTCAGTTTATCGATAGAGAAACGCGGTTCAATTTCCATAAACAGTGGGGAACCTTTATTCCAGATACCACGAGCATCGGTATTTCCACCGAAAAATACGGGTGCATCAACGTAGCCATAGAAATCCAGCCAGTCTTTACGGGCAAAGGCTTCATATTCCAGATAGGTATCGTTACGCAGCTGTGGTCCGAAACGGGTGTGATAGCTGCCGACGACGTTAACACTCTGCTGCCACCAGTCTGAAAGATATTCAGAGCGATCGACTTTGACTTCTTCTGCACTTGCAGAGAACGCGCTAGAAAGTGCAATAGCAGCGCCGGCTGCCAGAATTATTTTTTTCATATATTCGCCACTGTTTATTTCATGTTACTGAGAAATTGTGGAAGGCGTCTCTGCGGAACTGGATCCTGCAGGCTTCTCACGATATGACTATTATATATGCTGCCACTCACAAAAATATGTTCTCTTTCACACTTTTGTTATTTGCGTAATCGATTGCCTTCACGTTTTTATCCGTTATATCGAATTTAATGCCTTTTTTCATGTCTTATTGCGAATTTTTTAGTTAATGGGTGAGCTTGATTGCTATTGCGACCTAAAGAGTGAGGGTAGTGGATAACGCTTACTGATAAACGGGCAAGAAGCTTAACCTTTCGCAGTGAGAAACTGTTTCGGCACCGGATGGATGTGAATACGTACCCGGCGTAGAAAAAGACAATGATGTCTTCACCTGGTGTTGCTGAACACTACCCCGCATCAACAGTACTACTGAGCATAATGGCTTACTGGTTTAAATCCACCGTATCCTGGCTCATTATTTTTTATTTCATTGCTGATATTGGAAGCCATCTTTGTACTCCTGCAACTTCGCGGTAAACTATCGGTTATTTTTATTATCTGTGAAGGAAACGCTATGCATTGCCCATTCTGTTTCGCCGTGGATACTAAAGTTATTGACTCGCGCCTGGTAGGTGAAGGCTCCTCAGTGCGCCGCCGTCGGCAGTGTCTGGTTTGCCATGAACGCTTTACCACCTTTGAAGTGGCTGAGTTAGTCATGCCCCGGATAGTTAAGAGCAATGATATACGTGAGCCCTTTAACGAAGATAAGCTGCGCAGTGGAATACTGAAAGCGCTTGAGAAACGCCCGGTTAATTCCGATGATGTTGAAATGGCTATCAACCATATTAAATCTCATCTGCGGGCCACCGGGGAGCGAGAAGTACAGAGTAAGATGGTGGGGAATCTGGTCATGGAACAGCTGAAAAAGTTAGATAAAGTGGCCTATATCCGTTTTGCTTCGGTATACCGTAGCTTTGAAGATATTAAAGAATTTGGCGAAGAAATCGCTCGCTTACAGGATTAGAGATATGTCAGGTGATGAGCTGTTTATGGCACGCGCGTTTGAGCTAGCGAAACGCGGGCGTTTTACCACAATGCCAAATCCGAATGTTGGCTGTGTACTGGTAAAAGAGGGGGTCATTGTTGGCGAGGGGTATCATCACCGCGCCGGTGAACCTCATGCTGAAGTGCATGCTCTGCAAATGGCGGGTGAAAAGGCACGCGGTGCTACCGCTTATGTGACACTGGAACCTTGCAGCCATCATGGACGGACCGCTCCTTGCTGCGATGCACTGATTGCTGCCGGTGTCACCCGAGTGGTTGCTTCAATGCAAGACCCTAACCCACAGGTTGCCGGCCGTGGGTTGTATCGTTTACAACAGGCTGGTATTGATGTCAGTCATGGCCTGATGATGGGTGAAGCGGAAGCCATTAACCGTGGTTTTCTGAAACGTATGCGTACCGGATTCCCGTACCTGCAACTAAAATTAGGTGCATCTTTGGATGGTCGTACGGCGATGGCCAGCGGTGAAAGTCAGTGGATCACCTCACCTCAGGCTCGCCGTGACGTACAGCGGTTACGTGCCCAGAGCGCGGCGATTCTTTCCAGTAGTGCCACGGTTCTGGCAGATGACCCTGCCTTAACCGTTCGCTGGGACGAACTGGGTGAAACGACAGGTTCACTGTTTGATGAAGCACAAACGCGTCAGCCAGTACGGATCATTATCGACAGCCAAAATCGAGTGACCCCGCAGCATAAGATCATCCAGCAACCAGGTCAGACCTGGCTTGCTCGCTGTAGCGCTGATACCCAATCCTGGCCTGACGATGTCGAGCAGCTGATTGTCGCGCCACATCAAGGACATCTCGATCTGGTGGTGCTGATGATGCAACTGGGTAAACGTCAGATTAACAATATCTGG
The DNA here is from genome assembly GCA_947631255.1 of uncultured Enterobacteriaceae bacterium. Lineage (GTDB taxonomy): Bacteria > Pseudomonadota > Gammaproteobacteria > Enterobacterales > Enterobacteriaceae > JGM124. The sequence goes on from CANRKT010000008.1 coordinate 65,931, forward strand.
GTGGAAGCGGGGCCAACCCTTGGTGGTGCATTATTGCAGGCGGGATTGGTAGATGAATTAATTGTTTATCTGGCACCTAAGCTGCTGGGTAGCGATGCGCGTGGCCTGTGCACGTTACCAGGGCTTGAAAAACTCGCCGATGCACCAGAATTTGCTTTCAGTCAAATTCGTCAGGTTGGCCCTGATTTATGTCTACACTTAGTTCCAAAACACGCGTACTTGTAAAACGTAAGCAGTCGCGAAAAGATTATGGTAAAATCCGCCCCCCTTTGGGGCTAAACAGAACCCGTAAAGGAAGATTATGAACATTATTGAAGCAGCTGTTGCTACTCCTGACGCTCGTATTGCCATCACGATTGCGCGTTTCAACAACTTTATCAATGACAGCCTGCTGGATGGTGCCGTAGATGCACTGAAACGTATCGGCCAGGTTGCAGATAACAATATTACCGTTGTATGGGTACCAGGGGCTTATGAACTGCCACTGGCTGCTGATGCATTAGCAAAAACCGGTAAGTATGACGCGATTATCGCGCTGGGTACTGTCATTCGTGGCGGTACTGCGCATTTTGAATATGTTGCGGGTGGAGCAAGCAATGGTCTGGCTCATGTCTCTCATGACAGCGGTGTGCCAGTTGCCTTTGGCGTGCTGACTACCGAAAGTATTGAACAAGCTATCGAACGTGCGGGTACCAAAGCGGGTAATAAAGGTGCCGAAGCGGCATTGACCGCACTGGAAATGATTAATGTATTGAAGGCAATTAAAGCCTGATTTTTGTAAGGGGAAATTCGTGAAACCTGCTGCTCGTCGCCGCGCCCGTGAATGTGCCGTTCAGGCGCTCTACTCATGGCAGTTGTCTAAAAACGACATCGCTGATGTTGAATACCAGTTCCTGTCGGAACAGGACGTCAAGGATGTTGATATTAACTATTTCCGTGAGTTGCTGAGTGGGGTGGCTACTAACAGCGGGTATCTGGATGGGCTGATGAAGCCTTATCTTTCCCGCCAGCTGGAAGAACTGGGGCAAGTCGAAAAAGCGGTACTGCGTATTTCGTTGTTTGAATTATCTAAACGCGATGACGTACCGTATAAAGTTGCTATTAACGAAGGCATTGAATTAGCCAAAACCTTCGGCGCTGAAGACAGCCACAAATTTGTCAACGGCGTACTTGATAAAGTCGCTCCAGTTATTCGTCCCCGCAAAAAGTAATCTTCAGGCCGGCTTTGTCCGGCCTGCTTCTGTCTACTCTCTTGAGGTATCATGCATGTCATGTGGTGAGTTTTCCCTGATTACCCGTTACTTCGCCAGGACCAGAAGTTCTCGCCCTGAAGTCGACACTGGAATTGGCGATGACTGCGCTTTAATGACGCTACCCGAAAAACAACTGCTGGCCATCAGTACTGACACTCTGGTTTCTGGTGTTCATTTTCTTGCTGATATTTCTCCGGGTGATCTTGCTTATAAGGCGCTGGCGGTCAATTTAAGTGACCTGGCGGCTATGGGTGCAGACCCGGCCTGGCTGACTCTGGCAATCACATTGCCCGAAGTTGATGAGTCCTGGCTTGCAACTTTCAGCGACAGTTTATTCGAGCAGCTGGATTATTATGGTGTTCAGCTGATTGGCGGTGATACCACTCGTGGTCCCTTGTCGATGACGCTTGGCATCCACGGTATGGTCCCTGAGGGACGCGCGCTTAAACGCAATGGTGCCAAGCCTGGTGACTGGATTTATGTTACCGGAACGCCGGGCGATAGCGCAGCCGGACTGGCCATTTTGCAAAACAGATTGCAAGTGAGCGACAGGCAGCAGGCTGATTACTTGGTTGCGCGTCATTTACGTCCGACACCGCGTATCCTGCATGGACAAGCGCTCAGAGGGCTGGCAAACAGCGCGATAGATCTTTCCGACGGACTGATTTCTGATTTAGGCCATATACTGAAAGCCAGTGATTGCGGTGCGCGTATTTCTCTTGAAGCTTTTCCTTTCTCCGATGCGCTCCTGGCGCAAGTGTCACTTGAGCAGGCTATGCTCTGGGGTCTGGCTGGGGGAGAAGATTATGAATTATGCTTTACCGTGCCGGAGATTAATCGAGGAGCTCTGGAGGTCGCTATCGGTAATCTTGGAGTACCTTATTCCTGTATCGGTCAGATAACCCCGGCATCTGAAGGACTGCAGTTTCTGCATAACGGCGACCCTATAACACTGGACTTAAAAGGATATGACCATTTTTCCAGTGAGTAGCGATAGCGTGATTGAAACGTGGCTTTCGGTGACCTGATAATATTGAGACTGTCTGATATTGATGAAGTGAGGCGGTTCCAAGTCGGACATTATTTTACCTGGGAAGCGTCCTTGCTATCCCTTCTGTTACAGGCCGGACTTAACTAAGCCAGCGACAGATCTGTTGTTCAATACCTGCGGCATCAAGACCGATATCTTCTCGCGCTTCTTCCTGAGTTCCTTGCGGGATAAAGAAATCAGGTAAGCCGATATTCAGAACAGGTACCGCTTTGCGGTGAGCCATTAACACTTCATTCACGCCACTACCGGCTCCACCCATAATGGCGTTTTCTTCCAGCGTAATGAGTGACTCATGTTGTTCTGCCATTTGCAGGATCAGTGCCTGATCCAGTGGTTTAACAAAGCGCATATCAACCAGAGTGGCATTAAGATTTTCAGCCACAATCTGTGCATCCTGAAGCAGGGTACCGAAGTTAAGGATCGCCAGTTTTTCACCCTGACGTTTGATAACACCTTTCCCGAGAGGCAGTGATTCCAGTGGAGTCAGCTCAGCTCCAGTACCGGTACCACGCGGGTAACGAACAGCACTCGGACCGTCCTGATGATGGTAGCCGGTATATAACATTTGGCGACATTCATTTTCATCGCTCGGTGTCATAATGACCATATCTGGAATACAGCGCAGGAAAGAGAGATCAAAAGCCCCCTGATGTGTCTGTCCGTCAGCACCAACAATGCCGGCGCGGTCGATAGCAAATAATACCGGGAGTTTTTGAATAGCGACATCATGAATCAACTGATCATAAGCGCGCTGTAAGAATGTTGAATAAATAGCAACGATCGGTTTATAACCACCAATGGCCAGACCGGCAGCGAAGGTAACAGCGTGTTGCTCAGCAATAGCGACATCAAAGTACTGATCCGGATACTGACGAGAAAACTCCACCATACCGGAACCTTCACGCATTGCTGGGGTGATCGCCATCAGTTTGTCATCATGGGCTGCGGTTTCACACAGCCAGTTACCGAATATTTTTGAATAGCTTGGCAGACTGGCGGCACTTTTCGGCAGTGTATTGCTCTGTGGATCGAATTTAGGAACGGCGTGATAACTGATAGGGTCTTTTTCCGCTGGTGCATAGCCGCGACCTTTTTTAGTCATGATATGCAAGAACTGCGGCCCTTTCAGGCTGCGCATATTCTTCAGGGTATTGACCAGGCCAATCACATCATGTCCGTCCACCGGGCCAATATAGTTAAAACCCAGTTCTTCAAACAAAGTGCCTGGAACCACCATACCTTTAATATGTTCTTCGGTACGTTTGAGCAGTTCTTTGATAGGCGGAACACCGGAGAAAACCTTTTTCCCCCCTTCACGCAGGGTAGAATACAGCTTGCCAGAAAGTAACTGTGCCAGATGGTTATTCAGAGCGCCCACATTCTCGGAAATAGACATCTCATTATCATTCAGCACCACTAGCATATCAGGGTGAATATCACCCGCATGATTCATCGCTTCAAACGCCATACCTGCAGTAATTGCGCCATCGCCGATAATGCACACCGTTTTACGATCTTTTCCCTCTTTTCCTGCGGCAACCGCTACACCGATCCCGGCACTGATCGACGTTGACGAGTGACCGACACTCAGTACGTCATATTCGCTTTCTGCTCGCCACGGGAAAGGATGCAGGCCACCTTTCTGACGAATAGTGCCTATTTTGTCACGACGCCCCGTCAGGATTTTATGCGGATAAGCTTGATGTCCCACATCCCAGATAACTTGATCGAAGGGGGTATTATAGATGTAGTGCAGCGCCACAGTCAGCTCAACGGTACCCAGACCGGAAGCAAAGTGTCCGCTGGAACGGCTGACGCTGTCCAACAGGTAACGACGTAGCTCATCACATAGCTTCGGCAGACTATCTTTTGGCAACAGGCGTAACTCTTGGGTGGAGTCAACCAGTGCCAGGGTAGGGTATTTGGCGATATCAAAACTCATCAGCAATCTAAACTCATGGTTGTTATTTGTTATTTATCACGATGGATAATGTAGTTTGCCAACGCTTCCAGGGCAGTGGTATCCAGCGACTGTTCAGAAAGGGTTGTCAGGGCGTGTAATGCTTCCAGATATAGCTCTTGTGCTTTGCCTTGGGCTTGCTCAAGGCCAAGTAAAGCAGGATAAGTACTTTTGCCTAGTTGTTGATCAGCCCCCTGGCGTTTACCTAAGGTCGCGGTATTACCAATCACATCCAGAATGTCATCCTGAACCTGAAATGCGAGGCCAATACTCTGTGCGAAGCTATCCAGTATCGGGAGAGCCCGGCGACCAGCCTCACCCGCACTGAGTGCGCCAAGGCGAACGGCTGCGCGAATTAATGCGCCCGTTTTATACCGGTGAATACGCTCCAGGTTTTCCAGACTGATTTGTTGACCTTCAGCTGCTAAGTCCAGAGCCTGACCACCGCACATTCCTGCTACACCACTGGCGGTTGCGAGTTCTGCTATCATGGCCAGCCTGTCTGTGACATTCACACCCGGCATATGAGCCTGGCTGAGTATCGAGAATGCCAGCGTTTGCAGAGCATCTCCTGCTAGAATAGCATTCTCTTCGCCAAATTTTATATGACAAGTCGGCTGACCGCGGCGTAAATCATCATTATCCATAGCGGGCAGGTCATCATGAATCAATGAATAGGCATGAATACATTCTATCGCGGCTGCGGGAGCATCCAGAGCTTCAGGACTGACACCAAACATTTCACCAGTGGCATAAACCAGAAAAGGGCGTAATCGCTTACCACCCAATAATGCACCATAGTGCATGGCTTCGACCATCGGACTGTCCTGAAAGGGGAGCGGAGCCAGAAAGTTGACGATGACCTGGTTCACTCTGTCAGTATGGGTCTGGAGTTGACGAGTAAAGTCCATATTATTCAGCATCCTGCGTAAAAGGAGTCAGTGGAGAGTCAGGATTATCACTTAGCAGAATTTGTACCCGCTGTTCTGCTTGCTGCAATTTTACTTGCCCCTGTCGTGCCAGTTTTACACCACGTTCAAATTCATTTAAAGCTTCTTCCAGCGGAAGAGACCCCCCTTCCAGGCGGCTAACGATTTGCTCCAGTTCAACCAGTGCAGTTTCAAAACTGGTTTGGGTCTCATTTTTTTTCGGCATAGTGAATGTCTGACTCTATTTTAATTCGACGCCGATATGGTAACGGAGTCAAAATGATTATCAAGCAAGCTCGAACATCTGGTTAAGATACGCAGTCTTCCCGTGATGGTGGTATACTCCTGCCACTCGGATGCAGTGGCTAGATGCCGCTGCTGTATTTTTCTTTAAGCCCCTATGTCTAACCGCATAAATGGCTCACTAACGAAGTCTTACCGCCATGAAGTTTATCATTAAATTGTTCCCGGAAATCACCATCAAGAGCCAATCTGTGCGATTGCGCTTCATTAAGATACTTACCGCGAACATTCGTAATGTCTTAAAGCCTTACGATGAGAATCTGGCGGTAGTCCGCCACTGGGATCATATCGAGGTCCGCTCCAAAGATGAAAGCAAACATCAGACTATTCGCGAAGGCTTAACACGTATCCCAGGTATTCATCATATTCTCGATGTCGAGGATGTGCCATTTACCGATATGCATAATATCTTTGAGCAGGCACTTGAACTGTACCGCGAGAGTCTGATCGATAAAAGCTTCTGTGTCCGCGTCAAACGTCGCGGTAAGCATGAATTTACCTCTATTGAAGTTGAGCGTTATGTCGGTGGTGGTCTGAACCAGCATATTGAGTCCGCCCGCGTTAAACTGAATAACCCGGATGTGACTGTCAATCTGGAGATTGAAAACGATCGTCTGCTGCTGGTTAAGAACCGCAGTGAAGGGTTAGGTGGCTTCCCTGTTGGGACGCAGGAAGACGTCATGTCACTGATTTCCGGTGGTTTTGATTCCGGTGTTTCCAGTTATATGCTGATGCGTCGTGGATGCCGAGTTCATTACTGCTTCTTTAATCTTGGCGGCGCTGCTCATGAAATCGGTGTAAAACAAGTTGCCCACTATTTGTGGAACCGCTTTGGCAGTTCTCATAAGGTACGATTTGTTGCCGTTAACTTCGAGCCTGTAGTCGGTGAGATACTTGAGAAAATTGAAGACGGACAGATGGGCGTCATTTTGAAACGCATGTTTGTCCGCGCAGCCTCGCAGATTGCTGAACGTTACGGCGTGCAAGCGCTGGTTACTGGTGAAGCTCTGGGACAGGTTTCCAGTCAGACACTCACCAACTTACGTCTGATTGATAATGTTTCCGATACACTTATCTTGCGCCCACTGATTTCACACGATAAAGAACATATCATCGATCTGGCTCGTGAAATTGGTACCGCTGACTTTGCGCGTACCATACCTGAGTATTGTGGCGTTATTTCAAAAAGTCCTACCGTAAAAGCGGTAAAAGCGAAGATTGAAGCAGAGGAACAAAACTTCGATTTCTCGATTCTGGAGCGAGTTATTGCGGAAGCCTCGAATATTGATATTCGTGAAATAGCGAAGCAAAGCAAAGAAGAGATAGTCGAAATAGAGACTGTGACTGAATTCGGTTCAAATGACGTCTTGCTGGATATTCGCTCTAATGATGAAGTTGAAGCGAAGCCGATGAAACTTGATGGTGTAACCGTGACTGCACTGCCATTTTATAAATTGAGCACCGCATTTAGCACGCTTGATCAGAGCAAAACTTACTTACTGTGGTGTGATCGCGGTGTAATGAGTCGTCTGCAAGCGTTGTATCTGAATGAACTTGGGTTTAAAAACGTCAAGGTTTATCGTCAGTAATCGCAACACTCCCCCTTCTCAAGTCAGAGAAGGGGGATTGGTTCTAAGTGTAATCCCTGAAGCTATAAATACCCGCAGCCAGTACCAGTTGTCCGGCGACTTCATGTGCCTTTTCCCGACTGACCAGCAAATCAATTATCTTTAATGCAAAATCAATCGCTGTACCTGGCCCTTGGCTGGTCAGAAGATTGACGCGTGGATCCCAGACGACACGTTTATCCTGCCACTGATCCGCTGGTATAGTCTCTTTCAGCCCAGGAAAGCCCGTCATATTACCGACTGGAAACAGTTCATGGGGAACCAGTACCGTTCCGGCAGCAGCGCAAATAGCGGCGACAATGCGTCCAGAAAGATGGAACTGTCTTACGGTTTCTACCAGCAGTGGACTATCACGCAGACACTCAGCGCCCTTAATCCCACCCGGTAATACAATAATATTAAACTCATCATCAGCAACCTCGACCAAAGGCACATCAGCGACCAGCTTGACGCCGCGTGAACAAACAATGGTCAGCGAGCCATTGCTTGCAACACTGGCGGTGGTGACGGAGATGCCCCCTCTGACAAGTAAATCGATAGTAGTGACAACTTCGGTTTCTTCAGCTCCAGGAGCCAGGCAAACCAGAGCTCGAACGCTCATATTCATCTTCCTTACGTTTAACCAGCTCATAAAGGCGTGTATTCAGCGGAACAGGGATGCCATTGGCACGTGCACGACGTATTAAATAGCCAGTAATATAATCAATTTCAGTATGGCGCTGCTCTCTGATATCCTGGAGCATCGAAGAGATATTCTCAGCGGTACATTCAATCACCTGTTTGACATGTAAATACAAATTTTCCGTTGAAATATTGTATCCTTCGCGTTCCATGACATGGGCGATTTCATCACAAATATTGAAAACCTCTTCACCATGGGCTGCTAAGTCCCCATTCTGACAGTTATAGAGCGCGGTAAGTGGGTTAATAACGCAGTTAACTGCGAGTTTATTCCAGCTAGCGGAGCCAATATTATTATGCCATGCCACATCAGGTAGCGCCTGATGCAACGTCTCGGCAAGATAACAGTATCCAGCCGCCTGATAATTTCCAGGGCCGATATGAGTGACACCATTCGCGACATGAACAATGACATTACCGTCGCGTTTAGCTGCCTGAGTCGTGAATCCTTGCAATATTGGGTGTTGCAGGCGGCTGAGTTCCTCAAGCGTGCCAATACCATTGTGCAGCAATAAAATAGGGCTGCTTTCCGGAAGATTTTTCGCCAGAGCTTTTACCGCATCAGAGACTTGCCAGGCCTTGAGCGTTACCAGAAGTAAGTCACTCTCAGCAAGAAATTGTGGATCATTTGCAATAAAGGACCGATTAAAGATATCGCCAGTGCTGTCCAGCAGATTGACATGGCAATAGGGCTGTGGCACACGTAGCCAGCCCTGTAGCTCATGTCCTTGCTTATAAAGTGCAGTCAGCCAAAGTTGACCCAGAGCACCGCAACCCAGTACGGTGATTTGCATTTTTTCTCTCCAGCTAGATCCCAAACATATTCTATTATAGCGTTATACGCTTTCTGATTCTTTAACGGGTTGTTTTGCTCAGCCTAGCGGGTATTATGCAACGCAAATACTAAAGGGAGAAAAATATGCCATCGTTTGATATTGTTTCTGAAATCGATATGCAAGAAGTCCGTAACGCGATAGAAAATGCTGAGCGGGAATTAGCAACACGATTTGATTTTCGTAACGTCCCTGCAAGCTTTGAGTTAAATGAGAAAGATCAAAGTATTAAAGTGGCGAGCGAGTCAGATTTCCAGGTTAATCAGTTACTGGATATTCTGCGTGCCAAGCTTCTGAAACGCGGTATTGAAGGAAGCTCAATTGACGTTCCGGATGAGTTTGAGCATAGCGGTAAAACCTGGAGTGTGAATGCCAAGTTGAAGCAGGGTATTGAAGCGGCTATCGCGAAAAAAATTGTGAAGCTGATTAAAGACAATAAACTGAAGGTACAAACACAAATTCAGGGCGAGGAAATTCGTGTCACGGGTAAGTCGCGTGATGATTTGCAGGGGGCTATGGCTCTGATTCGTGGCGGGAATTTGGGACAGCCGTTCCAGTTCAAAAACTTCCGCGACTGATAGCCTTCATACTTCAAGTTATCTGAGGTTTGCCTTCGTTCACAGAGCCGAATGACATAGTTATCTATGCTCATCGACTCTGTGAACTCTGGGCCTACAGGTAACCCGAATTATACTTAATACTTCAGATTGCCTGCTGTAGTGACCAATGCTCTTTTATTAAGGCTTCTATCTCTGCGCGTTTTGTCACTTTACTGTCTATTTTGATATAAACACCGCGTTCTTCGGCGATAATATTCACTTCACTCACGCCTGACTGGGCGAGTAACAGGGCTGCTAAACGCTCTGTATCTTCAATCTGCTGTTCGAGTTCAATACGCAGGCTGGTGACATAGTGCGGTTCTTGCATAGTGTAACTGACCAGCAGCCAGACCGTTGCCAGCAATGCGCCGAGCAGAAAGACGGTTTGTGAGTCAAATAAACCATTCACCCAGCCGCCAAGCGACCCACCAATAGCCACGCCTAAGAACTGACTGGTGGAATAAATACCCATTGCCGTACCCTTATAACCGGCAGGGGATTCTTTACTGATCAGGGAGGGAAGAATGGCTTCCATTAAGTTAAAGGCGAGGAAGAATATCTGCACGCCAATCACCAGTTCCCAGAAATGTGGACCGGATCCCCACAAGATAATTTGAGCGATAAACAGCAGGGCGACACAGCCAATAAAGACCCGTTTCATGCGCCGTTTGACTTCAGCATAGATAATCAGTGGCAGTACTGCGACGAAGGATATCAGCATCGTAATCAGATACACCTTCCAGTGCTCAGTCGCCGGAAACCCCGCTTGTTCCAGAATCCCGGGTAGGGCTATAAAAGTGGACATCAGCATGATATGCAAACACATTATGCCAAAGTTGAGTTTCAGTAGCCTCGGTTCTGCCAGAACTTTACGAAAACAACCTTTGACCATACCAGACTCACGATTTAACACGTGAGTCTGGCTATCAGGAACTATCCAGATAGTCACTGCAATCCCGAGCGTTGCCAGTATGGCAATCATCCAGAACAGTGCTTGCAGACCAAGAGCCTGAGTAATAATAGGGCCGAGTACCATCGCGATGGCGAAGGTGACACCAAAGCTGATACCGATAAAGGCCATCGCCTTAGTGCGATTCTGTTCGCGGGTTAAGTCAGATAACAGCGCCATAACGGCAGCGGCAATCGCCCCGGAGCCCTGAAGCGCACGGCCTAGTACCACGCCCCATATGGAGTCAGTAGTGGCAGCTATAATGCTACCCAATACGAAAATAGTCAGTCCACCGATAATCAGCGGCTTGCGACCTACACGATCGGAAAGCAGACCAAAAGGAATTTGGAATAGTGCTTGCGTCAGACCATAAATACCAATAGCCAAGCCTATTAAGGCCTCACTGGCACCTTGTAAAGCCATACCCCAAGTTGTCAGGACCGGTAGCACCATAAACATACCGAGCATACGTAGCGAAAATACGGTGCCTAAACCCCATGTAGCTCGCAATTCGCCAGGGGTCATTTTGTAGTCGTTCATTACTACCTCAGATAGAAAGTCGGCATCAGTGTAGTGTGTGAATAGGGGAGGGTAAATGACTCGTTTTTTAAAAATTGTAACACTGAATTGTAGGGGCTTTGTCCAATAAAAAAGGGCACTTATGTGCTGAGGGATCCCCAGAAACATCATCAATACACCATGATGATGTTTCTATAGGCTCTCGCCATATCGGCGTATAC
>CANRKT010000009.1 GCA_947631255.1 uncultured Enterobacteriaceae bacterium
TATTTTTTCATTATTTTTTAATTTATCGTATAACATATCACTCAGTATTTTATTGATGGCATCAGTAATAGATATTTATTTAGATAATAATGTGGAGGGTTAAATAATTATTTTTATTATCTTTTTTGCCAGTTAATAAAGGTTGCCGGGGTGATGATAATATCGTTAAAGTAATTTAACGTGATGGACGTATTTGTAATTTAAATGGATGACTATTATGCAAGCGGTAAGTTTTTTTCGTGCAGCGATATGTAACAGCAGCTATTCAGTATTTAAACTCGTATTAGAGAACCCTAAAAATATTGATTTTGCCAGGAAAGTAATTATGGCTAAAAATGAGAGTGCATATAATAGATTGTCTAGACCACAGACTAATCGTAGTGAATGTTTAAATCTAAAGCTACAGACCATGAAATACAACTCTTTTTTAAAGAAGATTAATTATATCAGTGGGGTCGATCCATTAACTAATACAAGTTTTTATTTTTCAAATATTAGTGATTTCAAAAATAATATTTTAATAAATCAGTAAGTTTAATTAAAATGATTTTTTGTCAATCAGTATAAGAGAGATCCAGTCTCTGCGTAATGCAGGTGAAGAACGATTTTCACCTGTTTTCTCAATCACAAAAAGAGCCGGATTGTCGAGGATGTGCGTTGCGATATGACTAAAAGCAGGAAAGCACGGTATTCCTACTTTTAGTCATCAGGTGATCACTTAATTACTTAGTAATACGTTTGTACTTGATACGCTTTGGTTCTAAAGCATCAGCACCCAGGGTACGTTTCTTGTACTCTTCGTATTCGGTAAAGTTACCTTCGAAGAATTCAACTTTCCCTTCATCCTGGTAGTCAAGAATATGGGTTGCAATACGGTCAAGGAACCAGCGGTCATGCGAGATAACCATGGCACAGCCAGGGAACTCAAGCAGGGCGTTTTCCAGTGCGCGTAAGGTTTCGATATCCAGGTCGTTGGTTGGTTCATCGAGCAGCAGCATGTTACCGCCAACTTGCAGCAGCTTCGCCAGATGCAGACGACCACGCTCACCACCGGATAATTCACCGACGCGTTTACCCTGATCAACACCTTTGAAGTTAAAGCGTCCGACATAGGCACGGCTTGGCATTTCGGTATTACCGACGCGCATGATGTCCAGCCCGCCAGAAACTTCTTCCCAGACAGTTTTGCTGTTATCCATTGCATCACGGAACTGATCAACGGAAGCCAGTTTTACGGTTTCACCCAGTTCAATAGTACCGCTATCTGCTTGTTCCTGACCTGACATCATGCGGAACAGGGTAGATTTACCGGCACCGTTCGGACCGATAATGCCGACGATAGCGCCTTTCGGTACCGAGAAGGAAAGGTCGTCAATCAACAGACGATCGCCATAAGACTTGCGCAGGTTGTTAACTTCAACCACTTTATCACCCAGGCGTGCACCAGGTGGAATAAACAGTTCGTTGGTTTCGTTACGTTTTTGATACTCAGTACTGTTGAGCTCTTCAAAACGTGCCAGACGTGCTTTACCTTTAGACTGACGCCCTTTGGCACCCTGACGTACCCACTCCAGTTCTTTCTCAATAGACTTACGACGAGCCGCTTCCTGAGAAGCTTCTTGTGCCAGACGCTGATCTTTTTGCTCAAGCCAGGAAGAGTAGTTGCCTTCCCATGGAATACCTTCCCCACGGTCCAGTTCGAGGATCCAGCCTGCTACGTTATCGAGGAAGTAACGGTCGTGGGTGATCGCCACTACAGTTCCTTCAAAGTCGTGCAGGAAGCGTTCCAGCCATGCCACGGATTCAGCATCCAGGTGGTTTGTTGGTTCGTCCAGCAGCAACATGTCTGGTTTTTCCAGCAGCAGGCGGCACAGCGCAACACGGCGACGCTCACCACCTGACAAGGTGGCAATGCTGGCATCCCAGTCTGGTAAACGCAGTGCATCAGCAGCACGTTCCAGCTGAACATTCAGATTGTGACCATCATGAGCCTGGATTATCTCTTCGAGCTTACCTTGCTCTGCTGCCAGTTTATCAAAGTCAGCATCAGGAGCAGCATACAGCGCATAAACTTCGTCCAGACGTTTCAGTGCGTTAACCACCTCAGAAACGGCCTCTTCAACTGACTCACGAACGGTATGCTCATGATTCAACTGAGGTTCCTGTGGAAGATAACCAATTTTAAGCCCCGGCTGTGGACGCGCTTCACCTTCAATGTCGGTATCAATACCCGCCATAATGCGCAAGAGTGTGGATTTACCGGAACCGTTCAATCCCAGTACGCCGATTTTGGCACCCGGGAAAAAACTGAGTGAAATATTTTTTAATATATGGCGTTTCGGCGGGACAACTTTGCCGACACGATGCATGGTATAAACGAATTGAGCCACAGTGCGACTTTGCCTCTTAATGAAGAAGTAAGATGATAAATAATCATCGGGAAGTGTAGCTGTTTTCAAGCGTTAATCCCAGCCTTCCCCGGCTTACCCAGACGTTACTTTTGTGAAACATGGAAAATATATCTTGTATCTGGTGGTGGGCGACAAGCTTTACCTGGGCTTACAGGCAACGGCGGTGATTTAGGGTATATTATTTTTGCGGGCATGATGTTGTCAGAAAAGAGGAGAGCAGGTCTTGAAAGCGAGAAAAATAGCATGGCAGTGCCTGGCTACAGGCATCAGCCTTATTATGTTGAGCAGTGCTGTACAGGCTGACTCTTTAGCGAAACAACGTATTCGCTACGCAGAAATTAAACAAGCCTGGGACAACAAGCAGCTGAATGTGGTGGAGCAGTTACTGCCGACATTACGCGACTATCCCTTGTATCCTTACCTGGAATATCGGCAATTATCCGGTAATTTAATGAATGAAACGGCGATTTCTGTTTCGACGTTTATTCAGGCTCATCCCACATTACCTCCCGCCCGGAATTTGGTTCCGCGTTTTGTGAATGAACTGGCTCGTCGTCAGGACTGGAGAGGGCTACTGGCTTTCAGCCCACAACCCCCAGCGACGATTGACGCAAAATGCAATTACTACAATGCGATGTGGAATACCGACAAGGCTGCTGCAGCCTGGGAGGGCGCTAAAACATTATGGCTGACAGGCAGAAATCGCCCCGCAAGTTGTGACCGCTTATTCACTGCCTGGCGTGCTTCAGGTCAGCAGCCAAGTGACGTTTATATGGAACGTATTCGTCTGGCGATGAAGGCCGGGAATAGTACGCTGGTTACCTCACTGGCGCAGCAATTGCCCGCCAGTGATCTCTCACTGACAACAGCGATTATTGATCTGCAAAAGAAACCGACTACGCTTCTGGATTTTGCACGCAATACTACACCCACCGATTTTACTCGTCAGACGGTGATAACTATCTTCAACCAGCTGGTACGTCTTGATGTCGATAATGCGCGTATGATTATCCCGGCATTACAAACGGCCCAGAAACTCACGGAAGAGCAGGTGCAGGAGCTGAATGACATTATTGCCTGGCGACTAATGGGCAATAATGCCACGCCAGAGCAGGCAGAGTGGCGTGATAAAGTGATTATGCGATCAGGGTCGACCACTCTGATTGAACGTCGAGTCCGTATGGCATTGGGGGCAGGGGATCGTAAAGGTCTTAATACCTGGCTTGCGCGTTTGCCCATGGAAGCCAAAGAGAAAGATGAATGGCGTTACTGGCAGGCCGATCTGTTGCTGGAACGTGGGCGTGATAAAGAGGCGAAGGATATCTTAAAATCGTTGACGCAGCAGCGCGGTTTTTATCCGATGGTAGCCGCACAACGCTTAGGTGAGAAGTATAGTCTGCGTGTTGATAATGCCGGTAAAGCCTCTCCTGCTTTAGTACAAGGCCCTGAAATGGCCAGAGTGCGTGAGCTCATGTTCTGGGAATTAGACCATATTGCCCGTAGCGAATGGGCAAATTTGATAACCAGCCGCACTCCCCAGGAACAGGCGGGACTGGCACGCTATGCCTTTGACAATGACTGGTGGGACCTGAGTGTACAGGCGACGATCGCCGGTAAATTATGGAATCATCTTGAGGAGCGTTTTCCGCTGGCCTACAAAGAGTTATTTGCGGGTTTTCTAAAAGATAAAACAATTTCACAAAGTTTTGCGATGGCGATAGCACGTCAGGAAAGCGCATGGAATCCTAAAGTTCGTTCTCCGGTCGGTGCCAGTGGCCTGATGCAAGTGATGCCGGGAACGGCAAAAGATACCGTAAAAATGTTTAATATTGTCGGCTATAACAATCCAGCACAGTTATTGGATCCGCTAACCAATATCAATATCGGTACCTCCTATTTACAATATGTATTTGGGCGGTTTGAAAACAACCGTATTTTTGCAGCAGCAGCCTATAATGCGGGGCCGGGGCGGGTTAATACCTGGCTGGGTAACAGTGCGGGTAGAATTGATGCTATTGCCTTTGTCGAAAGTATTCCGTTTTCTGAGACTCGTGGCTATGTGAAAAACGTCCTGGCCTATGATGCTTATTATCGTTATTTCCTCGGACAGCCTTATCAGATAATGACCGAGAATGAATGGCAGCGGCGTTATTGATTGTGGGAAGAGTATGCTATGCTACTGTACTAGTTAAATAGTATGGTGGCATAATATGACTCAGATCTCTCAATATTCAGCGGAACAGGCCGAACAAAGTCATCAGGAGTGGCTTCGTTTCGTTGAACTGATGCAACAAAGTTTCGATAACCAGTTCCATCTGCCGTTTTTGACCTTGTTTTTAACGCCAGATGAACGTACCGCTCTGGGGACGCGCATTCGTATTATCGAGGAATTATTGCGTGGTAATCTGAGCCAGCGTGAACTGAAAAATGAATTGGGCGCAGGTATTGCAACGATTACGCGTGGCTCAAATAGTCTTAAATCCGCACCCCCTGAGCTGCGTGCCTGGCTTGAGCAGGTTTTACTGCAAGATGACAAAGCGCCTTAAGGCGTGCTAACACGATAAATCTTATTGCTGAACGGACTCAGCGTCAGCATCACAACGTATAGAAAATATTTGGATTTATTTGACATGTTTTTATACACATGGTATTCAATATAGCGTCCGTAAATTAATCCAAATATCAAATGGTTTTGACACTGATTGAGAATGATCTTATCAAAGATATTATTGTCTTTGAGAATTAGTACGCCTCTAATAATGGCTAGATATATAAGAGAATCACCAATGTAATCAGACTGATTTAATTAATAATTATAATTTGTGACTTTCTCGACAAAAATGTGCGGAAACTGCGGTTATAGTATCAGTGAAAACGTAATCTTGACTTTATCTTTTTGTGTTTTTTCAAAAAATTCAATATATCCATCTCACTTATCTAAAAAGTGAAGAAGGTTTTCTGGATATTCGACATTTTTAATAATGAATAATATGTTCATTTAATAGGGATGTTATCTACCGGGAGTTAAACTTATTATTTTTAGATGAAAGTGTATGGTATATCCACGTCAGGAGTGAAAATAACGAACAGTTGAGTAATCTAAAATAAGGAATACTTATGTTTATTTCAAATCTTCTACGTTCATTCATCGTTACCGCAAATAATAAATCAATAAAAGACAGCGCTAAACAGCTTTTTATTACTGAATCACCTTTGTCCAGAAGGATTAAAATCCTTGAAGACAAGCTGGGATGCAGTCTGTTTTTTAGAGGCAGAGATGGTATGAGTTTAACTAAGGAGGGGGAGGCGATATATCATGCCATTCTTCCTTATTATAATGATATGTCGACGTTAGAAAATGTTTATTTAAGTAAGTACAATAGCATTGAAAAGTTTGGCAAGAAAAACAAATTTAATATTTCTGTTGAGTTTGGTACTGTTAATTTTATCTCTGAATTTTCTTTTTTTAATCTTCATGCTATTGATACCATGACATATAACTTCTTTTATGGTGACATTACCTCTAAGTTATTAACAACGAATACGGATGTTATATTATCGAATAATGATTTATTATTTGATGATGGTATTGTGACATGCTTTACCTATACGGGGATGGGCATCAATATAGTCAAAGCAAAATATGGAAAACCTCATGGCACAAATAAAATAATTATATCGGGCCTGTTATCAAATTATTTAAATAACATACAAGTTAACTGGTGTAAGGAAATTTTTAAAAAATACAGTCTTCGTGATGATATAGAAATTATTACTGTCCATGACATTATGAGTTATCGTTCTGATATAGAGAGTGGTGAGGCGATAGGTATTATTTGCTGGCCAGCAAAAGAACCTGTTTCAAATGACTTCAATAATATTAAAATTATACCCTTTAAGTTGAACAGCCGTAATATAAAAATCAATATTAATATGTATTTCCTCAATAAAAACAAACGACTCATTATGGAAAATATCACAGGATTATTGGCCGAAAATTAATGTATTACTGACGCTCAGGCAGCCGTTTATTGATGTTCGCTGACTGCCCGTACTTATGCTTAATGGCACAAAAACTCTTGAGTCATGTTAACGGCGGTAAATTTCATTGTGAAATGGACTCAGTGCCAGCATCACTGCCTGATAATAGACACTACTGCGGGTAAGATGACCTGCGGTAAATATCCCTATAGCACCTTCTTTACGACCAATTTTATCTATTCCGCTGTATTGAGACATTACTATACCGAGGGTGTTTTCCGCACTGACGTTCTGTAGAATTACCTCAGGCAGAGGTAAGGTTGCTGAACGCGCTTCTCCGTGTTGGTGGGCATTTTCGATAATCACCCAGCTGAAGGTACTTCCTTCATCGATACCCGCTTCAATGGCAACCCAAAAATCGGCATCGGGTCTTAACTTGCGCGCATGATTGATGCGGTTTTGCGCACCCGTTTTGGTTTCCCGGCTTCCAAAAGGTTGCTCCGGGACGTCACTGTCGACAATAACAGACTCTATATGGCACGAATCGTCACCATAAATATGAGTGAAGGCCAGCAAAACCGACTGAATTTTGGCTGGATTGGTTGTCGCACAGGCTACATAGTACATAATAGATAAGAACCTCATATATTTTACATCGTAGTATAACGGATAAAACGCATGGTACAGGTATACCTTGTTCGTCATGGTGAAACGCTCTGGAACGCAGAACGTCGTCTTCAGGGTCAGTCAAACAGCGCATTGACGGAGCATGGAGAACATCAGGCTCAGTTGGTTGCGAAACGTGCTAAAGAGCTCAATATTACCCATATTATTTCCAGTGATTTAGGCAGAACCCAGCAAACCGCTGAAATCATTGCAGAGGCTTGCGGTTTGACGGTTGCTCTTGACCCACGTTTGCGTGAGATCGATATGGGGATACTCGAACGCCGTCTATTGGACTCGCTGACTGTGGAAGAAGAGGGTTGGCGCCGTAGCCTGGTGGATGGTTCTCCTGACGGACGTATTCCGGAAGGTGAAAGCATGCTCGAACTGGGTGATCGTATGCAAGGTGCGCTGAATGCCTGCCTGGAACTTCCTGCAGGTAGTCGTCCATTACTGGTGAGTCATGGAATGGCACTGGGTTGCCTTATCAGTACCATTCTTGGTTTACCGGCATGGGCGGAACGACGTTTACGTCTGCGTAACTGTTCTATTTCGCGCTTAGATCACCAGGAAAGTTCATGGCTGGCTGCTGGCTGGGTGGTGGAAACCGCAGGCGATATCGCTCATCTTGATGCCCCTGCGCTGGATGAAATGCAGCGCTAACGCTGTATTGGGATCAGGTACTCGCAACGAAACTCCGTCGGTGGTACCTCGTCCTTTTCATCTTTTTCCGGGATAAAACATTCAATATCCTGCCCCTTACGACGGGTCAGATTAAGCCTCGGCATGCAGATACCATAAAGCGTCAGAATGAAATCCTGAAACCCGCTGAAAGGACCGTGATAGTCAAACTGAACATAATCCCCACCTTCCAGAATAACGGGATAGGCGTCAGGCACTTCTGTGGTGATACTCTCGGTCAGCAGCGCCGTGGTGTAAAAAATTTCCTGCTCATCATCTTTTTCACTACTCGGTTGAGCATCATGCAGCCCATAGAGTGTTTTAGGTATCTTAACAGAATGGCTGAGAAATTTTGTCCAGAACTGGAGGCGCATTTCATGGCGAGAATCAGAGATCTCTTCAAGAGTACAGTTGTAGCTGCGCGTTATTCCGGTCAGATGCATTTCCGGCAAGGTAATAAATTTGGCCTGTGGAGGAGTGAAGTCATCTAACCGTAACGGTGGACAGATACCAAAAGCACTCCAGTCGGCAGAACGTCGATAGAAGGCAGGCGTCAGAGTAAATTGTCTTTTAAAAGCCCGGGTGAATGTCTGCTGTGAGTCAAAACGATACTGTAAGGCGATATCAAGAATAGGACGCGCCGTAAGACGTAAGGCAACCGCAGATTTTGACAGACGGCGACCACGAATATAAGCACCAATAGCCTGGCCTGTTACCTCTTTAAACATTCTCTGTAAATGCCATTTGGAATAACCGGCTCTGGCAGCCACATTATCAATAGAGAGCGGTTTATCCAGATTATTTTCCAGCCAGGAGAGCAGATCACGGATGATCCCAGCTTGATCCATAAAAACCTCTTATCCTTACCTGACAGTGACCAGACTAAAAAGAGAAGGATAATAGCATTTTTTCTGCTTTTCCTGGGGCAACTTTTTTTTAACAACATGTGCTTTTTTCTTAGATCAATAAAAATCTGACAATGACTATTGTTAATTAAAGAATTTTTTACTATATCTAACTCATACCACGCAATAATAAACTATGGTAATACTATGAATTTTAAAGCGTTAGCGATTTTTAGTAGTTTAATGCTGTGCAGCTCACTGGCTTTTGCTGAACAAGTTGGCTCAGTGGACACCGCATTTAAGCTATTAGGTCCTGATCATAAAATAGTCATTGATGCATTTGATGACCCTGATATCAAAAATGTCACCTGCTATATCAGTCGGGCTAAAACGGGTGGCATCAAAGGGGGATTGGGTCTGGCTGAGGATACCTCAGATTCAGCCATTTCTTGTCAGCAGGTAGGGCCGATTGAGCTAACAGATAAAATTAAAAAGGGTAAATCGGATGGCGATGTCGTATTTCGTCAGCGTACTTCGTTTATCTTCAAAAAGCTGCAAGTGGTTAGGTTCTATGATGCTAAACGTAACGCACTTATTTACCTGAGCTATTCAGATAAAATAATTGATGGTTCACCGAAGAATGCGCTGAGTGCGGTACCGATTATTCCATGGAATAATTAACAGAAAGAAGGGAATGGTTAATAAAAAGGGAAAAAACAGCGTTTTTTCCCTTTTGTATCTGACAAGTCAGTCTTCTAAATCACCGCAGAAGCGATAACCTTCACCGTGAATAGTGGCAATGATTTCAGGTGTATCTGGTGATGATTCAAAATGTTTACGGATACGACGAATAGTCACATCGACAGTACGGTCATGTGGTTTCAGCTCACGTCCAGTCATTTTCTTCAGTAACTCTGCACGGGACTGAATTTTACCTGGGTTCTCACAAAAATGCAGCATAGCGCGGAATTCACTGCGCGGCAGTTTGTAGTTATCACCCTGTGGGCTCACCAGAGAACGGCTATTAATATCCAGTTCCCAGCTATTAAATCTATAGCTTTCTACACTACGACGCTCTTCACTGATAATCGGCAAATTCATGGTGCGCGATAACAGGTTACGCGCACGAATCGTCAACTCACGCGGGTTGAATGGTTTT
The DNA here is from genome assembly GCA_947631255.1 of uncultured Enterobacteriaceae bacterium. Lineage (GTDB taxonomy): Bacteria > Pseudomonadota > Gammaproteobacteria > Enterobacterales > Enterobacteriaceae > JGM124. The sequence continues at coordinate 9,741 of CANRKT010000009.1, forward strand.
GTAATGTAATCATCTGCGCCAATTTCCAGACCCAGAATTTTATCGACTTCGTTATCGCGCCCAGTCAGGAACATTAACGCGACATTAGCCTGTTCGCGCAGTTCGCGAGCAAGCAATAAACCATTTTTACCCGGAAGGTTGATATCCATAATGACAAGATTAATGTCATTATCTGCTAAAATTTGATGCATCTCAGCGCCGTCAGTGGCTTCAGACACATCATAGCCTTCCGCTTCAAAAATATTTTTTAACGTATTACGTGTTACTAATTCGTCTTCGACGATAAGGATGTGCGGAGTCTGCATGTTTGCTACCTAAAATATCTGACTAAATCGAAACAGGAAGTACTATAGTCTCTATCTGGCAACAGTGTTGAATTAGTGCACCAGAATTAACATGACTAAAGTAGATAATTGCCTTTTGATGCATTGTTCATCAGTTAACAATGTAGCTGGCCTCCGTTCCTGTCTACCCTAGTGTACCCCGTAGGTTATATGCTTATGCTAACCATTTTAACAGCGACATAACAAGAATTCCGGCTCCAGGTTCTTAATAATGCTACGTATCGTTGACATATATCAAGTTCAATTGTAACACGCCCGCTTCATTATGAAGGGATTGTTATGTGACACCGATAACGTTTACAAATAATTAACAATACTGATAGTAGGAAAGAAAGGTATATCAGGCAAATATATTGTTCAGACACCATTATTATTGTGTGGTCTTTTTGGTTTATGATCCTGTTATCCTGCATCGATTAATTTTGCAAATTAGCCTGTGTCAGGCACAGTGAAGAGAGTTTATATGCAGTTGTCTATTATCCTGGTCTCACCGGCCAGAGCAGAAAATATAGGGGCGGCTGCCCGCGCCATGAAAACCATGGGCTTTACTGATTTGCGGATTGTTGCAAGTCAGGCTCACTTAGAACCTGCAGCACGCTGGGTCGCTCATGGTTCCGGGGATATTCTCGATAATATTCGTCATTTTGATACCCTTGAAGAGGCATTGGAGGGCATTGACTTCACCATCGCAACAACGGCGCGTAGTCGGGCGAAATTCCATTATTATGCGACCCCTGAGCAGTTGCTGCCTTTGCTGAAAGAAAAGCAGCAATGGATGGCACAAAGTGCGCTGGTTTTTGGCAGAGAGGACTCCGGTTTAACCAATGACGAGCTCGCTCTGGCTGATATTCTGACCGGTATACCGATGACAGCAGATTATCCGTCATTAAATCTGGGTCAGGCAGTAATGGTCTATTGTTACCAGCTGTCTGACTTAATGCTATCAACTCCGTCGATACCCCCTTCCGCTGATGGTTTGCAGCTGAATGCTTTGCGCCAGCGTTTCTCGTCATTATTAACCCAGCTCAATGTGGCGGATGACCAAAAAATGGTCGACTGGATACAGCAGCGTCTGGGGTTACTTGATCAGCGAGACACGGCAATGTTGCATCGTTTACTGCATGACATCGAAAAAAAGATTGCAGAATAAACTGCTGTTTTGTCGGCTTCGAACTATAAGAAATAGAGATGCTCTGGATGTTTAGCAGAGGATTATTTGATATTTGTCCATTTTGTCAGTAGAGACTGCGCGTCTCAGCGGTCAGCGAAAAGTTAAAAAAAATTGACTTAATGGCAGGATTACTTTAACCAGTAGGGGTAACAGACATAAAGAATTTGAAGAGCATACAGCAACTATGAATCGTCAAGGCCTGATCACAACGATTATTACCATCACTATTACCTTAGGTAACGGTGCGGGCTGACGCGTACAAGAATAAATAAAAAAAAGCCCGCACCCAAAGGATGCGGGCTTTTTTTTCGATTAAAAATCAAGGGGTAATAAGCATGCGAGTGTTGAAATTCGGCGGTACTTCAGTGGCAAATGCGGATCGTTTCCTCCGCGTTGCCGATATCCTGGAAAGTAATGCTAAACAGGGGCAGGTAGCAACCGTGCTGTCTGCCCCGGCAAAAATTACCAACCATCTGGTGGCAATGATTGAAAAGACCATTGGTGGTCAGGATGCTGCATCGAATATCAATGAGGCAGAGCAAATTTTCGCAGACCTGATAAAGGGTCTGGCTGAAGCACAGCCCGGTTTTCCAGCTGATGAATTAACTGCGCTGGTCGATCAGGAGTTTGCTCAACTAAAGCATGTATTAGACGGAATCAAACTGTTAGGTCAGTGCCCGGATAGCATCAATGCTGCCATCATCTGCTGTGGTGAGAAACTCTCTATCGCTATCATGGCCGCAGTGTTGCGTGCCCGTGGTTATGGGGTCACTGTCATTGATCCTGTGGAGAAGCTGCTGGCTGCTGGCCACTACCTTGAGTCAACTGTTGATATCGCTGAGTCCACTCGTCGCATTGCTGCCAGTCGTATCCCTGATGACCATATGATTTTGATGGCTGGCTTTACGGCCGGAAATGATAAAGGTGAGCTGGTGGTACTGGGCCGTAATGGTTCTGACTATTCAGCCGCAGTACTGGCGGCTTGTTTACGCGCAGACTGTTGTGAGATCTGGACTGATGTCGACGGTGTTTATACCTGTGATCCGCGCCAGGTGCCAGACGCCAGGTTACTGAAGTCGATGTCGTACCAGGAGGCGATGGAGCTTTCTTATTTCGGCGCCAAAGTTCTTCACCCTCGCACTATCTCTCCCATCGCTCAGTTCCAAATCCCTTGCTTAATCAAAAATACCAGCAACCCTCAGGCGCCAGGCACGCTGATTGGTGATGACAGCAAAGATGACAGCTTGCCGGTCAAAGGGATCACCAATCTCAGCAATATGGCCATGTTTAACGTTTCAGGTCCGGGAATGAAAGGGATGCCGGGTATGGCAGCTCGAGTCTTTGCTGCTATGTCTCGCGCGGGCATCTCGGTGGTACTGATTACTCAATCTTCTTCTGAATACAGTATCTGTTTCTGTGTGCACCAAAGTGACTGTGCTCGTGCCCGTCGTGCCATGGAAGATGAGTTCTATTTGGAATTCAAAGAGGAGTTACTGGAACCCGTCGCCGTGATGGAACGTCAGGCGATTATTTCCGTGGTGGGGGATGGTATGCGTACTGTGCGTGGGATCTCGGCGAAGTTCTTCTCCGCCTTGGCGCGCGCCAATATTAATATCGTTGCCATAGCCCAGGGCTCTTCTGAGCGCTCTATTTCTGTTGTGGTCAGTAACGATGATGCGACCATGGGTGTTCGCGTGGTACACCAGATGTTGTTCAACACAGACCAGGTGATTGAAGTTTTCTTAATTGGTGTGGGCGGCGTAGGTACTGCGCTGTTAGAGCAAATTAAAAACCAGAAAGCACGTCTGAAAAGTAAGCATATTGATTTGCGCGTGTGTGGTATTGCGAATTCAAAAGCTCTGCTAACCAATGTGCATGGTCTGAATCTGGATAACTGGCAGCAGCAGCTGGAGCAGGCGAAAGAAGAGCCTCTGAATCTTGCTCGTCTGACGCGTCTGGTTAAAGAGTACCACTTGTTAAACCCTGTGGTGGTTGACTGTACCTCCAGCCAGGCTGTGGCTGACCAGTATGCTGACTTCCTGAATGAAGGCTTCCACGTGGTGACGCCGAATAAAAAGGCCAACACTTCAGGCATGAATTACTACCACCAGATGCGTAATGCTGCGGCTAAATCACGCCGTAAGTTCCTGTATGACACTAACGTCGGTGCCGGGCTACCCGTCATCGAAAACCTACAGAACTTACTGAATGCTGGGGATGAGTTACAACACTTTTCCGGTATTTTATCCGGCTCGCTCTCTTTCATCTTTGGCAAGCTGGACGAGGGGATGTCTTTATCAGACGCAACGCATCTGGCTCGTGAAATGGGTTATACCGAACCGGATCCGCGTGATGACCTGTCCGGGATGGATGTGGCGCGTAAGCTGCTGATCCTTGCACGTGAAACGGGGCGTGAGCTGGAACTTTCCGATATCGTTATCGAACCCGTCCTGCCTGCTAACTTTGATAGCAGCGGTGATGTTGAGAGCTTTATGGCCCGTCTGGGACAACTGGATGAGGCTTTTGCCCTGCGTGTCTCTGAAGCGCGCGAACAAGGTAAAGTGCTGCGTTATGTTGGCTTGATTGAAGAGACCGGCCTCTGTACTGTGAAGATTGATGCTGTTGACGGTAACGACCCACTATTCAAAGTAAAAAATGGCGAGAATGCGCTGGCATTCTACAGTCAGTATTATCAACCGATTCCGCTGGTTCTGCGTGGTTATGGCGCCGGGAATGATGTTACCGCTGCGGGCGTATTTGCTGATTTATTACGCACCCTGTCATGGAAGTTAGGAGTTTAAAATGGTTAAAGTCTATGCCCCCGCTTCCAGTGCCAATATGAGTGTTGGTTTTGATGTTCTGGGTGCGGCAGTTTCTCCCATAGATGGCTCTCATCTGGGAGATTATGTGACCGTCGAAGCGGCTGATAAGTTTAGTCTGAGCAATCTGGGACGTTTTGCGCGAAATCTGCCAACCCGGCCAGATCAGAATATTGTCTATCAGTGCTGGGAAATTTTTTGTCGGGAAATTGGCAAAGACATTCCCGTTGCGATGACGCTTGAGAAAAATATGCCGATTGGTTCCGGTCTGGGATCGAGCGCTTGTTCGGTGGTTGCCGGGTTGATGGCAATGAATGAATTTTGCGGTAAACCGGTGAGCGATACCCGTTTACTGGCGCTGATGGGTGAGTTGGAAGGGCGCATCTCCGGCAGCGTTCACTATGACAATGTCGCCCCCTGTTTTCTTGGCGGCATGCAACTGATGATTGAAGAAAATGACATCATCAGTCAGTCAGTGCCTTGCTTTGATAACTGGCTGTGGGTCTTAGCCTATCCGGGCATCAAAGTTTCTACTGCTGAAGCGCGAGCGATTCTGCCTGCCCAGTACCGTCGTCAGGACTGTATCAGCCATGGCCGTCATCTGGCCGGCTTTATTCACGCCTGCTATACCCAGCAACCGCTGCTGGCGGCAAAATTGATGCAGGATGTGATTGCGGAACCTTACCGGGAAAAATTATTACCCGGCTTTGCTAAAGCCCGCCAGGCTGTAGCGGATATCGGTGCACTGGCAAGCGGTATTTCGGGTTCCGGCCCGACCTTATTTGCGTTGTGCGATAATTTAGATACCGCACAGCGTACGGCTGACTGGCTTGGCCAACACTATTTGCAGAACCAGGAAGGTTTTGTACATATTTGCCGTTTGGATACGGCCGGCGCACGAGTTCTGGGATAACCAATGAAACTGTATAACCTTAAAGATAACACCGAACAGGTCACTTTCGCACAGGCCATCACACAAGGGCTTGGCAGACTACAAGGTCTGTTTTTCCCTGAGGCTTTACCAGAGTTTTCTCGCACTGAGATAGACGCCATGCTGGAAATGGACTTTGTCAGTCGTAGTAGCAAAATACTCGGTGCTTTTATCCAGGAAGAGATCCCACAAGAAGCGCTGGCAGAGCGTGTTGCTGCCGCTTTTGCTTTCCCGGCACCGGTAAAAATGGTGGAACCTGATGTCGGTTGTCTGGAGTTGTTCCATGGCCCGACTCTGGCGTTTAAAGATTTTGGTGGTCGTTTTATGGCCCAGATGCTGACGCATATCAGTGACAAGCCGGTCACCATTTTAACCGCGACCTCGGGTGATACGGGAGCCGCTGTTGCTCATGCATTCTATGGGTTAAAAAACGTTAAAGTGGTCATTCTCTATCCCAACGGAAAAATCAGCCCATTACAGGAGAAGTTATTCTGTACTCTTGGCGGCAATATCGAAACCGTGGCGATTGATGGCGACTTTGATGCTTGCCAGGCGCTGGTTAAGCAAGCTTTTGACGACGAAGAGTTAAAAGTTGCTTTAGGTCTTAACTCTGCAAATTCTATTAATATCAGTCGTTTGCTGGCTCAGATTTGCTACTATTTTGAAGCGGTAGCTCAGTTGCCAGCAACGGTACGTGACCAACTGGTCATTTCAGTACCCAGTGGTAACTTTGGTGATTTGACCGCTGGTCTGCTGGCAAAATCATTAGGTCTGCCAGTGAAGCGCTTCATTGCTGCCACCAATGCCAATGACACCGTGCCACGTTTCCTCGCCGAGGGACAATGGCAGCCAAAAGCCACGGTTGCGACACTGTCTAATGCGATGGATGTCAGCCAGCCAAACAACTGGCCGCGTGTCGAAGAGCTGTTCCGTCGTAAAGGCTGGCCACTGAGTGAGCTGGGCTACGAAGCGGTCAGTGATGAAACCACGCAAGAAACCATGCGTGAGTTGCAAAGTAAAGGCTATATCTCTGAGCCACATGCGGCGATTGCTTATCGTGCACTGCGCGATCAGTTACAGGCGGGTGAGTTTGGTCTGTTCTTGGGGACGGCGCATCCGGCGAAATTTAAAGAGAGCGTGGAAGAGATCCTCGGTCAAACCTTGCCTCTGCCAGAAGAACTGGCTTCTCGTGCTGATCTGCCGCTACTGTCACATAACTTGCCAGCAGATTACACCGCATTGCGTGGACTGATGATGGGCAAAGCCTAATCATCAGTGAAAACCTGAGATGAAACAGGGCGGTCAGAGTAGTGATAACTGACCGCCTATCCGCCAGACGTGGAGGATAGGTTTTATCCGCAATCTCAAACGCCAGTCTGACTGGCGTTTTTTTACTGCGCTGAACGTTTAAATACCCACTCATTCTGCTGTGAAGCTGACTCATCGAAAGCGTAGCCCTCGAGATTAAATGCCTTCAGTTGTTCAGGACGCGTTAATCGATTCTGGATGATATAGCGGCTCATCAGTCCACGCGCTTTTTTCGCATAGAAGCTAATCACCTTAAAGTTACCGTTCTTCTCATCAAGAAATACTGGCTTAATGATTTCGGCATCCAGTTGACGGGGTTTAACGGATTTGAAGTATTCGTCAGAGGCCAGGTTAATCAGCACATTATCGCCCTGGTCTGCCAGTGCCTGATTGACTGTCTCAGTGATAACCGTATCCCAGAATTGGTATAAGTCTTTACCGCGAGCATTGCTCAGACGAATACCCATTTCCAGACGGTAAGGCTGCATTAAGTCAAGTGGGCGCAGGACACCATAGAGACCGGATAACATCCGCAGATGCTGCTGAGCAAAATCAAAATCTTCTTCACTGAAGCTTTCTGCCTGCAAACCGGTATAGACATCGCCTTTAAACGCCAGAATCGCCTGGCGCGCATTTTTTGGGGTAAATTCGGACTGCCATTCATGAAAGCGTGTAGCATTTAACGAGGCAATTTTGTCACTGACACCCATCAGCGAGGATATTTGTGGCGCACTGAGAGTACGAGCGACGTCAATTAATTGCTGTGAATACGCCAGCAGTTCGGGCTGTGTATAGCGCTGGGTTGCTAAATCACTTTGGTAATCCAGTGTTTTAGCCGGTGAAATCAGAATTAACATATTCGCTCCTTGCAGATGTGAACCGCTACTTTAACAAATTTTTCCTCTCTGTCGGCCAATCGCTGTGATAAGACAGGGCGTTTTATTTGCGGGTGAGTGCCTTTGCTGACGATTTCTCGCTTCTGATGCTATAAATTTGCTGTAAGCATTCAGCGATATGATTTTATTACAGAGAGTGATTAAGCAGACTGTGGTGAATATGGGGGCATTGACTGAAGTTATGGCTGACTAAGACGCAGTGTCTACGCTATTTATACTCTTTGCTATGTGAGTGGTGTATCGCGGTTGCACCTCGCTTAAGGCGTGATATTATCAATAGATAATTAGTTACCTATCCCTAACTGCTCGACTCAAAGAGAAATACTGACTATGACGGATAAATTAACTGCTTTGCGTCAACTAACCACCGTGGTTGCTGACACCGGTGATATTGCGGCGATGAAACTGTACAAACCGCAAGACGCAACAACTAACCCTTCACTTATCCTTAACGCAGCACAAATTCCTGAGTACCGCCCCCTGATTGACGACGCGATTGCTTTTGCTCGCAGCCAGAGCAGCGATCGTGCACAGCAAGTTATTGATGCAAGTGACAAACTGGCGGTAAATATCGGACTGGAAATTCTGAAACTGGTTCCTGGCCGTATTTCTACTGAAGTTGATGCACGTCTGTCTTATGACACTGAAGGCAGCATTGTTAAAGCTAAACATCTGATCAAACTGTATAACGATGCGGGCATCAGCAACGATCGTATCCTGATCAAACTGGCTTCTACCTGGCAGGGTATCCGTGCTGCTGAGCAGCTGGAAAAAGAAGGCATCAACTGTAACCTGACTCTGCTGTTCTCCTTCGCTCAGGCGCGTGCTTGTGCTGAAGCGGGTGTCTTCCTGATTTCTCCATTCGTTGGCCGTATTCTTGACTGGTACAAAGCAAATACCGACAAGAAAGAATACGCTGCAAACGAAGATCCAGGCGTGATTTCTGTGAGTGAAATCTACCAGTACTACAAAGAACACGGTTATGAAACCGTGGTGATGGGTGCAAGCTTCCGTAATATCGGTGAAATCATCGAACTGGCAGGCTGTGACCGTCTGACCATCGCTCCTGGACTGCTGAAAGAGCTGTCAGAAAGCGAAGGTCCACTGGAGCGCAAACTGAGCTACACCGGTGAAGTTAAAGCACGCCCTGCACGTATCACTGAAGCCCAGTTCCTGTGGCAGCACAACCAGGATCCTATGGCAGTAGACAAACTGGCGGACGGTATCCGTAAGTTTGCTATCGACCAGGAAAAACTGGAAAAAATGATCGGCGATCTGCTGTAATCATTTGGCGTGACCAGCTCAGGCTGGTCACGATTTTACAGCTTTCATCTGTTTGTCCCGCCTTTCCCCATGTATTATTCCAGCTAACAGTTCTCTTATAGTGTGGAAATAATATGAATACTCTCCGTGTTGGATTAGTGTCTGTCTCCGATCGCGCTTCAAGCGGTGCTTATCAGGACAAAGGGATCCCCGCACTCGAAGAATGGCTAACACTCGCGTTAACTTCACCGTTTCAAGTAGAAACTCGCCTTATTCCCGATGAACAACCGATTATTGAGCAAACGCTTTGTGAGCTGGTTGATGAGATGGGCTGCCATTTAGTTCTCACCACTGGGGGAACCGGGCCTGCACGCCGTGATGTGACGCCTGATGCTACGCTGGCGATTGCCGATCGTATTATGCCGGGTTTCGGCGAGCAGATGCGCCAGATAAGCTTGCACTTCGTCCCTACCGCAATTCTTTCCAGACAAACAGGCGTTATCCGCAAGCAGGCGTTAATCCTGAACTTACCGGGTCAGCCAAAGTCGATTAAGGAAACCCTGGAAGGAGTCAAAGATGAGCAGGGCAAAGTCACTGTTCCCGGTATTTTTGCCAGTGTACCTTATTGTATACAGCTGCTTGATGGCCCTTATATTGAAACAAATGCCCAGCTTGTCGCCTCTTTTCGCCCAAAAAGTGCAATTCGTGAAATAAAATAGTAAATATACTGACTAAGCAACATAAAATAGGGTTAATGTGGAGTGTCAATGATTTACTGATATAGTAATTTTTTCTTTACGTATATCAGCTGTTTTTTTTAATGCTCTCATCAATTTATGGTTGCCTATGTCTCAAATTCATGCAAGGCCTCTGAACTCTCAGGACTATAAAACCTTATCTCTTGCTGCCCTGGGTGGTGCGCTTGAGTTCTATGATTTTATTATCTTTGTTTTCTTTACCACTGTGCTGGGAGCGCTGTTCTTCCCGCCGGATATTCCTGAGTGGTTACGTCAGCTACAGACCTTTGGTATTTTTGCTGCTGGCTATCTGGCACGCCCTCTGGGCGGCATTATCATGGCACACTTTGGCGACCTGCTCGGCCGTAAGAAAATGTTTACCTTAAGCATCTTACTGATGGCTTTGCCGACGCTGGCGATTGGTCTGCTTCCTACCTATGAAACGATAGGTATTATGGCGCCGATACTGCTGCTCTTGATGCGTATCTTGCAGGGTGCCGCCATTGGCGGTGAAGTACCTGGAGCCTGGGTTTTTGTTTCCGAACATGTACCTTATAAGCGGATTGGTATCGCGTGCGGCATACTGACGGCGGGTCTGACCATCGGTATTTTGATAGGATCCATTGTGGCGACGATTATTAATACCTCAATGACCCGCGAAGCGATTCACGATGGCGGCTGGCGTATACCCTTCTTTCTCGGGGGGATTTTTGGGCTGTTTGCGATGTATCTGCGTCGCTGGCTGGAAGAGACCCCTGTCTTTATTGAAATGCAGAAAAGAAAAGCACTGGCGGAAGAACTTCCCCTTAAATCTGTCATTGTAGGCCATAAAAAAGCCATCGTTATATCGATGTTTCTGACATGGTTACTGTCAGCAGGTATCGTTGTCGTGATTCTGATGGCGCCAGTATGGCTGCAAACACAGCTTAACATAGCCCCAGCCCTTACCTTGAAGGCGAACAGTCTCGCCATCGTTCTCTTGTCTCTGGGGTGTATTGTCTACGGTTTGTTAGCCGATCGTTTTGGTGCCAGTAAGATATTTATTATTGGCAGCATACTGCTTTGTATTTGTAGCTGGATGTTTTATCACCTGGTTTCCATCTATCCAGAATATCTGTTTTTACTCTACGGTATGGCGGGATTCAGTGTCGGGATTGTTGGAGCGGTGCCTTACGTTATGGTTCGTGCTTTCCCTGCGGAAGTCCGTTTTACCGGGCTCTCTTTTTCCTACAACGTCTCTTACGCTATTTTCGGAGGCCTGACACCCATCGTGGTGACACTGCTGATGAAGTTTTCTCCGCTGGCTCCTGCATGGTATGTACTGGCTCTGGGATGCGTTGGACTGGTTATTGGTATCTTGCTACGTAAAGATATTAATCATGAGAATACCGCAGTGAATAAGCCCGCAGTCATCGTTGAAGAATAAAAAAAGGGGAAACATATTGTTTCCCCTTTTTTATTCACTCAAGATTATTTTTTTTCACCGATTGGCAGAACGGTGCGACCAAACTGTTCGTTGAGCACCTCTCCCATTGCCAGGTAGATAGCGCTGGCACCACAGATGATGCCTATCCAGCCTGCGATATGAGTAATGCTTTCATTACCGACAAAGTGGGCGATAGCCAGCAAGGCGAACAGTACTGTCAGGCTGCCAAAAACGAATTGCAGCATGCGTGGACCGATGAGTGTGCCGAAGAACATAAACAGAGTGAATACACCCCATAAAGCCAGATAGGCACCCATAAAATAGGTATCAGCCGGTGCGCCCGCTCCCATTTTAGGCAACAGCCAGATGGCGACCAGGGTCAACCAAAATGCGCCATAAGAAGTAAAGGCGGTTAAACCAAAAGTATTCCCTTTTTTATATTCCAGCAGTCCTGCAAATATTTGTGCGATGCCGCCGAAAAAAATACCCATTGCCATAATAAGAACATCAAGTTCAAAAAAACCTGCATTGTGCAGATTGAGCAAAATCGTGGTCATCCCGAAGCCCATAAGGCCCAGGGGAGCGGGGTTGGCCAACTTAGTGTTACCCATAATTCCTCTAAAAAGTTATCTGAAATGCAATAATAAGTGATTGCCTGTTTCCGGTTATCCGAGAACAGGGGCGGCATCATAAGCAGACAGGGAGTTGTCGTCTATGATCTAAAGAGGGGAAAGAATAAAATTTTTTTTCATCTCCCCCTTGATGGATGTCTGTATGACCCCATCTTGTATGCAACCGCGTTGTAGGACCTGAAAAAAAAACGCTTCGGGCAGTTGAAATAAACGTATTTGCCCACATAACAGGTTTACAACCTAGTGATGACGAATTTTTAGTGGAGACGTTCAGATGGGTAAAATTATTGGTATCGACTTGGGCACAACTAACTCATGTGTCGCGATTATGGATGGAACGACCGCCCGCGTTCTGGAGAACGCCGAGGGGGATCGTACCACTCCTTCTATTATCGCATACACCCAAGACGGTGAAATTCTGGTAGGTCAGCCGGCTAAACGTCAGGCAGTGACTAACCCGCAAAATACACTTTTTGCAATCAAGCGTCTGATTGGCCGTCGTTTCCAGGACGAAGAAGTACAGCGTGATGAAGCCATCATGCCGTACAAAATCATTGGCGCCGACAATGGCGACGCCTGGATTGATGTTAAAGGCCAGAAAATGGCACCTCCGCAGATCTCTGCAGAAGTGTTGAAAAAAATGAAGAAAACAGCAGAAGACTATCTGGGTGAGCCAGTCACTGAAGCTGTTATCACTGTACCTGCATACTTTAACGATGCTCAGCGTCAGGCAACAAAAGATGCTGGCCGTATCGCAGGTCTGGATGTCAAACGTATCATCAACGAACCAACCGCAGCGGCACTGGCTTACGGTCTGGATAAAGAAATCGGTAACCGCACCATTGCTGTTTATGACCTGGGCGGCGGTACTTTCGATATCTCTATTATCGAAATCGACGAAGTTGATGGCGAAAAAACCTTTGAAGTTCTGGCAACCAACGGTGATACCCACCTTGGTGGTGAAGACTTCGATAGCCGCATGATCAACTACCTGGTGGAAGAGTTCAAAAAAGATCAGGGTATCGATCTGCGTAACGATCCACTGGCGATGCAACGTCTGAAAGAAGCGGCTGAAAAAGCGAAGATTGAACTGTCTTCTGCTCAGCAGACCGACGTTAACCTGCCATACATTACGGCAGATGCGACCGGTCCTAAGCACATGAATATCAAAGTGACGCGTGCGAAACTGGAATCACTGGTTGAAGACCTGGTTAACCGTTCTATTGCGCCACTGAAAGTTGCATTGCAAGATGCTGGCCTGTCTGTTTCTGACGTTAACGACGTTATTCTGGTCGGTGGTCAGACTCGTATGCCAATGGTTCAGAAGAAAGTGGCTGAGTTCTTTGGTAAAGAGCCACGTAAAGACGTTAACCCGGACGAAGCTGTTGCTGTAGGGGCTGCAGTTCAGGGGGGTGTATTAAGTGGTGAAGTTAAAGACGTACTGCTGCTGGACGTGACCCCGCTGTCATTGGGTATCGAAACCATGGGCGGCGTGATGACTGCGCTGATTAACAAAAACACCACTATTCCGACCAAACACAGCCAGGTGTTTTCTACAGCAGAAGACAACCAGTCTGCGGTAACGATCCACGTTATCCAGGGTGAGCGTAAACGTGCCTCAGATAACAAATCTCTGGGTCAGTTTAACCTCGACGGAATTCAGCCAGCACCACGTGGCATGCCACAAGTCGAAGTCACCTTCGATATCGATGCTGATGGTATTCTGCATGTTTCTGCAAAAGACAAAAACAGCGGTAAAGAGCAGAAAATTACCATCAAAGCTTCTTCTGGTCTGAATGAAGAAGAAATCGAAAAAATGGTACGTGACGCAGAAGCGAATGCGGACGCTGACCGTAAGTTTGAAGAACTGGTACAGACCCGTAACCAGGGCGATCACTTACTGCACAGCACCCGTAAGCAAGTTGAAGAAGCCGGTGATAAACTGCCAGCTGACGACAAAACTGCAATCGAAGCTGCTTTGAGCGCGCTGGAAACTTCTCTGAAAGGCGAAGACAAAGCGGATATCGAAGCGAAAATCCAGGAGCTGGCACAAGTATCTGCCAAGCTGATGGAACTGGCTCAGCAGCAGCATGCTGAACAGCAAGCGGACGGCAGTCAGGATGCTGGTAAAGCTGGCAAAGACGACGATGTTGTTGATGCTGAGTTTGAAGAAGTTAAAGACAAAAAATAATCGCCCTCTGAGCGGTTAATTCCTGACACGGGCGTTGAGGTTTATCCTCCACGCCCGTTTATGTATATTTAGGGCTAAAACAAGAGATGGCTAAGAGAGATTACTACGAGATTTTAGGCGTTCCTAAATCAGCGGAAGAGCGTGAAATAAAAAAAGCGTATAAGCGTTTGGCGATGAAATATCATCCTGACCGTAATTCGAGTGATAAAGACGCAGAAGAAAAATTTCGTGAAGTTAAAGAAGCCTACGAAATTCTTACCGATTCTCAGAAGCGCGCGGCGTACGACCAGTATGGCCATGCGGCATTTGAGCAAGGCGGTATGGGGGGCGGTGGTGGCTTTGGTCAGGGAGCTGATTTCGGCGATATCTTTGGTGACGTTTTCGGTGACATCTTTGGTGGTGGTCGCCGTCAGCGCTCCTCGCGTGGTGCAGACTTGCGCTACAACATGGAGTTAACGTTAGAAGAAGCGGTTCGTGGCGTCACCAAAGAGATCCGTATTCCAACGCTCGAAGAGTGTGAAGTCTGCGACGGTAGCGGGGCTAAAGCTGGCTCAAACCCGCAAACCTGTCCAACCTGTCATGGCCAGGGCCAGGTCCATATGCGTCAGGGCTTCTTTACGGTACAACAGAGTTGTCCGCACTGTCAGGGTCGTGGAAGCATCATTAAAGATCCTTGCAACACCTGTCATGGACATGGGCGGGTTGAGAAGAATAAAACGCTGTCAGTGAAAATCCCTGCCGGGGTTGATACTGGTGACCGTATTCGTCTCACCGGAGAAGGTGAAGCTGGCGAGAATGGCGCACCGGCGGGCGATTTATATGTACAGGTCCAGGTTAAGCAGCACGCTATTTTTGAACGTGATGGTAGTGACCTCCACTGTGAAGTACCGATTAACTTTGCGATGGCAGCATTGGGTGGGGAAATCGAAGTTCCTACACTTGATGGCCGTGTTAAACTGAAAATTCCGGCAGAGACTCAAACCGGTAAGCTGTTCAGAATGCGTGGTAAAGGCGTTAAATCGGTACGCGGTGGTGCGCAAGGTGATTTACTGTGCCGGGTATTTATTGAAACGCCAGTCAACCTGAACGAAAAGCAGAAAAAATTGCTGCGTGATCTCGAAGAGAGCTTTGGTGGACCTGCCGGCGAACATAACAGCCCACGGTCAAAGAGTTTCATTGATGGTGTGAAAAAATTCTTTGAAGACCTGACTCGCTAGTTATCCGCGTCATTTTTTATTTAAAACCTGAACGACTTGACGTCGTTCAGGTTTTTTTATCGCCAAATATCATAGCTCGGTTATTACGAGTCATTGCGACAATATAATCTGCTATTAGCGATTTGTTATTTTCGTTATGCTGTCAAACTAATGAGCCTTTTACGTACAATGTATTATTTGGATAATTGAGTAAAAAATGACGAAAACTCTACAACGCTTTTTCCAGAATGATGCGGCGGGTGGTATTTGTTTGATTATTGCCGCTATTCTGGCCATGTTATTAGCTAATTTTCATCTTACTGGTTCAACCTACCAGACATTTCTGGAAACACCGGTAGAGGTTCGTATCGGGCCGCTGGATATCAGTAAAAACGTGCTGCTGTGGGTGAATGATGCCTTAATGGCGGTTTTTTTCCTGATGGTGGGTCTGGAAGTTAAACGTGAGATGGTACAAGGGTCTCTGGCTACTCGCCGTCAGGCCGCATTTCCGGTTATTGCTGCTCTGGGAGGAATGGTACTGCCTGCGCTGCTCTATCTGGCATTTAACTTCTCCGATCCCATCACGCGTGCGGGCTGGGCTATTCCGACGGCAACCGATATCGCTTTTGCATTAGGTATTCTGGCATTACTGGGTAACAGAGTACCGGTGGCTTTAAAAGTCTTTCTGATGGCACTGGCGATTATTGATGATCTCGGGGCGATTATTATTATTGCTCTGTTTTATACCAGTTCGCTCTCGATACTTTCTCTTAGTGTTGCCGCAGCAGCAATTGTGGTACTGGCGTTACTGAATATCTTCAATGTGCGGCGGACCGGCATTTATATTCTGGCCGGGGTTATTTTATGGACGGCAGTATTAAAATCCGGCGTACATGCCACGCTGGCAGGTGTCATCCTCGGTTTCTTCATTCCGTTAAAAGAGCATAACGGACGTTCACCTTCGCAGGAACTGGAACATGTGCTGCACCCCTGGGTCGCTTTTCTGATCCTGCCGCTGTTTGCCTTTGCTAACGCCGGAGTCGTGCTGTCAGGCATCACCCTGGAGTCGCTGACCTCACATCTGCCGCTGGGTATCATGGCCGGGTTGTTAATTGGTAAGCCGCTGGGTATCAGCTTATTCTGCTGGCTGTCACTGAAACTTAGGTTAGCGTCGTTACCTGTAGGAACAAGGTTCAGCGATATCATGGCCATTGGTATGCTGTGTGGCATCGGGTTTACGATGTCGATTTTTATTACTTCACTGGCGTTTGATGAGATGCACAATGAAATGGTCACGCTGGCTAAACTGGGTATTCTGCTGGGATCGGTACTGTCAGCAGTGATTGGTTATAGCATGTTAAAAGCGCGCTTTAAGGTGACGGCATAATCTTCCTTGTGCTAATCGGGTATATCTGCCCGGTTAGCACAGGGAAAGGCAAGGAGCGTGGCTGATGTCGTTGATTAATTACAATCATCTCTATTACTTCTGGCATGTCTGCAAAGAAGGTTCGGTGGCCGGTGCTGCGGACGTTCTGCATCTGGCGCCACAAACGATTACCGGGCAGATTAAAGCTCTGGAGGTCCGGTTACAGGGACAACTTTTTCGTCGTCAGGGACGCGGGTTAGTGCCTTCTGAACTGGGACAGTTGGTCTTTCGCTATGCTGACCGTATGTTTACCCTCAGCCAGGAAATGCTGGATATTGTGAATTATCGCAAAGAATCCAGCACATTGTTTGAAGTCGGTGTGGCTGATGCTTTGTCAAAGCGACTGATTAGTGAAATTCTGAATGTGGCAGTGGTTGAGGATGAACAGATTCATCTGCGCTGTTATGAGTCGACGCATGAAATGCTGCTTGAACAGCTGAGCCAGCATAAGCTGGATATGATTATTTCAGACTGCCCCATTGACTCCACGCAACAAGAAGGCCTGTTTTCGGTCAAAATAGGCGAATGTGGTATCAGCTTTTGGTGTAAGAAACCGCTACCAGAAGCCCCATTTCCTGCCTGTCTGGAGCATCGTCGCTTACTGATCCCCGGTCGGCGTTCAATGCTGGGGCGAAAACTGCTTAACTGGATCCATACTCAGGGATTACAGGTTGAAGTATTAGGTGAATTTGATGATGCGGCACTGATGAAGGCTTTTGGCGAAACGCATTCGGCGATTTTTATCGCGCCGACACGCTATATGCAGAATATCTACAGTGATGACAGTATTGTAGAACTGGGCCGCCTTGATAACGTGATGGAAGAGTACCATGCGATTTTTGCTGAGCGAATGATCCAGCATCCGGCAGTACAGAGAATCTGTAATCATAACTATGCTACACTTTTTCATAGCCGGTAATTTTATGAAAGTACTGTGCCATATCTGATTTTATTTACTCAGGATCTGGTTGCGGTGAGAAGGTCAATTTCAGACATAAAAAAACCGGCCGAAGCCGGTTTTTTTCAAAGCGATAACAGACGGGCGATTAAGCCAGTTTGTTGATTTGCGCGATCAGGTTAGCTTTATGGCGCGCAGCTTTGTTTTTGTGGATCAGACCTTTGCTAGCCTGACGATCCACGATTGGTTGCATTTCGTTAAATGCGTTTTGTGCAGCAGCTTTATCGCCAGTTGCAATCGCTGCGTATACTTTCTTGATGAAAGTACGCATCATAGAGCGACGGCTAGCATTGTGCTTACGAGCCTTTTCAGACTGTACAGCACGTTTCTTAGCTGATTTGATATTAGCCAAGGTCCTACTCCCAAATATTTCTTGTAGACAATTCAAAGGCCGAGGAATATGCCCCGTTAGCCTTCTTTTGTCAATGGATTTGTGCAAATAAACGTCGTTAATTTCACGGCGTGTCTTGCGTTATGATGGCGCGGATTCTATCAGCATCGGGCTTGCGAATACAGCCTTTCGCATCAAAATTACACCCGAAAAGACGAATCAGTGGTAAATATCCTTGCAGCAACGGATAAATTAGAGAAACCTTTACGATAAAGGCAACAATCGTAGGTTAACCTTATCCTTGGTAGTTGGTATAATCCGCTGATTTCCACTGTTTTGAGCCAGGCATGAAGCTGATACGCGGTATACATAATCTGCGCCAGAATCATCACGGATGCGTCCTTACCATCGGAAACTTCGATGGGATGCACCGTGGTCATCAGGCGCTGCTAAAGGGCTTGTGCGAGGAAGGTCGTGCGCGCAACCTGCCGGTGATGGTGATGATTTTTGAACCTCAACCGCTTGAACTGTTTTCTTCAGACCACGCGCCCGCTCGCCTGACCAGCTTGCGCGAAAAGCTACGTTATTTAGCAGAGTCTGGTGTCGATGCCGTGTTATGTGTGCGCTTTGACAGGCGATTTGCTGCACTAACCGCTCAAAACTTTATCAATGACCTGCTGGTTAAACGTCTCGGGATTAAATACCTGGCGGTGGGTGATGATTTCCGCTTTGGCGCTGGTCGTCTGGGGGATTTCTTGTTATTACAGAAGGCGAGTGAAGAATTCGACTTCGATCTCACCAGTGCTGATACTTTTTGCTCACAAGGCGTACGCATCAGCAGTACTGCTGTGCGTCAGGCGCTGGCTGATGACGACTTACAGCTGGCCGAAAGTCTGCTGGGGCATCCGTTTAGTCTCTCCGGACGTGTAGTTCATGGTGAGGCCCTGGGGCGAACCATTGGCTTCCCGACCGCTAATTTGCCGTTAAAACGCCAGGTCTCTCCGGTGAAAGGAGTGTACGCTGTCGAAGTGATGGGGCTGGGTGATAAACCGCTAATCGGCGTGGCTAATATTGGCACACGCCCGACAGTGTCTGGTATACGCAAGCAGCTGGAAGTCCATTTATTGGACGTTGCAATGGATCTGTACGGACGCCATATTGATGTGGTGTTGCGTAAAAAAATACGTCATGAACAGCGATTTGCTTCGCTTGATGAACTTAAGGCACAAATTGCCAGAGATGTAGCGACAGCCCGCGAATTTTTTGGGTCAAACGCCTGAATGGCTAACCGAAATACGGAACTGAGAATCTAATGAGTGATTTTAAATCTACCCTGAATTTGCCGGAAACAGGTTTCCCAATGCGTGGCGACCTGGCCAAACGTGAGCCAGGTATGCTGGCTCGCTGGAATGGTGATGACCTGTACAACATCATCCGCCAAGCGAAGAAGGGCAAAAAAACGTTTATTTTGCATGATGGCCCTCCTTATGCGAACGGTAGTATTCATATTGGTCACTCAGTTAATAAGATTCTGAAAGACATTATCGTTAAGTCAAAAGGGCTGTCAGGCTTCGACTCTCCCTATATTCCTGGCTGGGACTGCCACGGTCTGCCAATTGAACTAAAAGTTGAACAGCTTATCGGTAAACCTGGTGAGAAAGTCACCGCAGCCGAGTTCCGTGCCGCTTGCCGTAAATATGCCGCTGAACAGGTTGATGGCCAGCGTGAAGACTTTATTCGTCTGGGCATTCTGGGTGACTGGTCTAAGCCTTACCTGACTATGGACTTTAAAACCGAAGCCAACATTATCCGTGCGTTAGGTAAAATTGTCGGGAATGGTCATCTGCATAAAGGGGCTAAACCTGTTCACTGGTGTGTCGACTGCGGTTCTTCGCTGGCTGAAGCTGAAGTTGAGTATGATGACAGAACCTCTCCATCCATTGACGTGTTATTTAATGCTGTTGATCCACAGGCCGTAGCGGCAAAATTTGGTGTCGATCAAGTCAATGGCCCAGTGTCACTGCTTATCTGGACTACGACACCATGGACATTGCCTTCTAACCGCGCTATCTCGCTGGCGGCTGATTTTGACTATGCGCTGGTACAGATTGAAGGTCAGGCACTGATCCTCGCCACTGAGCTGGTCGATAGCGTAATGAAACGTGCGGCAATCACTGACTACCAGGTACTGGGCTCAGTGAAAGGCGAAGCACTGGAGTTAATGCGTTTCAAACATCCGTTTATGGATTTCGATGTTCCAGCCATTCTTGCCGATCACGTCACGCTGGATGCCGGTACGGGTGCAGTTCATACCGCTGGTGGTCACGGTCCGGATGACTATGTTATCTCCCAGAAATACGGTCTGGAAATTGCTAACCCTGTAGGGCCAAATGGCTGCTACCTGCCGGGGACTTTCCCAGGTCTTGACGGTGTGATGGTCTTTAAGGCCAATGATCTGATTGTTAAGCTGTTACAAGACAACGGCAAATTACTGCATCTTGAAAAACTGCGCCATAGTTACCCGCATTGCTGGCGTCACAAAACCCCGATCATCTTCCGTGCAACGCCACAATGGTTTATCAGCATGGATCAGAAAGGGCTGCGTGAGCAATCACTGGAAGAGATCAAAAGTGTTCAGTGGATCCCTGACTGGGGCCAGGCTCGTATTGAGTCAATGGTAGCGAATCGTCCAGACTGGTGTATCTCTCGTCAGCGTACCTGGGGCGTTCCTATGTCGCTGTTTGTTCATAAAGATACCGAAGAGCTGCATCCGCGTGCGCTGGAACTGATGGAAGAAGTGGCTAAGCGTGTCGAGCAAGACGGTATTCAGGCATGGTGGGATCTTGACCCTCGTGACCTGTTAGGTGATGAAGCCGCCGACTATGTCAAAGTGCCTGATACCCTGGACGTCTGGTTTGACTCAGGATCAACCAGTTCTTCTGTGGTTGATGTCCGTCCAGAATTCGGCGAAAATGCTGCTGATATGTATCTGGAAGGTTCCGATCAACACCGCGGCTGGTTTATGTCATCGCTGATGATTTCCACCGCGATGAAAGGTAAAGCACCTTATCGTCAGGTTCTGACCCACGGCTTTACTGTGGATGGTCAGGGACGCAAAATGTCCAAATCCATCGGCAATACTATCGCTCCACAAGATGTGATGAATAAACTGGGGGCGGATATTTTACGTCTCTGGGTTGCTTCCACCGACTATACCGGTGAAATAGCGGTTTCTGATGAGATCCTTAAGCGTTCCGCTGATGCTTATCGTCGTATCCGTAACACGGCGCGTTTCTTGCTGGCTAACCTGAATGGTTTTAATCCGGCCACTGACAGTGTCAAACCGGAAGATATGGTGGTGCTGGATCGCTGGGCAGTCGGTTGTGCGCAAGAAGCTCAGGCGGATATCCTGGCCTCTTATGAGAGCTATGACTTCCATGAAGTCGTACAGCGTATGATGCGCTTCTGTTCAGTCGAAATGGGATCGTTCTACCTCGACATCATTAAAGACCGCCAGTATACCGCGAAGCCTGACAGTGTGGCCCGCCGTAGCTGCCAGACAGCGTTGTACCATATCGCTCAGGCACTGGTACGCTGGATGGCACCTATCATGTCCTTTACCGCCGATGAGGTCTGGAACTACCTGCCAGGTGAACAGGCTCAATATGTCTTCACCGGCGAATGGTATGAAGGGCTGTTTGGTCTTGAAGCAGATGAAAAAATGGGTAATGACTTCTGGGATACCTTGCTGACTGTTCGTGGTGAAGTAAACAAAGTCATTGAACAGGCGCGTGCTGATAAAGTACTCGGTGGTTCTCTGGAAGCCGCAGTCACGCTGTATGTTGACGCTGAACTGGCCGCTAAACTGAACAGCCTTGGCGACGAACTTCGTTTTGTATTACTGACCTCTGAGGCAATTGTTGAAGATTATGCCTTAGCCGGAACAGAGGCACAGCAAAGTGAGATCCTGAAAGGGCTGAAAGTGGCGCTGCGTAAAGCGAGCGGTGATAAATGTCCACGTTGCTGGCATTACACCACGGATATTGGGCAGGTCGCGGAGCACGCAGAAGTTTGTGGCCGCTGCGTCACCAATGTCGCGGGTGCTGGCGAACAGCGTAAGTTTGCCTGATGAAACCTTTACTCTCTACCGGGTTGCGCTGGCTATGGCTGGCAGTAGCAGTACTTGCTATCGACTTGGGCAGTAAGTTTCTGGTCCTCCAGCATTTTATGCTGGGGGAAACCTTACCGCTGTTCCCGTCGCTTAATCTGCACTATGCCCGCAACTATGGTGCTGCGTTTAGTTTCCTTGCGGATAAAGAGGGCTGGCAGCGCTGGCTCTTCGCCGGTATTGCGATTGGCATCTGTGTGGTGCTGGTGGTAATGATGTACCGTGAAAAAGCCAGCCATAAGCTCAATAATATTGCTTATGCGCTGATTATTGGCGGAGCACTGGGCAATTTATTCGACCGACTCTGGCACGGCTTTGTGGTCGATATGATAGATTTTTATGTCGGTAACTGGCATTTTGCCACCTTCAATCTTGCCGATACGGCTATCTGTATCGGTGCGGCGCTTATCGTTCTGGAAGGGTTCATTATCCCCTCTAAAAAGTCCGTAGAGCAAAAAAGGTAATTCATGGCTGACTCTGTACAACAAAATAGCGCAGTTCTGGTTCATTTTATTCTTAAACTGGAAGATGGATCGGTTGCTGAGTCTACGCGTAATAGCGGTAAGCCTGCACTGTTCCAACTGGGAGACACCAGTCTGTCTCCCGGGCTGGAAGCAGAACTGATAGGTTTGACAGCGGGGGAGAAAAAATCTTTCTTTCTTGCTCCTGAAGCCGCATTTGGTATCCCGAGTCCGGACATGATCCAGTATTTTTCTCGCCGTGAATTTGCGGAGGCGGGTGAACCTGTACCTGGGGCTATAATGTTGTTTACTGCTATGGATGGTAGCGAAATGCCGGGAGTGGTGCGTGAAGTGAACGGTGATTCTATCACTGTGGACTTTAATCATCCTCTGGCCGGACAGACTATTCACTTTGACATTGAAGTACTGGAAGTTTCACCAGTACTGGAGGCGTAAATGCAGATCCTGTTGGCTAATCCCAGAGGTTTTTGTGCTGGGGTCGACCGCGCTATCAGCATTGTTGAGAATGCGCTGCAACTCTATGGTGCACCTATTTATGTGCGCCACGAAGTGGTACATAACCGCTACGTCGTTGATAGCTTGTGTGAACGTGGAGCAATTTTTATTGAGCAAATCAGTGAAGTACCCGATGGTGCTATCTTGATTTTCTCTGCCCATGGTGTTTCTCAGGCAGTACGCAATGAAGCGAAATCTCGTGAATTGACGGTATTCGATGCGACCTGTCCGCTGGTAACCAAAGTGCATATGGAAGTGGCGCGCGCCAGCCGCCGTGGTGAAGAATCTATTCTTATTGGTCATGCCGGACACCCGGAAGTTGAAGGCACGATGGGACAATACAGTAACCCGAAAGGGGGAATGTATCTGGTCGAGTCGCCCGATGATGTCTGGACGCTTGATGTTAAAGACGCCAGCAATCTCTCCTTTATGACTCAGACAACCCTGTCGGTTGATGATACGTCGGATGTGATTAACGCTCTACGTCAGCGATTCCCGGAAATCACAGGTCCGCGTAAAGACGATATTTGCTATGCCACGACTAACCGTCAGGAAGCCGTTCGTGCGCTGGCGAGTGAGGCCGACGTGGTGCTGGTGGTGGGTTCGAAAAACTCGTCTAACTCTAACCGTCTTGCAGAGCTGGCTCAGCGGATGGGCAAAGACGCCTATTTAATTGACGATGCAACAGATATTCAGGAGGCCTGGCTGAAGAATGCTCGTTGTGTCGGCGTTACTGCAGGGGCTTCAGCACCGGATATTCTGGTGCAGAACGTGATTGCACGCTTGCGTTCGCTTGGCGGGGAAGAAGCGCGTGAACTGATTGGTCGTGAAGAAAATATTGTTTTTGAAGTTCCGCGAGAGTTACGTGTCGATGTTCGTGAAGTCGACTAACGTGGTAAACGACACATTATGAGACGATGCCAGTTGATGAAAATCAGCTGGCATTTTTTTTGGAGAACAGTATGAACAAGCTTCCTATAATTATTGATACTGATCCGGGTATCGACGATGCGATGGCTATCGCCGCAGCCCTTTTTTCCCCGCAGCTTGACGTGAAACTGATCAGTACTGTATCCGGTAATGTTTCGGTAGAAAAAACCACCCGTAATGCCCTGCAATTAATGACGTTCTGGCAACAGTCTGTTCCCGTTGCGCGCGGTGCTGCCGCCCCGCTGTTACGTCTACCACGAGATGCTTCTACGGTTCATGGTGAGTCCGGTATGGCGGGGTATCGCTTTGCTCCGGCTGATCGTCGCGCCATTGATAAACCTGCCTTTCTGGCTATCTATGACTGTTTACTCGCCAGTGACGAACCCATTACCCTCGTCACTATCGGTCCTTTGACCAATATCGCTATGTTGCTAGCCCAATATCCTGAATGTAAAACACATATTAAGCGTATCGTGATGATGGGCGGTTCATCAGGAAGAGGTAACCTCACGCCGAATGCCGAATTTAATATTGCAGTCGATCCCGAAGCGGCAGCACATGTCTTTAATAGCGGGCTGGATATTG
The DNA here is from genome assembly GCA_947631255.1 of uncultured Enterobacteriaceae bacterium. Lineage (GTDB taxonomy): Bacteria > Pseudomonadota > Gammaproteobacteria > Enterobacterales > Enterobacteriaceae > JGM124. Next base: position 34,030 of record CANRKT010000009.1, read on the forward strand.
TAATGTGCGGGTTGGATGTGACCAACCATGCCATACTGACCCCTGAGTATTTGGCCACCTTGCCAGGGCTGAGCCGTACTGGAGATATGCTGCACGCTATTTTTAGCCACTACCGCAGTGGCAGCATGGAGACTGGGCTGCGGATGCACGATTTAACCGCCATCGCCTTTTTAGTGAAGCCAGAATTGTTTCGCACTCAGTCGTGCTTTGTGGCGGTTGAAACTCAAGGTGAATACACCAGTGGTATGACCGTGGTCGATATTGAGCAGCGACTAGGAAAACCAGCCAATGCTGAAGTGGCTTTAGAGATTGATGTCATTGGCTTTCAGCAATGGGTAACTGAGGCTCTGGCACTGGCTCCTTGAAAGCGAGCTGTACGAGTTTAAGCGAGATTTATAATAGACATCGGCTGACAGTAAATTCTAATTATTATTGTTTTCGGTTGGCAGCTCAGGCTTAAGCTGGTTACCCTGAACAGATGTTTTCTTTGCCAATTATAAAAAAGAGTACAGATATGCAAGATGCAAAAATTCGAGTAGCCATAGCAGGAGCGGGTGGACGTATGGGGCGTCAGCTGATTCAGGCAACCTTACAGCGGGAAGGTACCCAGCTGGGTGCCGCTCTTGAACGTCCTGGTTCTTCTCTGGTAGGCAGTGATGCCGGAGAGCTCGCCGGTACCGGCACGGTTAATACAGTGATTCATGACAGTCTCGATGCGGTTGCTGATGACTTTGATATTCTTATTGATTTTACTCGCCCGGAAGGCACCCTCGCGCATCTGGACTTCTGCCGTAAGCACGGTAAAGGTATGGTCATTGGCACCACTGGCTTTGACGATGCAGGTAAACAGGCTATTGCCGATGCTGCAAAAGAGATCCCTATTGTTTTTGCTGCCAACTTTAGTGTCGGTGTGAATGTGATGATGAAGCTGCTGGAAAACGCAGCCAAAGTGATTGGTGAAGACACCGATATTGAAATTATTGAAGCCCACCATCGCTATAAAGTTGATGCACCCTCTGGTACTGCCCTCGCTATGGGAGAAACCATCGCCAAGGCCCTGGGTAAGAGCCTGAAAGACTGTGCGGTTTATACGCGTGAAGGTGATACCGGTGAACGCGTACCGGGGACTATTGGTTTTGCGACTATTCGTGCCGGAGACATTATCGGGGAGCATACGGCGATGTTTGCTGATTTGGGTGAGCGTATTGAAATCACCCATAAAGCTTCAAATCGTATGACTTTTGCAAATGGCGCTATTCGGTCTGCATTGTGGTTGAAAGGCCATAAAAAAGGTCTGTTTGACATCAAAGATGTCCTTGGTTTGGATGCTATATAGTGTATTTATTTCAGTTTTCACTGAAATGTTAAATGTAACTTTATGATTTAATGGGTGATATTGTATCACCCATTTTTTTGTTGTTAATTTTAAGGTGTTGGGTGTTATTTTTGTGTATTGAGCGCATAAAACGTGTTTTAACCATTAATTTTGGCTGTTTCATGAAGAAATATATCAATATTGTCCATTTCCTGACCTTGATGTTCTTTTATCCAATCAATATTGCTGGCAACCGATTACTTTCCTGAGTTGTCTGAGTCTTTTGAGTGCTAGTGATTGTTTTGTTAGTCAGGATGGTAAATATCAACGAAAAGTCCAGGATAGAGTAGACTTTTTTCTGTCTTATCTCTAGAATGCCGCCGTTTGCCAAAAATCCTGCGGGCAGACGTTTTTTGCGATTGATTTCGATCTTAGTATTGAATTAATATGCGGATAAAATGAATTATTATTCCTGGAGGACGTTTTGATTAAGTCAGCGCTATTGGTTCTGGAAGACGGAACCGAATTCCACGGTCGGGCCATTGGGGCATCAGGTACGGCAGTGGGGGAAGTCGTTTTCAACACCTCTTTAACCGGTTATCAAGAAATCCTCACAGACCCTTCCTACTCCCGCCAGATTGTCACTCTTACTTATCCCCATATTGGTAATGTTGGTACTAACGAAGCTGATGCAGAATCCTCTCAGGTACATGTTCAAGGCCTGATAATTCGTGACCTGCCGTTGATTGCCAGTAACTTCCGTAATACAGAAGATCTCTCTTCTTATCTGAAGCGTCATAACATTGTGGCGATAGCCGATATCGATACCCGTAAACTGACACGTCTGCTGCGCGAGAAGGGTGCCCAGAATGGCTGCATTATCGTGGGTGATAACCTGGATGCCGCACAAGCGTTAGAAAAAGCGAAAGCCTTCCCTGGTCTTAACGGCATGGATCTTGCGAAAGAAGTCACGACGCAAGAAGTCTATAGCTGGCAGCAAGGCAGCTGGACTCTGGCGACCTCGCTGCCAGAAGCGACTCCTGAAACTAAACTCCCTTACCATGTCGTGGCTTATGACTACGGCGTGAAACGCAATATTCTGCGTATGCTGGTGGACAGAGGCTGTCGCTTGACGGTCGTTCCTGCACAGACTTCTGCACAAGAGGTTCTTAAACTGGAACCAGACGGTGTTTTCCTGTCTAACGGACCCGGTGATCCGGCGCCTTGTGACTACGCCATCAGTGCTATTACCAGCCTGCTGGAAACGGATGTTCCGGTATTTGGTATCTGTCTCGGTCATCAGCTGCTAGCTTTGGCAAGTGGCGCCAAAACGGTGAAAATGAAATTTGGTCACCACGGTGGAAACCATCCGGTCAAAGATCTCGACCGTGACTGCGTCATGATAACGGCACAGAACCATGGTTTTGCTGTTGATGAAGCGACTCTTCCAGCAAATTTGCGTGTCACGCATAAATCTCTATTCGACGGTACTTTGCAAGGGATCCATCGTACTGATAAAGCAGCTTTTAGTTTCCAGGGACACCCTGAAGCGAGCCCAGGCCCGCATGATGCAGCGCCGCTGTTTGACCACTTTATTGATTTGATTAAGCACTATCGTGCTACAGCCAAATAATCAGGAGCTTAAAAAATGCCAAAACGTACAGATATAAAAAGCATCCTGATCCTCGGCGCTGGTCCGATTGTTATCGGGCAGGCATGTGAGTTCGACTACTCAGGGGCTCAAGCTTGTAAAGCCCTGCGCGAAGAAGGCTATCGCGTCATTCTGGTCAACTCTAACCCTGCGACCATCATGACTGACCCTGAAATGGCAGATGCCACCTATATCGAGCCTATTCACTGGGAAGTTGTTCGTAAAATTATCGAAAAAGAACGCCCGGATGCAGTCTTGCCAACCATGGGTGGCCAGACTGCACTGAACTGTGCGCTGGAATTGGAACGTCAGGGCGTACTGAAAGAGTTTGGTGTCACCATGATTGGTGCTACTGCAGATGCCATTGATAAAGCAGAAGACCGTCGCCGTTTCGATATCGCCATGAAGAAGATTGGTCTCGATACCGCACGTTCTGGCATCGCTCATAATATGGAAGAAGCATTCGCTATCGTCGCAGACTTAGGTTATCCGTGCATTATTCGTCCTTCTTTCACCATGGGCGGCAGCGGCGGCGGTATTGCTTATAATCGTGAAGAATTTGAAGAAATCTGCGAACGTGGCCTCGATCTTTCCCCTACCAACGAGCTGCTTATCGATGAGTCGCTGATTGGCTGGAAAGAGTATGAAATGGAAGTGGTTCGCGATAAGAACGACAACTGCATCATCGTCTGTTCTATCGAGAACTTTGACCCAATGGGGATCCATACCGGTGACTCCATTACCGTTGCTCCAGCCCAGACTTTGACAGATAAAGAGTATCAAATCATGCGTAACGCCTCGATGGCGGTACTGCGTGAAATCGGCGTCGAGACTGGTGGTTCAAACGTACAGTTTGCCGTGAACCCAAAAAATGGTCGTTTGATTATTATCGAGATGAACCCGCGTGTTTCTCGGTCTTCCGCTCTGGCTTCTAAAGCGACCGGTTTCCCGATTGCTAAAGTTGCCGCTAAGCTGGCAGTGGGTTACACCCTCGATGAGCTGATGAACGATATTACCGGTGGACGTACTCCGGCTTCTTTTGAACCTTCTATCGACTATGTCGTGACCAAAATTCCACGCTTTAACTTCGAAAAGTTTGTTGGAGCAAATGACCGTCTGACCACGCAGATGAAATCTGTCGGTGAAGTCATGGCGATTGGTCGTACTCAGCAAGAATCACTGCAGAAAGCACTGCGCGGTCTTGAAGTGGGCGTGATGGGCTTTGATCCTAAAGTGAATCTTGACGATCCAGAAGCATTGAGCAAGATCCGTCGTGAGCTGAAAGATGCCGGTGCTGAGCGTATCTGGTATGTAGCCGATGCTTTCCGTGCAGGCCTGTCAGTGGACGGTGTGTTTAACCTGACCAGTATCGATCGCTGGTTCTTGGTGCAAATCGAAGAATTGGTTCGTCTGGAAGAGCAGGTTGCCGAAGTGGGTATCACTGGTCTGAGCTATGAGTTCCTGCGCATGCTGAAGCGTAAAGGCTTTGCGGATGCACGTCTCGCTAAGCTTGCCGGTGTGCGTGAGACAGAAATTCGTAAACTGCGTGAACAGTATAACCTGCACCCGGTTTACAAACGTGTTGATACTTGTGCGGCAGAATTTGCCACTGATACTGCTTATATGTACTCCACCTATGAGGAAGAGTGCGAAGCGAATCCTAACCATGATAAAGACAAAATCATGGTTCTGGGCGGTGGACCAAACCGTATCGGTCAGGGTATCGAGTTCGACTACTGCTGTGTGCATGCTTCACTGGCACTACGTGAAGATGGTTATGAAACCATTATGGTGAACTGTAACCCTGAAACGGTCTCAACTGACTATGATATCTCCGATCGCCTCTATTTTGAGCCAGTCACGTTTGAAGATGTGCTGGAAATCGTGCGTATCGAAAAACCTAAAGGGGTGATTGTTCAGTATGGCGGTCAGACACCACTGAAACTGGCTCGAGCCCTTGAAGCCGCAGGGGTACCGATTATTGGTACTAGCCCGGATGCTATTGACAGAGCAGAAGATCGTGAGCGTTTCCAGCATGCAGTTGAACGTCTGAAGTTAAAACAACCGGCTAATGCTACGGTAACGACCATCGATCAGGCAGTCGAGAAAGCGGCACAGATTGGCTATCCATTAGTGGTACGTCCTTCCTATGTACTTGGCGGACGTGGAATGGAAATCGTCTACGATGAAGTGGATTTACGTCGTTATTTCCATGCAGCAGTCAGTGTCTCAAATGATGCTCCAGTATTACTGGATCGTTTCCTGGACGATGCGGTTGAAGTGGATGTGGATGCGATTTGTGACGGTGAAACGGTACTGATCGGCGGGATCATGGAGCATATTGAACAAGCGGGTGTACACTCCGGTGACTCAGCCTGTTCATTGCCAGCTTACACTCTGAACCAGAAGATCCAGGACGTCATGCGCCAGCAGGTACAGAAACTGGCATTCGAGTTGCAGGTTCGTGGTCTGATGAACGTTCAGTTTGCTGTCAAAGATAATGAAGTGTATCTGATTGAAGTGAACCCACGTGCTGCACGTACGATACCCTTCGTTTCTAAAGCGACAGGAACGCCACTGGCGAAAGTTGCTGCTCGTGTGATGGTCGGTCAGACGCTGGTAGAGCAGGGGATAACTAAAGAAATAATCCCACCATACTACTCAGTTAAAGAAGTGGTGTTACCGTTCAATAAATTCCCGGGAGTTGATCCCCTGTTAGGGCCTGAAATGCGCTCTACGGGTGAAGTCATGGGTGTGGGACGTACTTTCGCTGAAGCCTTCGCTAAAGCGATGCTGGGTAGCCATTCAACGATGCGTAAACCGGGTCGTGCGCTGCTTTCAGTACGTGAAGGTGATAAAGAGCGAGTCGTTGACCTGGCTGCTAAATTACTGAAACAAGGCTTTGAGCTGGATGCGACACACGGTACTGCCGTGGTGCTGGGTGAAGCTGGTATTAATCCACGTCTGGTGAACAAGGTGCATGAAGGTCGCCCACACATTCAGGACAGGATCAAGAATGGGGAGTATACCTACATCATCAATACCACCGCAGGTCGTCAGGCTATTGAGGACTCAAAACTGATCCGGCGTAGTGCGCTGCAATATAAAGTGCATTATGACACGACGCTAAATGGTGGCTTTGCTACGGCGATGGCACTGAACGCAGATGCGACCGAAAAAGTCATTTCAGTCCAGGAAATGCATGCGCTGATCAATCAGTAATCGATAAGATGCTGGCCCGGCATGCTCCGAGTCTTCCTTGACAGATAAGTCTGCCAGATGCTTAAAGCTCACTTCGGTGAGCTTTTTTATTGCTGCGCCGTGCATGGCGCATTGCGCGTAAGCGCAGCCGGTTTGACCGGGTGGGAAGTCGCAGATAAAGTCGGTAAGGGGAAGTGTTAGCTGAACGGCAAGGGTGTTAACCGCAATTAGGATACGGATACTCGATGTTGATTAATGATGCACAAGAGTAAATAATAGCCGCCACAGATTAGGGTAGCGAACAGTATTCGCCAGAGCCGCTATGTGGTGCTGAAATCGACACGGCAGTCAGTGGGGATGTAAAACAAAGATGCAGCAGGGAATAACCTCAGGACGCATCTTCCCCGGGAAAATGGATATCCCAAAACCGGATGCTGGCGTGACAGGCCCCCTGCTCGATGCCGAGTAAAATACAGATTTGTACTGAATTAAATAAAATTGTGGTCGTTAAAATTAAATGTAAATTCAATGTGTTTTTTTTATCAATAAGCGTTAAGGTTAGGGAGCATAACGAAGATGACGATAAAAAAATGTTCATTGTGCCGCCTGACCCTATCGACGAAGTATTGCGCTTTCCGTATAGTGACGAAAATTTTTCCCCTTCAAGACTTGGATAACAAAGATGATCAGTCTGATTGCTGCACTGGCAGTAGATCGTGTTATTGGCATGGAAAACGCTATGCCATGGAATATACCGGCCGATCTGGCTTGGTTTAAACGTACTACCTTGAATAAACCTGTGATTATGGGACGACTGACGTGGGAGTCCATTGGACGTCCGCTGCCTGGCCGTAAAAACATTGTCATGAGCAGTAAACCAGGTGATGACTCACGTGTTGAATGGGTTTCTTCGCTGGAAGAGGCTATTGCTGCTTGTGGTGATGCTGAAGAAATCGTGGTGATTGGTGGTGGGAGTATTTATGAGCAGTTTTTACCGCTGGCTCAGCGCCTGTATCTGACGCATATTGATGCTGAAGTTGAAGGTGATACCCATTTCCCGGATTACTCCCCAGATGAGTGGCAGTCAACCTTTAGCGAATTCCACGATGCTGATGACAACAACTCGCACGGCTACTGTTTTGAAATCTTAGAACGTCGTTAGTAATATGGGGGTGAGCATCTGCATTTCCCCCCCCACCTTATTATCGCTCTTTTCCAAGATACGTTATTAGCATCACTGGAATACTTCTATTAACTGATGTCTGTTTGCACCGGTTTAATTTGCGGCTGAGTGAAATAAGCTTTATCTTCCCAGCGTAAACAGGTCAAATCGCCCCCCCAGCAGCAACCTGTGTCCAGGGCATAAATCCCCGGCGGTGCACCGTTTCCTTCCAGTGATGCCCAGTGTCCAAAAATAATGGAGTAGTCCTCAGGAAGTTTACCCTGAACAGCAAACCAGGGTTTGAGTGGAGCTGGGACATGTTCCGGTGCTTCTTTCACGGACATATCCAGCTGCCCGTTAGGGAAGCAGTAACGCATCCGGGTAAAGGCATTGGTAATAAAACGCAGGCGAGCAAGACCGCTGAGACAGGTGGACCAACTGTTCGGTAAGTCACCATACATTGCGTCAAGGAACAAAGGATAACTATCGCTGGCTAATAACGCCTCGACATCCCGGGCACAAGTCTGTGCTGTTTCGAGTGTCCATTGTGGCGTAATGCCCGCATGAGCCATCACCAGTTTTTTCTCTTCATCAATCTGTAGTAATGGCTGACGACGTAACCAGTTAATTAAACTGTCGGCATCTTCAGCTTCAAGCAACGGTGTGAGCTTGTCTTTGGGTTTATTGCGACTAATACCAGCATAGACCGCCAGTAGATGCAGGTCGTGGTTTCCCAGCACCATACGTACACACTCACCCAGACTACGCACATAACGCAGTACCGCCAGTGAATCTGGACCACGGGCAACCAAGTCACCGGTTAGCCACAGGGTGTCTTTTTCAGGAGAGAATTCGACCTGCTTTAATAATGCTGTCAGTTCATGAAAGCAGCCATGAACGTCACCAATAATATATGTAGACATGGTATCAATGAATGAATGAAGGTATGGCTAAGCGAAAGACTGGAATGGCAACGCGGAAATCATTACCCTCGGCATCAACCATTTGATAATGTCCTTCCATAGTGCCCAGCGGGGTTTCGATAATCGCGCCACTGGTATACTGATACTCATTGCCGGGCTCGATAAGCGGTTGAACACCGACGACACCTTCACCCTGAACCTGAGTTTCACGGCCATTACCATTAGTAATTAACCAGTAACGGCCGAGAAGCTGCACTGCTGTTCGCCCCAGATTACGGATAGTGACGGTATAGGAAAAGACGAAACGTTCCTGCTCTGGTGAGGACTGCGCTTCGATATAAACACTTTGTACCTGGACACATACACGGGGCGAATTAAGCATGGGTTAACTCTCCAGCGGTTTTTGCGGGTTGTCAGACAGATAGTTTGCCAGTTGGCAGTACTGTGCAACAGTGATATTTTCCGCACGCAGCGCCGGGTCGATACCCAGCTCTTCCAGAATCTCAGCACTAAACATATTGCTAAGACTATTACGGATAGTTTTGCGACGCTTATTAAATGCTTCAGTGGTGACTCGACTGAGCATGCGTAATTCTTTCACTGGGTGCGGCAGAACTTCATGTGGTACCAAACGAACCACGGCTGAGTCAACTTTAGGTGCTGGTGTAAACGCAGTTGGTGGGACTTCCAGCACAGGAATGACATTACAGTAATACTGCGCCATAACGGAAAGGCGACCATAAGCTTTGCTGTTTGGGCCGGCAACCAGACGATTGACCACTTCTTTTTGCAGCATAAAGTGCATGTCTGCAATAGCATCAGTATAGCTGAAGAGATGGAACATCAAAGGAGTAGAGATGTTATAGGGTAAATTACCAAAAACACGTAATGGTTGCCCCATTTTGTCGCGTAACTCGGCAAAATCGATCGTCATCGCATCTTGCTGATAAATAGTTAATTTAGGGGCAAGGAAAGGGTGGGTTTGTAAGCGTGCAGCCAGATCGCGATCAAGCTCAATCACGGTCATTTTATCCATACGCTCACCAACGGGTTCAGTTAATGCCCCGAGGCCCGGACCGATTTCAACCATCGCTTGTCCGGGAAGTGGATTTATTGCAGAGACAATACTGTCGATAACAAAATGATCGTTAAGAAAGTTTTGTCCAAAACGTTTGCGGGCAAGGTGACCCTGGTGAACTCGAGTATTCATCGACTATTAGTAATCATTGTAATGGCGAGATTAAGCGCCGTAATAAAACTGCCGATCTCTGCTTTACCCAATCCTGCCAGTTCAAGGGCAGTTCCATGGTCAACAGAAGTACGGATAAAAGGTAAGCCCAGGGTAATATTTACCGCTCGACCAAAGCCTTGATATTTCAATACCGGTAAACCTTGATCATGGTACATCGCCAGAACAGCATCGGCGTTGTCGAGATATTTAGGTTGGAATAGGGTATCTGCCGGGAGCGGACCTGAAAGATTCATTCCTTGCTGGCGCAGTGCATCCAGCACCGGTTTGATAGTGTCTATCTCTTCGGTGCCCATATGTCCGCCTTCACCCGCGTGTGGGTTCAAACCACAAACCAGAATGTGCGGCTGGGCAATACCAAACTTGGTTTGCAGGTCATGATACAGGATGGTGACAATCTGGCGTAGCAAATCTGGCGTAATTGCATCAGAAATTGCTTTTAGCGGCAGATGAGTGGTCACTAAAGCTACCCGTAGCTCTTCTGTTGCCAGCATCATCACGACTTTTTCGCACTGTGAGCGTTCTTCAAAGAACTCAGTATGGCCGATAAACGGAATACCTGCGTCGTTAATAATACCCTTATGTACCGGGCCGGTAATTAACGCGGCAAATTCACCACTCAGGCAGCCATCACAGGCGCGGGCGAGGGTCTCGACCACATAGGCACTGTTTGCCGCATTAAGCTGACCTGGAATGACGGGCTCAGGTAGAGCAACGGGCAATATTGTGAGATGTCCGGCACGCTGAGCAATGGCAGGTTTATCTGTTGCCAGCGGCGTTAAACTAAGAGGAAGACCTAACAGGGCTGCACGTTCGAGCAGTAGCTCTGGGCTTGCGCAGACGACTAGCTCAACCGGCCAGTTGCGTTGCGCGAGGGCGACGACCAAGTCAGGACCAATCCCGGCGGGTTCGCCGGGAGTGATAACCACGCGTGAAATATTATTCATTATCGCCGATAATTTTCACGTACGCACCAGCACGTTGTTCTTGCATCCAGCTTTGACCTTCTTCGGACATTTTGCGGTTCATCAACATACGGTAGGCTCTGTCTTTTTGTGCCGCATCGGTTCTGTCGACGTTACGCGTATCCTGCAACTCAATTAAATGCCAGCCAAAAGAGGAATGCACTGGGCCACTAATTTGACCTTTATCCAGGTTCAGCAACGCATTATGGAACGCCGGATCGTAAATATCTGGAGTCGACCAGCCCAGGTCGCCGCCTTGGTTAGCGGTGCCCGGATCGTCAGAGAACGATTTAGCCGCATCAGCAAAGGTTGTCGTACCCGCCTTGATATCTGCAGAGATTTGTTCCAGTTTCTGGCGTGCCTGAGCATCAGTCAGAACCGGTGAAGGTTTCAGTAAAATATGACGAGCCTTCATTTCCGTTACGGAGATATTTTGTGTCTGGCCGCGTAAATCGTTCACTTTTAAAATGTGGAAACCAACACCAGAACGGACAGGACCGATAACATCGCCTTTTTTCGCCGTGCTTAATTCCTGGGCAAAGAGAGAAGGCAGTTCCTGAATACGTCCCCAGCCCATCTGTCCACCATTCAGAGCTTGCTGATCGGCTGAATAACTGATGGCAAGCTTACCAAAATCGGCACCATTATGTGCTTGCATTGCCACAGATGATGCTTGTTTCTCAGCTTCATCTGCCTGTGCTGAGGTTGGGTTTTCTGGCAGCGGAATCAAGATATGACTTAAGTTCAGTTCAGTACTGCTGTCATTTTGATTGCCGATTTGTTGTGCCAGAGAGTCGACTTCTTGCGGCAGAATAGTGATACGACGACGGATTTCGTTGTTACGCACTTCTGAAATCATCATTTCCTTACGGATTTGGTTCAGGTAGCTGTTATAGCTGATGCCATCCTGAGCCAGACGATCACGAAGTTGATCCACGGTCATATTATTTTGCAGGGCAATATTGGTGATAGCCTGGCCCAGCTCTTCGTCAGTCACTGTAGCCCCCATTTTTTGGGCCATTTGCAGAATCAGCTCGTCCATAATCAGACGTTCAAGGATCTGATGGCGAAGGGTGGCATCATCAGGAAGCTGCTGACGCGCTTCCTGTGCATTCATTTTTACTGACTGCATCAGACCATTGACATCACTTTCCAGCACAACGCCGTTATTGACCACTGCGGCAACTTTATCAACAACCTGCGGCGCTGCGAAGGTTGCATTGGTCACCAGGGCAATGCTGAGAAACAGGGTTCTCCAGTTCTTCATACTTTTTCCATTTTACTTAGCCGCAAAGCGGATTACGTTTTCAGTCAAAGCGAATTACAGCGAGCTTTGGTACGGTAGAATGTTAGAACGCAGCATTTGCTGAGTACCCAGACCGTAATTAGAACTCAGGCCACGTAACTCAATGTTAAAGCCGAATACATTATCGTACTGACTTTGATTATTTTGCCAACCGTTGATTTTACGTTCAGCGCCAATACGAATGGCATAACAGCAAGAGCTATACTGTACACCGAGCATAGTATTGGCCGTTTGCCGGGTATTGGTATCGAAGTAATATGCCCCGACTACTGCCCAGCGATCGGCGAATGGCCAGCTGGCGACGGTGCCCACCTGTGCAATTCCTTCCTTGTACTGCCTGGCATTAGAGAACGAAGGTAGCGTTGCCTGAATATATTCAGGACTGGCATAGCGATAAGTCAGCTGCGCCAGCCTGTCGGCATCACGACGATACTCTATCGCCATATTCCCGGTTGCGAGGTTTGTCAGACGCGCATCATACTCTAAACCCCCACGCAGGCCCCAATGGTCTGTCATACGCCAGTAGGTATCACCAGCCCAGATCATCGAACCCGTTCTTTTGTCTCTTTCCCAGTTGATATTATCATCACCGGTCCGGGATTGATTGAAGAAGTAAATTTGACCCACTGAAATGTTAAAACGTTCAATCGAAGTATCATCATAGACGCGGGAAGTTACACCGGTGGTCACTTGATTGGCGGAAGCTATACGATCCAAACCACCGTAGCTCCGGTCATGGAACAGCCCGTTATAGTCAGATTGTAATAACGCTGAGTCGTAGTTATTGATATTGCTCTGATTGTGATACGGCACATACAAATATTGTGCACGAGGCTCTAATGTCTGTGTCCAGCCGGCAGCACTTTCCATATTACGATCAAAGATAAGCTTTCCGTCAACCTTGAACTGCGGCATGGTCCGGGTGACCGTTGATGACAGACTATTGGCGCTATTATAAAGCTCTTTATAGGCAGAATTTGACTGATTAGCCTGATAAAGCTGACTGGTATAGTTACGATAGTTTTCTAAATTATCCTGCTGATAATGCGTCACCATTAGCTTGGCTTCAGTATTCAGGCTAGCCCAGCCGTTAGATAATGGTAAATTAATGGTCGGCTCCAGGTGTAAACGAGTCGCTTCTGGCATGTTGTCATTCACGTTGGTGAATTTCACTGCCTGACCATAAACATGAGTATCAAATGGACCGACATTATTCTTATAGTAATTGATGTCTAACTGCGGTTCGGCACGATAGGAACTCGTGGTACTGCCAACCTGGTCAGCAAAAACCTGGAACTGTTTAGCTGAAAGCGTTGCAGTAAAGTTCTGACTGGCATAGCCGGCACTGAATTTTTGTGTCGCATAGCCATCGGTGCTGGAACCGTATTGTGAAGAAAAATCATTAAAATAGCGTGAATCGCTGACTTTGGTGTAGTCAACATTGAAACGCCAGACCTGATCTACAACACCGCCATGCTTCCAGTAGAATAGCCAGCGTTTTTCTCTTTTACCGGAGTTAACATCATTGCCATTATTGTACTGATCGTCCTCGGGCAGATAGTCGACTCCAATCAGCCCTTGTCCCGCCCGACTCAAATAGCGGAACTCATTTTGCCACTGAATGCCTCCCCGCTTATGCAGGTAATGAGGAGTGATGGTGGCATCAAAGTTAGGGGCGATATTCCAGTAGTAGGGTAGCGTAAATTCGAAGTAGTTAGTTGAGCTATACTTAGCATTAGGAATTAAAAAGCCGGAACGACGTTTATCACCGATAGGTAACTGGAGGTAGGGGCTATAAAAGATAGGTACCGAACCCAGTTTAAAGCGCGCGTTCCAGATTTCAGCGACCTGTTCTTCACGGTCCTGAATCACTTCACTGCCGACGACACTCCAGGTATTTGAACCTGGCAGGCAGGATGTAAAGGAGCCATTTTCAAGAATGGTATAGCGGTTTTCGCCACGCAGCTTCATGACATCAGCATTACCGCGACCCTGGCGACCCACCAGCTGATAATCACCTTCCCAGACGTTAGTATCCTTGGTGTTTAAATTCGACCAGGCTTTAGGGCCTTTGAGAATGATCTGGTTATCATCGTAACGTACGTTACCTATTGCATCTACTGTGCGTACAGGTTCTGGCTGTCCTGCTAGCTGTTTTTGGTGAAGCTGGACTTCATCAGATTGCAGGCGGCTATTACCCTGTTGAATATCAACATTGCCGCTAAAGAAAGCATTATTCGGATAATCGCCGGTAACGTTATCAGCTTCAATCGTGACAGGAAGGTTGGTGGTGTCTCCCTCAACCAATGTGCGGTTGAAGCTTGGAACGCCTAGCATACACTGTGAAGCGAGATCAGCAGCCATACCATATTGGCTATAGAGCGCTGTACCAATCAAAGTGGCCAGTAAAGTAGGAATACGGTTTTTCATACGTTTAATTCGTTGTTCCGTCATCAGGGTCTAGCGAAGGCAAACGGTCAGAGACTAACGCACTCATCATCACAGCGCTAGTGTTAATCCTGCATGTTCGCAGTATGTCGTTAGGCAACTGCTATCAATGACGGGTATGATAAAGCAAATTCAGAATTACAGCATGACGATTTGGGGAGTATATGCGGTATTGGGGTAAAGTACTCGGTGTTATCCTGGGAATATTCTCAGGCGGTGGCTTCTGGGCCATTGTATTAGGTTTTCTTGTCGGTCATATGGTGGATAAAGCCAGAGCCATCCAGCGCTCAGGATTTATGAATCATCAGCAGCGCCAGAATCTGTTTTTTAATACCACATTTGAAGTTATGGGGCACCTGACGAAGGCGAAGGGACGGGTCACTGAAGCCGATATTCATCTCGCTTCGGCATTAATGGACAGAATGCAGCTTCAGGGTGAAGGACGAAGCGCAGCGCAGCGGGCATTCCGTGTCGGTAAAGAGAATGATTACCCGTTACGTGAAAAAATGCGCGAACTTCGCGGCGTTTGCTTGGGGCGTTTCGACTTAGTTAGGATGTTTCTGGAAATTCAGATTCAGGCTGCTTTTGCCGATGGTTCACTGCATACGAATGAGCGTAAGGTGTTGTTCATTATTGCTGAAGAACTCGGTATCTCACGGGGACAGTTTGAGCAGTTCCTGCGCATGATGGAAGGCGGGCAGCAGTTTGGTGGGGGCCAGTATCAGCAATCGCAAGGGGGCTTCGGTCAACAGCGTGGGCCGACACTGGACGATGCCTGCAATGTGCTGGGAGTGAAGAGCAGTGACGATCCAACCACCATCAAGCGCGCTTACCGTAAACTGATGAGCGAACACCATCCGGATAAACTGGTTGCTAAAGGCTTACCGCCAGAAATGATGCAGATGGCGAAGCAGAAAGCGCAGGAGATTCAGGCGGCATACGATCTTATTAAGACCACTAAGGGGTTTAAGTAATCAGCCTGGAGGGAAAACGTAATGTTTTCCCTCCAGTCGTTAAAATACGGCGCGACAACCGGTTCGGTTTAAAAGTTTGCCGGGGCTTTAAATGTCATGCTAGTGCCATAGTCAGGATGTGTGATAGTCAGACTACCGGCATGTAACTGTAAACGAGGTGCCAGCGCCAGAGCCTCTGGTGTGGCATAGAACCTGTCCCCCAGAATCGGGTGTCCTAAAGCTTGCAGATGGACTCGGAGCTGATGCGAACGTCCGGTTATCGGTTTTAACAGAATACGCGCGGTATTATCCGGATAGCATTCCAGTACCTGGTATTCAGTTTGCGCTGACTTACCGGTTTCATAACAGACCTTCTGTTTCGGGCGGTTTGGCCAGTCACAAATCAGCGGCAGGTCAATTAACCCTTCCTCTTGCTGCGGGTGGCCCCAGATACGTGCGATATATTGTTTCTGCGGTTCACGTTCACGGAACTGGCGTTTCAGTTCACGTTCTGCGGCTTTATTCAGTGCAATAACCATTACACCGCTGGTGGCCATATCCAGGCGATGAACAGATTCAGCCTGTGGAAAATCACGCTGAATACGGGTCATGATACTGTCTTTATGTTCATCCAGACGCCCGGGTACTGATAACAGCCCACTGGGCTTATTTACCACCATAATATGCGCATCCTGGTAAAGAATGTGCAACCAGGGCTCTGTTGGTGGGCAGTACGGCTCCATTAACATTGACTTAAATCCTTCCTGTTACATTGCCGCGAGGGGAGTCTTGATTCTCCAGCCAGCCAGCCAGCCATGAATGACTGGCTGGAGAAAACCCCGTGTTACTGGTGTGTTACCACTATCAGACGCAGGGCATCCAGGCGCCAGTTTGCTTCACTCAGCGCGGCCATTACTTCCTGACGATTAGTTTCAATCGCACTTAACTCGTCATCACGAATGTTAGGGTTCACTGCACGTAATGCCTCAAGGCGAGACAGTTCGGCGGTTAATTTTTCATTCGCTTCGCTACGCGCAGCATCAATAATGACCTGTGCGGCTTCAGCCACTTTACCTTCTGCTTGCTGCAAAATAGCATGGACATCAGACTGAACTGCATTGACCAGTTTGCTGCCAGTATGGCGGTTGACGGCACTCAGCTGGCGGTTAAAACTTTCAAATTCAACTTGTCCTGCCAGGTTGGTGCCATTTTTGTCGACCAGCATACGTATTGGGGTCGGTGGCAGGAAACGGTTCAGCTGTAACTGCTTAGGCGCTTTCGCTTCAACAACATAGATAAGTTCGAGCAATAAGGTTCCCACTGGCAGAGCTTTGTTTTTCAGCAGTGATAACGCACAGCTCCCGGTATCGCCAGAAAGAATAAGATCAAGACCATTACGGATGATTGGATGTTCCCAGGTCACAAACTGCGCATCTTCACGCGACAGGGCAATATCACGCTCAAAGGTGATGGTGCAGCCATCTTCTGGCAGTCCCGGGAAGTCAGGAACCAGCATATGCTCTGAAGGCGTCAGAACCACCATGTTGTCGCCACGATCGTCTTGGTTGATACCGACGATATCAAACAGGTTTAAGGCGAAGGTGACCAGCTGGGTGTCGTTATCCTGCTCAGCAATAGCCTCGGCAAGTTGCTGGGCTTCTTCACCGCCGTTGGAGTGGATTTCCAGCAGACGGTCGCGGCCTTGTTCCAGCTGGATTTTCAGCGCGGAATGCTGTTCGCGACATTGAGTTATCAGCTCATCAAAGCCTTCGGTATTTTCTGGCGCGGCAAGATACTCAACCAGTTGAGGATAGACGCTGTCATAGATAGTCCGGCCGGTAGGGCAGGTATGCTCAAAGGCATCAAGGCCAGCGTGATACCAGTCGACCAGTACGGACTGCGCTGTTTTTTCCAGGAAAGGAACATGAATCTGAATATCATGCTCTTGACCTATGCGGTCCAGACGACCAATACGCTGTTCCAACAAGTCCGGGTTAAAGGGCAAGTCGAACATCACTAATTGGCTGGCAAACTGGAAGTTGCGGCCTTCGGATCCGATTTCTGAACATAACAGAACCTGTGCACCGGTATCTTCTTCTGCAAACCAGGCTGCGGCACGGTCGCGTTCAATTATTGACATGCCTTCGTGGAATACGGCGGCTCTGATACCTTCACGCTCACGCAGAACCTGCTCCAGCTGGAGTGCCGTGGTGGCTTTGGCACAAATAACCAGAACTTTTTGGGAACGATGACTGGTCAGGTGACCCATCAGCCATTCAACACGGGGGTCAAAGTTCCACCAGGTTCCGGTATCACCTTCAAACTCCTGGTAAATCTGCTCGGGGTAGAGCATGTCACGGGCACGTTCTTCTACCGACTTACGGGCAGACATAATGCCGGAAACTTTCATTGCCGTTTGATATTGCGTAGGCAGTGGCAGACGAATGGTATGCAATTCACGTTTCGGGAAGCCTTTAACGCCGCTGCGTGTATTACGGAATAACACGCGGCTGGTGCCATGGCGGTCCATCAGCATGGAGATCAGCTCTTTACGTGCCGCTTCGCAACCCTCTTTGTCACTGTTAGCCACTTGCAGTAAAGGTTCGACGTCCTGAACACTCAGCAATTCGCTGATCATGTTCAGTTGCTCATTATTCAGGCGATCACCTTCCAGTAACAGAGCGACAGCATCGGCGATCGGGCGATAGTGCTGCTGTTCTTCAACAAACTGGGCAAAATCATGAAAACGATCCGGATCGAGCAGACGCAGACGGGCGAAATGGCTTTCCATTCCTAGCTGCTCAGGGGTGGCGGTCAGCAGCAGGACACCAGGAATATTTTCTGCTAGTTGTTCTACAGCAATATATTCACGGCTAGGGGCTTCTTCACTCCACACTAAGTGATGAGCTTCATCGACCACCATCAAGTCCCACTCAGCTTCACACAGATGCTCAAGACGTTGCTTATTACGGCGTACAAAGTCGAGCGAGCAGATAATTAACTGTTCGGTCTCAAAAGGATTATCACTGTCATGCTGCGCCTGGGCATAACGCTCATCGTCAAACAGAGCAAAGCGCAGGTTAAAGCGACGCAGCATTTCGACCAGCCATTGATGCTGAAGCGTCTCTGGCACAATAATCAGTACGCGTTCGATACTCCCCGCCAGTAATTGCTGGTGGATAATCATTCCGGCTTCAATTGTTTTACCCAGACCCACTTCATCTGCCAGTAATACACGAGGTGCATGGCGGCGTCCCACATCACGCGCGATATTCAGCTGATGGGGGATCAGGTTGGTACGCATACCGCGCAAACCACTCCAGATCTGGCGTGATTGTTCGCTCTGATATTTGCGGGAGCGAAAACGCAGGGCGAAACGATCCATCCTGTCAATCTGTCCGGCGAACAGACGGTCTTGTGGCTTACTGAATACCAGTTTGCTGTCGAGAAACACTTCGCGCAGGATAACCTGCTCTTCGCCAGTATCAAGACGAGTACCGGTATAAATGAGTAAGCCTTTTTCTTCGGTTACTTCATTCACTTTGAGCTGCCAGCCGTCATGACTGGTAACGACATCACCCGGATTGAACATTACCCGGGTGATCGGTGAGTCATTTCTGGCATACAGACGATTTTCACCCGTTGCCGGGTATAAGAGAGTGACCATGCGCGCATCCAGCGCAACGACAGTTCCCAGTCCCAGTTCGCTTTCGGTATCGCTGATCCAACGCTGACCAAGTGTAAAAGGCATAAGTTTTCGGCTCTTTTTTCAGTGACGTATAAATACTGGCAGAAACACAACGACCGCCTGAATCAAGCAGTCATTGAAAATTTAGATTATGGATTTGAAGAAAGGGCGATATGGTACTGGATGGTAGCGCATTCGTCACCTACTGCTCATCATTAGATTTACAGAGACACTGACTGCTTTATCCGGGACCACTTTTTTAAAACAACCCTAATTGTCCTGTCATTAGTGTAGCAAAATCATCGCCAATAAAGGGTAAAATTCCTTCGGCTACCGGCTGTAATTGACGCGTCAGGTAGCTCTCATAGTCCAGTGGAGCAGTCTGGTATTCAATGGGCTGTGGCCCGTTGAGCGTCATAACATACTGTATAGTACCTTTATTCTGGTATTGCAGTGGGCGGCCCTGTTGCTGGTTATATTCATCAGCCAGCCTGGCCGCGCGTACGTGAGGCGGGACATTTTTAATATATTCATGCAGTGACCGCCGCAGCCGTTTGCGGTAAACCAGCTGAGAGTCCAGTTCTCCGGCCAGTAAACGATGGATAGTTTCTCGTATATAGTCCTGATAAGGCTCATTGCGAAAAATACGCAGATACAGTTCTTTCTGGAACGTCTGTGCTAAAGGTGTCCAGTCGGTGCGGACGGTTTCCAGCCCTTTAAAGACCATACGTTGGTTATCTTTTTCTTGCACCAGACCAGCATAACGTTTTTTACTGCCCTGATCGGTACCACGAGTGGTAGGCATTAAAAAACGGCAATAATGGGTTTCGTATTCCAGCTCCAGAGCGCAGGTGAGTTGCTGGGTCTGCCAGAGGTGGGTTTGCCACCACTGGTTAACGTGGCTGACCAGCTGCTGCCCTGTCTGTTTTGCTGTTGCTTCATCCTCGGCTTGTTTAAGCCAGACAAAAATCGAGTCGGTATCACCATAAATAACATCAAAACCTTTTGCTTCTATTAAGGTTTTGGTCTGGAGCATAATTTCATGCCCCCTTAAGGTAATAGATGAGGCGAGCCGGGGATCGAAGAAGCGACAGGCGTCAGTCCCGAGCACCCCATAAAACGCATTCATAATGATTTTTAGCGCCTGCGAAAGAGGCTTATTCCCCTGACGTTTGGCTTCGTCACGTCCTTCCCAGATTCTGGCAACAATGTCAGGTAAACAGTGTACCTGGCGTGAGAAGCGGGCATCAAGAAACCCGGCAACAGAGTGCTTATCATCAGGGGTTGCCATCCCTTCTACGAGTCCCACAGGATCAATAAGAAAGGTACGGATAATTGAGGGATAGAGGCTCTTATAATCCAGTACCAGTACCGAGTCATAAAGTCCCGGGCGAGAGTCCATCACATAACCACCCGGGCTAGCCTGTACGGGCACTTCCCCTATACCAGGAGCGACAAATCCCGCACGATGCATACGTGGAATATAGAGATGGCCAAAAGCCGCAACCGAACCGCCATGTTTATCCAGGGGTAAACCATTAACGCTGGAGCGTTCCAGTAAAAACGGCATCAACTCGGTTTTATGGAAAATACGCGTCACTAATTCACAGTCTTTAAGGTTATATCTCGCCAGAGCGGGTTTATCTTCAGCAAACAGTCGGTCTATCTCATTCATTCTGTCCCAGGGGTTATCAATCGCTTTCCCTTCCCCCAGTAGTTCACGGGAGACGGTTTCCAGTGAGAAAGATGAGAAACTCCAGAAGGCGGATTTCAGGGCTTCAATACCGTCGATAATCACCCGTCCGGCGAGTTGAGCAAAGAATACCCCTTTTTTAAAGCCATGCTCCCGCCACTCGATTTCACTGCGCTCACGCCCCAGGCGTAACGGTACTCGATAGCGCTCTGCCATCTGCTGTAATACGCGAAAATCAAACTGGATAACGTTCCAGCCAATCACGATATCGGGGTCATACTGGGCAAACCAGTCATTCAGTTTTTGTAGTAGTAGCGGACGGCTGGCAACATATTCCAGAGAGAAGTCCAGTTCACTGTTGCAGATCCTCTCATGCTCGTTCCCCAGCATATAAACCTGACGTTGGTCGCAGCCCTGCAGGCCAATACAGTACAGTTCACCATGGCGATTAGTTTCAATATCCAGAGAGACCCATTTTAGCGGCGGGCGATAGTCCGGGGCGGGTTTCAGTCGTGTCTCTTGATAGTGCGAGCCTTGCAGAGTTCCATTGAACCAGACCGGAGCAGTAATAAACCGCTCCATAAGATAGCGTTCGGGGGGGCGAATATCGGCTTCGTAAATACGGAGACCTTCATCACGCAGTTTTTTTTCCAGCCGCATTAACTGACGATGTGACTGACAATAAAGCCCCAGCACGGGCTGGCGTTGAAAGTCGCGTAGTGTCAGAGAGGCCAGGCGAAACCCACGCTCGCCAGCCAGAATACGCAGTGTTTCTGCACGCTGGTTTTCAGGAATGAATGCGACAGACTCCTGAACAGGCAGGGTAACTTTAACCGGCCCTTCATCGGTCGCCAGCCAGAAAAATACTTCGGTACCTTGCGGGGTATCTCGCCAGTGCCGGGTAAGTAAGAAGCCCTGACCTGTATTTGACACATTAAACTCTCAAAAGGGATGGCTTTTCTGATTATACCTCAAATAATTCACGTTGTTTTGAGGTTCCGGGAAGAAGGTGACGTTGGTTAGTTATATCTTTCGCTTTAATTTTGGACTGTATCATCGGGTATACCCTAAAAAGGCTTCAAACGAAGCGGTGCTCAGATACAATCTGCCGTTAAGTCGTCAAACGGCTCCCAGTCTATGGGCGGAATGAATCAAGGTTGACTTATTTCGATAATTAAACAGGAGAAAATAATGTTCCGGGCTTTTTTAATTTCTGGGTTCTTTTTGTTCTCTGGATGTTCATCGTTATTCGAATCAGAAAGCGAAAGACTCGACCGTTGCCAGAATAAAGGTATTAGTCGGGATGTTTGTTATCAACAGGATAGAGCTGATTCGCGCGCACTCCTGAACAGACAAAGTTACCCTAAAAACCAGCATGAAAAGGATGTTTTGCGTAAAATTGGCATAGCAGAATAGCTTGCTAAATAAGCGCAGATGAAGATTTACCCACCGAATTACAATATCTTCCAGGCGTGACATCCTGTCCAAATATTTTATCACCAGCGCTGACCGCAAGAGGATTAAATGGATAATGGCATACCCCATCAGCTTATTATCCGGAAAATTACGCACATCCATAAACATGCGCAGCAGATGGATAAGACGAAGAAATAACAATACGTTAATTTATGTGTATAAATGCAATGTGGTTCTCTTTTTACTTAAAGACTTAGTGAATATATTGGGTGTGTCTAGCTCTTATGATTATAAAAAGGGAAATATAAAAGTAATGAGTGGCAAGGCGATTACGCTTATTATTGCATTAGCACATTATCTTTGGGGAGAGGGTGAAGAATGCTCTGTTTTTTTATTATTCACTGTATTCGATATATCCAGTGTTGCATGTGAGTATAGCAATATGCATTGTTTTACCAATCGCCCCCTTATTTTCATAAGAAGGCATCATTAACTCAGATAAGGTCAGTTTAAGGGGTTTTCTCAGAGAGGATGTTTAGCGCGGTTATGGTTGTTCATCGGAATGAGTGAATATGAGCGTGGAATATCGTAATCAGCATAGTCTGGATGTGAATGTGGAATATCGAAATTAGTAGAGACTGGATTCGGGCGCGGAATATCGTAATCAGCATAAGCTGAATGTGGACGCGGAATATTGTAATCAGCAGAAACGGGATATGAGCGTGGAATATCGTAATCAGCATAGTCTGGATGTGGACGTGGAATATCGTAATCAGTAGAGACTGGATGTGGGCGCGGAATATCATAATCAGCATAGACTGGATTTGACAACGGAGTATTACCATCGATTTTTGGTAATCGAACATAAGATAAGCTTGAATTGACTATCTGTGTTGCTTTGTATTGATCTTGGTATTCTACCATGTCGATATTTTGAAAACGTTTCCATAAATCAGAACGTTCTTTAGCAGTCATGCTAGCTTTTGCTTTATCGCGTTTTACCGGATGAATATGTTGCTGGCTAGAACTGGTCACCTGGTAGTTGTTGACTTGATAGTGAGGGGGATATTGCAAGGCATGAATGTCGAATTGTACGAGAGGGGATATTGAGAGCTTTAAGATACTGAACATGACTACTTCCTGTATTTTTCAGTGTATATAAACAGTGTTACTTGATGATAATTATAGTGAATCAGTTATTCATTGAGCGTATGAAAAACGCTAAAAAATAAAGTGCTGGGTAATATCCGGGAAAAAGCAGAAGAGTATTCCACCACCAAGCAGTAGCGTTCACCACTATCCAGAAAAAATGTGTTAAGCCCGTAGTGCTGTTGCGGTTTTTCCAGATAAAAACAGTCGCTGCAATCCAGATCACATTTGGAGCTGGTCGGTTTTGCCATCACATGACACCCTTTCACTACAAACCTCCTGATAGAAAAATAAACCGTTTTGCATGAACAAATGCAAACAGCAGAGCTAGACCACTTACCGCTAGCGTGACCAGCCATTTAGCCCACACCTCGCGCGGGTTCATAAAGTCACACTGCGCTACCTGCATCAGATTGCGCGACCGTGCGAAGCGGCTGAATACCAATAATACTGTGGCCATCAGCGAAAAAATGGCCCAAAACATGATGCCGGTCTGATGCTGACTGTGACGGAGGGACAACACCAGCAGTGCGCCATAGCACAGAAAAGTGCGAAACCACGCGAGTGAAGTCCGCTCCGGTTGCAGACCAGGATCGGCCAGCCGGCGTTGCATCCTTTCAGCCGGCATACAGCACCATCAACATTACGGCAGTGGCAATCACAGCCATTGCCAGACTGATTGCTTTCAGGCTGCGGGTGTATGGCAAGTCCAGACGCAGACGCATAGCTTTTTCATTATGCAGTCAGCGCAGGTAGCCATAAACCGCTGACACCGCAGCAAACAGACACAGCAGTAAGGAGATCACTTCACGTATCACGGGCGGCAGGCCCACTGATAGCTGCGGAACGGGTCGCGGATTTTATCCATGAAGTCCATCATCTCGCCGTGATCCGAGGTGTAAATCACCCAGGTATTTTCACGCTGAGCGGGTGTTAATGCGGCGACGACACGGCCTGTCTCGTCATCGACAAAATCGTTACAGGCGAAATAGAGCGGATGGTGCGGCTCATCCTAAGAAACAACCATCAGGAAGGGCTCTTCTTCGCGTTGCGGTTGTGCCAGAAAATTACCTTGCTGGGAACTGGTGTCAGCTTTTCGCAATTTCCACCACGTAATGAAGGCCGCCATCAGGGTGAAAGCAAAAAAACTTAAAATTGCCTGAACATTCATTTTACTGCCCTTATTTATGCTGATGGCTTGCCGAACAATAGGGTAAATATTATTGCTTTATCCTGCAGGCCATAGATTGTTTTTTTACTAATTCTCAGTAAATAAGCATTACTCACGCCATGCAGTAGAAACTGTGATAAATAATAGTCACATGACATAAACATCATTCCTTGGCGGCGAAATTAAATGAATGGAAAAATTGACAGCTGGAATGTAAAAAACGAAACAACATACAATATCCCGTTAGTTCTTACTGAAAATGCTATCTGTAGCGGTATATCTCTTATCTCTTTGTGACACACCCTTGCTGACCAAAGCTATCAGATAACCTGGCCGGGGGATAAAAAAAAGCCCCTGATAGAGAATTCATGGGTGGTGATCTATACCCTACAAGGCTGCGGGAAGATCACGCTGAAAGATAATTCATGTATTACCTTAAATGGTAATTGTGTGATTTTTTTAAGGCCCATGGACATCAGCTCTTACCACTGCGAAGGGTTAATTTAGGAACAATACTGGATGGAGTTTATTCCTACCGGTGCGATGGATATTCCTTTATCGCAGCAGGCCATAATATACAATGGAGAGTTATTTAATCAGGAGCTCAACGAAGTCACAAAATTAATTTACCAGTGGATTTTCCTGATTGTTAAGATCGGAGTGAAAAGTAAACAGCTTATTAAAATGGAAAAACTGCTCTCTGCTATTCATACCGATATTCAAAAGCGCTGGAGTGTGGAAGATATGGCCGTATGGATGCAGTGCAGCGAGCAGTACCTGCGACGGCTATTTATGAAATACACGGGAAAAACCCCGAAAGAGTATTATCTTGATGCCCGCCTGGGATAATTGGTTTTCTTTCAGTATTTATCATCGTGGTTAAATCATGCGGTACAGCGGGAGATATATACCCGTAATTATCCTGGTTAAGGTCGAAAAATTCAGCTTATCGCCGAGGGGGTTATCACCATACCAGGCTGGTGAAGACTGGGTCGTGTCGTTATACAATCAACCAGATCTCACTATTTCGTGACGCCGATCACATAAAAAGCACTTATTGTTAATATGCTAATAGTAACTATGGGTTATCATTATTGCATCGAAAGCAAATAAGCTTTCCACCTGTAAATGTAGCGATAAGACCATGAAAAATATCAAAAATATAGTTTATATTGCCGCCCTTTCTATGATGTCTATGGGCGCATTTGCGCAAAGTATCAGCGTGACTGCACCTACAATCGATAGTGCAGAAGCGAAAATCGCTGCCAAAGCGGCTGAGCAGGGCGCTAATTACTCCATCACCAGTGCTATCGTCAAGAACCGTGTGCATATGACCGCTCATCTGGATAAATAAGCCAGCCTCTATCAAAATAGCCGTCAGCAGTGACGGCTATTTTCGTCTGACGAATTAGAGCACCCCCGCTAGTTGATCGTTATTCCCAGCAGGGTTGCGGCGTCCACTTCACCGCGTAATAACACATCAGTCTTGCCGTCCCAGGCAATCTGCCCATCGGCTATCACTAAACTGCGCTCGGCAATACGGACCGCATCTTCAGTACTGTGCGAGACCATTAACAGCGTCAACTGTTGTTCCTGACATAAGGTATCCAGCAACAGCAGCATCTCTTGACGCAGCGCGGGATCGAGGGCGGAGAAAGGTTCATCTAGTAACAGAATCGGTTGCCGGCGCACTAAACAACGCGCCAAGGCAACACGCTGGCGCTGGCCACCGGAAAGCTGAGCTGGCAGCCTTTCGAGCATCGTCAGGATCCCCATTTTTTCCGCAATCAGCAATAGGCGGTTCTGCTGTTCTGCATTCAGTTTCATTCCGGGGTGAATGCCCAGGGCAATGTTCTGTTTTACCGTCAGATGACTGAACAGGTTATTTTCTTGAAATAACATCGAGACCGGCCGTACTGATGGCGGAGTGAAGGTATGCTCTTGCCCATTCAGACTGATAGTGCCTTGAGATGGAGTCAAAAAACCAGCAACCAGATTCAATAAGGTGCTTTTTCCCGCACCACTTGGCCCAAGAATAGCAATTCGTTCCCCACGGCTGACCTCAAGAGAGAAACGCATTGGCAGATGTTGATACAGCCAGGTGACATCAGTCAGAGTTATCATGGCGTCCGGGGATCTTCTCAATCAAAGTGAACAGTAAAAAGCACAGTAACAGTAAAATCAGTGCGGTAGCGGCACCGTCATTGCTACGATAGGAACCAATTTGCTGATAAAGCAAAAACGGCAGAGTACGAAAATCTTCATTACCAAAGAGTGCAACCGCACCGAAATCACCAATCGAGAGTACACAGGCAAAAGCCAGTGCTTGGGCAACGGGAATTTTTAACGCCCGTAGCTCAATAAATCTCAGGCGATTGACGCCCTGAATATTCAGCGACTGGCAGAGCCGGCCATAGCGGTCGGCAATATCACGCATCGGATTATCCAACACCTTTATAGCATAGGGAATTGCCATCAGAGCATTGGTAAAAATAACCACCGCGTCAGCAGATTGCGGTAAGCCAATGGTATTGTTTAAGAGTAAAAAAAAGCCAGTGGCGAGCACAATTCCCGGCATCGCGAGAATTAACATACCGCTGATTTCAAGCGCCTGCCCGGCAAAAAAGTGCTGGCGCAGGCGAAGCTCACGTGAACTCCAGAGTAGCATTAGCGTCAGACAGACGCTGATGAGCCCGGCGGCGATAGCGATACGCAGTGAGGTCGATAAGGCCTGCCACAGTACAGGCTGGTATAGCAGCGAACTCAGCGTGCTGTTAACCCCATCAATAATTACCGCCAGCAGTGGAGGAAGCAGTAATAACAGCGCCAAGATTATGAGTGCTGTGTCACTGAGTTTTGCGCGCCATGTATCCTGTGGATCTCGCCAGCCGCTTTTCTGGCTGACACCGACTGAAATTGCTTTACTAAAGCGCTGACTGAGTAACACCAAGCCAAGGCAGCAGACCATTTGCACCAGGGCCAGTAATGCTGCCTGACCTGGCTGGTAGTCATAACTCAGGGCCTGGTAGATAGCCAGTTCGATGGTGGTGGCTTGCGGCCCACCGCCCAGAGATAATACGGTGGCGAAGCTGGCGAAACAGAGCATAAAAATCAGCGATCCGACTGGCAGGATCTGACGGCGTAACCAGGGCCACTCAATAAAGCGGAAGAAGTTCCAGCCCTGAATATCAAGCTGGGCAGCCAGTTGCCGTTGTTCCGAGGGGATATTTTCCAGCACCTGGAGCAGAAGTCGGGTCGCCATAGGCAGATTAAAGAAGACATGGGCCAGTAAAATACCCTGCAAGCCATAGGGTGAAAATCCCCATTCAATGCCGAGCCAGCCCCAGAGACCTGCCAGCCAGCCTTCACGACCATAGACAGTTAAAATACCGAATACTGCCACCAGTACGGGTAATACTAAGGTCATGGCACACAGACGGAGCAAGGCCATACGCCCGGGAAAACGTCGTCGGTATAGTGCGCGTGCAAGAAAAATAGCTGGGATAATGGACAGTACCGCAGACAGAAAAGCCTGCCAGAATGAAAAACGCAAGACATGCCATAAGTAGCTATCTTGCACCATGGCCAGGACATCAGTATGCGGAGCATTAAACCACAGCGCCAGAAAGGCCGCCATGGCAACGGCTACCACCAGAGTGGCAGCCAGCAGTCCCGGATATAACCAGTATGGAACTAGCGGCTGACGGCGCGTTGCCATTGACCAATCCAGTTTGCGCGGGAGGCGGCAACTTGTTGTGGACTAAACTCCAGCGTTGTCTCAGGCTTAACCAATTGTTCAAAGCCTGCAGGCAATGGCACATCGGTGACCGGATACATCCAGTTGCCCGTCGCTATCTTATCCTGGAAGTCTGGTGAGATCATAAAGCGGAGAAATTGTTGTGCCAGTTCAGGCTGTTTACTGCTGGCAAGCTGGCCGGCGACTTCGACTTGCAGATAATGCCCATCACTAAAGTTTGCCGCAGCATAATTATCTTTATTATCTTCAATAATGTGGTAAGCCGGGGAAGTGCTATAGCTCATCACCAGGTCAGCTTCACCCTTCAGGAACAGGCCATAAGCTTCGCTCCAGCCTTTCGTCACGGTGACCGTTTTTTTTGCCAGTTTCTGCCAGGCTTGTGGTGCATTATCGCCATACACTTTCTGCATCCACAGTAATAAGCCTAATCCTGGCGTACTGGTACGCGGATCTTGATAAATGACTTTCCACTTCTCGTCACTTTCAACTAATTCTTTCAGGCTGTCAGGTGGATTTTTCAGTTTGTTTTTATCATAGACAAAAGCGAAGTAGCCGTGATCGTAAGGGATAAAAGTCTGGTTATCCCAGCCGCCAGGAATCGTCAGCCCGCTGATATCGACGCTGGAGGGAGCAAACAGTTTCGTTTGCGAAGCGGCATCGACCAAATTGTTATCCAGCCCGAGGATGACATCGGCTTTACTGTTTTTGCCCTCCATTCGCAGACGATTAAGTAGCGAAACGGCATCTTCCAGAGCCACAAAATTGAGTTCACAGTCACACTGCGCCTCAAAGGCTTTTTTCACTGCCGGGCCAGGCCCCCATTCAGCAGCAAAAGAGTCATAGGTATAAACCGTTAATGTGGGTTTCGCGAAAGCAGGAATGGCAACGAGCGCCAACAGTGGGAGTAACTTTTTGAACACTTTGCACCTCAATGCCAATGAGGCAAAGGAATTGAGTGAACAGCCTCAAATCCCTTCGCCGGCGTTATCCGGATCAGGTTCGACGGGTATTTTCTCAGCGCAGACAATCTGTCCTGGCACCCCGTTGAGCTGGCGATATTCTACTGATTTCTATTGTATTACGGAAGTGTTAAGGATCGGGTGGAGCAAACCAGGCTGATTTAAAATCAAACCAACCCAAGGTATTCATTCTAATCCCACGCATACTGCGCTGGCCTTCAATACGTAGCCAGTGATGGATCAAGGGCAGAATTTCCTGATTCTCAACCCTTTCCTGATACCATTGCGCTAGCGGTAAGGTATTGTTACGCCAGCGTTCTGCATCTTGCTGCCAGTCTACTGACAGACATTTTTGTAACAATGGGACTTCATAAAGCTGAGCAAACAGAGAATAGTTCAGCGGCAGGGTATAGTTCACGCTATTCAGCCACAGGTCGCTCTGCTTATCTCCCTGGTACCATTCGTCGTAACTGATACTCTGCTCAACCAAGGTCACGCCATGTTCCGCAAGTAATGTCGACATAATACGGCTGATAATCTGGTGTTCTGAATGAGAGTGATACCAGGTCAGGGTCAGACTTTTCAGCCCCTTGGGCTTAGGTGGTGAAGGCGGGGGCTGCGTATGATGCCATCTTGGCAGCATGCCGTAAGCTGGAAACCATTGCTGTTGATGGGTGGGTGTTGCCCGGTAGAGCAAATTGATCGACGAAAGAATATGACTTACCCACTGGCATAGGGCGGGATCAATCATTTGCGGTGAGCGTTTATCAAATAATAAGTAGTAACAGCCTTCTTCAAGACGGCTCTCAACCGCTTTTTCGCTGTCCGGCATCCCCTGAAGATGTAGCGCACTAGTTATCTCTTCGCCAATTTCTGGTAGCACCCAGAAGTTAACCTCATCGATTAACGCCCGGAACCCGAAATAATCATCAAAGGCGTGGATCTTTAATTGGTTATGATTGTTCAGCGCTACTGCATAAGGGCCACTACCAATAGGCTGACGGGAATAATTTTCTATCGTTGCCCACTCTTGCGGCAGGATCTTGGCATTAACACTAGCCAGTAAC
The DNA here is from genome assembly GCA_947631255.1 of uncultured Enterobacteriaceae bacterium. GTDB lineage: Bacteria > Pseudomonadota > Gammaproteobacteria > Enterobacterales > Enterobacteriaceae > JGM124. The sequence continues at coordinate 64,103 of CANRKT010000009.1, forward strand.
CAGGGCAGCCACTGATCTTCACTCTCCAGATGAATATCCAGCGTCCAGGAAGTCGGGGAGTCTATGCTGATAATATGATGAAACAGTGGCAGCGTATTAATACGCTGCAGTGAACTGATGATATCTGACATTTCCAGTTCACGACCGTGGTGAAAATGAATGCCCGGGCGGATATAAAAACGCCAGTGCAAGGTTGAAATTTGTTGCCAGTGATGGGCAATATCGGCGGTGAGTTCCCCATTTTCCTCATTTATACTGGTCAGGCCGCTAAATATCTGCCTGACTATATGGGTTTCAGAGCGTCGCAGCGCGCTACAGGGCAAGAGATTGAGTAGCGGGCGGTAATAAAGTACCCGTAAAATATGTCGTCCCTGACGAAAACTGCGTCCGAGATGGGAGACCAGCATCTGCCGTACTGTGTCTTTATCCCCGATAATCTGCACTAACTGTTCAATACTGTCCTGTTCCAGCAGATCTTCCGCACGCTCTTGTTGCAGTGCCAGCGCGGTATAGAGAAATTTGAGTTGCGAGCGTTTTCCACGTCCCACTTCCGCCTGCCAGTGAAGCCAGCCTTTCTCCTGCATCCCATTCAGCAAGGTTCGCATATGACGACGTGAGCAGCAGAGCTTCTGCGACAATTCTTCCAGGGTGGTTTCCTGCTCCAGCCCTTTACAGGCTTGCCACAAGCGAATGAAGTGCTGCTGTAAACGAGAAGATGCCATAAAAGAGGAACTCCTGAGGAAAACTCATCAATTTATCTTTCCTCATATTACGCCAATAATGGATCCCGATGAAGTGAGGAGGGGCTATGAAACGGTTATCGACTATCCAGTTTTATCAACAGTATTTTGCAGCAACACAAGGGGTTGGTTCTGAAGGGCTTGCTCGCCTGACAGTGGAGCAAAAACTCGAGATGCTCGAAGACTTGATGCAGTGGAAAGAAAATTCCAGAGCCGAAGAAAGCCCTGACTTGCCGACTCAAGTGTGACTGAGTTTGATGCATAGCATCTGCCAGCAGTAGTTTACTGCTGGCTTTTTTCGTGTGTAGTTTACACAATAGCGGCCTGAATTATTGCTTCTCTTGTTTCTAAGGTACCCTATGTTCTGGCTTTTAACCTTCATTCGCCGTATGAACCCAGTCTATGCCGCCTTTATGATGGTGGCTTTTATGATGGGGATTGCCGGTGCTTTGCAGGCACCCACACTGAGTCTCTTTCTGACGCGTGAGGTTGAGGTTCAGCCGCTCTGGGTCGGACTTTTTTATACAGTGAATGCCGTAGTCGGTATTATCGTCAGTCTGTTTCTGGCCAAGCGTTCTGATGTCAGTGGCGACCGACGAAAACTGATCATGCTGTGCTGTCTGATGGCTATCGCTAACTGTGTGCTGTTTGCTTTTAACCGCCACTATCTGACGCTGATTACCCTGGGCGTAATGTTTGCTGCACTGGCCAATACGGCGATGCCGCAGCTGTTTGCTCTGGCGCGAGAATATGCTGACCGCTCGGCAACAGAAGTGGTGATGTTCAGCTCAGTGATGCGTGCCCAGCTTTCTCTGGCCTGGGTTATCGGACCGCCGCTCTCTTTTATGCTGGCATTGAAATATGGTTTTACCGCCATGTTCCTCAGCGCTGCGACAATGTTTATTATCTCGCTATTGCTGATTATTTTTGCTCTTCCCTCTGTTTCACGAAATGTCGCGCCTGCCAGTGTGGCAATCACAGAGGTGAGTGGCTGGAAAGACAGCCATGTCCGTATGCTGTTTATCGCCTCGATGCTCATGTGGACCTGCAATACCATGTATATCATTGATATGCCGCTCTGGATAAGTCAGGATCTCGGCCTCTCGGATGACTGGGCTGGCTGGTTGATGGGCTGTGCTGCTGCGCTGGAAATTCCGATCATGATCCTCGCGGGCCACTATGTGAAGCGGTTTGGTAAACGAAAAATCATGATAATGGCCGTTGCGTCTGGCGTTATTTTTTATCTGGGGCTGATCCTGTTCCATAGCATTACCGCTTTATTGATACTCCAGTTCTTTAATGCGGTGTTTATCGGGATTATTGCCGGAATTGGTATGCTGTGGTTCCAGGACTTAATGCCAGGTAAAGCAGGCTCAGCAACCACGTTATTTACTAACAGTATTTCAACGGGTGTGATTCTGGCGGGAGTATTACAGGGCGCATTAGCGCAAAACTTCGGCCACTCTGCTGTTTACTGGGGTATCGCGCTGTTATCGATTATTGCGCTGTATCTGATTGGTCGGGTAAAAGATATTTAGGGATTGTCGATAAATCAGGTGCCTGAAAAATTCAGGCAACCTGTAGCGAATAATTACTGCATAAATGCCGGTAATTGTTGCTCGTAACGGGAAATTTCAGCTTCGTGTTGCAGTGTTAGACCGATACTGTCCAGGCCGTTAAGCATGCAGTGACGGCGGAACGCGTCGATAGTGAAATGATAAATCTGCTCACCCGCCTGAACGGTACCGGCTTCCAGATCAACAACAAAACTCATGCCCTGATTTTGCGCGACGAGCTTAAACAGGCTGTCGATATCCGCGTCGCTTAATGTCACGGGCAATAACTGGTTATTAAAGGCATTGCCATAGAAAATATCGGCAAAGCTAGGCGCAATTACCACTTTAAAACCGTAGTCAGTTAACGCCCATGGCGCATGCTCACGTGAAGATCCACAGCCAAAGTTTTCGCGCGTTAACAGAATGGATGCCCCGTTATACTGAGGATAGTTCAGCACGAAATCAGGATCAGGCTGCTGCCCGGCATCATCAAGAAAACGCCAGTCATTAAACAGGTGTGCACCAAAACCCGTACGGGTCACTTTCTGCAGAAACTGCTTTGGTATAATGGCGTCAGTGTCGACGTTCGCTAAATCTAACGGAACGACCAGGCCGGTATGTTTGATAAATTTCTCTGCCATGGTAGTGCCTCTTATTTCAATGTACGGATATCAGCGAAATGACCAGAAACCGCAGCAGCGGCAGCCATTGCCGGGCTGACCAGGTGAGTACGTCCACCACGCCCCTGACGTCCTTCAAAGTTACGGTTACTGGTCGATGCACAACGCTCGCCTGGGTTCAGACGGTCATTATTCATAGCCAGACACATGGAACAGCCAGGTAAACGCCATTCAAAACCGGCTTCAATAAAGATCTTATCCAGACCTTCTGCTTCAGCCTGGGCTTTGACTGGACCTGAGCCAGGTACGACCATCGCCAGTACGCCTGGAGCGACTTTACGGCCTTTGGCAATTTCAGCCGCTGCACGCAGGTCTTCAATACGAGAGTTGGTGCAGGAGCCAATAAACACTTTATCAATCGCGACATCCGTCAGCGGGACACCTGGAGTCAGACCCATATAGGCCAGCGCTTTTTCAGCAGAGGCACGTTCAACAGGATCACTGAAGGCTTCAGGGTTAGGGATAAGCTCTGTGACAGAAATAACCTGGCCTGGGTTAGTTCCCCAGGTGACCTGCGGCGAAATCTCTGCTGCATCTAAGGTGATGACGCTATCAAACTGGGCATCTGCATCGCTGCTAAAGGTTTTCCAGTAGGCAACGGCGGCGTCCCAGTCGGCCCCTTTAGGTGCATGCAGGCGACCGTTAACGTAATTGAAGGTGGTGTCATCAGGAGCAATTAAACCTGCTTTAGCACCCATCTCAATCGCCATATTACAAACGGTCATACGGCCTTCCATACTTAATGCACGAATGGCATCGCCACAGAATTCCACCACATAACCGGTGCCGCCAGCGCTGCCGGTTTTACCGATAATCGCCAGGACGATGTCTTTGGCAGTAATACCTGGAGCAGCGGTGCCATTGACTTCAATCTTCATCGTTTTGGCACGCCCCTGTTTCAGCGTCTGGGTAGCCAGCACATGTTCCACTTCTGAGGTACCAATACCAAACGCCAGCGCGCCAAAAGCACCGTGCGTGGCGGTGTGGGAGTCACCGCAAACAATCGTCATACCGGGCAGAGTAATGCCTTGCTCGGGTCCCATAACATGCACGATACCTTGAAAAGGGTGGTTCAAGTCATACAGCTCGACCCCAAACTCATTACAGTTTTTGATCAGTTCCTGCATCTGGATACGTGCCATTTCACCAGAAGCATTAATATCTTTGGTTTGGGTAGAGACGTTGTGATCCATGGTGGCGAAGGTTTTTGATGGCTGACGCACTGGGCGGCCATGTGCACGCAGGCCATCAAATGCCTGCGGGGAAGTCACTTCATGTACCAAATGTCTGTCGATATACAACAGAGGCGTCTCTTGTGGCGCTTCAAACACCACGTGAGCATCGTACAATTTCTGATATAAAGTTTTAGCCATAATTACTGTCCTTCAGCGACATAACGGGCAATGATATCGCCCATTTCACTGGTACTGATTGCATTTCCCTCACGGGCTAAATCACCGGTACGATGACCTTCTTCCAGGGCACGATTAATCGCAGCTTCGATAGCCAGAGCGGCGTTTTCTGCCTCGAGGCTATAACGCAGCAACAGTGCCAGAGAGAGAATTTGTGCAATCGGGTTAGCAATATTTTTTCCCGCAATATCAGGAGCTGAACCGCCAGCAGGTTCATAAAGACCAAAACCTTCTTCATTCAGACTTGCTGAAGGCAGCATCCCCATAGAGCCAGTTATCATGGCGCATTCGTCGGACAAAATATCACCGAACAGGTTAGAGCACAGCAACACGTCGAATTGTGAAGGGTCTTTAATCAACTGCATGGTGGCGTTGTCGATATACATATGGGACAGCGCAACATCCGGGTATTCTTTAGCGATTTCATTGACAATTTCGCGCCACAACAGTGACGTTTGCAGTACGTTGGCTTTATCAATCGAAGTTACTTTGCTGCGGCGTTTGCGCGCAGACTCAAAAGCGATACGGGCGATACGTTCGATTTCAAAGCGGTGATAAACTTCAGTATCAAAGGCTTTTTCATCTGCACCGCTGCCTTCACGTCCTTTCGGCTGGCCAAAGTAAATGCCGCCAGTCAGTTCACGAACACATAAAATATCAAAGCCATTAGCGGCAATATCAGCACGCAGTGGGCAGAATGCTTCCAGGCCCTGATACAAACGAGCCGGACGTAAGTTGCTGAACAGTTTAAAATGTTTACGCAATGGCAACAGTGCGCCGCGCTCTGGTTGCTCAGCAGGAGGCAAATGCTCCCACTTCGGGCCACCTACGGAACCGAATAGTACCGCATCGGCTTCTTCACAACCGATGACGGTGGCAGCAGGCAGTGGAGTACCGTGCAGATCGATTGCCGCACCACCCACATCATAGGTGCTGGTAGTAATACGAATATCAAAACGCTGACGAATCGCATCCAGTACTTTCAGGGCTTGGGCCATAACTTCCGGGCCAATGCCATCACCCGGTAAAACGGCAATATGATAGTTTTTAGACATTACACTGTTTCCTGATTTTGTTCTGTATTCTGTTGTTGAGCTTTGCGTTGTAATTCTTGTTCTACTTTTCCGGCACGCCAGATATTGTTGAGGACGTTGACCATGGCCTGAGCGGAGGACTCAACAATATCGGTTGCCAGGCCAATACCGTGGAAGTTACGACCATTATAGGTCGCAACAATATCGACCTGACCGAGTGCGTTTTCACCATGGCCTTTTGCTTTTAAGCTATATTCAGCCAGTTCAATGTTGTAATGAGTCACTCGATTAATCGCCTGATACACGGCATCAACCGGGCCATTGCCATTGGCTGCTTCACTTAACAGCTCTTCGCCGCAAGCCAGCCTGACCGAAGCCGTTGCGATGTCATTAGAGGCTGACTGGACACTGAAGTAATCCAGACGGAAATGCTCAGGTTCTTCTTGTTGTTTATTGATGAAGGCCAGTGCTTCCAAATCGTAGTCAAAAACCTGACCTTTTTTATCTGCCAGTTTCAAGAATGCGGTGTACAGATTATCCAGGTTATAGTCATCTTCTTTATAACCCATTTCATCCATACGGTGTTTAACGGCCGCACGGCCGGAACGAGAGGTCAGGTTCAATTGTATCTGATTCAGGCCGATAGACTCAGGCGTCATGATTTCGTAGTTTTCACGATTTTTCAGCACACCATCTTGATGAATACCGGATGAGTGAGCAAATGCGCCCGTACCCACCACGGCTTTGTTCGCAGGGATCGGCATATTACAAATCTGGCTGACAGCCTGGCTGGTGCGCCAGATTTCCTGATGATTAATATTGGTATGCAAGTTCATGATGTCCTGGCGTACTTTGATTGCCATAATCACTTCTTCCAGCGAGCAGTTGCCCGCACGCTCACCAATTCCGTTTAATGTTCCTTCTACCTGACGAGCACCGGCGTGCACCGCAGCCATCGCATTGCCGACAGCCAGGCCTAAGTCATCGTGGGTATGAACCGAGATAATGGCTTTATCAATATTAGGCACTCGCTCATACAGCCCGGTGATCAGGTTGGCGAATTCAAACGGCATGGTGTAGCCAACGGTGTCGGGAATATTGATGGTGGTGGCACCGGCACTGATAGCTGCTTCGACCATACGTGCCAGGTCAGCAATCGGAGTACGACCGGCATCTTCGCAAGAGAACTCCACATCGTCTGTATAGTTACGAGCGCGTTTGACCATGTAGACCGCGCGTTCGATAACTTCATCCAGTGTGCTGCGTAATTTGGTCGCGATATGCATCGGGGAAGAAGCGATAAAAGTATGGATACGAAAGGCTTCAGCGACTTTCAATGATTCCGCGGCGACATCGATATCCTTTTCAACACAGCGGGCCAGGGCACAAACACGGCTATTTTTGATATGTCTGGCAATAGTCTGGACTGACTCAAAATCACCAGGGGAAGAGACCGGGAAGCCAACCTCCATCACATCAACGCCCATACGTTCCAGCGCCAGAGCGATTTGCAATTTCTCCTTCACGCTCAGACTTGCCTGTAAGGCCTGTTCCCCGTCACGTAAGGTGGTATCGAAAATAATGACTTGCTCGCTCATGGTGTAATCCTTTTCCTGTCTGGTTGCCTTATTCGCAGGCATAAAAAAACCCGCGTTTGGCGCGGGTTTCTTTGTCTGTTGGCTTGAATCAATGCTGATTGCTGCCCACCAGTCTACCGCGCAAATAAGATGCGTTTAGTAGTAGACCGAATAGGTGGATAGTGCGAATCATCATTCAAGCCCCAAGTGATTCTTAAGATGTATTAATTGGTACTTGATTTGCTTTGGCATGTCAACACTTCATTAAATTATGAGCTGTTATACAAGGGCTTGTTTTGGTTTATTACGCTGCCTTGTTGTTTGTTATAAGAATAATAATCCGGCTTATAATTAGGTGTTTTTCTAAGGCTGTTATGGTTGTGACACAGGGAAGATAAAACCAGGCTGATAAAAAATAACGAACTCTCAAGGGAGAGTACGATAAAAAAACAGTCAGTATGAGAGCGTCACGATTTTTCAGATTTTCTTTTTATGGAGTTAAATTCAGCATTTTCTGCTGTAGGGTTTTATTTTTTCTGACGGGATTATTTATACATGTAGTCAATAAGTGGTCAATTCGCTTCGATTCATTTACTTGCTGAGATATTAATTTAGCAGCATGCAAACAATTAGCATATCGCTCTATATTCGGGTTGTTTTATAGCGAGTAAGGTAAATGACCATCAGTTCTCTGCCCGGTGTCGTGTTTGCTTGGCTAAGTTTGAGCGGTTATGTTAGTCAGACTACTCATAAAATGAAAATGTCAGCTGCACATCGGCGGCAACGACGGCGTAGAGTGCTTTCTGCGTACAGTCATCAACCTGAGCCTGGAGGCAAACCAATGGAGATGTTGTCAGGAGCCGAAATGGTCGTCCGATCGTTAATCGATCAAGGCGTAAAGCAAGTATTCGGCTATCCGGGAGGCGCAGTACTCGATATTTATGATGCGCTTCATACAATGGGCGGGATTGATCATGTGCTGGTCCGGCATGAACAAGCCGCTGTGCATATGGCCGATGGTCTGGCACGTGCTACCGGGGAAACCGGTGTCGTACTTGTCACTTCAGGGCCGGGTGCAACCAACGCCATTACCGGTATTGCTACGGCCTATATGGACTCGATCCCGATGGTGGTATTGTCCGGTCAGGTCGCGACCTCTCTTATTGGTTTCGATGCTTTCCAGGAATGCGATATGGTCGGGATTTCCCGCCCAGTGGTAAAACACAGTTTCCTGGTGAAGCAGATTGAAGATATTCCGGCAATCATCAAAAAAGCATTCTGGCTGGCGAGCAGTGGGCGACCAGGACCGGTGGTGGTTGATTTACCGAAAGATATCATGAACCCGGCAAATAAATTCCCGTATATCTGGCCTGAGTCGGTGATCATGCGTTCTTATAACCCGACAACTCAGCCTCATAAAGGCCAAATCAAGCGCGCTATCCACACGCTGCTGGCAGCTAAAAAGCCCGTCATGTATGTGGGAGGCGGAGCCATTAATTCTGCCTGTGAAGGCGAGTTGCTGGCACTGGCTGAAAAACTGAATATTCCGGTGGTCTCTTCGCTTATGGGGTTGGGTGCATTTCCGGCGACTCATAAACAGGCTCTGGGTATGCTGGGTATGCATGGTACCTACGAAGCGAATATGGTCATGCATAACTCTGATGTCATCTTCGCGGTAGGTGTGCGCTTTGACGACAGAACCACCAACAATTTAGCCAAATACTGTCCTGATGCGACAGTGATTCATATTGATATCGATCCGACCTCTATCTCTAAAACCGTCGCGGCAGATATTCCCATCGTGGGGGATGCGAAACAAGCGCTGAATAAAATGCTTGAGCTGTTGGGACAAGATGAGACGAAGCAGCCTGTCGACGAGCTTCATGACTGGTGGCAGCGTATTGAACAGTGGCGGGCGCGTAACTGCCTGGCCTTTGATACTACCAGCAGTGAAATTAAACCGCAGGCGGCAATCGAAACGCTGTATCGGCTGACTGAAGGTGACGCTTACGTGACTTCTGATGTTGGTCAGCACCAGATGTTTGCCGCTCTTTACTATCCGTTTGATAAACCACGTCGCTGGATTAACTCGGGTGGTCTGGGCACCATGGGCTTTGGTCTGCCTGCAGCACTGGGCGTTAAAATGGCCCTGCCAGACGAAACCGTCGTTTGTGTGACAGGCGATGGCAGTATTCAGATGAATATCCAGGAACTGTCGACGGCATTGCAATACGGTGTCGCGGTACTGGTCCTGAATCTGAACAACCGTTATCTCGGCATGGTTAAGCAGTGGCAGGACATGATCTATTCCGGTCGTCACTCTCAGTCTTATATGGAGTCCTTACCGAACTTTGTTGCTGTGGCAGAAGCTTACGGGCATGTCGGTATTAACATCACTAAACCAGAAGAGCTGGAAAGCAAACTGGCCGAAGCGCTGGAAATCGTTCGTAGCGGGCGTTTGGTATTTGTTGATGTGAAAGTTGATGGCACTGAACACGTTTATCCGATGCAGATACGCGGTGGCAGCATGGATGAAATGTGGTTAAGCAAAACGGAGAGAACCTCATGATGCGCCGAGTATTATCTGTGTTACTGGAAAACGAGTCCGGCGCTTTATCCCGGGTGATAGGCCTGTTCTCACAACGTGGCTATAACATTGAAAGCCTGACGGTTGCGCCGACTGACGATCCCACTCTTTCGCGCATGACTATCCAGACAGTTGGTGATGAAAAAGCGCTGGAGCAGATTGAAAAGCAGCTGCATAAACTGGTTGATGTGTTGCGCGTCAGCGAGCTAGGACAGGGCGCTTTTGTTGAGCGAGAAATCATGCTGGTCAAAGTTCAGGCTAGCGGCTACGGACGCGAAGAAGTGAAGCGGACTGCCGAAATTTTTCGTGGACAAATTGTGGATGTTACGCCAACGCTCTACACCGTTCAGCTGGCAGGCACCAGCGACAAGCTAAACGCGTTTCTTGATACCATTCGTGACGTGTCGAAGATTGTTGAGGTAGCACGCTCAGGTATCGTCGGCGTTTCTCGTGGTGATAAAATCATGCGTTAAGACTGTTGTTTGAATCCTTCAAGTTGCCTGCAGGCAACTTGAAGGATTTGAGCCCTTTTACGGCAACAAAGCTTCCCAGCTCATCACGACCAGTCTATGTCTGTGAGCGACTGAAAAATGATCTCAGCAAAAATTATCCCACCGATCATAGAAATCATTCATATCTTGAATAGTGTCAAAGGTCTTTTTATTTCTGAGCTGTCAGAGGTATCGATACGGTATTGGAAAAATCATGATGAATATGTGGTCAAAGCCCCATTACTCCGGCAGGCTTTTCATCATATTAAAACCAGTGAATGGGGATGGGGCATTGATCCTAAAGGGCAGCGTATTACCA
>CANRKT010000010.1 GCA_947631255.1 uncultured Enterobacteriaceae bacterium
TGAGTCCGGTAGAATACCGAACCCAGGCTCTGAAAGCCGCTTAACATGAACCGTCCAACTTTATGGGGTCAGTCCAATCTCAATGGTGGGTTTTTCTTATAACACTGTTTCTTTAAGGCTGAGAGGATAAAGGCAGCTTTAAAGAGAAAGTCTTATTATTTATAGATAACCGCAGTACCGCTCATTTTACCGCTGGTATTAGCAGAGGTGATAGCGTAAGAGCTTGCGCCAGCAGCTTCGGCTTTAGCAGCCAGTTTGGCTTCCAGTGAGTCCAGGGTTGATGCACCGGTTACAGCGACACTACCCATAGGCTGCAAGTTATGGGCTTCGGCAGATGTTACGGGGTGAGCAACTGCCATTGCACCAAAAGAAACAACAGAAAGAACCAAGGCAGCAGTGGTATATTTAATTATTTTCATTATTTATTCCTTTTATTATACTTTAAGTTTTTCGACGTTATTTATCTATGGAGTAATAGTGTCACTAAAGGCTTTCTATTAAAATTAAATTTAATTGATCGCATCATTCAATATTTTTGATGCTAATTTAACAGGTTGATTTTAAAGGTTTAAAAATATAAAACTATAGGGCCTGGATATAATGGTGATGTGATATTACATTTCTATACTTGGTGCTGTTATTTATTTGCGATTTTTTCACATAGTGACTTTTTTGTTATTTAGTCAACGAGATGAATTGTCTGATTAATATTCAAGATCACGGCGGTGTTTATTAGAGTCTAAAAGAAGAATTGAACAGTATCAGAGACCTGATCTGCTGCTCATGACAGCAGCCATATTCTGAAAATTTCAACTAGATTGGGTTTTTCAGTAGCGTTGTGAATAAAAAAAAAGCCCATACTCATCATAAATATGGGCAATAAAGGTAACAAGGGTATTTTCAGAGTGGAGCAGGTCTTAGAGTTGCAGCAAACTGCGACTTTAAGGGTGGAGAATGACTTACTGGTAAATCACTGCGGTACCGCTCATTTTGCCATCCATGTTAGCGGAGGTAATGGAGTAAGCAGTAGCGCCAGCGGCTTCAGCCTTGGCCGCCAGTTTGGCCTCCAGTGAATCGAGGGTTGAAGCCCCTGTCGCTGAGACCATACCGGTTTGTTGCAAGCTTTGAGCTTGTGCAGAGGTTACTGAGTGCACAGTTGCCATGGCAGTAAAAGAAAGTGTAGAAAGAACCAGAGCTGTCGCAGCGTATTTGAACATTTTCATGATTGACTCCTTCTGGTTTATTTTTTATTTAAGTGACATCGTGTTTCGTCGATGGATTTATAATGCCATTCAATAATGAAATTAAAAATAGAATATATTTGACGAACTTATTCAGTTTATTTGATTTCTTTAAAGTTGTTGGAATTGAGAGCGGAACATAATAAAGAGACATGGAAAGTGTATTTTAGCCAATAAAAAAGCCCACCATGATGAAGGTGGGCAAAAAAGGACAGCGGGTTTTATGGAACACTTTAAGGGTAATAATCGTTAAGACTACAGAGAGATACAGTCGTAAAGGTGAGGGCTCATTGCAAATAAATACTTCCAGAATTTATGGTTTCTGGATTCTCTGAATTTTAGTTGCGCAATATTTCGCTTGTGGGGTCATATTACTCTTGCAATGTTGAAATGAAAACATAATATATTTGATGAACTGATTCAGTTTTTTTGATTACCATGTTGGATTGTGGTGCAGAGTATTTATCAGTGAAATAAACATTGATAGAATGTTCATCTACAGAGTCATCGAGTCAGATGAATGACTATTAAGGTTACTCGTAATATAATGATACCCCTTTGTTTTATTTATGATTGCCATCAAAATATTATATTTAATCACTGAGTAGTGACTCACTTTTTATGGTTATAAAAATGGTCATTAATCTGAAATTTCTTGTTTAAATAAGAAAAACAAATCAAGCATTCGTTATATGACATCAATTTTTATATGCTACGCGTATTGTCGACGGATACATAAAGGGTAAATAAAATGTTTAAATGTTGGCCTGGGTAATATATTAAAGTGATCTGGTAACGACATTCGTGTTACGACAATGGGTAGCTTATCAGAATAGAGTCATGCTTTCGCCATATATGAATTTATATCCAGGTGTTACAATGTATTTTATTGTGACTTTTTAAAATGAAAAACAATGTGGTTAATTAAGTAATGGTATTAAATATAAGGAGATAGTTAATATGACTAACAGAGAGAAACAGATATTAAAATTATTAAAAAAAAATACATTAATTCAACAGCAGGAGATAGCTGAAGCCTTAGGTATCAGCCGTTCAGCCGTTGCCGGGCATATTATGAGACTGATAAGTAAGGGGTATATTAAGGGGAGGGGGTATATCCTCACTGATCACTACTATCAAAAGGTAACAATAAATAAAACTGATACGTTACTCTGCCATTGCCTCTATATTCAAAACAACCGGAGTTGCGTATAAGCGCTGTATGAAATCGGTAAGCAGAAATGGTTATTTGTCATCTTTGCCTGAAGACCCTAAAAATATACAGTAATCTGCCGCTATATTATTTATTTTGTCCCAGATTGTTGATAACAGGGGTATCATTAACGCTGTTTGGAGGTTGCCTGAACGAGCACTATCGGCAACTCGAATTATTTAGAGTATTTACCCGGACTAAAGAGCAGAGTATCTTACGCGTCCACACTAGGAGAAGCCTTAATGAAAACCCCTGCTGCGACTAAACCCGGTCTGCACCCTCGAAACCGTCACCGTAATCGCTATGATTTTGCTGAGCTGACACAAACCACCCCGTCACTGAGCGCTTTTTTACGTCAGGGGATCCATGGTGAAACCACAATTGACTTCGCGTGCCCACAGTCAGTTAAGGCGCTTAATCAGGCACTGTTAGCCAGCTTCTATCGGGTGAAGGTGTGGGATATTCCAGAGGGCTTTCTGTGTCCGCCTGTCCCTGGACGTGCTGACTACATTCACCATCTTGCAGATCTGTTAGCAGAAGATAGTGCGGGAGTCATCCCTTCAGAAGCTTCGATACTGGATATTGGTGTTGGGGCTAACTGTATCTATCCACTTATTGGTCAGCATGAGTATGGCTGGCGCTTTACCGGGTCAGAGACGGATGGCGAAGCATTGCGCAATGCTGCACGTATTCTTGAGGCTAATCCAGAATTACAGCGTATGATCCGTTTGCGTCGTCAGAAAGACAGCCAACAGATCTTTGCCGGTATTATTCATAAAAATGAATCTTTTGATGCGACTTTATGTAACCCACCTTTCCATGACTCCGCGCAAAGTGCACGTCAGGAAAGTGAACGCAAAAAGCGGAATCTGGGACAGAATGCTCAGGCCAGCCTTAATTTTGGCGGTCGTCAGCAGGAATTATGGTGCGAGGGCGGAGAAGTCGCTTTTGTGAGTCAGATGATTAACGAAAGCCGGGCTTTTGGATCTCAGGTTCGCTGGTTTACCTCACTTGTCTCCAAAGGGGAGCATTTACCTGCGCTTTATCGAGTGATGCAGGAAGCGGGCGTTGTTAAGGTCGTCAAAAAAGAAATGGCACAGGGACAAAAGCAAAGCCGTTTTATTGCCTGGAGTTTTTTGAATGATGAACAGCGTGCTCGATGGGCTAAACGTCGAGTCACTTCGTAATAAAATCAGATAAAAAAAGAGCGAGTCGTCAGACTCGCTCTTTTTTTGCAATTTATACTACGTGCAGTAAAAATTCGCGTAGACGTGCACTTGGAGGATTGTCGATCAACTGTTGCGGATCACCATCTTCAGCAATTCGGCCTTTATCAATAAAGATCAGTCGTGAAGCAACCTTAGCCGCAAAACCGACTTCGTGAGTGACAATCACCATTGTCATTCCTTCTTCTGCCAGATCCTGCATGACTTTCAAGACTTCATGACGCAATTCCGGATCAAGTGCTGAGGTTGGTTCATCAAACAGCATCATTTTCGGTTTAACAGCCAGAGCGCGCGCAATCGCAACACGTTGCTGTTGTCCACCTGACAGTTCAGAAGGGTAGTGATGCGCGCGCTCAGCCAGACCAACTTTCGCCAGCAGTTCTTTCGCGAGTTTATCAGCTTGGGCTTTGGTCATGCCACGGACACGAAGGGGGCCAAAGGCCACGTTTTCCAGCGCGGTCAGATGAGGGAACAGATAAAATTGCTGGAAAACCATGCCTGCTTCCTGACGAATCAAGCGATCATCCACTTTTGGATCATTCACTTGCAGGCCATCGACGATTAAATCGCCACTGGTTATCTCTTCCAGTTTATTGATACAACGTAGCAAGGTTGATTTGCCTGAGCCACTTGGGCCGATAATAACCACGACCTCGCCTTTGTTAATATTAAGGTCGATGTTATGTAGCACCTGTGTCTGACCGAAGTGCTTAGAAACGTTTTTAAATTCAATCACAGGATTTTCATCCTTCCTTCAAGGCGACGCAGCACGAAGCTCAACATCAAAGTAATAATCAGATAGAAGACCGCAACGGCACTCCAAATCTCCAACGCACGGAAGTTACCAGCAATAATTTCCTGTCCCTGACGGGTCAGTTCTGCCACGCCAATAACGATAAACAGTGAAGTATCCTTGATGCTGATAATCCATTGATTTCCCAATGGCGGCAGCATACGGCGTAATGCCAGGGGCATAATCACATGACGGATAGTTTCACGTTTAGATAAGCCTAAGGCCAGCCCGGCTTCCTGAAAACCTTTATGAATAGACAGTACCGCACCACGGGTAATTTCCGCAATATAGGCACCGGAGTTGATCATGATGGTGACTACGGCTGCACTGATGGGTTCGATACGCAAGTCAGCAAATGCCATAGGGAGGGCAAAGTAGATAAACATGACTTGCACAACAATAGGTGTGCCACGTATGACTTCAATAAATACGAGGGCGATATGGTTGGTTATCCAGCCACCATAAATACGAGCAAAGCCCGCTACTAGACCGATGACTAAGCCACCGCATAACCCAAGGACCGAGATCCAAAGGGTCATTTTGGCGCCTTCGAATAAAAGGGGAATGGCCGGCCAAATGGCACTCCAATCAAACTGCATGATGTATTCCTGTTTTTTTACCGTGATTCAAATGATAAGGGGCGAAAAACGCCCCTCAGGTGCTGCTTAATAAATTATTATTATTTTGGTTCGGTACCAAACCATTTTTTATAAATTTCGTTATAGGTGCCGTTTTCTTTCAGCGTTTTCAGAGCAGCGTTGATTTTTACACGCAGTTCATCGCTACCCTTCGGCAGAGCAATACCATACTGTTGGGCTTCCAGAGACTCGCCTACAGTTTTAAATTTACCCTGGCCTGCGGTCTGAATGAAATAGAGAATATTCGGGGTATCATGCAGAACGGCATCAGCACGGTTGGTGCCAAGTTCCATATAGGCATTATCGATGTTCGGGAACTGACGCAGATCTTTAGTTTTGATATTCGCTTTAGCATAATCTACTGAACCAGTGCCACTTTTAACGGCGACAACTTTGCCGTCAAGATCCGCGACACTTTTCACGTCATTGTTGTCTGCTTTAACCATTACCAGCAAACCACTTTTGTAGTAACCATCAGAGAAGTCGATAGCTTTTTCGCGCTCAGGGGTGATAGTGATCCCGGCCAGAGCAACATCAACGTTTTTGGTTTGCAGAGCAGGAATGACACCGCTGAAATCCATTGGTTTCAGGTCGTACTCTACTTTTAGTTCTTTAGCAATGGCGTCCCATAGGTCGATATCAAAACCGACGTACTTATCACCTTGTTTAAACTCGAAAGGAACAAATGCGGTATCAGTTGCAACGATCAATTTCTTGTCAGCAGCATGGGAAAAAACTGCAAAGGCAAGGGTGAGTGCAGCCAGAGACACTTTAAAAATCGACTTCATAGCATATCCTTTGTTAATCACGGGGCTATCCCCCTTATGTAAGTCTGCACACCATGAAATATTCGTGCCAGATTTACAACTTGCTGTTTTGCAAGAATGTGGATTTGTAACATTGTACTAAACAGGTTGCAAGCATCATGATGATGCACTGAAAAGGTGATTGATATTGGTGCAATAAACTAGAGGCTCTAGTAGAAACTAGTTTTACCTCGAAATGAGGGGTGAAAACAATCCATATTTGACGTTTTTATGAGGCCTCAATTACAAATATGCAACATTTGTTAGGCTGGTTGTATTATTCGCGCACTCTTTCTGTGCATCTCCCTTCCATAAGGAAAAGGGAGCGAATGAGTAACGATTTACGACTATTCAATATTTGACTCAATGAACCACAGGAATTTATCCAGGTCATGAGAAGCCGTGGTGAAAATACCCGCAGTATTATCTTCGTCTTTCGCTTCAGAAATCGCGGCACATATACCATTGGCGACGATAGCATAATGTTCTGCCAGTTCTTTCAGATGATCTTGGACGGTATGGATTTCTAAAGGATGACTTTTCAGTGACAAGTCGATGAAAGCGTAACCTAATGATTCAATTGCTCGATAGCGACTTTGTTATCGCTATCTTTAACATCATTGTGGGTATATAGCAGCAGAATTCAACTTGCTAAGATGATTTCATCTATTACATAAACCATCTTAACTATTTTAAATTGTTGTTATTCTAAGTTTTATATCTTCCTCTCTCTTGGTTAACTTTATTCATTTGCATCGACCCGAGTAATCTTCGATTCGGGTTTTATGGTGAGCGTTGAACCTGCTGATGCCACTATAATAAAGAACAGGGCAGTCCACTGAACAAAGGTCAGGTGCTCTCCCAAAAAAATGATTCCCGAGAGTGCGGCCAGTGCGGGCTCTATACTCATCAGTGTACCAAAAGTACGCGTGGGAAGACGCGTGAGTGCAATCATTTCCAGCGAGTAGGGTAAGGCCGTAGAGAGCACAGCAATAGTGAGACCGATAGGGAGTACTGCCCAGTTCAATATACTGCTGCTGGCTTCTAGCGCGCCGAGAGGGACAAAAATGATAGCAGCAATCAGGGATCCCGCTGCAACAGTCGCAGGGCCATGCTCAGCCCCGGCTTTTTGCCCGGCAACAATATAAATGGCCCAACAGGCACCGGCTCCTAAAGCACAGGCTGCACCGGCTAAATCGACATGGGCAATATCCTGACCGAGAGGCAGAAGGAACCACAGGCCGACGACCGCTAAAATAACCCAGATAAAGTCTACGGCGCGACGGGAGGCAAATAAGGCGACGGCTAACGGGCCGGTAAACTCCAGTGCTACAGCTATGCCTAAAGGAATCGTTTTTAGCGACAAATAGAACAGATAGTTCATCGAACCGAGTGCCAGACCGTAAAAGAAGAGCGGTAAACGCTGCTCAGGACGAAAACGCAGACGCCAGGGTTTAAAGACAATAACCAGAATCAGCGTCCCCAGCCCTAGTCGCACTGCTGTGACACCTTGTGGACCAAACAGCGGAAAGAGAGTTTTAGCCAGTGCAGCACCACCTTGTATCGAGATCATGGCAATAAGCAGTACCAGAATGGGTAACCAGCGTGGCATTTTGTCAGCAGTAAGTCGCATTTTTATCCTGTTCAGATTGATACCCCTGTTCGCTCTGTGCCTGCTGATAACCCGAATGGTTCAGAATATATCGGTGATAACTTAAGCTGCACAAATGACTCAAGGTATATCGGTAGCAAAAAATAAAGTGGAACCACTTTAAATGATTAATGGTTCAAACAATGAAATTAATAAGCATTAATTTCATTTAACCGAGTTAATGAGCCAAGAGTTTCAGTCAATTGAATTCAGATTCCTCTGAATGATAGGTGTTTATAATTATCTGATGATAAGGCGAAAAATAAAAAAAAACTCGACAATTTAGTAACATAATTGTTACCGGAAACTTTATGTTACATCATGGAATCCGTTAGACAATACAAATAACGAAGAGTTTCTAAAAAAAATTGTTATACTTAATATTAAGTTTTTGAAGTAATTTGAGCTTTTTGAGGTTTTTATGAAAAAAATTGTATGTCTTTCAGCACTGGCTTTCGCTTTAACTCTTTCTGCAGGCACCGCTTCAGCAGCAACTAGCACCGTAACTGGTGGTTATGCTCAGGGCGACATGCAGGGTAAACAAAACAAAGCGAAAGGCTTCAACTTAAAGTATCGCTATGAAACTGAGAGCCCACTGGGTTACATCGCTTCTCTGACCTACATCGAAAAAAATGCTACCCGTAGCGGTGTGTATGAAAAAGGTGAATACTACGGCTTCACTGCTGGTCCAGTTTACCGCATCAATGACTGGGTAAGTGCTTATGGTGTTATCGGTATGGGCCATGGTAAATTCCAGACTGTTGAAGACGTATATTATCGTAATACAAACGGCGACTTCGGTTTCTCATACGGTGCTGGCTTACAGTTCAACCCAATGGAAAGCGTAGCTCTGGACTTCTCTTATGAGCAGAGCCGTATTCGCCACGTTGACGTTGGTACCTGGGTTGTTGGCGCAGGCTACCGCTTCTAATTCATCTTTACTGATGATGTGAAGTATCCGCACTGATGTGCGGATAACAAAAAAGACCACCCTATGAGCTTTTGCTGACAGGGTGGTCTTTTTTTTGTCGTAAAAGTCAGCGGTAGATGTATAAATCTAGCGTATTGCTGGCAATCAAAAGACGGTGTCTGTTGTTTACATATTGTCAGGCAGGTGGCGGCAGATAGTTTCTGTCATTATCAGATGAAGGTTAAATGAGGTGGAATAGCGCAGAGTCGTCAGATTATGACGCCGTGTTGACGACAAAATAAGGGTGAAAGGTTGACAGCAATAGAGCAAAATGCTGTGGTAGCAGTCGTTACTGAGAATAAAACGAACGAAATAAAAGTAAAGCCCGCCGGGCTAAATTACTACCCGACGTTATGCTTTTTCTTTGTCTTGCTGACGCGTATTTTTGTTGCTCAGGTAGTTGCAGATAGCGGTCAGCAACATCAGTCTGTTCTGGAAAGGTGAGTTGATAAACATGCTCAAATGCCTCTTTAATGTATTCATAATTGCCCCTGAGTGATAGTGGGCTAGCAGCCGTATAACGATAACAGGATAAACAGTGCGATTGTAATATATACAGGTATAGCATGTGCTATACTTTATAGCTATGGCTATTTTGGTTTTTTTTGTAGATAGGCGATGCTGGTTTACAATAATGCCTTGCGTCGTCATGCGACGATATTGAAGAGACAGGAAGAGGAAGCATTATGAGTCGTAGGGCAGGGCAAAAAAATAACGATAAAGTTATGCCATTACCCAATGTTGAGGCGCACGTTGAAGGCTTCCGGCAAGTACGGGAGGCCCATCGGCGCGAGTTGATTGATGATTATGTTGAACTAATATCAGATTTAATCCATGAAGCGGGCGAGGTACGCCAGGTGGATATGGCGGCACGGCTGGGGGTATCTCAGCCGACAGTGGCTAAAATGTTAAAACGATTGGCTGCTGCCGGTCTGATTGAACAGATCCCCTGGCGTGGTGTTTTCCTGACACCAGAAGGTGAAAAACTGGCACAGCAAAGTCGGGAGCGTCATCGTATTGTAGAAAATTTCTTTCTGGCTTTAGGTGTAAGCCCCGAAACAGCACGTATTGATGCTGAAGGTGTGGAACACCATGTGAGTGAAGAGACCCTGGAGTTGTTCCGTAAATTCAGCGCTGAACGTGGCTTCACTTGAGGAAAGCGTTTACTGAAACGCTCACAGGCTATCAGAATGGTTTTTATCACCATTCTGATAGCCTGATTGAAAGGAGAGAGAAAATAGTGTCAGCGATGCTGACGGAGTCTGAGGTGTAACAGTGGGAAGGGGTTACCTTCACCGTCCAGTTCAGAACGCCCCACCGATTCAAACCCCATATGTAAATAGAATCCTACTGCTTGCGGATTTTGTTCGTTAACGTCCACTTCGTTGACCGTCAGTTCTGTAATAGCGTACTGTATCAAGGCCTTTCCGACCCCATCTCCACGACTTTGTGGTGAAACAAAGAGCATTTCAATACGCCTCTCGTGGCAACCAATAAATCCCAGCGCAGCACCGGCTTCATTTGTTGCAACCCAGAGTGGTAACTGCGGCATATAGACATCCTGAATTTGCGTGCGCAGTGTACTAATGTGCGTTTCAGTCAGAAAATCATGCGTTGCACGCACCGATGCTTCCCAGAGTTTTGTCAAAACGGGATAATCATCGGCTGTCGCCGGTATGATATTGATAGCCATCACTCTCCTGGTTTCTAAACCTAATGAAAAGGAACGTCTTGTTTCATCATTTTATCAATAACTGGCGGGCAAAACGTTCGCGGTTATCGTTTTTCTTATCATTGAGAAAGGTTCCGCCCATATCTGGCGCAATTATCCTGATACTCATGATATTTTCCCTTCATCAGCAACCGGTGAGGATTGTGGTTTGGCAACCGCTTTGGCAACCAGCGAGGCGATAACCATCAGACCCAGTACGACGAGCATCGCGTAACGTAATCCGTAGTGCTCACCGAGGAAGCCCAGCAGAGGAGGCCCAACAAGGAAGGCGATATATCCTGAGGTGGCAACGACACTGACACGGGTTGCGGCATCCGGCCCGGTATCACCCGCAGCAGAGATGGTCAGCGGGAAGCCAAGCGATGTCCCTAAGCCCCATAGCAGGACTGAAACGCCGGCCAGCAGATCATTATCGACAAAAATAATCATCCCGATACCGAGAATACCCATGATGGCGCAAGCACGTACGACTGAGACACGGCTATAACGGTCAATAAACCAGCCACCGGTAAAGCGCCCAATAGTCATTCCCAAAGTAAAGCCAAGGTAGATCAGTGAGCCAGATGTCGGGCTAAATCCATGACCATCAACCATCAGAAGAGGAAGCCAGTCATTGGCAGAGCCTTCTGCAAATGCCATTGCCAGGACAATAAAACCAATCAACAAAAGCTGAGTGTCTTTATAGAATGGACGATGGGCTACCACCTCTTTGGTTGCATTATCTGTCGGGGAGTCTTTACCCGTACCGTGAGGAACAACCGTCAGCGCGATAGCAATGGGGGCGATGACCAGTAAAGCAATCACTAATAAGTGGGCCCAGGAGGTAACATTCAAGGCGGTCAGGCTCAGGCCGATGGCGGCACCTACCAGCGTTCCTAGACTGAAAAAACCGTGCATCATTGGCAGAACGGTTTTTTTCATCAGGCTTTCAATAATTGCCCCTTCGACGTTCATGGAGACTTCAGCAGAACCCAGGCCAGAACCCAGCAATGCGAGCCCAAATGCAAACAGGAACGGACTGGCCAGATACAACGCCAGACTCATCACTAGCATGCCGATGACCATCATTATCATGCCACTACGAATAATGGTGCGTGTGCCAAAACGTTTAACCAGCCAGCCAGAACACAAGATCCCGCCCATTGAGCCAATCGACAGACCAAATAAGACAATGCCCATTCCGGAGGTAGAGACATCGAGAGTGTCACGGATAGCAGGTGTTCGGGTTACCCATGATGCGATAACTAAGCCGGGAAGGAAGAAAAAGGTAAACAGAGCCCAGGTGCGCAGTTTTAAGGCTTTTCTCTGCGTTGCTGACATGAAGGACGACCAGTAAAAGAGTAAATGTGTAACAAGATTAGCAAGAATATGTACATTTGTACATGTGCCGGGATAAACTGTTTTCAATGATTATTTCAGGATATTTTTATCAGCATGAATGCCTCTACTCAGATTCCGGAACGTCGTGCCCGTATTTTACAAGCCACGCTGGAGATGCTGGTTGAGTATGGTATTAGCCATATTACACATCGAAAAATAGCCCAGGCAGCCGAAGTCTCACTGGGATCGATGACCTATTACTTCAAGGGTATTGACGCATTAATTTGTGAAGCTTTTCGCCAGTTTACCGAGCAAGTATCGGCCCAGTTTCGCTTGAATTTACAGCAGGCAACTACCCGGGAAGAAGCCTGCGAGGTCATCGCGGATATGATTTGCGGCGGAACGCTGATAGCGCCCTATAACATGCAAGTGATGTTTCAGCTCTATGCCTGTGCGAATTACCACCCTGAACTAAAAAAAATTCTGCAGGAGTGGATGATTTGTAGCCAGCAGTCGCTGGGGCTATTTTTTGATCCCCTCACCGCAAAAGGAATCAATGCCTATATTGAAGGTATGACATTGCACTACGTCACCGATGAACAACCGTTAATACGGGATGAGGTGTTGATGTTTGTTAAGCGAATGACTGGAATACAGTAATTTTTGTTCGCTAGTAAGATGGCTGTATTATTCGTCATCTTGTCGATGTAAATGTACGTTATTGCTGAATATTACACTGTACCATCTTCAGCCTGAAAAGCCGCAGTGAATGTTTTAACGGCTCATTTCGCCAGGGTTTTTTGAATGCTTATTTATTTGAGTCATTCAGTCAGCTCAGAGAAATGGCATGGTTTTGGCAACAGGTTGATAACCTGAATGGGACAGATGAAAGTCTGGGGACGTCTTCCCCGGAGACATACCGAAAACAGCGAGAAAATGCTAATCAGGTCTGTTTCGGATAACGGGGAGTGGTTCAGGGATTGAACAGCAAATTAATTTGGGAAAGGTTAAATGACAGGCAATAAAAAACCCATCAACCTTAAACCAAATAGGCGGGGTTGATGGGCTCCACAAATTGGGGGTATCAAAGAAAAGCAGTGGCATTAATTAAGACTGACGGTCTGAGAAAAAGTTCGCCAGATAAATAAAAAATGTCTATTGATGTCTATTTATGTCAACTATCCGGGCCAGATGATCACGATTAAGGTCCCTGCCAGCGTTAACAGGACATTGGCGATAGCGTAGGTGCCTGCGTAGCCCAGTGCCGGGATATTACTGCGAGAGGTATCACTGATGATTTCCATCGCCGGGGCACAGGTACGAGCGCCCATCATGGCACCAAATAACAGGGCGCGATTCATACGCAATACATAAGCCCCGAACAGGAAACAGAGGATAACCGGTACCAGACTGACAATCAGACCGGCAATCAGAATTTGTCCGCCAATAGCACCCAGCCCATGACTGATACCGCTACCCGCACTTAAACCAATCCCCGCCATAAACACCATCAGGCCAAACTCTTTGACCATATTGAGTGCTCCCTGCGGGATATAGCCAAAAGTAGGGTGGTTAGCACGTAAGAAGCCCAGCATGATCCCCGCCGCAAGCAACCCTGCTGCGTTACCCACACCAAAGCTAAAGTTACTGAACTGAAAGGTGATCATGCCGACCATCAGGCCGATAATAAAGAAGGCACAAAAGGCCAGTAAATCGGTGATTTGACTGTGGACTGAAATAAAACCAATTCTTTCAGCGACTCTTTTTACCCGCCGAGCATCGCCACTCACTTGCAGGACATCACCTTTATTGAGCACGATATTATCGTCAATCGGCATTTCTATCTGACTACGAATCACCCTGTTCAGGAAACAGCCTTGATCGGTGAGCTTAAGCTGGGCAAGACGGCGACCGACGGCATGATGGTTTTTTACCACAATCTCTTCGGTGACAATCCGCATATCCAGTAGATCCCGGTCAAAAACCTCTTTGCCATTACGGAAACTGGCATCAAGGCGTGAGTGGGCATCGGGGTAGCCAACCAGTGAGATTTCATCACCAATTTGTAATACCGCGTCACCGTCCGGATTCGCCAGAATGCCGTTACGCCGAATACGCTCGATATAGCAGCCAGTCTGACGATGAATACCCAGCTCACGTAAATTTTTACCGTCTATCCAGGCAACCAGCTCAGGGCCGACACGATAAGCACGAATAATGGGCAAGTAGACTTTACGGCTGGCATCAGTATCGAGACCGCGTTCACGGGCAATCTGCTGTGCACTGGTTTGCAAGTCTTGGTGCTGCAATTTAGGCAGATACCGGGCACCCACAATCAGACTGGCCAAACCAATTAAGTAAGTCAGGGCATAACCCAGACTTAAATTATCCAGCGCGGAGTCTAGCTGGACACCGCTCATGCCGGAATGGCGCAGAATATCACCCGCACCGACCAGTACAGGAGTGGACGTCATTGAGCCTGCCAGCATCCCGGCAGTGAGACCGATATCCCAGGCAAATAACCGACCCAGGCCCAATGCGATAAGCAGCGCACTGCCGACCATCACCAGGGCGAGTATGAGATAATTTTTACCGTCACGGAAAAAGATTGAGAAGAAGTTAGGACCCGCCTCGATACCGACGCAAAAAATAAACAGCATAAAACCGAGACTGAGCACTTCAGTGTTAATCGTAAAATGCTGCTGGCCAAGAAGTAATGAAACGATCAGCACCCCGATGGAACTTCCCAGCTGTACCGGACCAAAGCGTAGCTTACCGAGGCAAAGCCCCAGTGCCAGTACGACAAACAATAACAAAATGTAATTGTTACTTAATAACTCAGCCACATTTATATTCACGGTTTAATATCTTATTTCACTATCTGATTGAAAAATAATGGTTTTAGTGTTTTTTTAAGGAGGCGAGACCGCTTATGATACTTTGGTGAGTATCAATTACCTGCATATTCATCAAAGATGAAGATAAATATTTCTTAGTCTAAAGTCCCCTGTTACCAGTCTAATTGACTATATCTCAGTAACCAACAGGAATAATGTACAGCAATTGATGTTTTATGAACGATAAAGGGCTGGTTGTCTGTTTGCAGGGAGAAGATAATGAAAGAGAGATAACAGGTGAATCAACTGTGTGCTGACTCACCTGTACTGCTCATCATTCAACTATGGCTGACAATGATGAGAGGAGAGCGAATTACGCGTTTTTAAACAGAGAGAGATGCTCTTTCGCGTAGGCTTCAAACTCAGTGAAGCCGCCGATATGTTTTTCATCAAGGAAAATCTGTGGCACGGTTTCAACCGGTTTACCTACAGTTTTTTCAAGATCGGCTTTCGTGATGCCTTCAGCATGAATATCAATATAACGGAAGCTAAAATCATCACGATCCGCAGTCAGTTTTTCAGCAAGTTCTTTAGCACGGACACAATATGGGCAACCAGGACGACCAAAAATTACAGCAAACATGTTTCTTCCTCTATTTATTAGCCGATACAGAGCGGCAGATGGGTACTATGATGCCGTCTGGACGGTCATTTGCCAAGAAGGCTTTACCTGTTAGTTTGATACCCACAGGCTATCTTAATATGGCTGCCCCCCCATACTCGATCCCGACCGATCTTTATACCGTATTTGATCGATACATCTGACTTCTACCATACAACAATTAATCGCCGCACTGCAGTCTTCATCCCGGATGTTAGCAGGTCGTTGAAATAGGATAGGGGTGGTATAATACGGCTACATTCATGTTGATCCTGTTTCGCAGAGGTACAGATTGAAGATCGCTATTTTGTCCCGGGATGGAACCCTTTATTCGTGTAGACGATTACGCGAAGCAGCGATACGGCGTGGTCATGTAGTCGATGTTATTGACCCTCTTTCTTGTTATATGAATATCGATCCTGCGGCACCCTCTGTTCACTACAAAGGGAAGCAGTTACCGCATTACCATGCGGTGATACCACGAATTGGCTCTGCGATGACGTTCTACGGTACGGCTGTCTTACGGCAATTTGAAATGCTGGGCAGCTATCCGTTAAATGAGTCAGTCGCGATTACCCGCGCCAGGGATAAACTACGTTCACTACAGTTGCTGGCCCGGCAAGGGCTGGATCTCCCTGTGACCGGCTTTGCCCACTCGCCTGATGATACCAATGACTTGATTAACCGTGTCGGTGGTGCGCCGCTGGTGGTTAAACTGCTAGAAGGAACACAAGGAATTGGCGTGGTGCTGGCAGAAACACGGCAAGCTGCAGAAAGTGTGATTGATGCTTTTCGCGGACTCAATGCACATATTCTGGTTCAGGAATATATTAAAGAGGCTGAAGGTCGGGATATCCGTTGTCTGGTTGTGGGAAATACGGTCGTTGCGGCCATTGAACGTCAGGCGAAACCGGGTGATTTTCGTTCGAACTTACATCGCGGCGGTACGGCTCGTCCGGTAACCATTACGCCAAAAGAGAGGGAGGTTGCTTTGCGAGCGACCAGCGCTTTAGGGCTGGAGATTGCCGGGGTAGATATTTTACGGGCGCACCGTGGCCCGCTGGTAATGGAAGTGAATGCTTCACCTGGGCTGGAAGGGATTGAAAAAACGAGCGGTATTGATATTGCCAGAATGATGATCGAATGGATAGAACAACAAGCGCAACCAGATTACCGTCTTAAAACGGGCGGATAACGGCAAAATACGGCTTATTTATAGCAAGAACAGCTATTTTTGCGTACCATATTAATCAAATTATTATACAGGTCATGGGGTTTTTGCGGTTATGGATTCACTTGTTGTTCCTACTCTGGATGTATTACGTCGCTGGCTGGATGAAAACGGCGTAAGTTTCTTTGAGTGCGATACCTGCCAGGCATTACATTTGCCCCATATGCAGAATTTTGATGGCGTATATGACGCAAAAATTGATCTCCTCGATAATATCATCTTGTTTTCTGCCCTTGCAGAAGTTAAACCTTCAGCTTTGTTAGCTCTGGCAGCCGATCTATCAGCGATTAATGCCAGCTCTCTGACAGTCAAAGTTTTCCTGGATATTCAGGATGATAACTTACCTAAGCTTGTGGTATGTCAGTCATTGAATGCCTCCGTCGGCATCACCCGTGAACAGTTTGCTGCTTTTATCAAACAAAGCGAAGAGCAAATTTCGATGGTGATTCTTGAAGTCTGTGCCAATCAGTTACTGTTTGTCACGGAAACGGAAGAAGAGGGAAGTGAGCTCGAGACTAAAGTACATTTCCTGCATTAATCCGCATTATCATAAAAATAGCAGTTAACGACTTTATTCAACCAAATAATGCGATACACGTCGAAAAACAGTACAAAAATGTCTTCTTAGTCGCCAGGATTCAGAACATTCTGCTAGCCACGCTGTCTTTTATTTGCTGACTGGCAAAGTTAAGGAGCTGAGCTTTGTGGACATGATAAAAAAACAGCGTTGCCCACACACCAGACTGAATTCTCCGACATTTGTTCTGATTGCCGCTATCGGGATAATGACGACCCGTTGCCTCGATTTGGTGTTGCTGTTTAATATGCTCGGTTTTACCGGGGCGATGGAGTTTCTTCATCGCGGTATGCAAACCTGGGCATTACGGGGAATATTTTTCGGCAGTATTATTATGCTGGTGACGGAATTATATTGCGCCGTCGCTATCCCCAGGGGCCTTAACTGGGGGCGCTGGATATTTTTACTGACTCAGGTTATTGCTGTGGGGTATTTATGGGCGGTGTCTCTGGGTTTTGGCTATCCGGAACTGTTCAGTATTACAGGAGAAACCCAGCGCGAAATTCTCCACTCCCTGTTTATTCAGAAATTACCTGACTTACTGGTTCTTTTTTTATTGTTTGTCCCACGGCGTAGCCGGCTTTTTTTCAGGCGCTAATATGCGCAGAATGCTACAATCTGCGCCCCCGCTTTTCTTCAGGATTTTATTATGGATTGCGCGCTTTATGACGCGGACCGCTGTCATTCCTGTCAGTGGCTTAAACAACCGATAGCTGACCAGCTCTCGCGGAAGATGCATAATCTTCAGCAATTATTGCAGGGTATTGCGGTTAAGCAGTGGTGCCTGCCCGTTAGTGGGGCAGAGCAGTCATTTCGCAACAAAGCTAAAATGGTCGTTAGCGGGAGTGTCGAAAAACCACTACTCGGCATGTTACATCGCAATGGTATACCTGAAGATTTGACTGACTGTCCACTCTATCCACCTTCATTTACGCCAATATTTAACGCTCTGAAGCCTTTTATTGCCCGTGCAGGTTTAACGCCCTATAACGTCGCTCGTAAGCGAGGGGAGTTAAAATATATCCTGATCACGGAGAGTCAGTTAGATGGCGGAATAATGCTGCGTTTTGTCTTGCGATCAGAGGCCAAAATTGACGCCTTGCGTCGTGTATTACCTGAATTACAGGCTCAGTTACCTCAACTAAAAGTGATTTCCGCCAATATTCAGCCAGTGCATATGGCAATAATGGAAGGAGAGCAAGAGATCCCGCTCACTAATGAGCAGGCGCTGGCAGAAGAGTTTAATCTTGTGCCGTTGTTTATTCGGCCACAAAGCTTTTTTCAGACCAACCCGCAGGTTGCTTCGGCCCTTTATGCCGCGGCCAGAGACTGGGTTCGGGCGTTGCCGGTTAATCATATGTGGGATCTGTTCTGTGGTGTCGGAGGCTTTGGACTACATTGTGCCACACCGGATATGAAACTGACTGGAATTGAAATCGCCCCGCAAGCTATCGCTTGTGCTCAGCGTTCTGCAACCTTACTGGGATTGAACAATATTCAGTTTCAGGCGCTGGACTCGACAGCATTTGCCTTAGGTCAGCAAGATATTCCTGATCTGGTACTGGTTAATCCACCGCGGCGTGGCATAGGATCCGCACTTTGTGATTACTTAAGTGCAATGCGACCGGCATTTATTGTCTATTCCAGCTGTAATGCCGAAACCATGGCACGGGATATTGCGATGTTGCCGGATTATCAGCTTGAGAGGGTTCAGCTATTCGATATGTTCCCTCATACCGCCCATTATGAAGTGCTGACTCTGTTGATTCGGCGTAACGAGGCATAATTGAGTGCATACCCGAGCGGGTATGCACTTATCTTCAGAACGGTGCTGTTATTGCGGGAACCATTTATCATTAATTTTCTGATAGGTACCGTCTGCTTTAATCGCCGCCAGTGCCGTATTCAGCTTGTTCAGCAGCTCCAGGTTATCCGGACGAACAGCAATACCCATACCCGCACCGAAGTATTCAGGATCGGCGGTATGTTCGCCTACAGGAGCCAGCTCCGGGCTGGTTTTTAACCACTCATTGACTGCGGCAGTATCACC
Source organism: uncultured Enterobacteriaceae bacterium (assembly GCA_947631255.1). GTDB lineage: Bacteria > Pseudomonadota > Gammaproteobacteria > Enterobacterales > Enterobacteriaceae > JGM124. The sequence goes on from CANRKT010000010.1 coordinate 18,947, forward strand.
AAACACCCCATCGATACGACCATTTTTTAGATCAAGAAAAGCATTCTGATAACTGTCGTAAGAGACGGTTTTTACTTCAGGATGTTTATCCTGGATATATTTCTGGTGGGTCGACCCATTTTCCATCCCAATACGCTTACCTTTCAGATCAGCAAAAGAGTTATAGGTTCCTTTTTTAGCGATTACGACGGCAGAGTTGTCATAGTACGGGTTGGTGAAGGCGACTTGTTTAGCGCGCTCAGCGGTAATGTCCATACCTGAAATCACAGCGTCATATTTACGGAACTTAAGGGAGGTGATCAGACTGTCGAAAGCGTGGTTATTGAAGGTACAGTCAGCCTTCATTTGCGTGCATAAAGCTTTAGCCAGATCCATATCAAAACCGACGATTTGGTTATTCGCATCCAGGGACTCAAAAGGAGGATAAGTTGCTGAGGAAGCAAAGTTGATTTTGTCAGCGGCGCTAGCATTGGCGGCAACTGTGGCAAATAGGGCGGCTAACAGTAACTTCTTCATTGGGGTGGCTCCAGTGGGTATATATAATTATAAATTACCGTTTCCGGCATATGATAACCATGCCATTAAATGAATTTATATGCAATATAGTTGTATTATTATTTAATTCTGGGCAAAAAAAACGAGGATAAATCCTCGTTTCATTCAATAATATTTGTCCGGTCAGTTACGACGTTCAAATGCCAGCGCTCGATGTTCAATTAAGCGCATCATTAGCGTCAGTAAACCATTCACCACCAGGTAGACAATACCCGCTGCTCCAAATACGGAAACATCATAAGTACGACCGTACAGCTGCTGGGCATAACCCATGACTTCCATGAGTGTAATGGTATACGCCAGTGAGGTACTTTTGAAGACCAGAACCACTTCGTTAGAGTAAGAAGAAAGTGCACGCTTAAAGGCATAAGGTAACAAAATAGCCAGCGTATCTTTTTTACTCATCCCTAAGGCACCGCATGACTGCCACTGACCTTCGGGAATGGCACGAATAGCGCCGTGAAACAGCAGCGTGGTATAGGCCGCACTGTTGAGTGACAGAGCGATTAACGCGCATAGCCAAGGTTCAGACAGTAAGCTCCAGATTAACGGATAGTGTTGAAGTGAAGGGAACTGTCCTGGTCCGTAGTAAATCAAGAAGATTTGTACCAGCAATGGTGTGCCAGTAAATAGCGTGATATAGCCACGCACCAGCAGGCTTAATACCGGCGTTTTTAGCGTCAGAATGATGGTGAAAACCAGTGACATCAGTAATGCCAGGACGATTGATGCCGCTGTGAGGGTCAGGCTGGTATGCAGACCTTTCATCAGCTCAGGCAGAAAATCGAGCATCAGTTAGGCCTCCGTTCAAAACGTGTTGCACGCAGATCAATACGTTTTAATATGTACTGACTGAACAACGTGATAACCAGATAAATTGCCGCCGCAATAACATACCAGGTAAATGGTTCCTGCGTACGAGTGGCGATACTTTTGGTTTGCAGCATCAGATCATTTACGCTTATTAATGAAACCAGTGCAGTATCTTTCAATAACACCAGCCACTGATTACCTAATCCAGGCAACGCATGGCGCCACATTTGAGGCATCACCAGGCGAAAGAAAATTGCTGATTTAGACAGACCCAAAGCCTGGCCTGACTCCCATTGCCCAGCAGGAACGGCCTTCAGCGCACCACGCAAGGTTTGTGAAGCATAAGCTGCATACAGCAGCGAGAGTGCAATCACACCGCACAGGAAGGGGCTGACATCAAAATCGGTTATCGGCACCTGAATTAGGAACGAGACAAAACCCAGATTCAGCGTGAAGCCGTCTGACAGTATCAGCAGGATCTGCGATGAGCCAAAATAGATAAACAAGACCACCAGGATCTCAGGCAGACCGCGCAGCACTGTAACTATCCCAGTAGCGGTCCAGGAGAGAGGGCGATATTTGCTTGATTCCCACGCGGCAAAAAACATTGCCAGGGCCAGGCCAACTATCAAGGCGCAAACGGCAAGGCCGACGGTCATACCGGCGGCACTTGCTAATGGAAAAAATTCATTCATCGAATTGATTACTTCTGGAACCATTTGTTATAGATGGCCTGATAAGTACCATCTTTCTTCACTTTTTCCAAAGCGGTATTCAGTTTCGCCTGCAGCTCAGTGTTATCCTGACGCATAGCAATGCCCAGTCCGGTACCAAAATAATCTTTATCGGTGACTTTATCACCGACAGGGGCAAAATTAGAGCCATCTTGCAGCCATTCTGTTACTACCGCAGAATCACCAAATACGGCATTGATACGGCCACTTTGTAAATCCAGTTTGGCATTTTGATAACTGTCATATGGGACGGTAGTTATTTCTGGATGTTTATCAGTAATAAATTTCTGATGGGTGGTTCCGTTCTGAACGCCAACCTTTTTACCTTTTAATGCCGCGATATCGGCATTTTTACCTACCTGACCAACAAATAACGCAGAGTTATCATAGTAAGGCTGGGTAAACAGGACCTGTTTTTCACGCTCTGGAGTAATGTCCATTCCGGCCATAACCACATCGAAACGGCGGAATTTTAATCCCGGAATTAAGCTGTCGAATGCCTGGTTAGTGAAAGTACAGGTGGCATCAATTTCTTTACACAGCGCATTGGCTAAATCGACATCAAAACCAACGATTTGGTTATTGGCATCAATAGACTCAAACGGAGGGTATGAGGCCTCGGTTGCGAAACGCAGAGTTTGCGCAGCGCTTGCTGAGAAAGTAACGGCAGCTAACAGTGTTGCCAGCAGAATTTTTTTCATTGTTGTTTCCCGTTCAACATCAGTGAGAGAGATAGGATTTAAATGCTTCGGTCTGCGGGTTGTTGAAACAGCTCGCATCACCTTGCTCAACAATATGGCCATTCTCCATGTAAATCACGCGACTGGCTGTTTTTCGTGCGACTTCCACTTCGTGTGTGACAATAACCTGAGTAATTTTGGTTTCTGCCAGTTCATTGATGATACTGACAATTTGTGCCGTGATTTCTGGATCCAGTGCCGCGGTCGGTTCGTCAAATAATAACACTTGCGGTTCCATCATTAGCGCCCGGGCAATAGCAACACGTTGCTGTTGTCCGCCGGAAAGATGCAGTGGATATCTGTCCATATAAGGTGTCAGGCGCAGACGATCCAGCAATTTATCAGCACGAGCACGTGCTTTTTCCTTGCTTAAACCCAGTACCCGGCAAGGGGCTTCAATCAGGTTATCCAGCACGCTCAGATGTGGCCAGAGGTTATACTGCTGAAATACCATGCCGACATTTTGTCGTAATTTACGAATCGCGTTATCACTGGGTAATTTTGAAAAGTCGTATGTATTGCCAGCAATGCTCAAGGTGCCGGAACGAGGCATTTCCAGCAAATTAAGTACCCGTAATAGCGAGCTCTTACCCGCGCCGCTAGGGCCTAGCAACACCAGTGTTTCACCCTGCGGGCAATGGAGTGTGATATCAAATAGTGCCTGATGGGCACCATAGAAGCAGTTAACGCCGTTTAGTTGAATACTCATGGGTTGCATTTGGGGGTTGAATAGCTCATTGAAGTCGAAAAGGGTACCTTTAACAGAATAGTTATGCAATCTTTGCGCGTTAAATCTTAAAATAAACCGATTTAATCTCTAAAAACTAGCACAAAATAGTATCGGATGTCGGTGACGGCTATCAAATTGCCTGGAATTAAGTCTCTGGTAACCTGATACGCGCTACCATAGCGGCAAGGCCTGAATATATAGGGCGAAGAGTAGAATATCAGAGAGGCTGGAATGTATTCACGGGCGATAGTGTGGTGTTTAATGATGTTACTGACTGGCTGTGCCGGGCAGCAGGGGATAGTGGATAAAGGTGAATATCTGATTAATCTGCGAGAGCCTGCTCAGGCCTCTTATCCGCGTGTCAAAATGCTGGTTATCCACTATACCGCCGATCATTTTCATGGCTCACTGCGTACTCTGACAGGACCTGAGGTCAGCTCGCATTATCTTATTCCTGCAACGCCACCGCAGTTAGCCGGTAAACCGGTTATCTGGCAACTGGTATCAGAAGAACAACTGGCCTGGCATGCGGGGATCAGTTTCTGGCGAGGCAATCAGCGTATCAATGATATCTCAATCGGTATTGAGTTAGAAAATAGAGGGTTTACTCAACACGGAGATCAAAAACAGTTTTATCCTTTTGCCCCTTCACAGATAGCCGTGCTGGAAAAATTACTGGCAGAGATTATCGAACGTTATCAGATTGCCCCTGAGAATATCGTGGCACACGGGGATATTGCCCCTCAGCGTAAAGTGGATCCGGGGCCGCTATTTCCCTGGCAGCAATTAGCCGAACGCGGTATTGGTGCCTGGCCTTCCCCGGAGCGAGTGGCCTTCTACTTGCAGGGGCGTGCCGCTTTTGAACCTGTCGACCAGGCTAATTTGCTGGATTTGCTGGCACGTTATGGCTATCAGGTTGAGCCTGATATGACACCCGCGCAGTTACAACAGGTGATTACTGCTTTTCAGATGCACTTCCGCCCACAAAACTACAGTGGGCAGGCTGATGCCCAGACGCAAGCGATTGTTGAGGCGCTGCTGGAAAAGTATGGTCAGGGCTAACGCCGATGCAGAGTACCGTGATCTTTAAGCCATAGTGCAGTTCGCCGAATGCCTTCATCTAGAGAGACAATCGGCTGATAGCTCAGCTCCTTTTCTGCCCGGTTCATATCGAGCGTAAAATCAAAATGCAATTTTGATACGCCGTAATGGGTCAGAACCGGTTCTTTGGCCGATTTATTGCTGAAGTGCTCCATGCTACGGGCGACGATATCCAGCATCGGATAAGGTACCGAGCGAATACGACAGTGAATGCCTAACTCATCAATCAGCTTCTCTACAATGCTACGCAGCGTACGAGGCTCATTATTGGTGATGTTATAGGCACGGGCTGAAGGAAAGTGTGTGGTTTGTGTGGCCAGCCACATGGCATGCACGGCATTCTCGACATAAGTCATATCGACAACGGCTTCTCCATCCCGCGGCAACAGAACGCTACCATAGTGACGCATCATATTGACCAGTCGTGGGAAAAACACATTATCATGTGCGCCGAATAAACTTTGTGGGCGCAGAATAGTGAAGTGTGTACCTGGATTAGACTGCGCTAAAGTCTGGATAACCGCTTCGCTATTGGCTTTACTGCGGGCAAAGGCGTTGGCAAAACGAAATGGCCGGAAGTCCTCTTCGATATCACGGCGATGGTGATAATCAAAATAGAGTGAGGGCGATGAAATATGGATAAAATTTTGTACCCCTGAGGCAACTGACCATTCGCCCAGACGGCGGGTGGCGCGAACATTCGCCAAATCGAAGGCTTCCTGCGTTCCCCAGGGAGAGGTGAAACCTGAGCAGTGCCAGAGGGTATCAACACCAGCAAGCAACGCTTTCGCTTGTACAGAAACCAGTGTTGCAAGGTCGGCATGAATAAATTCAGCCCCCATTTTTTCCAGCAAGGGTCCCATAGCAGCATTGGTGCCAGTTGCCCGCACGCTAATGCCTTTTGCACACAAATAATCTACCGCATTTCGACCTAAACCGCTGGTAGCGCCGGTGACCAGTACCTTCATTTTGCTCAACTCAGATAGGTGAAGTTAACGTTTGGTATTTTTCCGTGAAATAACATGATACGCAATGAAAATCCTGAATGATTGACTGCTATTTATTATCTGCGGCCGAATTATTTTCCGCTAAAGAAACAATTTTGTGCGCCATTCCTCTGAAGATAAACAGATGCGCCGGGCTCATCACTAACCAGTAGAGTAACCCAGGCATACCCGCCGGATGCCACCAGGCCCGGACATCCAGCTGACGCTGATGTCCGTGGTCAGAAAGGCGAAAGGTCAGACGCCCGAGTCCGGGCGCTTTCATGCCAAACAACAACGTGAGTTCTTGCAGAGGTTCGACCACAATCACTTTCCAGCTATCGACATAATCACCGATTTCAAGCATCGATCTTTTCGGGCGCCCCGTAGCCAGCTTATGACCGATAATCCGATCCATCCACGCACGTATCTTCCACAGCGCATTACCAAAGAAATAGCCTTGTTCTCCCCCCAGCTGATTGACCACTTTCCAGACCTCTTCAAGACTGGCTTGAGTCGTGACGGTGCAACCCGCTTGTTTGGCAAAAAAACCGTAGTCAGGCTGCCAGCGATTAAGGGCCTGGGGATCATTCCCCCAGTTCAGGGCATCAGAAAGCTTATGCTGATGATTGAGGGCAGATCGTACTGCGTCATCAAACGGGATCAGTGGCTGGGGGATGAGTTCACGTAACTGACGGTCATCTGCCAGTAAATCATGCTTTAATCCTTGAATCAGTGCGCTGGCGAGCGTTGGTGGTACCGACGTTATCAGGTTAAGAAACCAGACCGAGATCCAGCGCACCGGAAGCGGGATCGGGATCAGCGGGCGATGTTTACCACTGATGACCATAAAACGTTTAAATTGTTGCTGGTAACTGAGGACTTCGGGTCCTGCGGCTTCAAGTATCCGATGACTTGACGCGGGAATATCTAACAGACGTACCAGGTAGTAGAGCAGGTTATCCAGCGCAATGGGCGTGGTGCGTGAGCGTACCCAGCGTGGTGGTGTCAATATGGGCAGGTTATAGACCATATCCCGCATCACTTCAAAGGCGGCTGAACCTGAACCAATCACGATACCGGCACGTAATTCCGTCACCGGAATGCCTGCGTCACGTAATATTTCAGCGGTTAACTGGCGAGCCTGTAAATGCGGTGAATGCTGATGCCTGGCGACTTGTAGCGAGCTGAGAAAAATTATCTGCTTAACTGGCTGCTGTTTCAGAGCATTACGAAGCTGCGTGGCAGCCTGCTGCTCCAGGGCAACGAAATTAGCGCCATCACCCATACTGTGAATTAAATAGTAGAGCGTATCGACGTTCTCCAGGAGCGAGACGGGGAACTGCGGGTCATGTAAGTCGACCCTGTGATATTCAACCCCTGCTCTGGCCTGTTTATGGCGTGCGTCGATGTGCCGGGCTGCGGCGATGACCTGATGCCCGGCCTCGGCCAATTGCACAATCAGGTGCCGACCAATATAGCCGCTGGCACCCAGAACTAAAATCCTTTTCGATTGTGTCATGGTCAGTTCCTGTCTAGCGCTGGATAAAGGTACGCCAGTGAGCGACCACCTCAGCCAGCTGTTCACGGCTGACATCAAGATGCGTAACCAGACGCATATTCGCGCCAGCACTGATGATGATATTTCTCTCGCGCATGAACTGACCAAAGGTGCTGGCCTGCTCAGCAGGCAGACGGACAAAGACCATGTTGGTGTCCTGACGGATAACATCGACGCCTATCTCTTTCAGCTCCCCGGCAAGCCAGTGAGCGTTGTCATGGTCTTCTTGTAAACGTGAAATATTATTTTCCAGAGCAAACAGCCCGGCTGCTGCTAAAATTCCCGACTGACGCATACCGCCTCCGGTCATTTTACGCCAGCGGTTTGCTCGCTGAATATAGTCATGGCTGCCGACTAATAGTGAGCCGACTGGCGTCCCGAGACCTTTCGAGAGGCAAAGCGTAAAGGTGTCACAGTAGCGGGTAATTTCTTCCAACGTACAGCCGTAGGCAACCGTGGCATTAAGCAGTCGGGCACCGTCAATATGCAGTGCCAGATTATGCTCACGCGTAAATTCCCAGGCTTGCTTAAAATATTCGCGTGGCAGCACTTTGCCGTTATGGGTATTTTCCAGACTCAGCAGTTTGGTGCGTGCAAAATGAATATCATCCGGCTTGATTTTTGCAGCCACTTTGTCCAGTGGAAGTGAACCATCTGGGCTGGCATCAATCGGTTGTGGCTGGATACTGCCCAGTACTGCGGCACCTCCAGCTTCATAAAGATAGTTATGCGCCACTTGGCCGACAATATACTCCTCCCCGCGCTCACAATGACTCAGCAATGCGACCAGATTAGCCTGGGTGCCGGTGGGTAAAAACAGCGCGGCCTCTTTACCGCTGAGTTTAGCGACGAACTCCTGCAACTGATTAACGGTGGGGTCATCACCATAAACATCATCCCCGGTCGGTGCGGCCATCATTCGTTCCAGCATGGCACGGCTTGGGCGGGTCACGGTATCACTGCGTAAATCTATCATAGAGAGTCCTTTTACTGGGAATGAACACCTGAAATACATTCAGGTGTTCAGAGTCGTGGGTTGTGTTATCGGAACCAATTTGTTTTCGCTAAATCGATAACCTCGTCACCCCGTCCATTGATGATGGCTCGCATCATATACAAACTAAAGCCTTTTGCTTGTTCAAGTTTAATGGCTGGCGGCATAACCAGCTCGTCTTTTGCTACCACTACATCGACCAGAGCAGGGCCATCAAAAGCAAAAGCTTGCTCAAGAGCATCATTCAGTTGTTCTGGTTGTTCTACGCGGAAGCTTTTGATTCCGCAGGCACTGGCAATGGCAGCAAAGTTGGTGGGATGTAAATCGGTGCCATTGGTCAGATAGCCACCGGCTTTCATCTCCATGGCGACAAAGCCGAGCACGCTATTGTTAAAAATAACCATTTTTATTGGCAGATTGAGCTGTACCACTGAGAGTAAATCGCCCATCAGCATACTAAAACCGCCGTCACCGCACATGGCGACCACCTGGCGGTCAGGTGCCGCGGCTTTAGCGCCTAAGGCTTGTGGCATCGCATTCGCCATTGAACCGTGATTGAACGAACCGAGCAGTCGGCGTTTACCATTCATTTTCAGGTAACGCGCTGCCCAGACGGTCGGGGTGCCCACATCACAAGTGAAAATGGCATCTTCCTGGGCATAATGACTAATTTGCTGTGCCAGATACTGGGGATGAATCGGTTTATCTGGTATCGGTTGTGCCAGATCGTCGAGCTCTTCACGTGTTTTTTGGTAATGTTTTCTGGCTTTATCCAGGAAGCGCCGATCGGTCTTCTCTTCGAGCAGTGGCAGTAATGCGCTCAGGGTTGTTTTGACATCACCGATGATAGCCATATCAATTTTGCTGTGAGCGCCGATACTACCCGGATTAATGTCAATCTGGACAATATTGGCATTGGTCGGATAGAACGCTCGGTAGGGGAATTGAGTCCCGATTAATACCAGAATATCGGCGTTCAGCATTGTATGATAGCCCGAACTAAAACCTATCAGCCCGGTCATACCGACATCGTATGGATTGTCATATTCCACATGCTCTTTACCTCGCAGAGCATGGACAATAGGGGCTTTCAGTTTTTCCGCCAGCTGGATCAGTTCCTGGTGTGCACCGGCACAACCGCTCCCACACATTAGGGCGATATCAGCATCTGAACTTAACAGCTCTGCGAGCTTCTCAAGCTCTTCTAGCTGAGGGACAACAATCGGTTGTGGTGCTGGATACCAGTCAGTACTGGCTGACTCAGGAGCCCAGTTAAGGGCTATATCTCCTGGTAAGACGACGACGGACACGCCTCGATTAAGCACAGCCTTGCGCATTGCTATCGCTAAAATTTGAGGGATCTGGTCGGGATTAGAAACTAATTCGCAGTAATGGCTGCATTCACGAAATAACTCTTGTGGATGGGTTTCCTGAAAATATCCAGTTCCAATTTCGCTGGAAGGAATATGGGCAGCAATTGCCAGTACCGGAACACGATTTCGATGACAGTCATATAACCCATTGATCAAATGTAAGTTACCAGGGCCGCATGACCCCGCACAGACAGCCAGTTCTCCCGTTAATGCTGCCTCAGCGCCAGCCGCAAACGCCGCAACCTCTTCGTGACGGGTCGCCATCCATTTGATGGTTCCCATACGATTAAGGCTATCACTGATGCCATTAAGTGAGTCACCGGTGACGCCCCAAATACGTTTAACTCCAGCACTTTCGAGCATTTTTGTAAGGTAGGTTGCTACGTTCTGTTTCATCATGTTCCTTATCTATTGACATTGTTAACCGGCCGACTTCAGTCTGGAGGTAGAGGAAGGCGTCAAATTAACGAGAGTAGGTATGACAGGAAGCCATAATCTAGGACAAACAAGCAAGAAGAAAGTGCCAGTTCGGCTCTCGTTTCATCATGGCGCTATCCAATTTGCATGTGCGTTGGCTGCATTCGTTCACCCGAATCACTTACCTGAGTAAGTTCATCGGGATCCTCTCACTTGCCGCCTTCCTGCAACTAAAATTATTTTGGGTATACTGGAAGAAGTTTTCACAGCAGGAGAAGCTATGTTTCTTGAACGGATAGAAATTATGGGTTTTCGTGGTATTAACCGACTGTCGTTAATGCTTGAGCAAAATAACGTCCTGATCGGCGAAAATGCCTGGGGTAAGTCGAGTTTGCTGGATGCACTAACGTTACTTCTTGCTGCTGATAATCGCTTGTATGAGTTTACTCCGAACGACTTCTATTTTCCGCCAGGTGAGCAACAGGGGCGGGAAAATCATTTGCATATTATTTTAACCTTCAGAGAACAGGCGGAAGGGAGCAGTCAAAGCCGACGCTGTCGGGGACTGGCTCCGGTATGGATTGCTGACACCGATAATGTTCAGCGTATCTTCTATCGCTTAGAAGGGGAGCTGGGTGACGATGGTTCGGTCCTGACATTACGCTCATTTCTTGATGAACAGGGACACCCGCTGGCGCTGGGCGATATTGATTCACTCGCTATGACGTTAATTAAGCTGATTCCGGTATTGCGCCTGAGAGACGCGCGTTTTATGCGGCGTCTGAAAAGCAGTACGGTACCGAAAATGCCTGATACCGAAATTACCGCGCGTCAGCTTGATTTTTTAACCCGTGAACTTGTTGCTAATCCGCAAAATCTCAGTGATCTTCAGGTGCGTAAAGGACTTTCTGCCATGGTCCAGTTGCTGGAGCACTATTTCTCTGAGCAGGGAGCAGAGTCTCATCAGCGCTTACTGCGCCGAAAAACGCATGATGAGAAGAAAGACTGGCGTTATCTTGATGCGATTAACCGCATGGTCGATAAACCGAATACACGTGCTTATCGTATGATTTTACTGGGGATGTTTGCCACTTTATTGCAGGCTCAAGGGAATGTGTTATTGAGCCGTGATGCTCGTCCCTTGTTGCTGGTGGAAGATCCCGAGACGCGTCTGCATCCGATTATGTTGTCGGTGGCCTGGAATTTGCTGAATGTGCTACCACTACAAAAGATAACAACCACCAACTCTGGAGAGCTGCTGTCACTCACACCGGTAGAGCAGGTCTGCCGTCTGGTTCGTGAGTCATCAAAAGTGGCGGCATGGCGTCTGGGGCCTGGCGGAATGAATGCCGAAGATAGCCGTCGAATTGCCTTTCATATTCGTTTTAATCGCGCCTCCTCATTGTTTGCTCGTTGCTGGCTGCTGGTTGAAGGTGAAACAGAAATTTGGATGATGAATGAACTGGCGCGACAGTGCGGGCATCATTTTGATACCGAGGGTGTCAGAGTCATTGAATTTGCGCAGTCTGGCTTGAAGCCGCTGCTTAAATTTGCCCGACGTATGGGTATTGAATGGCATGTCCTGGTCGATGGCGATGAGGCTGGAAAGAAATATGCCGCTATGGTACGCAGTGTGCTGGAGGATGATACTCAGCGTTTACGCGATCATCTTACCGCCTTACCCGCACTGGATATGGAACATTTTATGTATCGTCAGGGATTCTCTGACGTCTTTCACCGAATTGCGCAGCTACCGCTTGGCGTACCGATGAATACACGCCGTATTATCACCAAAGCAATAAGCCGTTCATCAAAACCGGACCTGGCCATTGAAGTTGCTCTGGAAGCAGGACGGCGCGGTGAGGATGCTATTCCGTCGTTGCTAAAAAATATGTTTTCACGGGTGCTCTGGCTGGCCAGAGGACGCGCGGATTAAGAGCCTACCCCATTGGCTATTGTATTTGCCATGTGGCCTTGGGCAGTGCTCACAACCCTCACGTACTGCGTGTAGGCTCCGGCTTTTTCGCGCTGTCTGTGCCCAAACAGGCAGCAACACGGCAAGCCTACAGGGGTAGGCTTTACGTTAGAAATGGCCGTCAATGCTATGAGTCAGGTTATCCAGTAGCTCATAGCGACGGCGATATTCTGCCCGTTTTTTACTCGCAATATCTTCCAGCAACTTACGCGTGATAGTAGCAGGTAACAGAAACAGGCCGTCTTTACGTAACACTCCGTTCATGGATAACCAAAAACTGTCGTAATCGGCATGTATCAGCTGTTTTTTCTTTTTCTTATAACGTCTGGAGCGATAGATATGGGTGCTATTGCTGACAGCCAGAATCTGTTCAGCATGAAAATATCCGGCAAGGGAATAAGCGGCTTCTAACAATAAACGTTTTGGGAATAAGCCGTGACAGGCTTTGGTGGCTCCCTGAATAGATTCATGAGGAACCCAAGATCTTGCTCCCTGTAACCCACCAATAAACAAGGTTTTTTTATGGTCGTGCAGGCAAAGGGTAAACGTTAATTTCGCCAGAACGACGCGTTTGCTATCACAGAAATTTAACGTTACCTCACCTTCTTTTCCTTGCATATCAACGGCGGAGAGATCAATAAAATAGGCTTCGTCATTTTTACCCTGAAGCTCTGCCAGACAGTAACCCTGCTCAGTAAAAGATTCTTTGAGCATTTTCTCAGAAAAAATCTCTGAAATATCCCTGTAGTGGCAGGCTATCGCTTTAAAGGTTTCCGCTAGCGGAATATTGAGTGCGAGGTAAGGGCGATGCAAACGACAGGGTAAGCCAGGCTGGGCTGCCAGCATCAATGCCAGAAAAGGCTGACTGACGAGGATTTTCATTAGTTTTATCGTTCTGAAGGGCATCACTAATGAACGTAAGATAAATTTTCGCCGATAAGCAGGTTTATTCCATGAATGTCCTGGCTGCCATTTTCCCAGAGCCAGTGACATAAAAAGCTGCCAGCTATTTTTCGGTAAATTACCAGGGACAGAATGGACATTAATGTGTGACATAATACAGGCTCAAAGAATGATGAATGACAGGGATTACAGCACGGCGTTTATCAATTGATTTTCAATAAACGGTACTTTCTTCATAAAAAACTGCGAGTTGTTTGTTTTTTGTTTAATTGATGAAAGGGTTCAGGATGTCATTAGGACGCTTATGAAAAATAAGAGACATATCAAGAAACTGTATTGGTTGTTATTCCTGCTGGTGGGAATCGGTATTTTTTGGCTGTGGTCAGTGCTGAATACTCCCGTTGTGCAGTACCAGACCTTGATTGTGCGTAAAAGCACATTACAACAAAGTGTTCTGGCGACGGGAAAACTGGATGCACTGCGCAAAGTTGATGTGGGCGCTCAGGTTAGCGGGCAACTTCAGACATTGTCGGTGAGCATCGGTGATAAAGTCAAAAAAGATCAGCTGTTAGGTGTCATTGATCCTGAACAGGCTGAAAACCAAATTAAAGAAGTTGATGCCACACTGATGGAGCTACGCGCTCAGCGCCAGCAGGCTGTCGCACAAAGCCTGCTTGCCAGTCAGACGCTTTCCCGCCAACAGGCACTGGCGAAAACGCAGCTGATTTCACAGCAAGAACTGGATATTGCGAAGACAGACTTAGCCGTTAAGAAGGCGCAAATTGCCATTATTGATGCGCAAATTAAACGCAATCAAGCGAGTTTAAGTAGTGCGAAAACTAACCTCGAATTTACCCGAATCATTGCACCCATGGCGGGTGAAGTGACGCAAATCACCACCTTGCAAGGACAAACGGTTATTGCTGCCCAGCAGGCACCGAATATTCTGACCCTGGCTGACTTAAGTACCATGCTAGTGAAGGCGCAGGTGTCTGAGGCCGATGTTATACATATTAAACCGGGGCTAAAAGTGTGGTTTACCGTGTTAGGCTCACCCACTGAACGCTATGAAGGGGTTATCAAAGATATTTTACCGACTCCGGATAAAGTGAATGAAGCCATTTTTTATAATGCCCGCTTTGAAGTGCCGAATTTAAATGGGTTGCTGCGTCTGGATATGACCGCACAAGTTCATATCCAACTGGCAGAAATTAAAGACATTATCACTATTCCCCTGGCTGCGCTGGGTGAGCCAGTAGGGGAGAATCGTTATAACGTGACTATCCTGCGCAATGGCGAAACGAAAGTGCGGGAAGTGACGATTGGAACCCGCAACGATACCCAAGTTCAGATACTCAAGGGACTTGAGGAAGGAGAAGAAGTGGTCACGGGCAAGCTCAGTGATGGAGGCGCATCATGAGTGTACTGCTCGAGCTAAAAGATATTCGTCGTAGTTATCCTTCCGGTGAAGAACAGGTGGAGGTACTAAAAGGTATCACTCTGAATATCGAAGCGGGAGAAATGGTGGCGATTGTCGGTGCTTCTGGCTCGGGAAAGTCCACCTTGATGAATATTCTTGGTTGTCTGGATAAACCGAGCAGCGGCAGCTATAAGGTTGCCGGTGTGGATACCGCAACGCTGGATGAAGACCAACTGGCGACGTTACGTCGTGAGCATTTTGGTTTTATCTTTCAGCGTTATCATTTGCTCTCACATCTGAACGCATCACAAAATGTTGAGGTTCCTGCGGTCTATGCCGGAACCACGCGTACCCAGCGTAAGCAACGCGCAACCGAGCTGCTCACCCGGCTAGGATTGGGCGATCGAGTGGATTATCGGCCTTCACAGTTATCGGGTGGGCAGCAGCAGCGAGTCAGTATCGCGCGTGCTCTGATGAATGGCGGGCAGGTGATTCTGGCGGATGAGCCAACGGGGGCGCTGGACAGCCATTCAGGTGAGGAAGTGATGGCGACCCTGAAACAACTGTGCCAGCAGGGGCATACGGTGATTATTGTGACCCATGATCCGACGGTTGCCGCCCAGGCGCAGCGGGTCATTGAAATTCGTGATGGTGAGATTGTGCGTGATCCGCCTCCATTAACCCAGAATAGTGCCTCTTTTACCGATAAATCCCAGTTAGCCAAAAGCACATCATTCCAGCAAGTATTCAGTCGTTTTTGTGAGGCACTGAGTATGGCCTGGCTGGCATTAGCTGCCAATAAAATGCGTACCTTGCTGACGATGCTGGGCATTATTATCGGTATTGCCTCCGTGGTGTCTATTGTGGTGATTGGTGACGCAGCTAAACAGCTGGTGCTGGCCGATATTCGGGCGATAGGAACCAATACGATTGATATCTATCCGGGTAAAGATTTTGGTGATGATGACCCACAATTTCAGCAGTCGCTGAAAGAGACGGATTTGGCGGCCATTCTTAAGCAGCCCTGGGTGAGTTCTGCTACTGCCTCAATTTCCAGTAATCTCCGATTGCGTTATGGCAATGTAGATGTCGCAGCCAGTGTCAGCGGCGTCAGCGGGGACTATTTCAACGTATACGGTATGACTATCAGTCAGGGGACCAGCTTTAATAATGAGCAAATGTTTGAACGAGCTCAGGTGGTCGTGATTGATGAAAACAGTAAACGCCAATTATTTCCTCATAAAACCCATGTAGTGGGGGAGGTTATCCTGGTCGGTAATGTGCCGGCAACGGTGATTGGTGTTGCCAGTGAGAAGCAGTCGATGTTTGGTAGCAGTAAGGTACTACGCGTCTGGTTACCTTATAGCACCATGGCAAATCGGGTGATGGGACAGCGCTGGCTGAATTCAATAACGGTGCGTGTTAAAGAGGGTTACGATAGCCAGGATGCAGAACAACAAATTAACCGATTGCTTAATTTACGCCATGGCCAGCAAGACTTTTTTACCTACAATATGGATGGCCTGTTGAAAACAGCAGAAAAGACCACACGTACATTACAGATGTTCTTAACGCTGGTGGCGGTTATTTCTCTGCTGGTTGGTGGAATTGGTGTCATGAATATTATGCTGGTTTCGGTCACAGAGCGTACTAAAGAGATCGGTATTCGTATGGCAGTGGGTGCCAGAGCAAGCGACGTGTTGCAGCAGTTTTTAATTGAAGCGGTGCTGGTTTGTTTAGTCGGAGGGGCATTGGGTGTTACGCTGTCATTGCTGATAGCGACGGCCTTACAGCTTGTATTACCTGGCTGGGAGTTCGGTTTTTCGCCAGTTGCTTTATTGACGGCCTTTGGGTGTTCTACGGCTATTGGAGTGCTTTTTGGCTGGTTGCCTGCTCGCAATGCGGCGCGCTTGAACCCGATTGATGCTCTGGCAAGAGAGTAGCATTAGCGGATAAAATGTCAGCCCTGATATGGCTGACATTTTACGCCAGAGACTCAAGGTATGATGAGCGACCTTAGGCAACAGCTTCTGTCGTTAGCGGAACTATCAGGCTGGCATGATTACCTTTAGGTCCCTGGTGTGTATCAAACCTGACTGCCTGTCCGGCTTTAAGTGTTCTGTAACCGTCCATCTGAATGGTTGAATAGTGTGCGAAGATATCTTCACCACCATCTTCCGGACAGATAAAGCCAAACCCTTTTGAGTTATTGAACCATTTAACGGTACCCGTTCCCATACTTCTGCATCCTTCATAAGACATGATAGTGAGAGAATGAATCGGTGGTTAGAGCCGATTGTTCAAAAAATAACAGGCTCAAGCTGTTACTATGTGAATAAACAGCCTGTTCCGTCAAGCATCGACCGGCGGGATGATGGGTTAAATGTCTAAAAGTTTGAAGCAGTTAACGCTATTGCTCGTTATGTGATAGCGGTCTCGTATACTGGAAAGTAAGCAGAAATATTTACTACGCGATGTATAACTAAAAGCATAGTAAACTTAACTTAAAACCTTGCCTGATATTTTTTTGGGCTATAACAAATGATGAATCGCTGGAATGGGTAATACAAAAGATTGGTTGAAATTAGACCTGGTGGCAAAGGATAAATTGCGCGAAGAGTTGCAGCCACCTTCTATGTATAAAATCATTTTATTGAATGATGATTACACGCCAATGGAATTTGTTGTTGACGTGTTACAAAAGTTCTTTTCTTATGATGTAGAACGTGCGACGCAATTGATGCTCATGGTTCACTATCAGGGAAGGGCTATTTGTGGCATTTTTACTGCTGAAGTAGCAGAAACCAAAGTGGCACTGGTGAATCAGTACGCGAAGGACAATGAGTACCCTTTGTTATGTACGCTTGAAAAGGCCTGAATCAGGCAAAATTTGGGGAGGTGTCTATGCTCAACCAGGAACTGGAACTCAGTTTAAATATGGCTTTCGCCAGAGCGCGCGAGCGTCGGCATGAGTTTATGACTGTCGAGCATCTGTTACTGGCACTACTCAGTAACCCATCGGCACGAGAATCGCTTGAGGCCTGTTCGGTGGATCTTGTTGCATTGCGGCAAGAACTTGAAACCTTCATCGAGCAAACCACTCCGGTTTTACCAGAAAACGAGGACGAGCGCGAAACACAACCGACGCTCAGTTTCCAGCGCGTATTACAGCGCGCGGTATTCCATGTCCAGTCTTCTGGTCGCAATGAGGTATCAGGAGCCAATGTGCTGGTCGCGATTTTCAGCGAGCAGGAATCACAGGCAGCCTACTTACTGCGCAAATATGAAGTTAGCCGTCTGGATGTGGTTAATTTCCTGTCACACGGTACACGTAAAGATGAGCCGGATCAGGCGCCAAGTAATGAAAGTCCGGCCAGTGAAGAAGCACCTGCGGGTGAAGACCGACTGGAAAATTTCACTACCAACCTTAATCAACTTGCCCAAGTCGGCGGCATTGACCCGCTTATTGGGCGTGATAAAGAGCTGGAGCGTGCAATTCAGGTACTGTGCCGCCGCCGCAAGAATAACCCGCTATTAGTGGGGGAGTCTGGTGTCGGTAAAACGGCGATTGCTGAAGGTTTGGCGTGGAGAATCGTTCAAGGTACCGTGCCGGAAGTCATTGCTGACTGTACGCTTTACTCACTGGATATAGGCTCATTACTGGCTGGCACCAAATATCGCGGTGATTTTGAAAAGCGCTTTAAAGCGTTACTCAAACAGCTGGAACAGGATAAGAACAGCATTCTGTTTATCGATGAAATTCATACGATCATCGGAGCGGGTGCGGCATCAGGTGGCCAGGTTGATGCGGCTAATCTGATAAAACCGTTACTTTCCAGTGGGAAGATTCGGGTCATGGGCTCCACGACGTATCAAGAGTTCAGTAATATTTTTGAAAAAGATCGTGCTCTGGCACGTCGTTTCCAGAAAATAGATGTTACCGAGCCGACAGTCGAAGAGACCGTTCAGATAATTAATGGCCTGAAAACGAAATATGAAGCACACCATGATGTTCGTTATAGCGCGAAGGCGATTCGTGCGGCGGTGGAGCTGGCGGTAAAATATATTAATGACCGACATCTGCCTGATAAGGCCATCGACGTCATTGATGAAGCTGGAGCACGTAGTCGTCTGCTTCCTGTCAGCAAGCGCAAGAAAACGGTTAACGTCGCTGATATCGAAACCGTAGTGGCGCGCATTGCCCGTATTCCAGAGAAAAGTGTCTCGTCCAGTGACAGAGATACCCTGAAAGTGCTGGGCGATCGTCTTAAAATGCTGGTGTTTGGTCAGGATAAAGCGATTGAAGCGCTGACTGAGGCGATTAAGATGAGCCGTGCCGGGCTGGGCCATGAGAATAAACCTGTAGGTTCATTCTTGTTCGCTGGCCCTACGGGGGTCGGTAAAACAGAGGTCACAGTACAGCTCGCCAGGTCTTTAGGTATTGAGTTGTTACGTTTCGATATGTCTGAGTATATGGAGCGTCATACCGTCAGCCGTTTGATCGGTGCCCCTCCAGGCTATGTCGGATTTGATCAGGGTGGATTGTTAACGGATGCGGTTATCAAGCATCCTCATGCGGTTCTGTTGCTTGATGAAATAGAAAAAGCGCACCCGGATGTCTTTAACTTGCTGCTCCAGGTCATGGATAACGGGACGCTGACTGATAACAACGGGCGTAAAGCAGACTTCCGAAATGTGGTTCTGGTGATGACCACTAACGCCGGAGTACGGGAAACTGAACGTAAATCGATTGGTCTTATCCGTCAGGACAACAGTACTGACGCGATGGAAGAGATCAAAAAGGTCTTTACGCCTGAGTTCCGTAACCGTCTTGATAACATCATCTGGTTTAACCACCTCTCTGGCGAGGTGATTCAGCAAGTGGTCGATAAGTTCATTGTTGAACTTCAGGTTCAGCTGGATCAGAAAGGCGTTTCACTGGAAGTCAGCCAGGAAGCACGCAACTGGTTAGCAGAAAAAGGCTATGATCGCGCAATGGGAGCTCGTCCAATGACGCGTGTGGTTCAGGATCACCTGAAAAAACCACTGGCCAATGAACTGCTATTCGGTAGCTTGATTGATGGCGGGCAGGTGACCGTTGCGCTGGATAAATCACAGCAGCAATTAACCTATAACTTTATCAGTGCCCAAAAACTTAAACTGGAAACTGTCCATTAGGGTAGCGCCGTTAACAGGCAAAGAAACCGCAACAGGTAATGTTGCGGTTTCAGACCGATGACAAAGCCCTGATCTCTTGGTCAGGGCTTTTATTTTTAAGGGAGTAGCTGACCGCCACATTTTAAATGCTCTCCCCAGCGTTATTTCCGTCTCAAATAGCGGCCTAAGCTTTTAATCCGTTCTCCAGATTATTGTCCGTAGTAGGCTTTTGCCCCGTGTTTACGTAGATAATGTTTATCTAGCAATGTCTGCTGCATTGCGGATATCTCGGGGTTTAGCTGACGGCAGAAAATACCCATATAAGCCACTTCTTCCATGACAATGGCGTTATGTACTGCATCCTCAGCACTGACTCCCCATGCAAAAGGCCCGTGAGAATGGACCAGCACCCCCGGTATCTGCATGGGATCGATTCTGTGTTCATCAAACAGGTTGGCGATAAGTTCGCCGGTCTGCCACTCATACTCACCGTTAATTTCGTCATCGGTCATTTTACGGGTACAGGGAATTTCCCCATAAAAATAATCTGCCTGAGTTGTACCGGTTGCCGGAATTGCTTGCCCGGCCTGCGCCCAGATAGTGGCATGACGCGAGTGGGTGTGAACGATGCCGCCAATATTTGGAAAACGTAGATACAGCAGGCGATGGGTCGGGGTATCAGATGAAGGTTTTTTTGTACCTTCGACGACTTCACCGGTTTCCAGACTGACAACGACCATATCTTCCGCTTTCATGGCGCGATAATCGACGCCTGAAGGTTTGATAACAAGCACCCCCTGCTCACGCGAGACAGCACTGACGTTACCCCAGGTCAGCGTCACCAGATTGTGTTCTGGTAGCGCCAGATTAGCTTCGAGAACCTGGCGTTTAAGTTGTTCAAACATGATGACCTCCGTAAAAGAAGCGATCCCTCAGAGAGGGACCGTCTGAGTTAACGTTTAAAGTGGTAATACACTTCGTTCCAGCGCAGGGCATCTTTAAACGCAGAGAGCTGTGTATCATTGTCGATAACCGCAATTTCAATATCATGCAGTTCAGCAAAAAGACGCATATCATCAAGATTAAGTGCGTGGCTGAACACCGTGTGGTGGGCTCCTCCGGCGAGGATCCAGGCTTCAGAAGCCGTTGGCAGGTCTGGCTGGGCTTTCCATAATGTATTGGCAACGGGCAGTTTTGGTAGTGCGTGAGGCATCTCGACCGAGTCGACACAGTTCACCAGGAGACGGAAACGATCGCCGAGATCAATCAGGCTGGCATTCACTGCCGGGCCCGTTTTAGAGGCAAAAATAAGACGAGCAGGATCTTCTTTACCGCCGATACCAAGATATTGCACATCGAGGAGCGGTTTTTCATCAGTGGCAATAGTCGGGCACACTTCCAGCATATGAGAACCCAGCACGATATCATTGCCGTTTTCAAAATTATAGGTGTAGTCCTCCATAAACGAGGTGCCGCCAGGCAGACCCGTGGACATGACTTTCATAATGCGTAGCAGGGCAGCAGTCTTCCAGTCACCTTCGCCAGCAAATCCATATCCTTTCTGCATCAGACGCTGTACTGCGAGGCCTGGAAGCTGTTTTAAGCCATGAAGATCTTCAAATGTGGTGGTAAAAGCGTGGAATCCTCCCTCTTTGAGAAAGCGTTCCATTCCTAACTCGATACGGGCAGCATCAAGAACATTCTGTCGTTTATCGCCGTGAATTTGTGCCGCCGGAGCCAGGCGATAGCTGTGTTCATATTCATCGACCAGAGCATTGACATCACCGTCGCTGACGGCATTGACGACCGCAACCAAGTCACCTACCGCCCAGGTATTGACTGAGAAACCGAACTTAATCTGTGCGGCAACTTTATCACCATCAGTAACAGCCACTTCGCGCATATTGTCGCCAAATCGAGCCACTTTAAGGAGTCGGGTATCCTGTTTGGAAACGGCTTGCCGCATCCATGAACCAATCCGCTGATGAGCCTGCGGGTCCTGCCAGTGACCCGTGACCACGCTATGCTGTTGACGCATACGGGCGCCAATAAAGCCAAACTCACGACCACCATGGGCGGTCTGGTTCAGGTTCATAAAATCCATATCAATACTGTCCCACGGAATTTGTGCATTGAACTGGGTATGGAACTGTAATAACGGTTTGTTGAGGATGCTGAGACCATTAATCCACATTTTTGCCGGAGAAAAAGTATGCAACCAGACGATAACCCCAGCACATTTTTCATCATGGCTGGCATCACGACAGATGGCCGTAATGTCATCCGGACGGATACCGAGCGGTTTCAGTACCAGTTTGCACGGTAATTTTGCTTCGCTATTCAGAGAATTAACGACTTGCTCAGCATGCAAAGTGACCTGACGTAACGTTTCCGGGCCATACAAATGCTGACTGCCAATTACGAACCACACTTCATAATTATTAAAAATATTCATTGTTATATCCTTAAAAAGCAGCCACGACCGGGTTGTCTGTGTGAGCAGAAATGGCAGGGACTGAGGGGAGATAATGTTGCTCTGCGCTGCCAGCCCATTGCTGGTAACGGCGATAGAGCTGTTCAAACTGTTCAGCGCGTAGTGGATCAGGTTGCAAAGTGCGTTCGATTTGGCAGGCCATCACGTTCTGCGCACTGGAGATGTCGGTATGCTCGCCTGAAGCCACAGCAGCAAAGATAGCGGCGCCCAGGGCACAACACTGATCGGAAGCCGCAATCTGTACCGGACGATTCAGGACATCGCAGCAGACCTGCATAATCACCGGTGATTTACGTGCAATACCGCCCAGCGTGATGACATTGGTGACCGGGATATTTTGTTCGGTAAAGCACTCCATGATGGCGCGGGCTCCGAATGCCGTCGCGGCTATCAGGCCGCCGAAGAGGGCCGGTGCATCGGTCGCGAGATTCAAATCGGTTATCACACCTTTCAGACGCTGGTTGGCATCAGGTGTGCGTCGGCCATTAAACCAGTCGAGGATCACGGGCAGATGCTCCAGTGAAGGCTGCTGCGCCCAAGCTTCGGTCAGTGCAGGAAGTAACTCGTTTTTACTGACTTCGATGTGTTCACTGAGTTCAGGATGTTGCTGTGCCAGTCTGTCCAGTGGCCAGCTCAGTACGCGACTGAACCAGGCATAGATATCCCCGAAGGCTGACTGTCCAGCCTCCAGACCAACAAAGTTTGGGATAACACTACCATCGACCTGGCCACAGATACCCTTGATTGGCCGTTCACCTACGGTCGCGTAATCGGCAATCAGAATATCGCAGGTGGATGTACCGATAACTTTCACCAGCGTATTAGGCTGAGCTCCGGCCCCGACTGCCCCCATATGGCAGTCGAATGCTCCGCCGGAAATGACGACATTCTCAGATAATCCAAGCCGGGCAGCCCACTCCGGACTCAGGTGGCCGACAGGAAGGTCTGCCGTCCAGGTTTCAGAGAAGAGAGGGTGACTCAGATGCTGGTTAATTAATGGGTCAAGTTCATCAAAGAAAGATGCTGGAGGTAATCCTCCCCAGCTTTCATGCCATAAACTTTTATGGCCCGCGCTACAACGCCCGCGTCGAATATCCTGCGGACGAGTGGTACCTGAGAGTAGGGCAGGAACCCAGTCACAGAGTTCAACCCAAGATGCGGCAGCCTCAGCAACGGCAGTATCTGCACGGGTGATATGCAAAATTTTTGCCCAGAACCATTCACTTGAGTAGGTACCGCCAATATAGCGAGAATAATCAACCTTATCGGGCTGGTGGCACAGACGGGTTATCTCATCAGCCTCTTCGACCGCGGTATGATCTTTCCACAAAACAAACATGGCGTTGGGGTTATCGATAAATTCAGGATTAAGCGCCAGCACATTCCCATTAGCATCGACAGGGGCCGGAGTTGATCCGGTACTGTCGACGCCAATACCACGAATAGACGCCCGTTGTTCATCAGAGAGAGAGAGCAGTACTGAGACTAAAGCGCGCTCCATTGATTCGATATAATCCAGCGGGTGATGACGAAATTGATTCTTGGCAGCATTACAGTAGCGTCCGTCTTTCCAGCGGGGATACCATTCGACACTGGTCGCCAGCTCAGCACCGTTTTGACAATCAACGGCTAATGCCCTTACAGAATCACTTCCAAAATCCAGACCCAGTGCAATTGACATGTTTTTACTCCAGCACAGTAAACAGACATATCATGCACAGTAAATTTTGTAGCTGAAAAGGGTCAGGCGAGAACCGCTGAACTTATGGATTAAATTGCTGTTAAAAGAGAAACTGTGACGCTGTGCAAATATTCGATATGGATTTATGTGGCAGAAATATAGTAAAACTCATTATGCTTTCCAGTGGCTACTCTATACACTGAGAAAGTATAGCCGCAGATGAAACACGATGTTATCGTGAAATATAAGCTTTTCTGACTTCCCATTGTGCTCTGCAGGAGCGCGAAAAATGGATATGGACAAATGGTTTCTGTTTTTCTTAATGAGTGAATATCACAATGGCTGAAATACAAAACGATCCGTTATTACCGGGCTACTCATTTAATGCCCATCTTGTTACGGGATTAACGCCGATAGAGGCCGACGGCCCGCTGGATTTTTTTATCGACCGGCCGCTGGGCATGAAGGGCTACATTCTCAATTTAACCATTCGCGGTGAGGGGATTATTAGCAATCAGGGACAGAGTTTCATCTGTAAACCGGGTGATATGCTGCTGTTCCCCCCGGGCGAAATTCATCACTATGGGCGGGTTCCACAGAGCAAAGAGTGGCATCACCAGTGGGTCTATTTTCGCCCACGAGCTTACTGGCAGGAGTGGCTAAACTGGGACCCTATTTTCGCGAAAACAGGATATTATCGTCCTGATGAGCACCGAATTGCTGATTTTTCTCAACTTTTTCAGCAGATTGTCGATGCAGGTCAGGCAGAAGGGCGCTACGTAGAATTGCTGGCGATTAATCTGCTGGAACAGTTATTACTGCGTCGTATGGAAATGTTAAATGCCACGCTACACCCGCCGCTGGACAGTCGGGTGCGAGATGCCTGTCATTACATCAGTGAACATCTGGCTGACAGTAATTTTGATATTGCCAGCGTCGCCCAGCATGTCTACCTTTCTGCTTCGCGTCTTTCACATCTTTTCCGCCATCAGCTGGGGGTGAGTATTCTGAGCTGGCGTGAAGACCAGCGTATTAGTCAGGCGAAATTATTACTCAGTACAACCCGGATGCCGATTGCCAGTGTCGGAAGAAATATCGGTTTTGAAGATCAGCTTTATTTTTCGCGAGTCTTTAAAAAGTCGACAGGAGCAAGTCCAAGTGAATTCCGTGCCGGATATGAATCGTCCTGACTCTTTTTTACTTATTTCTGCGTGCTGCAGAAATAAGTAAATTTAATTAAAGCGATTTAAACCATCATCTGTCAATAAATCTAATTAATCATAATGTTTTCTCGAAAAAATATACGGCAGAAAATGATTTTATTTCCAGAATAATAATGCGCGTTGTTCATTTTATCTTGTGATTTAAAAACGACTCGCCGTATGGATAATTCGACCAATATCTCATTAACTCATTAACAATTCCTGTTTTTTTATGGTGATAATCACTGAATTCATGCACTGAATTACTGTATTTCTGCCATGTGACTTTGCTCAAATATGGACGATTAATTTTCCGTTACAACTATTGCAGGCATCTGAGTTTTGACTCATAAGTGCTATTAGATTGTTTTAAATCGAACTTACTTGAAAAACCCTACAAGCAAGCTGGAGCATGTCATGCACAAATTTACTAAAGCGCTGGTGATTATTGGCCTGACCGCTGTTATGTCACAATCCGCTATCGCAGAAACAATGAAGCTCGGTTTTTTAGTGAAACAACCGGAGGAACCTTGGTTCCAGACGGAATGGAAATTCGCCGATAAAGCAGGAAAAGATCTTGGGTTTGAAGTGATTAAAATCGCGGTTCCTGATGGGGAAAAAACACTGAATGCCATCGATAGTCTGGCAGCCAGTGGCGCGGAAGGATTTGTTATTTGTACCCCCGACCCAAAACTGGGTTCTGCCATTGTGGCTAAAGCGAATAGTTACGGCATGAAAGTTATTGCCGTCGA
This sequence comes from uncultured Enterobacteriaceae bacterium, assembly GCA_947631255.1. Classification (GTDB taxonomy): domain Bacteria; phylum Pseudomonadota; class Gammaproteobacteria; order Enterobacterales; family Enterobacteriaceae; genus JGM124. The sequence goes on from CANRKT010000010.1 coordinate 44,532, forward strand.
CGATCAGTTTGTTACTGCCAAAGGAAAACCGATGGAGACGGTGCCATTGGTGATGATGGCGGCGACCAAAATTGGCGAGCGGCAAGGACTGGAGTTATATCAGGAGATGCAAAAACGGGGCTGGGATGTAAACAACACCGCAGTAATGGCCATTACCGCTGATGAGTTGGATACCGCTCGCCGTCGTACTTCTGGCTCAATGGATGCGCTGAAAACAGCAGGATTCCCGGAAAAACAAATTTATAAAGTTCCTACCAAATCAAACGATATCCCCGGCGCATTCGATGCGGCTAACTCCATGCTGGTTCAGCACCCTGAAGTGAAACATTGGCTGATTGTCGGCATGAACGACAACACGGTGCTGGGTGGAGTACGTGCTACCGAAGGGCAGGGATTTAAGGCCGAGGATGTCGTCGGTATTGGTATCAATGGTGTTGATGCCATCAGTGAACTTTCGAAAAAACAGGCAACAGGTTTTTATGGTTCTCTGCTTCCAAGCCCCGATGTGCATGGCTATAAGAGTAGCGAAATGCTCTATGAGTGGGTAACAAAAGGTGTTGAACCGCCAAAATTCACCGAGGTCACGGATGTGGTGCTGATAACCAGGGATAACTTCAAGGAAGAGCTGGATAAGAAAGGACTGGGTGGCAAATAGCTTCCAGAAAAACGTCCAGTCGGCGGGGCGAATATCCCCGTCGATGACTTAAACTTGGAGACATTATGCAACAGCAAACACCACTCGCACCTTACCTTTCATTTCGTGGTATCAGTAAAACCTTTCCGGGTGTAAAGGCATTGCAGGATATCAGTTTTGACTGCTATGCCGGTCAGATCCACGCGCTAATGGGAGAGAATGGCGCAGGAAAATCAACCCTGTTAAAAATCCTCAGCGGTAACTATTCACCGACACAAGGCAGCATCATTTTGCGTGGTGAAGAGGTCCGGTTTGCCGATACGCCAGCTGCGCTCAATGCTGGTATAGCGATTATTTACCAGGAATTACACCTGATCCCTGAAATGACCGTAGCAGAAAATATCTATCTCGGTCAGCTGCCGCATAAAAGCGGGATTGTTAATCGCTCTTTGCTTAATTACGAGGCCAGACTACAACTTGAACATTTAGGACTGGATATCAGCCCTGACACTCCACTCAAGTATTTATCCATTGGCCAGTGGCAGATGGTAGAAATTGCCAAGGCACTGGCACGTAATGCCAAGGTTATCGCCTTTGATGAGCCGACCAGCTCACTGTCTCGTCGCGAAATTGACAATCTGTTCCGGGTTATTCGTGAATTACGCAGTGAAGGACGAGTCATTCTTTATGTTTCCCATCGTATGGAAGAGATTTTCGCCCTCAGCGATGCCATCACCGTATTTAAAGATGGGCGCTATGTCACCACTTTCGAGGATATGCAGCAGGTTAATCATGACTCGTTGGTACAGGCGATGGTCGGGCGTGATCTGGGGGATATTTATGGCTGGCAGCCACGTGAGCAGGGAGATGTCCGTCTGAAGCTTGATAAGGTAAAAGCACCAGGCGTGCGGACACCTATCTCACTTTCCGTTCGCAGTGGGGAAATTGTTGGGTTGTTTGGTCTGGTTGGCGCAGGCAGAAGTGAACTCATGAAAGGCCTGTTTGGAGCGACGCGTATCACCAGTGGCAAGGTATATATTGATGGAATGAGTATCAATATTACCAAACCCGGCGATGCTATCCAGGCGGGAATGATGCTCTGCCCGGAAGATCGTAAAGCAGACGGGATCATTCCGGTTCATTCGGTACGCGACAATATTAATATCAGCGCCAGACGTAAGTCGGTTGGTGCTGGCTTCTACATCAATAGCCAGTGGGAAGCGGACAATGCGGCGCAACATATCCGTGCTCTGAATATTAAAACGCCCTCTGCTGAGCAGTTAATTATGAATCTGTCGGGCGGTAATCAGCAGAAAGTGATTCTGGGACGCTGGTTGTCAGAAGATATGAAAGTGATCCTGCTTGATGAGCCCACTCGCGGTATCGATGTGGGAGCAAAACATGAAATTTATAACGTGATTTATGCCTTGGCGAAGCAGGGGGTGGCGGTGTTGTTTGCTTCAAGTGACTTACCGGAAGCCCTTGGTCTTGCGGACCGAGTTATCGTTATGCGTGAAGGAGAGATTGCTGGGGAATTATTACATTCTGAAGGCAGTGAACAGCAAGCTCTCAGCCTGGCAATGCCGAAACAGAGTGAACCCGTATGATTAAGGAGCAAAAAATGTCTACATTACCGACCTCAGCTGCTGGCAAATCGATCTTCAGTTTCGGTCGTATCTGGGATAACTACGGTATGCTGGTGGTGTTTGCCGTATTATTTATTGTCTGCGCAATTTTTGTGCCTAACTTCGCCTCTTTCATCAATATTAAGGGACTGGGGCTGGCCGTCTCTATGTCGGGGATGGTGGCATGCGGAATGCTATTTTGTCTGGCATCTGGTGATTTTGACCTGTCAGTCGCTTCTGTTATTGCCTGTGCTGGTGTGACCACTGCGGTGGTTATCAATATGACCGAAAGTCTGTGGCTGGGTGTATCAGCAGGTCTGTTACTTGGCATGCTGAGTGGGTTAGTCAATGGATTCGTTATTGCTCGCCTGAAAATAAATGCGCTGATCACGACCCTTGCCACTATGCAGATTGTCCGTGGTCTGGCCTACATCATTTCTGATGGTAAAGCCGTCGGGATTGAAGATGAACGATTCTTTGCTTTAGGCTATGAGACTTGGTTTGGGCTTCCAGCTCCGATATGGCTGACGATTGGTTGCCTGATAATCTTTGGCTTTTTACTGAATAAAACTACCTTTGGGCGCAATACCCTGGCGATTGGGGGTAATGAAGAAGCGGCAAGGCTGGCCGGTGTTCCGGTGGTGCGTACCAAGATTATTATCTTTGTTCTTTCTGGATTAGTGGCGGCGGCAGCGGGAATTATTCTGGCATCACGAATGACCAGCGGTCAGCCGATGACCTCTATCGGTTATGAACTGATTGTTATCTCTGCCTGTGTTCTGGGGGGTGTCTCATTGAAAGGCGGTATTGGAAAAATTTCCTATGTTGTCGCTGGCGTGCTGATTCTCGGTACCGTTGAGAATGCCATGAACTTACTTAATATCTCACCGTTCTCGCAGTATGTCGTACGTGGTTTGATTCTGCTGGCGGCGGTTATTTTTGACAGATATAAACAGAAAGCCAAGCATAACCTTTAAATGATAAATAGTATGGCGGTTAATTTTATTTATTATTCATAGGGTAATATTTGCCGAGGTAAAATTACATTTAAAGATTTCCCTTATTCTAAGAGAGGTCAATAACGACATGAAAATCCATATAATCAGTTGCTTTTTACTGTGTGCATAAATATTAGTTAATCATATAAGCGTTATTGAATTTTTGCGATTTGCGACACAGCACAATCAGCTATTTTGTTTTATTGTTGATATCCGTCATACTTCAATTTGCTTGGGTGTTGTCTGCATCCAGCCTGTCGAATTACATAGTTTATCTATGCTCATCGACGGAATGAATTTGGCGCTTACAGGCAACCCGAATTATTTTGGGTATATTTGTAAAACACGTTTAAGCCAATATTAATCATCATTCATGAGGATTCATTATGTGGAAGCGCCTAGTTTTAGTTACTGCAGTATCCGCAGCAATGTCATCTATGGTTATCGCTGCCCCCTTAACGGTCGGGTTCTCTCAGGTTGGATCTGAATCTGGATGGCGGGCAGCGGAAACCAGTGTGGCGAAGAGTGAAGCCGAGAAGCGTGGTATTACTTTAAAAATCGCCGATGCTCAACAAAAACAAGAGAATCAGATAAAAGCAGTTCGCTCATTTATTGCTCAGGATGTCGATGCTATTTTCATTGCGCCTATTGTTGCAACAGGCTGGGAGCCGGTATTAAAAGAAGCAAAAGAATCTGAAATTCCAGTGTTTTTACTGGACCGGTCTATTGACGTAAAAGATAATTCACTCTATATGACGACCGTCACAGCAGATAACGAACTGGAAGGAAAACTTATCGGCGAATGGTTGATCAAGACCCTGGATGGTAAGCCTTGTAATGTCGTTGAATTACAGGGAACCGTGGGTGCCAGTGTCGCAATTGATCGTAAAAAAGGTTTTGCAGACGCTATTGCCAGTGCACCGAATATTAAAATAATCCGCTCTCAATCGGGTGACTTCACGCGGAGTAAAGGCAAAGAAGTCATGGAAAGTTTTATTAAAGCAGAAAATAATGGCAAGAATATCTGCATGGTCTATGCCCATAATGATGATATGGTTATAGGCGCTATTCAGGCAATAAAAGAGGCAGGTCTAAAACCTGGAAGTGATATTATTACCGGTTCAATAGACGGTGTTCCTGATATTTATAAAGCAATGCTTGATAAAGAAGCGAATGCCAGTGTTGAGTTGACACCTAATATGGCAGGTCCGGCTTTTGATGCGCTGGAAAAATTCAAAAAAGAGGGTGTGATACCTGAAAAGCTTATTATTACAGAATCCAATCTCTATTTACCTGATACCGCAGCAGCAGAGTTAGAGAAAAAGAAAAACATGGGATATTAAACATATATCTCCTAAAGAATTCGGGTTGCTTGTAGACGTTGATTTTATTTATTTAATGGATGGTAATGGATAACTCTACAGGATGTTGAAATCAACGCCCAAGCAACTTGAAACATAGCTGATATATCTCCAGGGTAACATGTGAAGCGTAATAGTCGCTCTCCTCTATGCAGAGGGCTGACTGTAGCGAGGAGAATAATATGACTGCGGAGCGGCATGGAGAGATCCTGCGTACCGAAGGACTGAGTAAAATATTTCCCGGTGTAAAAGCGCTGAGTAATGTTAATTTCAGCCTGAGAAAGGGGGAGATAATGGCCTTGCTGGGTGAAAATGGCGCCGGGAAATCTACTCTGATAAAAACACTGACCGGGGTCTATCATGCTACTCAGGGAACCATCTGGCTTGATGGTAAAATTATTTCCCCGCGTGATACCGCACATGCCCAGCAGTTAGGAATTGGGACGGTATATCAGGAAGTGAATCTGCTACCTAATATGTCGATTGCCGATAATCTTTTCATTGGCCGTGAACCACGACGCTGGGGTTTTATTTGCCGAAAAAAGATGGAGGCGCAGGCTACCAGGCTGATGGCCGATTACGGTTTTTCGCTGGATGTTCGCGAACCACTCAATCGTTTCTCAGTGGCAATGCAACAGATTGTCGCTATCTGTCGTGCGATTGACCTTTCTGCCAAAGTTTTAATCCTTGATGAACCTACCGCCAGCCTCGATAGCCAGGAAGTTGAAATGCTCTTTACCTTGATGCGCCAGCTGCGTGATCAGGGGATCAGTCTGATTTTCGTTACCCATTTTCTTGATCAAGTGTATGAAGTAAGCGATCGCATTACGGTACTGCGTAATGGCGAATTTGTTGGTTGCCATGAAACAGCGAAGTTACCGCAAATAGAACTGGTCAAAATGATGTTAGGGCGAGAGCTGGATACCAAGGCATTACAGCGTGCCGGGCGTACCCTGTTAAGTGATAAACCGGTTGCTGAGTTTAAAAACTTTGGTAAGAAAGGCACGATTGATCCGTTCGATCTACAAGTCAGACCGGGCGAAATAGTTGGGCTGGCCGGTTTGCTAGGATCTGGACGTACAGAAACAGCAGAAGTGATTTTTGGTATTAAACCTGCCGATAGCGGAAATGCCTGGATAAAAGGTAAACCTGTGAGTATTCGATCTCCATCCTATGCCTCTCGCATAGGTATGGGGTTTTGTCCTGAAGATCGTAAAACCGATGGCATCATTGGGGCCGCATCCGTGAGAGAGAATATTATTTTAGCTCTGCAAGCCCAGCGTGGCTGGCTGAAACCCATTTCACGCAAAGAACAGCAGGCTATCTCCGAACGGTTTATTCGTCAGTTGGGGATCCGGACACCGAGCGCAGATCAACCGATAGAGCTGTTATCGGGTGGAAACCAGCAAAAAGTGTTGTTGTCCCGCTGGTTACTGACCAAACCACAATTCTTGATCCTCGATGAGCCTACCAGGGGGATTGACGTAGGCGCACACGCGGAAATTATTCGATTGATTGAAACCCTCTGTGCTGACGGACTCGCCTTGCTGGTGATTTCGTCGGAGCTTGAAGAACTGGTTGGTTATGCTGACCGCGTTATCGTCATGCGGGATCTCAAACAGATTGCCGAGATCCCATTAGCAGAACTTTCGGTTACGGCCATTATGAATGCTATTGCAGCATGAGGAGAATCATGTGAGGTCTTTTTTTCAGTCTGCGTTGCAAAAAGGGAAGTTCACCTGGCCCAAAGGAACACCACAGGTTATCGCTCTGCTATTAGTGCTCATCGCGGATAGCCTCGTTTCAACTCACTTTTTTAATATCACTCTACAAGATGGCCGCCTGTTCGGCAGCCCGATTGATATCTTAAACCGGGCCGCACCCGTTGCTTTATTAGCGATTGGCATGACACTGGTAATTGCCACCGGTGGAATAGACCTTTCGGTTGGCGCGATCATGGCTATCGCCGGAGCGACAGCTGCTTCCATGACCGTCGCAGGACATAGCCTGCCAGTGGTTCTTCTTGCAGCCATTGGCTCTGGCGTTTTGGCAGGACTATGGAACGGTATCCTGGTTTCTGTTCTCAAAATTCAGCCGTTTGTGGCTACGCTCATCCTGATGGTTGCCGGACGCGGGATTGCACAGCTCATCACCTCTGGACAAATCGTCACTTTTACTTCTCCCGCGCTTGCCTGGATAGGTAGCGGTAGCTTCCTGTTATTTCCCACGCCGGTCATTATCGCGCTGGTAACCTTGATTATTTTCTGGCTGTTTATCCGCAAAACAGCCCTGGGTATGTTTATTGAGGCAACCGGTATCAATATTCGGGCAGCAAAAAATGCCGGTGTCAGTACGCAAATGGTGGTTTGTTTAACCTATGTATTAAGCGGGGTCTGTGCAGCGATTGCCGGTGTTATTGTGATGGCGGATATTCGCGGTGCAGATGCCAATAATGCTGGATTATGGTTAGAACTGGATGCCATTCTGGCTGTTGTGATCGGTGGTGGGGCATTGCTGGGCGGTCGCTTTAATCTGTTTCTCTCCGTTATTGGCGCCCTTATTATCCAGGGGATGAATACCGGGATCCTACTTTCAGGCTTTCAGCCGGAACTGAATCAGGTCGTGAAAGCTATTGTTGTTCTGTGTGTGCTTATTGCCCAGTCGCCACGCTTTATCTCCCTCATCAAGAGAATATGCAATCATGATAAAACGTAATTTACCGCTGATTATCACAATAGGTGTATTTATTCTCGGCTACATCTATTGCCTGACACAGTTCCCTGCTTTTGCGTCGACACGTGTCATTTGCAACATTCTTACGGATAATGCTTTCTTAGGGATCATTGCGGTTGGCATGACCTTTGTTATCATCTCTGGCGGCATCGATCTTTCGGTTGGGTCAGTGATTGCCTTTACCGGTGTGTTTTTAGCCAAAGCGATTATGGTATGGGGCCTCTCGCCGTTTATCGCTTTTCCGCTTATGCTGGTGATGGGCTGTATGTTCGGCGCATTTATGGGGTTATTGATTGACGCCCTTAAAATTCCGGCATTTATTATTACCCTGGCGGGGATGTTTTTCCTGCGTGGTTTAAGTTATTTAATCTCTGAAGAATCGATACCGATTGATGATCCTGTCTATGAGACTCTCTCGACACTCGCGTGGAAAATCCCGGGTGGCGGGCGCTTAAGTATTCTCGCTTTAATTATGCTGGCAGTCGTGGTTATCGGAATTTTTCTCGCCCATCGTACTCGTTTTGGTAATCAGGTTTATGCCCTGGGGGGAAGTGCGACATCTTCCAGCCTGATGGGAATATCAACCCGCAACGTCACTATCCGAATCTATATGCTGTCTAGCGGACTGGCGACACTGGCCGGGATTGTGTTTTCTATCTATACCCAGGCGGGTTACGCGTTATCGGGTGTCGGTGTTGAACTGGACGCAATTGCATCTGTAGTGATTGGCGGCACGTTATTAAGTGGTGGTGTGGGTACGGTGCTGGGGACACTTTTTGGGGTGGCCATTCAAGGCTTGATTCAGACCTATATTAACTTTGATGGTACGCTTAGTTCATGGTGGACTAAAATAGCCATTGGAATTTTGTTATTTATTTTCATTGCTTTGCAAAGAGCGCTTACCGTTATCTGGGAAAACCGGCAGAATGCTTCAGTGACTCGCGTGACGCCTATGCCGACGTTGTCAGGTAAAAGCAGTGAATGACAGATGAGCGGGTAGCAGTGGCAGAATAGCAGGGGGCAGGGTAGAAAGCGTCTTGTTAATTATTCGGGGGCAGATATTCTGCCCCCGAATCGTTGAAAAAAAAGCCGCAATATTATCTATTGCGGCGTTCTTACAAGCTTAACTGACGGTATTACGGACATTATCCAGACTTTATATTAACAATATTTGAGTCCGGCTAAGTTAAGCGATGGGAAAAACCATCAACGGCTACGGAAGACAATGCGGCCTTTGCTCAAGTCGTAGGGGGTCAGCTCAACGGTGACTTTGTCGCCTGTCAGAATACGAATGTAGTTTTTACGCATTTTGCCGGAGATGTGAGCGGTGACCACGTGCCCGTTTTCCAGCTCTACGCGGAACATGGTATTAGGTAACGTATCAAGAACGGTACCCTGCATTTCAATATTGTCTTCTTTGGCCATCTAATCCTCTGAGGTATTGCTACCATAGTTTGAACCGGCAAGATAATGCCGAAGTTCTCTTATCATGTAAAGAACTGTTGGTGAATTCACCAGCAAAGTACATTTTGCCTGCCACCCGCAAATCAGCCGAATGCCACATCATATGGCTGACTGAATTTTCGAGGTGATAAATATCGAGGGTATTCCCTTTAATTACTCATCCTAAAAGGCAGCGGGGACACCAGGCAAAATTCACTTGGCGACGCTGATTATAACACCCTCAAATAAAATGTGCCGAAACATTATTACGCTAGATTTTGTTTATGCCAGCAACCGGGATCAATTGGCACTGAACGCAGCGAATTCAGCAGGCCAAGGTAATTGCGGCGCGAAATTTCTCTGACACCCAATGATGCGGTATGCTCGTTTAACACCTGGCAGTCAATTAATTTGCCGCCATAATGAATAAAGTGCTGGCAGAAAACAAGTAAAGCCGTTTTTGAAGCGTTAATACGACGGCTAAACATTGATTCAGCACAAAATAAAGCCCCCACTGCAACGCCATACAGGCCACCCACGAGTTCATCGCCTTGCCAGACTTCAACGGAATGAGCCTGGCCCAGTTGATGTAAACGTCCGTACGCCGCAATAATATCGGGTGTTATCCAGGTGCCATCCGTCCGGCCGTCGGTACAACCCGTAATCACCTGATTAAATGCCGTATTCATCGTTACCTGATAGGGTGAATGACGATGAAAGCGTTTCATACTCCGGCTTTGATGGAACTGTTCCGGGGAAAGCACAGCACGTGGATCGGGAGACCACCATAAGATAGGGTCTCCCGGCGAATACCACGGAAAAATACCGCGCTGATACGCCGCCATTAAGCGTGCCGGACGTAAGTCACCCCCCAAGGCTAATAATCCATTTGGCTCACGCAGAGCTTTTTCCGGCGAAGGAAAAGCTGTTGAGTCTGGAGAGAGTTGCAGCAGTCGCATAACCTGAAAGCCTCGTAAACCCGCCGTGAGTTTTAATGGTCTGTTAGTTGATGGTCTCAGACACGTTGATGAAACTGATAATAACGCCCGCCTGAAGCCATCAGTTCATCATGAGGCCCCTGTTCAACAATACGGCCATTATCCATGACGATAATGTTATCAAAACGGTTCAGGCCCCGTAAACGGTGCGTTACCATCAGCACCGTTTTATCTGCGGTGACTTCTTCAAGTAAGGTTAGCATCTGTTGCTCTGTTTCAGCATCCAGGCCTTCGGTCGGTTCATCAAGTAACATTAACGGACCATTGTGTAACAATGCGCGAGCAATCGCCAGACGACGTAGCTCACCACCAGATAGCTGACGTCCGCCTTCACCCAGCCAGCGATTTAATCCATCGTCTTGCAACAGTTTGGTTAGACCCACACGTTCAAGACTGACACTGAGTTGCTCATCGCTGGCAAGGGGCGCTGCCAGCAGCAAGTTATCCCGTAAGGTCGCACTAAACAGGTGGACGCGTTGGGGAACAATACTGGTGGTGGCGCGCAGTGTGCTTTCGTCAAAGGTTTTGAGCGAAATACCGTTCAGGGTAATGTCACCTTGCTGACCGTCCCATGCGCGTGTGAGCAGTTGCAATAATGTGGACTTCCCGCATCCAGTGCTGCCGAGGATGGCAATATGCTGTCCTGGCGCCACTGATAAAGTAATATCCTGTAGTACAGCCTGTGGCTGGCCTGGATAGGTAAAACCGAGCTGATGAATGTCTAGCGCAGCCTGATGTGGTTTTTCAGCGATGCGCTCTGGAAAAACAACACTGACTTGCTGCTCAGTAATCTGGCTGACGCGCAGAGCAGAGGCAATCACCTGACCCAGATGCTGGAATGCACCTGTTACAGGGGCTAAGGCTTCAAAGGCGGCCAGAGCACAGAAAACAAAGAGGGCAATCAGAGCACCAGGAACGTCATGAGAACCGACGCCAGAAGAGGCCATCCACAGCATAGTGATAGCTGCAATACCACTGATCAATAGCATCAAGGCTTGAGACAAGGCCGTTAACGATGCCTGGTGATACTGTGCTTCTTGCCAGCGTTGTTCAGAGGCGTCCAGCTGAGTCCGCGCTCTGTCAGCTGCGCCGAAAATAGTTAATTCAGCATGACCCTGAAGCCAGGCCGTCAGTTGCTGACGATATTGCCCCCGTTGTACGGTAACCTTCTCTCCACTGGGACGACCCGCACGATAGAATAACGGGGGGAGTAGAATTAAGGTGGCTAATAAAATCCCACCCAGAGTCAGCGCCAGTTCAACATCCAGCAGGCTCAGACCCAGAGTGACAACCACGATGACGACAAAAGCACCGACTAACGGCGAAATGACACGGAGATAGAGATGGTCGAGGGTATCGACGTCCGCCACCATACGATTCAGCAGCTCTCCCTGACGAAAACGTGCCAACCCGGCAGGAGAGAGGGGGAGAAGCTTACTGAAGGTGGTAACGCGTAAGTGTTCCAGTACGCGGAAGGTGGCATCATGGCTGACCAGGCGTTCACAATAACGCCCTGCTGTACGAATGATAGCCCCGGCGCGAACCCCCGCAGCTGGCAGCATATAGTTAAAATAGACGCCGGAAAGACCAACGACTGCTGAGGCGGATAAAAACCAGCCGGATAAGGTCAGCAGACCAATACTGGCTAACAGGGTAATGATAGCCAGGAATACACCAATCGACAGTAGCCATTTATGACGGCGATATAAACCAAGATAAGGTAACAGGGCGCGCATCAAATCTCCTCCAGACGATGAGCCAGCAGAGCAGCAAAAGGACCATCCTGTGTGGCTAACTGAGCATAGCTTCCTTGCTGAATGATTTTTCCGTCACGCATCAGCCAGACTTCGTCCCAGTCGCTGATGTAATCTAACTGGTGTGTGACCATTAGAGTCGTTTGTTGGGTTGAGGCATCAGCCAGTGCTGCCATAACACGTTGTTCACTATGGGAGTCAAGACTGGCGGCAGGTTCATCAAGCAACATTAAACGACAAGGATTGATTAATGCTCTTGCCAGTGCAACACGCTGTGCCTGACCCACGGATAAGCGTGCGGCATCATCGCCAATCACGGTATCCACTCCAGCAGGCAGTAAGGGTAAAAACTCGGTGACAGAGGCTTTATCCAGAGCGCTTTGCAGTCTGGTATCATCGGCTTCGAGTGCACCTAATAAGACGTTTTCGCGCAGTGTTGCTGCCGGTAACTGAGGGTTTTGTCCAACCCAACTGAGCAATTTACGCCACTCATCCGGAGCCAGTTGTGACAGTTCAATACCATTGACGGATAAACTTCCCCGATAAGGCAGGAAACCAGATAACACATGCAGCAGTGAACTTTTTCCAGCACCACTTTGCCCGACCAGTACCACACGGCTACCGGCTACAAGGGTGAAGGTGAGAGGACCGGCAAGCAGATGTCCCTCGGGCGAGAGAATTTCCAGATCCCGGGCCTCAATACCCAGAGCGACGCCCTGAGGTAATGTTTTCTGACCTTGCTCGGGATGTTGCAGCGGTGCATCCATAAAGGTCATCAACGTATCAGCAGCGCCGACAGCCTGCGCTTTGGCATGATAAAAGGCACCCATATCACGCAGTGGCTGGAAAAATTCAGGTGCCAGGATCAGTGCCAGAAAACCGGCAAATAGCGTCACGCCTACGCCATAGTGGCCAAAGTTGAGTTCGCCAAGATAAGAGAAACCAAAATAAACAGCGACCAGCGCGATGGACAGTGAGGCAAAAAATTCCAGGACCCCGGAAGAGAGGAACGCCATGCGTAGCACTTCCATGGTGCGTTCGCGGAAGTCACGGCTGGCAACACGAATATTGTCAGTTTCCGCCGCTCCGCGATCAAAAACACGCAAGGTATCCATACCGCGCAAACGGTCGAGGAAATGACCGCTCAAACGGGCTAATGCCTGGAAGTTACGGCGGTTAGCGTCCGCGGCACCCATTCCGACCATCGCCATAAACAGCGGGATTAGCGGGGCGGTACACAGCAGAATTAAGGAAGCAACCCAGTTGATGGGGAAGATAGTAATAATGATCAACAATGGCGTGATGGTTGCCAGCGTCATTTGTGGTAAATAGCGCGCATAGTAATCATGCATATCTTCTATTTGCTCAAGGATAAGCGTTGCCCAGCTACCCACAGGTTTGCCTTTAATCCAGGCAGGACCAGCCTGATGCAGACGGTCGAGGACTTTTTTTCGGATGACTCTGCGGATATGTAATCCGGCGTAATAGCCTACTTTTTCACGTATCCAGACGACCCAGGCCCGCAGTATAAAGACCCCAGCTAGCTGGATAAACGGCAGCAATAAGGCTTCACGAGGAATGCCCTCGATAATCATATATTGCAGTAAACTCGCGATAAGCCAGGCTTGAGCGATAATCAGCAAACCGCTAACTAGGCCAAGCAGGCGTGACAGGGTGAGCCATCGGCGAGAAATAATACTTTGTTGTTTTAGCCAACGGCTAATTTCTTGTTGACGGATCTTATTCATCGCGTGCCAGATTGCTGTTAAGAGGAGGAATTCCCGGACAATTTTAACGCGTAAGCTTACATCGCAGGATCAATAAAGGCGACCCAGAAGGACGCCTTTTATTGTAAATTATTAAATTTATTTACTTTTTGTTGCTAACGCATCGAGATAACGCTCAGCATCCAGTGCCGCCATGCAACCGGAACCGGCAGAAGTAATGGCTTGACGATAAATATGATCCATCACATCACCGGCAGCAAAAACGCCAGGGATACTGGTTTGTGTGGCATTACCCTGGATACCAGATTGCACTTTGATATACCCATTTTCCAGCTCAAGCTGACCGTTAAAAATAGCGGTGTTTGGGCTGTGGCCGATAGCGACAAACAGACCCGCGACTTCCAGTATTTCTTCGGCACCCTCTTGTTCAACACTACGCAGGCGAAGTGAGCTTACGCCCATCTGATCGCCCAGTACTTCATCGAGAACCTTGTGGGTATGCAGAACGATATTGCCATTTTGCACTTTATCCATCAGACGGTTGATGAGGATTTTTTCCGCACGGAAACTGTCACGGCGATGAATTAAATGGACTTCAGAAGCAATGTTCGCCAAATAGAGCGCTTCCTCAACAGCAGTATTTCCGCCGCCGATAACCGCAACCTTCTGGTTACGGTAGAAAAAACCATCACAGGTAGCACAGGCTGAGACACCACGACCTTTAAAGGCATCTTCAGAAGGCAGTCCCAGGTAACGGGCAGAAGCACCGGTCGCAATAATTAATGCATCACAGGTATATTCGGCATTGTCTCCGGTCAGACGAAATGGACGATTCTGCAAGTCAACGGCTGAAATATGGTCAAAAATAATTTCAGTATCAAATTTCTTCGCATGTTCATGCATGCGTTCCATCAACAATGGACCTGTCAGATCATTAGGATCGCCCGGCCAGTTTTCGACGTCAGTAGTGGTGGTTAACTGGCCGCCTTTTTCCAGACCAGTAATTAATACCGGATTTAAATTAGCGCGTGCAGCGTACACCGCTGCGGTATAGCCCGCAGGACCGGAGCCAAGAATAAGGAGCTTACTGTGTTTAGCCGTGCCCATGACAACCTCATTAAACGTTTGTCGATATTTAGTTTCGATTGTAGGGAATTCGTGACGTTAAAAAAAGAGCTGAACCTTGCAGACAGCAATTTATGTTATTGCGACAGGCCATAAAAATTATGAATATGGCGGTATTATTGCATAAACAATCATTGTGATCGGTATGGAATTACGGTGGTAAAAATAAAAAAATTCATTAGAAAAATAGATAACTTGGTACGTTTCACTAAAAATAAATGTTTTGCTTTGACAATCCCCTGTGCATTTGCGAAAACATTCTAAGAAGAAAATGCATTAGGGTAAGAAGAGCCAGCCGCTTTTCATACTCTGTATGCATATTTATCCGAGTCATTGATATTTACGCATGGCGTGGACAGACGCCATGCGTGATAGCGATACAGTCATAAGGCATCGGTCTTCTTACGTACACCCTGATAGTAACCTCATCAGGGTTATGGCAGGTGAAAGAAGGAATTAGAGAGAGACAATAATAATGGTAGACAGTAAAAAGCGCCCTGGCAAAGATCTTGACCGCATCGATCGTAATATTCTGAACGAATTACAAAAAGACGGACGCATTTCAAACGTTGAACTTTCAAAACGTGTGGGTCTTTCACCAACGCCATGTCTTGAACGTGTGCGCCGTCTGGAACGACAAGGCTTTATTCAGGGCTATACGGCTCTGTTGAACCCTCACTATCTGGATGCATCACTTCTGGTATTCGTTGAAATCACGCTGAACCGTGGCGCGCCTGATGTGTTTGAACAATTTAACTCAGCAGTACAGAAGCTTGAAGAAATTCAAGAATGTCATCTGGTATCCGGTGATTTTGACTATCTTCTCAAAACCCGCGTACCAGACATGTCTGCGTACCGTAAATTGCTGGGTGAAACCTTGCTGCGTTTGCCGGGCGTGAATGACACCCGTACTTACGTCGTAATGGAAGAAGTGAAACAGAGTAACCGTCTGGTTATTAAAACCAGGTAATACTGTCCAGGTGCAAAGCTAGTGTATTTTGGTTACACTCCTGGGAATACATACAGCAACAGTCCCGGTATGGTCCGGTTCTGTTGTTCCCATTGAGTTTGAGAACCTGGAGAGCCTTTCTTGAGCCAGGAATATACTGAAGATAAAGACGTAACATTAACGAAACTGAGCAGCGGACGCCGACTACTTGAAGCGTTACTGGTACTTGTTGCCTTGTTTGCTATCTATTTGATTGTTTCATTACTCAGTTTTAATCCCTCTGATCCCAGCTGGTCACAAACGGCGTGGCATGAGCCTATCCATAATCTCGGTGGAATACCCGGTGCGTGGCTGGCGGATACATTGTTCTTCATCTTTGGTGTTATCGCTTATACCATTCCGATAATTATCATCGGCGCTTGCTGGTTCACTTGGAAACAGCGGGATGCAGAATATTTCGTTGATTATTTTGCGGTATCACTTCGCCTGATTGGTGTGCTTGCTATGGTCCTGACTTCCTGTGGGCTGGCGGCTATCAATGCAGATGATATCTGGTATTTTGCTTCCGGTGGGGTAATAGGAAGTCTGCTGAGCACGGTTCTGCAACCGCTGCTGAATAGCAGTGGTGGAACTATTGTTTTGCTGTGTGTCTGGGCCGCGGGGCTGACGCTATTTACTGGCTGGTCATGGGTTACTATCGCGGAAAAGATAGGCAGCTTCACACTTAAGATTTTGACCTTTGCCAGCCACCATACTCGCCGGGACAATACCTGGCAGGACGACGACGAGTATGAGCAATCAGAGCCCGAACCCGAAAAACAGCCTTCCCGGCGAACTCGTATGTTACGAGGTGCGGTAACACGCAGACAGAAGCTCTCGCAAAAATTCAAGCCCCAGCATGGAACTAACGTTGATGAAGCGTTATTTTCAGGCAAGCGTATGGATGATGAAGAGGGCGAAGTTGTTGCTCCTGCCGTCCGTGCGGATACTGACGATGTGTTATTTTCCGGAAATTCAGCCTCTGACTCGTCGCTGCAAGATGATCCGTTATTCAGTGGTCGCTCAGTACAAGACGATCCCCTGTTTAATGGGCAGTCGGTTTTTGAGCCTGGCAGAACATCCCCTGATGCAGAACCTCAACCAGCCAGGACGGAACTCTTTATGCCTGCTGCGATGATGGATGAGGTCATTGCGGCCCCTGAAGCGGAAATACGCTCTTATGCACCAGAGCCAGCACCGATGCCAGAGTCTCAGTGGGCTGCTCCTGAGCCTGAATTTGTCCAGGCTGTACCGCAACCAGAGCAAGTACCAGCCCCTGTTTATGATACAGCCATGCACAATGACTCTGTGTCAGATGTCATGGTCGAGCCTGAAATCAGTCAGCCAGAACCTTTAGCAGACACTAAATATATTCGTCCGCCGCTTTACCATTTTGAAGAGGTAGAGCAACAGCGAACCCGTGAACGTGAACAGCTGGCCGCTTGGTATCAGCCGATCCCAGAGCCTGAACCAGAGCCTGAACCCTATCGCTATTCTGCGCCAAAGCCGCACCCATCGGCTACGACTCCGGAACCTTCGCTGGCGGAGATGTCTGTTGCTACAGCGAGTGCAGTTCCGGTGAGTACTGTCGCTGAAACGGTGAAAACGGCAGCGGCAAGCGCTTTTACTCCTGCATTCGGCAACGCCCCGCGTCCCCAGGTCAAAGAGGGAATTGGTCCACAACTACCACGACCCAATCGTGTTCGGGTGCCTACGCGTCGTGAGCTGGCCTCTTACGGTATTAAACTGCCATCTCAGCGTATGGCAGAAGAACAAGCTCGGCAGGGTCACTCTGTGCAGGAAGCTGTACCGGTCAATGACGAGCACGAATTGCAGCAACGTGAACTGGCTCGCCAGTTTGCCTCCCAGCAACGGCAACGTTATGGCGACTATGCTGACGACGACATGGTTACAGACGAGCGGGAGATAGCAGAAGCTGAGTTATCACCTCAGTTTGCTGCCCAGCAGCACCATAGCCACTATGCCGAAGATGGGGCAGTCGAGATGGAAGCTGAGTTATCGCGTCAGTTTACTGCTCAACAGCAACAGCAACATCAACAGCAACATCAACAGCAACATCAACAGCACCATAGCCACTATGCCGAAGATGGGGCAGTCGAGATGGAAGCCGAGTTATCGCGTCAGTTTACTGTTCAACAACAGCAACGCTATAACAGCCAGCCAGCAGCATCGCATGCGGCTCCGTTTTCACTGGATGACTTTGATTTTTACTCACCCATGAAAGAGCTGGTTGATGATGGCCCGCTCGAGCCGTTATTTACCCCTATTGCTGAGCCTGCTATTTCGCAGCAGAGTCCAAATGCTACCAATGCACCGAGTTCAGCACAGCCACACACGGATATACCTGCTGCGGCACATTCAGCGACATCTGCGCCGCAGTATCGGCCCGAACCGACTGTTCCACCGAAATCGGCAGCAGAAGAAAGTTTACTTCATCCTTTCCTGATGCGTAATGGCGACAGTCGGCCACTACAAAAGCCGACCACGCCATTACCGTCACTGAATTTGTTGTCTTCACCTCCGGCGACTGTAGAACCTGTTGATGCATTTGCGATGGAGCAAATGGCGCGTCTGGTTGAGGCTCGGCTGGCGGACTACCGTATCAAGGCAGATGTGGTCGATTATTCTCCAGGTCCGGTTATCACGCGCTTTGAACTCGACCTTGCGCCAGGGGTGAAAGCGGCCCGTATTTCCAACCTTTCACGCGACCTGGCACGTTCACTTTCGACAGTCGCAGTACGTGTCGTTGAGGTTATCCCCGGCAAACCATACGTAGGCCTGGAATTACCCAATAAAAAACGACATACCGTGTATCTGCGTGAAGTGCTGGATTGTCCGGCGTTTCGTGATAGCAGTTCACCTTTGACGGTGGTGCTGGGCAAAGATATTGGTGGTGAGCCGGTAGTAGCCGACTTGGCGAAAATGCCTCACTTACTGGTGGCTGGTACGACCGGTTCTGGTAAGTCGGTTGGTGTGAATGCCATGATCCTCAGTATGTTGTATAAGGCGAAACCTGAAGATGTTCGCTTTATTATGATCGACCCGAAAATGCTCGAGTTGTCGGTGTATGAAGGGATCCCTCATCTGTTGACCGAAGTCGTAACAGACATGAAGGATGCCGCTAATGCGCTGCGCTGGAGTGTGAATGAGATGGAACGTCGTTATAAATTAATGTCCGCTCTCGGGGTGCGTAACCTTGCGGGCTATAACGAGCGAGTGCTGGAAGCTGAAAAAATGGGACGACCAATTCCAGATCCTTTCTGGAAGCCGGGTGACAGTATGGAAATCAGCCATCCGATGCTTGAGAAGCTCCCGTATATCGTGGTGCTGGTGGACGAGTTTGCCGACCTGATGATGACAGTCGGTAAAAAAGTGGAAGAACTGATTGCCCGCCTGGCGCAAAAGGCTCGCGCCGCAGGTATTCACCTGGTGCTGGCCACCCAGCGTCCTTCAGTTGATGTGATTACGGGGTTGATTAAAGCGAATATTCCAACCCGTATCGCCTTTACCGTCTCGAGTAAAATTGACTCACGTACCATTCTCGATCAAGGGGGGGCGGAGTCTCTGCTGGGGATGGGGGATATGCTTTACTCGGCACCGAACTCAACCACACCTATTCGTGTACACGGTGCTTTTGTTCGTGACGAAGAAGTTCATGCGGTGGTTCAGGACTGGAAGGCACGTGGACGCCCACAATATATCACCGGCATTACTGCTACCGAGGGCACTGAAGGTGGCGGCGGGCTAGAAGGGGATGAAGAGTTAGATCCTCTGTTCGATCAGGCAGTGGCTTTTGTCGTCGAAAAACGTAAAGCATCAATTTCTGGTGTTCAGCGTCAGTTCCGCATTGGTTATAACCGGGCGGCGCGGATCGTTGAACAGATGGAAGTTCAGGGAATTGTCAGCCCGCAAGGACATAATGGTAATCGTGAGGTTCTGGCTCCTCCACCGTTCGAATAACGCCGCGAATATGAGACCATCACCGGATAGGCTGAAGGATTTAGAGGAAAGATAATGAAAAAAGTAGTCATTGCCTGTGCACTGTTTACCGCGATGATCGGCAGGACCGCCTGGGCTGATGCTGCCGGGGACTTGCAGAGTCGTCTGGATAAAGTCAGCACTTTTCATGCCAGCTTTACCCAAAAAGTAATGGATGGCAGCGGTGCTACTGTGCAGGAAGGCCAGGGCGATTTATGGGTAAAACGTCCGAATCTGTTTAACTGGCATATGACACAACCGGATGAAAGTGTCCTTGTATCTGACGGTAAAACATTGTGGTTTTATAACCCGTTTGTTGAGCAGGTCAGTGCCAGCTGGCTGAAAGATGTCACCAGTAATACGCCTTTTATGCTGATTGCGCGTAACCAGGCTTCAGACTGGAGCCAGTACAACATCACGCAAAATGGGGATGACTTTGTTCTGACCCCTAAAAATGATGCAGGTAACCTCAAGCAGTTTACTATTAATGTCGGTCGGGATGGTGCGATTCATAGTTTCAGTGCTATTGAACAGGACGACCAACGTAGCAGCTATGCATTAAAAGCACAGCCAACAGCGACTATTGATGCGAGTAAGTTTACTTTTACCCCTCCTGAGGGAGTGACGGTAGACGATCAGCGTAAGTAGAGGTTGCCGTGAGTAATCTGTCGCTCGATTTCTCTGAGAACAGTTTTAAGCCTTTGGCCGCACGTATGCGGCCAGAAAATCTTGCACAGTATATTGGCCAGCAGCATTTGCTGGCTGAAGGCAAGCCCTTGCCCCGCGCCATTGAGGCGGGGCATTTACACTCCATGATCCTCTGGGGGCCGCCAGGCACCGGGAAAACGACACTGGCCGAAGTTATCGCTCATTATGCCGATGCGCATGTTGAACGTCTCTCGGCGGTGACCTCGGGTGTGAAAGAGATCCGTGAGGCGATAGAACGTGCCCGTCAGAATCGTCAGGGTGGCCGCCGAACCATTCTGTTTGTTGATGAGGTGCACCGTTTCAATAAAAGCCAGCAAGATGCCTTTCTGCCGCATATTGAAGATGGCACGGTAACATTCATTGGTGCCACCACTGAAAACCCCTCGTTTGAGCTCAATTCAGCATTGTTATCGCGTGCGCGTGTCTATTTACTAAAGTCACTCACTGACCAAGAAATAGAACAGGTACTTGACCAGGCGATGGGTGATAAACAGCGTGGCTATGGCGGCCAGAATATCATCTTGCCAGATGAAACTCGGCTGGCGATTGCTCAGCTGGTTAATGGTGATGCCCGGCGTGCCTTGAATACGCTTGAAATGATGACAGATATGGCGGAAATCAATGCCCAGGGGCAGCGTTTGCTGCCCGTCAGTTTACTGACTGAAGTCGCGGGCGAACGTAGCGCTCGTTTTGATAATAAGGGCGATCGTTTTTACGATCTGATTTCCGCATTACATAAGTCAGTTCGCGGTTCAGCGCCAGATGCAGCACTGTACTGGTATGCAAGAATAATTAGTGCGGGAGGCGATCCGCTGTATGTTGCGCGTCGCTTACTGGCGATTGCCTCAGAAGATGTGGGTAATGCCGATCCTCGTGCCATGCAGATAGCGATTTCTGCCTGGGACTGTTTTACCCGCGTAGGCCCAGCTGAAGGTGAAAGAGCGATTGCCCAGGCGATTGTCTATCTTGCCTGTGCGGCAAAAAGTAATGCGGTTTATACCGCATTTAAAGCAGCCATGATTGATGCTCGTGAGCGGCCAGATTATGAAGTCCCCGTGCATTTACGCAACGCACCGACCAAGCTGATGAAAGAGATGGGCTACGGACAAAGCTATCGCTATGCCCATGATGAAGTTAACGCCTATGCGGCTGGTGAAACGTATTTTCCCGAACAAATGGCACAAACGCGTTATTATTATCCAAGTAACAGAGGTCTTGAAGGTAAGATTGGCGAAAAGCTAGCCTGGTTAACTGAGCTGGATCAGAAAAGCCCCACAAAACGCTATCGCTAAGGCAGTCGTTGCGGTAAGGTTAGTAATATTATCAAGCGGTCGCAGGCTGTGGCCGTATTCCTATCATTCAATTCGATAAGCACAGGATAAGCATGCTCGATCCCAATCTACTGCGTACTGAGCCAGACGCAGTCGCTGAAAAACTGGCACGCCGGGGCTTTAAGCTGGACGTAGAATTGTTACGCGCGCTCGAAGAGCGTCGTAAAGTATTGCAGGTTAAAACAGAAAATTTGCAAGCTGACCGTAACTCGCGATCGAAATCCATCGGGCAAGCGAAGGCACGTGGCGAAGACATTGAACAGCTGCGTTTGCAAGTTAACCAGCTGGGCGAAGAGTTGGATGCAGCCAAAGTTGAACTCGATGCTTTGCTGGCGGAAATCCGTGATATTGCGCTGACGCTGCCAAACATCCCAGATGACTGCGTTCCATTAGGCAAAGACGATAGCGAAAACATTGAAATCAGTCGCTGGGGTGAACCTCGCAAGTTTGATTTCGACGTTCGCGATCATGTCGCACTGGGTGAGTTATCAGATGGACTGGATTTTGCCGCTGCCGTTAAACTGACGGGTTCACGCTTTGTTGTGATGAAAGGGCAGATAGCCCGTCTGCATCGTGCTCTGGGTCAGTTTATGCTTGATCTGCATACTGAACAACATGGCTACAGTGAAGCCTATGTTCCGTATCTGGTTAACCAGGATACCTTGTACGGTACCGGACAGTTGCCTAAATTTGGCGGTGACTTGTTCCATACTCGTCCACTGGATGAAGAAGCTGAGACCAGCAACTATGCGCTGATCCCAACCTCCGAAGTTCCTTTAACCAACCTGGTACGTGATGAGATCCTCGAAGAAGAGTCTCTGCCGCTGAAGATGACCGCTCACACCCCATGTTTCCGCTCTGAAGCGGGTTCATATGGCCGTGATACGCGTGGTCTGATTCGTATGCACCAGTTTGATAAAGTCGAGATGGTACAGATAGTGCGTCCGGAAGATTCAATGGATGCGCTGGAAGAAATGACTGGCCATGCAGAGAAAGTACTGCAACTGCTGGGACTGCCTTACCGTAAAGTGTTGCTGTGTAGTGGCGATATCGGCTTTGGGTCACGTAAAACCTACGATCTCGAAGTCTGGTTGCCAGCTCAGGATACTTATCGTGAAATCTCCTCATGCTCCAATATGTGGGATTTCCAGGCGCGTCGTATGCAAGCTCGCTGCCGCAGCAAAACAGACAAGAAAACCCGTCTGGTTCACACCTTGAACGGTTCTGGTCTGGCGGTAGGTCGTACTCTGGTCGCTGTACTGGAAAACTATCAGCAGGCTGACGGTCGCATTGAGATCCCTGAAGTACTGCGTCCTTATATGAAAGGACTGGAATACATCGGTTAATTGTTCATGACTCAGAGAGGCTGCTTGCGAGCGATATCAATTCTCGCAAACAGCGATGAGTTGTAACCCCGGAAAAATTCCAAAATGGCCGAATAAAAAGATACGCCATACGATCAAGCGCCTGCGGGCGCTTTTTTATGATTAATTTATATTGACCGCTAATACTCTTGAGAATTCATATCTTTCACCGCGACCAGGTGCAACGCCATAAATTAAATACACTCTATTCCCACTGTCTTTATCAATCCATTCTTGTGGTATATCAAAAGTTACGGTGCCAGCATTATTGGCTACCTGACGACCAAAATCATGATTATGTGAACCATACCAGTATAAACTTACTATTTGTTCGTCATTCATGTCTGGATATCGTATTGTGACTCTACGAGTAGGAATATTGATCTGTGGTATGGGTAATATTAATGATTGTCTTTCAACGGATAAGGTTGTTGTTCTGGAGTTTTCTGTCTTCTCGTCTGAACCGCGTACAGAGTAGGCAATTCGTGCATTAGCACCAATTGCATCGATAAAGTAGGGGCGAGGGATAGTAAAAAATGTATCACTCACATTAGTGACGATTCTCGTATCACTGTAGTCCAGACGTGAATTAGGCCCTCTAAAGGTCAATCGTATACTTTGGCCTCTTTGCATGCCTCTATAGGCAGGAATTTTTACCGTTAACGAGCCCATGGTATAGAAATCACTTCTCCATAATTGGTTATTGTTATTCCCCCTTGCTATTGGAACGATGGGTGAGGATTGTGAAATACTGATCCCAGAACCAATTTCTTGAGAGCGGTTGATAAAATCAAAAAAAACTCTTTCTGTTTTATTTTCAGGCATAGTCATTTCTATAATGGGTATAATTTCATTATAGAGCTCGTAGTAACGCCTTTGGTCAAATCTGACATTTTCTAAGGCTCGAGCATTATTTCTCACGTAAAAAAAAGAATGGATAGGAAGTGTTTCACCTATACCTGTTTCCCATGTCGTAACGCGCAGCTCATTTTGTATTCTCCACCAATTATCTTCTATTAAATCTCTGGACAGAATATTTTCTTTAAATCTTATGGCCGTATCAGGCTGACCGCGCCTGACATCCCATCCACATTGTATGTGATATCTATTTGCGCCAGCTGTATTAAACTGATTAACCCATTGATTGGCATCAGTAATACCCACTTGATCACAGAGTCTGCTTTCTTGCGGATAGTGGTCGTTTGCTCCACATCCATTTGAATCTCTTGAAAATGAATCAGCATCCATAGGGAAAGCACAAAGAATAGAGATACCTCTGTATCTTGAGGCGGGTATACGCTGAGAGGGATAAAAAATATATCCATTTTGATAGGTAAAAACCAGATTGGAAAAGTTGTTATCCGCCCTTAGCCAGGAAAAAGAAGTACCACCACTGGCAATAGCAGTAGGAGCCGGATCCCAGGGAAGAAAAGCAGGGTTAGTTTCAACCGCTCGTAGCATTACGCCGGTACATAGAAATGCAGGTCTGGTTATACCTCCACAATCATTACTGGTATCATTATACCAATTTATGATTTGCCCTAGAGCCCGCTGACCTGTTGCTGAATTCAAGTTTGTTGCACTTAACATTAATAATAGAGCAGAGGTGATTATTATTTTTTTCATAAGAGGCCTTTAGTTATGATAAATAAAAACCTGCAAGCATTTAATAAAATAAATGCTTGATCTTGAAAGTTAATTTATAGAAAAATAATATGTAAATTATATCTTTAATAGTCATTAAAACAGTAACATACGTAACTTATTAATTTACATTCACCACTAATACTCTTGAGAAAATATTTCTTTCTCCGGGGCTAATTTCAACAGAGTAAATCAAATAAACATTATTTCCTCTTTCCTCATTAATCCATTCTTGCGGTATATCAAAGAAAATAACTCCTGCATTATTTGCCTTCTGAGAACCAAAGTTACGATTAGTTGAACCATACCAATGTAAGTTGACTTCTTGAGTATCGTTCATTTCTGGATATCTTATCGTAACGACAGGTGTTGAAAGATTAATATGTGCTATTGGGAGTCTTAGGGGTTGTCTTTCAATGGATAAGTTTGTTATCTGGGAGTCTTGAGTATTCTCGTCTGAATCAAGAACAGAGTAAGCTATCTGGACATTAGCACCCGTTGCATCGATAACATTAGGGCGAGGAATAGTAAAAAATGTATCATCAATGTCAGTAACGACTTTTGTTTCATTATAGTCCAGACGTGGATTAGGCCCTCTCCAGGTAACATTTATACTCTGTCCTTCTTCCATTCCTTCATACACAGGAATTTTTACCGTTAACGCATCCATAGCATAATAACTACTTCGCCACAATTGGTCATTATTATCGCCTCTGGCCATAGGAATAACGGGTGATGATTCTGAAACACTCATTCCAGAACCGATTACCTGAGAATTATTTTCATAATTAAAATCTGCATTATCCGATTTGTTCTTAGGCATGGTAACTTCTACGATGGGTATAATTTCCTTATATAGTTTATAGTAACGTCTTTGATCATATCTGGCATTTTCCAATGCTCTAGCATTATCTTTTATGTAAAAAAATGAGTGTACAGGAAGTCTTTCGTCTATGGATGCATCCCATTTTTTAACTCGAATCTCGTTTTGTATAGCCCAGGAGTCAGTGTCCATTAAATTTCTTGACTGTATATTTTCGTTAAATCTCTGAGCGATATCAGGCTGCCCCTGTCTGATATCCCATCCACATTGAATGTGATACCTATTTGTATCAATCGTATCAAATTGAGTGATCCATTGATTTGCGTTAGTAATACCCACTTGATCACAGGGTTTGCTTTGTTGTGGATAGGTACTGTTTGCCCCGCATCCATTCGAATCTCTTGAAAGTGAATCTGCATAAATGGGGAAAGCACAAAGGAAAGAAAAATTATTAAATTTTGAGTCGGGTATATATTCAGGAGGATAAAATAAATATCCATTTTGAGATGTATAAATCAATTTGGAGAAATTATTATCAGCTCTTAGCCAGGAAAAGGAAATGCCATCGTTGGTAATATCTTTAGGCATAGGGTCTAAGGAAAGGGGATCTGGTCTGTTTTCAACAGCCCGTAATATAATGCCGCTGCACAGAAATGCAGGTTTCTTTGCATCTCCACAATTATCGACAGTATTATTGTACCAGGTTGTTATTTGCTTTATAGCTTGTTCGCCAGTAGATGAGCTTGAATGTGCTGAGCTAAACATAAAAAATAGTGCAGAGGTGATTATTATATTTTTCATAAGTGATCCTTTATTATTAACAAATAAAAAACCTTGAATACTTAATTGAGGATGAATTTTATTATCAGAGATAAAGCGAACGGGTAGATAATGGATGTATTGTTTTAATTATTCTTAGAGAGAATCCATCATCACTAATGATTAATTATTGATTCAAGCACAGATCTTCTCTTGTGTTCAATCGCAATAAATAGATGTCAGAATTGCAAAAAATGCAGCTTACTTTGTTAATTGTTCTGGACGTAAAGGATGAACTGTCCGGTTTTCTGGATTGCGCTCAAACTGACAAGTACAGGTTTTGGCGTGGTACCAGGGTTGTAATACATCAGTTTCACTAACCTTATGATCCGCTCCTCGTCCTGGAGGATAAATCATCATTAATGTGAAAGTATCGCATAAAGATCCATGAAATTTTTCGTCTCAAAATAAACCACACATTTTGTGCTTTTATATCAAAAACAGGGAGATAGCTTTTCCTGTAGGGCCAAGTTTCAGTTGCAGGATTAATTTTTTAAATCGTTACCCGGAAACACCTCTCAGCCCCCGCCAGCACTGGATTGACAATCATTTTTCTAATGGCATGATGCGCACAATTTCTCACTTCTTCACGGTTTTTACCCATGCCAATCTATACCCGTTCCATAAAGTTATTACTTTGTGGGCTTATGCTATTGACCCTTGTCATAGCAGTACTCAACACGCTGGTACCACTCTGGCTGGCGCATGAAAATCTACCGGTATGGCAAGTGGGTATCGTGAGTTCAGCTTACTTTACGGGGAATCTGGTGGGGGCTATGGTGACCGGGGGCATCATTAAACACCTTGGTTTTAACCGCAGTTATTACCTGGCGACATTACTTTTTGCACTGGCCTGTGCCGGACTTGGCTTAATGGTCGGAACCTGGAGCTGGATGATATTCCGCTTTATCGCTGGTGTGGGCTGCGCGATGATCTGGGTAATTGTTGAAAGTGCTTTGATGTGCAGTGGGACGGCTCAAAACCGGGGGCGTTTGCTGGCAGCCTATATGATGGTGACTTATATCGGTACTGTACTGGGGCAGTTTGCTGTGAGTCAGCTGCCGACGACGCTGGTCAGTGTCCTTCCTTGGGCCACCGCGCTGGTACTGGCCGCCATTTTACCGTTGTTGTTTACCCATATTATCAATAACAGCCAGATGCAGCATGAGAATACTTCAGTACGATTAATGCTACGTCTACGTACTGCACGGCTTGGGGTTCACGGCTGCATTATTTCTGGCGTGATACTGGGGTCGCTGTACGCCTTAATGCCGCTTTATCTGAATCATCAGGGATTAAATGATTCCGATATTGGTTCTTGGATGGCGATGATGATCAGTGCTGGAGTGCTTGCACAGTGGCCGATTGGTCGTCTGGCTGACAAATATGGACGGTTGCTGATATTGCGTGGACAAGTGTTTGCTATCATTGTCGGCAGCGCTGGTATGCTCAGTCATACTGCAATGGCGCCAACGCTGTGTATTCTTGGTGCGGCAGGTTTTACCTTATATCCGGTAGCGATGGGCTGGGCTTGTGAAAAAGTCGCTCATCATCAGCTAGTTGCCATGAACCAGGCACTGTTACTGAGTTATACCGCGGGGAGTCTGTTAGGTCCTTTGCTGACAGCGGCATTGATGCAGAATTATTCTGACAGCTTGCTGTTTATTGTTATCGCAGGCGTTTCATTGGTGTATCTGATGCTGCTATTGAGCAAAGCAGGCCAGCATTCGACCCCAGTCGCACATGCCTGATAAGCAACAGGCGCTCTATAAGAGTATATAGTGAACTTTATGTACTTCACTGCGTGAGTGAGTGAGTGCCCCATGAGCAGAGCCTTTTGGGGCATTCTTTATTTTTACACAGTGTGTAATTCCATGTGTAAAAATAGAAGCGCTTGTTCTAAGGGCTCTGCCCTCTCGCCGCAAGCGACGATTCACCCGAGGTATTTCACGACCAGCGATGTGATCGAGTGAGAGCACAGATGAAGACAACTTCCTCGGGGATGCTTAAAAGTTAGCAGTGGTCGTACCACCATACCCATACTGTAGCTGGAGGTTGCCACAACAAATTGGCCGCCCGTAGCTCTGGTCGCAAAGCGAACCATCAAAGGCCCAGAATCAACGTCAATGGCACGTGGTCACTTATTGAAATCCAGTCGTCGTGGTGACCAATCTGCAAGGCACAGTCTTCCGTGAGGTCTAGCGAGGTAAAAACGTAATCAATGTGGTAGGCCTTTTGTCGATTCCGCTGCAAGAGAAAATGAGTATCCGGAACTGAGTGTGTAAATCCCTTTTCAGTCTAGCGTAACATAAAGCCTATAAAACGGAATTGCATGTGTAATCTTGGCATCATACAATCCTTTCTATAAACCGGAACTGAGTGTGTAGCCTCCTCATGTGCTAGCTCACCCGGCGCCCATCAGTATTGGATTCCAGGACGAATCTGGAGCGTAGCGTCAGGCTCTGTGATTGCCTAGAAGCACGATAAATAAGGAACGCACGATGCCCACTCTATTGTAAACAAGACATTTTTATCTTTTATATTCAATGGCTTATTTTCCTGCTAATTGGTAATACCA
>CANRKT010000011.1 GCA_947631255.1 uncultured Enterobacteriaceae bacterium
TGGTACCTGGCCAGCCAGCCCTGCATATCAAAATGGAAACCGGTAAGCCTGCCGTGGTGAGTCAACCCAAAGGGATCTCAGCGGAAAAAGGCAGTGTACGTCCGGCTGGTTTTACGGCAGGCGGCAGTTCACATGACGCGGTTATCCATTTTCCGAAAGAGAGCGGGCAAAAGCCGGTTTATGTCTCGGTGACAGAGGTGCTCACCCCGGCGCAGTTAAAACAGCGTCAGGATGAGGAGAAGCGCCGCCAGCAGGAGTGGGATGGCACTCATCCCGTGGAGGTCGCAGAGCGAGAGTACCTGCGCAAAAAAGCGGAACTGGATGCAGAAGATAAAAATATTGCTGCATTAAACGGGCGGATCTCCGCAACAGGAAAAGCCATTCCTGGTGCACAGGCCGCGGTTAAGACTGCTGAAAGTAACGTGAAACAGGCTGAAGCCTTTCTGGATGAATTCAAAAGGAATAACCCTCCTCATGAATATGGTTCGGGGTGGAGTCAGCAGGTTGACCATAGTAAAAATGAAGTCAAAAATAGCAAAAATGCCTTAAGTGCGGCGCAGATTTCATTAAAATCACTCAATGAATCCCTGAAAAAGGATAAGGCTTCTCTTGTTGCGGCAGTGGAAAGCCGTAAGCAGAAAGAGAAATCATCTAAAGATGCCAAGGATAAATTTGATAAGGAAAATAGACGCAAACAACCCGGAACTGCTACAGGTAAGGGCAAAAAGGTCGGTGATAAGTGGCTTGAGGCTGCTGGTAAAGAGTTAGGTGCCCCGGTTCCTGACAGCGTCGCGGATAAATTGCGTGGAAAAGAGTTCAAGAAATTTGATGATTTTCGTAAGAAATTCTGGGAAGAGGTTTCTAAAGACCCTGAGTTACTTAAACAGTTCAAGAAGAACAACCAAAAACTCATGGAGAAAGGCAATGCGCCTTATCCTATTCCAGAAGAGCAGGTTGGTGGCCGAGAAACATTTGAGCTTCATCACGTTAATCCAATCAGTGAAGGGGGCGGTGTTTATGATATGGATAACCTTCGTGTTATTACACCTAAGCGCCACATTGATATTCACAGAGGTAAATAAGAATGGAACTGAAAAAAAATATCAGTGACTACACCGAAGCAGAATTTTTAAAGTTATTACAGGTAATTTGTAATGTAGAAACTTCCAGTGAAGAAGAGCACAAAGCATGGGTTAGGCATTTTGTTAAATTGTCAGAGCACCCGCGTGGTAACGGTCTGATATATCATCCAAATGATAGTGAAGATGATTCCCCCGCTGGAATTTTGAAAACGGTTAAAGAATGGCGAGTTAAAAACGGTAAGCCGGGATTTAAACAGAGCTGAAGCTCTTGCTAAAGGATTAGCTGAAAATAGGAATACCAGTTATTTAAGGATGAATGGTTGGTATTCGGTAAGCACCCGGCTATCTCACCTTGTGTATTTAAAATAATGTATGTGATTCATAGATATCGTTTCACTATAGTGCTTCACTATAAACAGGAAAATTCAGTAATGGCTAATGCGCAGACCTGAAGCTGATTTACCGGTCGCCGACGGAAGAGGCAGCCTTACAGGCGCTGGAGGAGTTCGAGTTACGCTGGGATGATAAATATCCGACAGTGTCGCAAATATGGCGCAGGAACTGGGCTGATTTATCGACATTTTTCGTCTATCCTGTTGAATATCATCCCTGCATCCAAACCCTAATTCCATCGAGGAACATTTGGGTGGCAATCATCACCAGCACCAGGCCCATCAGCCTTTCGAGGGCATTTACGCCTTTTTCTCCCAGCAGGCGTAAAAACAGTGATGACTGGAGCAAAATAGCGACGGTACCGCCCCAGGCTAACATCAGTGCTATCACCAAGTGTCCCATTTGGTTGGGGTACTGATGGGATAACAGCATCAGGGTCGCCAGTAATGACGGACCGGCTACCAGAGGAATGGCCAGGGGGACGATAAAGGGTTCTTCGCCAGCCGGAAGTCCGCTGGCATTGCCTTCATTACCGGGGAAAATCATCTTAATGGCTATCAGAAAAAGAATAATGCCACCGGAAATAGAGACGGTTTCTGCGCGCAGGTTTAAGAATGAGAGGATATTTTCCCCGGCAAACAAAAAAATCAGCATGATCGAGAGGGCGATCAACAACTCACGGATCATGATTGCCCGACGCCGTTTCGGCTCGGTATGCTTAAGCACTGACATAAAGATAGGCAGGTTACCTAGCGGATCCATAATCAAAAATAGCAGAACGGTAGCCGTTATTATTTCATTCATTTTTGTTCCCGAAGATCCTTGTTAATCCACAGTAATAAGCTTTGTTTCTGATATAACAGAAATCATTGATTAATTTCACTTGCGACTTTTGCTGCATTTTGTAAGGTTGAAGGATAAATAACACTAACTTTTATACGCAATCATCTCAGCAGGATTAATTTTTATGAAAAATGTAGGTTTTGTTGGCTGGCGTGGAATGGTCGGTTCTGTACTCATGCAACGCATGGTAGAAGAACGTGACTTTGACGCTATTCGTCCAGTTTTCTTCTCCACTTCCCAGGCGGGAGAGCCCGCTCCAGCTTTTGCTGGCGTTAATGGCGGTACATTACAGAACGCCAGTGATCTGGAAGCGTTGAAGGCCCTGGATATTATCGTCTCCTGCCAGGGAGGTGATTATACCAATGAAATCTATCCAAAGCTGCGTGAGAGTGGCTGGCAGGGTTACTGGATTGATGCTGCGTCTTCACTGCGTATGAAAGATGATGCGATTATTATCCTTGATCCGGTTAACCAGCATGTTATTGAAGAGGGTCTGAATAAAGGGATCAAAACCTTTGTTGGCGGTAACTGCACCGTTAGCCTGATGCTGATGTCATTGGGTGGCCTGTTTGCGAATAACCTCGTGGACTGGGTTTCTGTGGCGACTTATCAGGCAGCTTCTGGTGGTGGTGCTCGTCATATGCGTGAATTGCTGAATCAGATGGGACACCTGTATCAGGAAGTTTCCAGTGAACTGGCTTCACCGGCTTCCGCTATTCTGGATATCGAACGTAAAGTGACAGAACTGGGTCGTAGTGACCGACTGCCAGTCGATAACTTTGGTGTCCCACTGGCAGGTAGCCTGATCCCTTGGATAGACAAACAGCTGGATAATGGCCAGAGTCGTGAAGAATGGAAAGGACAGGCCGAGACCAATAAAATCCTCGCCAGCTCCACTGCTATTCCTATTGATGGTCTATGTGTTCGTATCGGTGCACTGCGCTGTCATAGCCAGGCGTTCACCATTAAACTGAAAAAAGATGTCTCTATTCCGACTGTTGAGGAGTTACTGGCGGCACATAACCCGTGGGCAAAAGTGGTTCCTAACGATCGCGATATCACTATGCGTGAGCTGACGCCTGCCGCAGTGACAGGTACGTTGCTGACACCTGTTGGACGCCTGCGTAAGCTGAATATGGGGCCTGAATATATTTCAGCCTTTACCGTCGGCGATCAGCTGTTATGGGGGGCGGCAGAGCCGCTACGTCGTATGTTGCGTTCCCTGGCATAACCTAAAGTCATTACCCCCACATTTTTCACGTTGTGGGGGTAGTATCGTTTTCAGAAATTTGTGTAAACTCCATTCTCCTTTTTTTCCCGCACACTCGCTGAGTAAATAATCCCATTATTTACGTTTCATGATAAATACATCCTGAACAGTAGTTTTCCGAGGTTTATTTAATTATTTAATCAACCAATGAATTGATTTTAAATCATTATTTAATTAAGTAATTAAATGTTTCACTTTCTATCTCTGAACGATAATTTATCGGATTAATCCAAGACGTAATAAAGAAGAATTAAGTCTATTTTATTTATTTATGTCATACAAAAACGATATTCATTGATCAATTTCACACTCGAAGTGAAATCCATTAGCTATCCTTAAACAATAGAGTAGGCAACTTCTGATCGCAGCTGCCAGTTTGCTCGCCATCGTCAATATCAGTGTCATGTCGATGTGCACAATGAACATGGCTGTTTACACGAAGCAAATTAACAGGGAGATGTGTAATGTCTGTTTTGCCAGAGAAAGACGTCATTGATGCGCTGCTTAGAGGACATTTTGCTGACCCATTTTCGTTGCTGGGAATGCATAAAACGCCAGCAGGGATCGAGGTTCGTGCTTTGCTACCTGACGCCACAGATGTCTGGGTGATGGACACTAAAACCGGGCGAAAAGTCACGAAACTGGACTGTGTTGATGTTCGGGGGTTCTTCAGTGGAGTGATCCCCAGACGTAAAAATCTTTTTCGTTACCAACTTTCGGTGACGTGGTTTGGTCAGAATGTACAAATTGATGATCCCTATCGTTTTGGTACGCTGACCCAGGAACAGGATAGCTGGCTATTATCCGAAGGTACCCATTTACGGCCCTATGAACATCTGGGTGCTCACCCCCTGACGATGGATGAGGTTTCCGGTACCCGATTTTCTGTGTGGGCGCCTAATGCACAAAGAGTGTCAGTGGTCGGTGAGTTTAATTTCTGGGATGGTCGCCGACACCCCATGCGTTTACGTAAAGAGAGCGGTATCTGGGAACTTTTTATTCCCGGCGTAGAGACAGGACAATTATATAAATTTGAGCTGCTTGATATTCACGGGCAGCTACGTGTCAAAGCTGACCCTTATGCGCTAGAGTCGCAAATGCGACCAGAAACGGCATCCGTTATCTGTGGGCTCCCTCAAAAAACAACGCTAAGTCCAGAGCGTCAGAAAGCGAATAGTTTCGACCAGCCTATTTCTATCTATGAAGTGCATCTGGGCTCCTGGCGTCGCCATACCGATAATAATTTCTGGCTGAGCTATCGTGAGCTGGCAGAGCAACTGATCCCTTATGTTAAAGAGATGGGCTTCACCCACCTTGAACTATTGCCAATTAATGAGCATCCATTTGATGGCAGCTGGGGCTACCAGCCGCAAGGTCTTTATGCGCCAACCCGGCGTTTTGGTACCCGGGATGACTTCCTCTATTTTGTTAATGCTGCCCATGATGCCGGACTGAACGTGCTGCTGGACTGGGTTCCGGGCCATTTCCCCACAGATGAAACAGGCCTGGCACTGTTTGACGGAACCGCACTCTATGAGTACAGCGATCCACGAGAAGGACGTCATCAGGACTGGGACACGCTGATTTATAACTACGGTCGTCATGAAGTCAGTAACTATCTGGCCAGTAATGCGCTGTACTGGATTGAGCGCTTTGGTATCGATGGCTTACGCGTTGATGCCGTCGCTTCGATGATTTATCGCGATTACAGTCGTAAAGAAGGGGAATGGGTCCCCAATGAATTTGGCGGCCGCGAAAACCTCGAAGCTATTGAGTTTTTACGGACCACTAACCGGATTATTGGCGAGCAAACACCCGGTGCCGTGACAATGGCTGAAGAGTCGACGGATTTCCCGGGCGTCTCCCGGCCACCGAGCATGGGCGGTCTTGGTTTCTGGTTTAAATGGAATTTAGGCTGGATGCACGACACCCTCGCTTATATGAAACTGGACCCGGTCTACCGCCAGCATCATCACAACAACATGACCTTCGGTATGCTGTATAACGGCACCGAAAATTTTGTCCTGCCCCTGTCACATGATGAAGTGGTGCACGGTAAAAAATCGATTCTCGATCGTATGCCGGGTGACGCCTGGCAGAAATTTGCCAATTTACGTGCTTACTATGGCTGGATGTGGGCGTTTCCGGGTAAGAAATTACTGTTTATGGGCAATGAGTTTGCTCAAGGTCGTGAGTGGAACCACGACGCCAGCCTGGACTGGCATTTACTCGAAGGTGATGACAACGCACATCACGGGGTTCAGCGTCTGGTACGTGACCTCAACCAGTGCTATCGCGAGCAGGTTCCGATGTATGAGCTGGACTTTGACGAGGCGGGTTTTGAGTGGCTGGTCGTAGATGATTTTGCCAATTCAGTCTTTGTTTTTGTTCGTCGTGACTCAAAAGGCAATGAAGTCATTGTTGCCAGTAATTTTACTCCAGTACCACGGCATCAGTATCGCGTTGGTATCAATCAGCCGGGGCGCTGGCGTGAGGTGATCAATACTGATTCGATGTATTACCATGGTAGTAATAGCGGCAATGAAGGCGTTATTGAGAGTGATGCTATAGCGAGTCATGACCGTAGCGACTCGTTGAGTCTGACCTTACCGCCGCTGTCTACCCTCTGGTTGGTCAGGGAGGTAAAATGATAGTGCTTTCAGAAGGTAGTTCAGCACCTTACGGCTCTTCTTATGATGGTAAGGGCGTGAACTTTACCTTATTTTCAGCAGGAGCTGAAAAGGTTGAGTTGTGCTTGTTTGATAGCGAAGGCAATGAACAGTGTTATTGCTTGCCCGGGCGCAGCGGCGATATCTGGCATGGTTATCTGCCTGGTATCAAGCCAGGTCAGCGCTACGGATACCGGGTTTATGGCCCCTGGTCATTAAGCCGTGGTGAACGTTTTAACCCAGCCAAATTGCTGCTTGATCCTTGTACTCGCCAGGTGGTGGGGGGCGTTGAGAACCATCCTTCTTTCCATGATGATGGCGAAAACCCCGACCCGCAGGATAGCGGCCCCTGGATGGCTAAGTCAGTGGTGGTTGAAGAGAATTTTGACTGGCAGGATGATAAACATCCTGCCACTCCATGGGGTGAGACAGTTATCTATGAAGCCCATGTTCGAGGCCTGACTCAACGTCATCCTGATATTCCTGAAGCGTTACGTGGAACCTATGCCGCGCTCGGTCATCCCGTGATGATTGCCTATTTTAAACGTCTGGGCATTACTGCTATCGAGTTAATGCCAGTGGCTGATTTTGTCACTGAGCCACGTCTGGCGACACTGGGACTGCAAAATTACTGGGGCTATAACCCACGCGCTTTTTATGCCCCTTCGGCTTCCTATGCCGTAGAAGGTCATCCAGATCGTGCTGCGAATGAACTGCGTGGGGCAATTAAAGCCTTACATAACGCGGGTATTGAAGTGCTGCTTGATGTGGTTTTTAACCACAGTGCAGAACTGGACAGAGAGGGCCCGACTCTGTCATTCCGCGGTATTGATAATCGCAGCTACTATTGGTTAATGGACAATGGCGACTACCAGAACTGGACTGGCTGCGGTAATACGCTCAACTTAAATCATCCGAGTGTGATGGCCCTGGTGATTGATTGCTTGCGTTACTGGGTTGAAAGTTTTCATGTCGATGGTTTTCGTTTTGATCTGGCGACGGTGATAGGCAGGACGCCAGAATTTCGCCCTGATGCCCCGCTGTTTGAAGCGATTAAAAATGACCCTTGCCTGTCAAGGGTAAAATGTATTGCTGAGCCCTGGGATATTGGCCCCGGAGGTTATCAAGTCGGTAATTTCCCTTCTCATTTCGCTGAGTGGAATGACCATTTTCGCGATGAGATGCGGCGTTTCTGGTTACAACACAATCTTTCTTGCGGTGATTTCGCGCGTCGTTTTGCCGGATCCAGCGATCTCTATCGCCGTGGTGACAAACGCCCCTCCAGCACGATTAATCTTATTACTGCCCATGATGGGTTCACTTTACGTGATTGTGTGAGCTTCAACCAAAAGCATAATCAGGCTAACGGTGAAGATAACCGTGATGGTAGTGGAAATAACTATAGTTATAACCATGGTACAGAAGGTCTGGATGCCGACAGTACCGTTAAAGACAGACGCCTGCGTAGTATCCAGGCATTACTGACCACTCTGTTACTGTCTCAAGGCACGCCCATGCTCTTGGCAGGTGATGAGCGAGGCCATAGCCAGCAAGGCAATAACAATGCCTATTGCCAGAATAATGAGCTGACCTGGCTTGACTGGGCAGAAGAGGAAGAGGGATTAACGGATTTTACTGCGGCACTGATCCATCTTCGCAGGCAACTGGCTGCGCTCACTGATAATCAATGGTGGGATGAAGGTGACGGGCAAGTGCGCTGGCTCAATGATGCAGGAAAACCTTTATCTATTGATGAATGGAATAGCGGGAAGCGATGTTTACAAATCCAGTTATCCACTCAGTGGCTTTTGCTTATTAACGCGACAGATGACGTTGTGGAGATAACCTTGGCTGAGGGGGCGTGGTATGCCGTCGCTCCATTTGCTGGAAAAGATAATCAGGCTGTAATGACTTCATGGCAGTGTCCTGCGCAGGGTGTATGCGTGTTGCAACGGTCATGAAAGGAGAAAAGATCATGGTGAGATTTGAAAAAAAGGACCCGCTAATGTTGGCACGTCAGTTGCCGATTCAGTCCGTTGCATTAATTCTGGCGGGGGGGCGCGGCACACGACTTAAAGATCTGACGGTTACTCGCGCGAAACCCGCTGTCCACTTTGGTGGTAAGTTCCGTATTATCGATTTTGCACTCTCCAACTGCATTAACTCAGGTATTCGGCGTATTGGAGTCATTACTCAGTATCAGTCACATACCTTGGTGAAACATATTCAGCGTGCCTGGTCCTTCTTTAGTGAAGAGATGAATGAGTTTGTTGACTTGCTGCCCGCCCAGCAGCGCGTCGGCGGTGAAAACTGGTATCGCGGTACCGCAGATGCGGTGACTCAGAATCTGGATGTCATTCGTCGTTATGCGGCAAAATATATTGTCATTCTGGCGGGGGATCATATCTATAAACAAGATTACTCTCGCATGCTGATAGACCATGTAGAAAAAGGCGCACGCTGCTCGGTCGCCTGTATTCCCGTTCCGGTCGCAGAAGCCTCAGCACTTGGAGTGATGGCTGTCGATGAGCGTTCGAAAATCATCGATTTTGTTGAAAAACCGGAATACCCACCGACCATGCCAGGTGACGATACTCAGTCACTTGCCAGTATGGGGATTTATATCTTTGATGCTGATTATCTCTTCCAGCTCCTTGAAGAAGACGATCTTGATGAAAGCTCCAGCCATGATTTTGGTAAAGATATTCTTCCTAAAGTCACTCAGTCTGGTGAGGCCTATGCTCACTCCTTTACCCTCTCTTGTGTTCAGTCAGATCCGGATGCTGAACCTTACTGGCGTGATGTTGGAACTCTCGAAGCGTACTGGAAGGCCAATCTTGACCTGGCGTCCGTGACACCAGAGCTGGATATGTATGATCAGGCGTGGCCGATCCGTACCTACAGTGAATCTCTGCCACCGGCGAAATTTGTTCAGGACCGTTCAGGTAGTCACGGTATGACTCTGAACTCCCTGGTTTCCGGAGGCTGCATTATCTCTGGTTCAGTGGTCGCCCAGTCAGTGTTGTTTCCGCGTGTGCGTGTGAATTCCTTTTGTAATATTGATAGCTCAATTTTATTACCTGACGTGGTGATCGGCCGTTCTTGCCGTCTGCGTCGCTGCATTATCGACCGGGCCTGTGTGATTCCTGAGGGCGTCGTGGTCGGAGAAAATGCAGTCGAAGATGCCCGTCGCTTCTATCGCTCAGAAGAGGGCATTGTACTGATTACTCGTGAGATGCTGAAACGGCTCCAAGGCTGACGCACTATTATTGATATGCCGTTTTTATCAAGTAGTAGGGAAGCCAACGATATAGAGATTGATACAGGAGTGAGAATGCAGATCTTACATGTGAGTTCCGAAATGTACCCCCTGCTCAAAACAGGGGGACTGGCAGATGTACTCGGTGCATTGCCAGCGGCACAAATTGCCGAAGGTTACGATGTCCGCGTATTACTGCCTGCTTTTCCGGATATTCTGGCAGGAGTGAGTGATCGGCAAGTGGTCGCCCAGCGAGATACCTTTGCCGGGCATATGCGTTTGCTTTACGGACATTTTAATGGGGTAGGCATTTACCTGATAGACGCACCACATCTCTATGCACGTCCGGGCAGCCCGTATCATGACGAGAATCAGTACGCTTATCCCGACAACGTCATACGTTTTGCGCTACTGGGCTGGGTCGGCGCGGAAATGGCTTGTGGGCTCGATCCGTACTGGCAGCCTGAGGTGGTGCATGCCCATGACTGGCATGCAGGACTGACTCCTGCCTATATGGAAGTGCGCGGATGTCCGGCTAAGTCAGTATTTACGGTACATAACCTGGCTTATCAGGGACTTTATTATGCGCATCATATGCGTGATATTGAGTTACCCGCGTCATTTTTTGATATCAACGGGTTAGAGTTTTACGGGCAGATTTCCTACTTAAAAGCCGGACTCTATTACGCCTCACATATCACCGCTGTGAGTCCGACTTATGCGCGTGAAATTACCCATCCTAATTTCGCTTACGGCATGGAAGGGCTGTTACGTCAGCGTCAGGTGGAAGGTCGGCTATCCGGTATTCTCAATGGGGTCGATGATAGAATATGGGATCCTGCTGATGATCAATTACTGCCCGTCAACTATGACCGCGAAAAATTGGCAGGGAAAGCAGAAAACAAACGACAGCTTCAGATCTCTATGGGGCTGACCGTTAATCCCAAAGCGCCATTGTTTGCGGTTGTCAGTCGATTAACGCCGCAAAAAGGGCTGGATTTACTGCTGGAAGTCTTGCCCGAGATACTCGCAAAAGGCGGGCAACTGGCACTGCTGGGTACGGGCGATGCGGTATTACAGGAAGGGTTCATGGCGGCGGCAGCGCAATATCCGCAACAGGTTGGGGTGCAGATTGGCTACCATGAAACCTTTTCCCATCGTCTTATCGCCGGTGCTGATGTGATTCTGGTGCCCAGCCGTTTTGAGCCTTGCGGGCTCACCCAACTCTATGGCCTGAAATACGGCACCTTACCGCTGGTTCGCCATACTGGTGGGCTAGCTGATACCGTTTTTGACGCTTCGTTGGAAAATCTTTCAGACGGGATAGCTACCGGATTTGTGTTCCCAGACAGTGATGTCAATTCTTTGATGTGTGCAGTTCGACGTGCGTTCGTTTTGTGGTCTCGCCCGGCGTTATGGCGTTTTGTCCAGCGTCAGGCGATGAGCATGGATTTTAGCTGGCAAGTTGCAGCGCGGTCTTATCGCGACCTTTATCAACGTCTAATGTAGGTGTACACCTACCAGGAATCGTCATAATGAACCCTCGCTTAACTTTTTCTTCACCCGCCTCAAACAGTGATGCGCTGAAACATTCAATTGCTTATAAATTGATGTTTATGCTGGGAAAAGACCCCGCTATTGCCAATAAACATGAATGGCTGAATGCCACATTATATGCGGTACGTGACCGGCTGGTTGAACGTTTACTGAAATCGACCCGAGCTGGACTATCACAAGAAGTGCGTCAAGTTTACTACTTGTCGATGGAGTTCTTGATTGGCCGTTCACTGTCTAATGCTTTGTTATCTTTGGGTATTTATGACGAAGTGAACAGCGCTCTTGAGGAGATGGGGCTGTCGCTGGAAGAGCTTATCGACGAAGAAAATGATCCCGGATTAGGGAATGGCGGTTTGGGGCGACTGGCTGCGTGTTTCCTGGATTCCCTGGCAACCCTTGGCTTGCCTGCTCGGGGCTATGGTATCCGCTATGACTACGGCATGTTTAAGCAAAGCATTGTTGATGGGTGTCAGAAAGAGTCTCCGGACTACTGGCTGGAGTATGGTGCCCCCTGGGAATTTAAGCGTTACAGTACCCGCTATACAGTGCGTTTCGGTGGTCGTTTACAAATGGAAGGGGCAAAAGTGAAATGGCTGGAAACAGAAGAGATCCTGGCAGTTGCCTATGATCAAATTGTTCCAGGCTACGATACAGATGCAACCAATACCCTACGTCTGTGGAGTGCCCAGGCCAGTACTGAGATTAATCTGGGGAAATTTAACCAAGGTGATTACTTCGCCGCCGTTGAAGATAAAAACCATTCAGAAAACGTTTCACGAGTGCTCTATCCAGATGACTCGACTTATGACGGGCGTGAATTGCGTTTACGTCAGGAGTATTTTCTTGTCTCTGCGACTGTTCAGGATATTTTATCTCGTCATTATACGACGCATAAAACCTTTGATAATCTGGCAGATAAAATAGCTATCCACCTTAACGATACTCATCCGGTGTTGTCGATTCCTGAACTGATGCGACTGCTTATCGATGAGCATCAGTTTCAGTGGCAGGATGCGTTTGATACCGTCTGTCAGGTCTTCTCCTACACTAACCATACCTTAATGGGCGAAGCGCTAGAAACCTGGCCGGTCGATATGCTGGGCAGAATTTTGCCACGGCATTTAC
Source organism: uncultured Enterobacteriaceae bacterium (assembly GCA_947631255.1). Taxonomy (GTDB): domain Bacteria; phylum Pseudomonadota; class Gammaproteobacteria; order Enterobacterales; family Enterobacteriaceae; genus JGM124. The sequence goes on from CANRKT010000011.1 coordinate 12,199, forward strand.
AGATAATCTTCGAAATTAACGATTATTTCCTGAAGAATGTACAGAAACAATTCCCTGGCGATAATGCGTTATTACGGCGTACCTCGATTATCGAGGAAGGCGGCGAGCGTCGGGTACGTATGGCATGGTTAGCCGTAGTGGCAAGCCATAAGGTGAATGGCGTCTCTGCACTCCACTCTAACCTGATGGTTCAGTCGTTATTTGCCGATTTCCACAAAATTTTCCCGACCCGTTTTTGTAATAAGACCAATGGTATTACGCCACGTCGCTGGCTGGCGTTAGCTAACCCGGCACTCTCAACGGTACTGGATAAAAATATTGGTCATAACTGGCGAACAGATCTCAATTTACTCAGTGGACTGAAAGAGTTTATCGACTTTCCGCAATTACATGATGATGTCAGCAAGGCCAAGCTAGAGAATAAAAAGCGTCTGGCGCTTTATATTGCCGAACATCTGGATGTCATTGTTAATCCAAAAGCAATGTTTGATGTACAAATCAAACGTATCCATGAATACAAACGTCAGCTGATGAACGTACTGTATATCATCACACGCTATAACCGTATCAAGGCTGATCCGACGGCAGACTGGGTACCCCGTGTCAGTATTTTTGCCGGTAAAGCCGCCTCTGCCTACTATATGGCAAAACATATCATTCATTTAATCAATGATGTGGCGACCATCGTGAATAATGATCCACAGGTGAAAGATAAGCTGAAAGTGGTCTTTATTCCCAACTATAGCGTCAGCCTGGCCCAGCTTATCATTCCAGCTGCTGACCTGTCTGAACAGATCTCACTGGCGGGAACCGAAGCATCGGGAACCAGTAATATGAAATTTGCTTTAAACGGTGGCCTGACTATTGGGACGCTGGATGGAGCAAATATTGAGATCCGTGAACATGTTGGGGAAGAAAATATCTTTATTTTTGGCAACACTTCCGACCAAGTCAATGAACTGCGTAGCAAAGGCTATAACCCGCGTGAATACTACGACCAGGATGAAGAGCTGCGTCAGGTGCTGACACAAATCGCGACCGGAACCTTTAGTCCTGATGAACCTGGACGCTATCGTGACCTGGTAGACTCACTCATTAACTTCGGCGATCACTATCAGGTTTTGGCAGACTACCGGAGTTATGTTGAGTGTCAGGAGCAGGTTGATAAGCTTTATGAACAGCCTGAGGAGTGGACGACACGTACCCTGAAGAATATTGCCAATATGGGCTATTTCTCATCGGACAGAACGATTCAGGAATATGCCGATGAGATCTGGCATATCAAACCGGTGAAGTTGTAGTAACAACTGTAGTGCCTTGTTCACCCTCCCGATAACGGGAGGGTGAGTCTTTCAGCATAATTCCAGCTGAATATTATTATCTTTAATGACCTGCATAATATCAGGTGGCGGCAATGCGTCAGTGTAAACCGCATCGACCAAGCTGATACTCCCAAGATTGACCATCGCATTACGACCAAATTTCGAGTTATCCACCACCAGAATGACATTCCGTGAGTTTTCGATAATGGCGCGTTTTGTACGAACTTCATGGTAATCGAACTCGAGCAGCGAGCCGTCGCTGTCGATACCACTGATCCCCAGAATACCGAAGTCGAGACGAAACTGAGAAATAAAGTCGAGTGTCGCTTCGCCAATTATCCCGCCGTCACGACTCCGTAACTCCCCCCCCGCAAGAATGATTCGGAAATCTTCCTTGACCATCAGCGTTGTCGCCACATTCATATTGTTGGTAACAATACGCAGGTTATTGTGATCCAGCAAAGCATGAGCCACCGCTTCTGGTGTGGTGCCGATATCAATAAATAAGGTGGCACCATCGGGAATATGGCTGGCAACACACTGAGCAATGCGCGCTTTTTCAGCTGTTTGCGTTGTTTTTCTGTCATGCCAGGGCATGTTCACTGAGCTAGACGGGAGTGTCTGGGCCGCGCCACCATGGTGGCGCAAAATCATATTTTGATTGGCTAAATCGTTCAGATCACGACGAATAGTTTGTGGGCTAACAGCAAATTGCTCTACCAGTTCTTCGGTACTGACATAGCCTTGTTGCTTCACCCGTTCAATAATCGCGTCATGACGTTGTATTTGCTTCACAATCAACTCCGTCGTAGTTATGTTCGTTTTCGCAAATTCAGGGTATCACCCAGTGCCATTGCCAGTCCTACCAGGAAACCGGTCAGGTGTGCTGGTAACACAATGGACTGAGTAAAATATTCTATTACCAACCAAATAACTGCGAATATCAGTAACCCGCGCTGCATTTGCAGACCGCCCTCAGGGTCTCTTTGCCCGCGTAACCAGACATAGCCCATCAGTGCAAATACAGTACCTGAAAGACCACCAAACAGCGGACCGGCAAAGGCCGTTTGCATAAAGCCACTGAGCAGGGAAGCGATAAGTGTCAGAGTAATTAATTTGCCGGTACCCAGACATTTCTCTAGCGCCCCTCCCAGATACCACCACCATAACAGGTTAAATACCAGCTGTAGTGTGGAGAACTGAAGTAACGAATGGCTGAAGTAACGCCAGACCTGATAGTACTGTTCAGGTGTGATAGGCCAGCCAAGCGCATATAAGAACGGCTGGTAACCGGTAATGTTCATAATGATAAACAGTACTGCACACACAGCCATAACGACCAGTGTAAACGGACCCGCACGTGAGACCAGGGTGGCGAAAAAAGGGTAACGTTTATAGCTAAAACCTACGTTACTTTGCCCGGTGCTCCAGCTTGCCGCCTGGTAGCGTGGGTCGGCTGGATTATCCAGAAATTGTTTCAACTCTGTACGGACTAATTGTTCTTTACTCTCGTCAGCCAGCCAGATATCGGTTTGTGTATGCTGCTGAATAGTGAGAGTAATCCCCTGAGTTGCAATATAGTCGACAAAAGCCTGCGCAATGCGCGGATTGGCGAATGAGGTGATCATTATCATGAGTGTATGGCCAGATTCGTCTTGATACCCAAGATCGCAGGCATATTCAAAGAGTAAGACGCTGTCTCCTGGTCAGGCTTGCGGAGCGTTTCTCTTTTTCGCCTACAATACGAATGATTCAGGGTAAAAATAATGGAAGTAAGCAGCATAACGATTAGACGCTATAGCCGGGCGTATTAAACAAGTCTGTCGACTTCTGCCGGAAATTGACGATGCCAGCCATCAAACCCACCATCAATGCTATACACGTTTTCATAACCTTGTTGTAGCAGATACTGGGCAGCACCTTTACTGCTATTACCGTGGTAGCACATCACCATCACCGGGATATCAAAGTCGTTCTGCTGCATAAACTCGACTAGCGTATCGTTAGTGAGGTGGTATGCCCCTGGAGTATGCCCGAGCGCAAAACTTTGTGGGTCACGAATATCGACTAATACAGCCTGTTTGTGCTGCAACTTCTGGAATGCGTTTTCCAGACTAATACATTCAAATTGATCCATAATAAACTCATAAATAGTAAGTGATTAAAAGATGTCCGTGCCAACTTATTCAAGTTGCATCGGAAGCAGGCTTTCGCAGTAACTGAAAACAGACAGTTCTCCTGTAGCCTGACGTATGGCGGTTATATTAAGGCATAACGTTTTTACATGCTGGAATTATCGTCATTGTGCCATTGATATCACAGAGAATGCTTTTTCATTATCCAAGTTCATCCAGTATTGCTATTATGAGCGATATTGAGTGTTTATGGTTCTTATCGAAAGTGCTGGGGGCGACATGGAAATAAAAGATCTTATTGTCATTGGCGGAGGGATCAACGGCGCAGGGATCGCAGCAGACGCTGCTGGCCGTGGGCTATCTGTCTTGATGCTGGAAAAAAATGATCTAGCTTGTGCCACATCATCTGCGAGTTCCAAGCTGATTCATGGTGGTTTACGTTACCTTGAGCATTATAAGTTTCGCTTGGTAAAAGAAGCACTTGCTGAACGTGAAGTGCTTTTGAATATGGCCCCCCATCTTGCTTTTCCGATGCGCTTCCGTCTGCCTCACCGTCCACATCTTCGCCCGGCATGGATGATCCGTATTGGCCTTTATCTCTACGATAACTTAGGCAAACGTGAGAGCCTTACTGTTTCTAAAGACGTGAAATTTGGTCAGGATTCAGTTTTGAAACCTGAAATAACACGCGGTTTCGAATATTCTGACTGCTGGGTTGATGATGCTCGCCTGGTATTAGCCAATGCACAAATGGTGGTACAAAAAGGCGGGACAGTAAAAACACGCACCCGTGTCACCAAAGCCTGGCGTGAAGATGGCCTCTGGGTTGTTGAAGCGGAAGATAGCGATAGCGGTGAACAGTTCCGCTGGCATGCGTTGGGACTCGTCAATGCTGCCGGTCCGTGGGTAAAAAGCTTCTTCGATGAAGGGTTAGGACTACCATCGCCTTATAATATTCGTCTGACGAAAGGCAGTCATATTGTTGTTCCGCGTGTCCACCAGCAAAAGCAGGCCTATATTCTACAAAACGAAGACAAACGTATTGTGTTTGTTATTCCGTGGCTGCATGAATTTTCTATTATCGGTACGACTGATGTGGAATACCATGGCGACCCACAGGCAGTCAGTATCGAGCAGTCTGAAATTGACTATTTGCTCCAGGTTTATAACGCCAATTTTAAAAAACAGCTGAGTGAAAAAAATATCGTCTGGAGTTATTCAGGTGTACGTCCTTTGTGTGACGATGAGTCAGACTCACTACAGAACGTGACGCGTGATTACACCCTCGATATTCAGGATGATAATGGCAAAGCACCTTTACTGTCGGTGTTTGGTGGCAAGCTGACCACCTATCGTAAACTGGCAGAACATGCGCTGGATAAACTACATCAATATTATCCTGAAAGCGGCGCTGCCTGGACTAAAAATAGCCGTTTGCCGGGCGGAGATATGGGCTGCTCCTGTGACGATTATGTCGCTGTTTTGTGTAAACGCTACGACTGGATAAGCGAGTCTCTGGCCTACCGCCTGGCACATACTTACGGAACCCAAAGCGAGCAGATTCTGGGAAATGCTAACCAGACGGCCAGACTGGGTGAATATTTTGGTCGTGGATTGTATGAGGCTGAATTACGTTATTTGGTCGACAACGAATGGGTTCGCTGCGCGGAAGATGCTATCTGGCGCAGGACGAAACTTGGAATGCGGTTACATAAACAACAGCAGATGCGTATCGAGCAGTGGATAAGTCAGTACCTGACTCAAAAAGCGGTCTGGGGTGAGGCAACTAAATAGAAATACGAGGAGCGAACATCCGTTCGCTCCCTTAACATATCAGCACTACTTAGTAGTAAGAGTGCTCGCCGCGCTGGTGTTCTGTTAAATCGCGTACACCTTTCAGCTCTGGGAACTCATTCAGCAGCTGCTTTTCGATCCCTTCTTTCAGTGTCACATCGACCATTGAACAGCCGTTACAACCGCCGCCAAATTGTAAAATGGCGAATCCGTCATCAGTGATTTCCATCAGCGTAACGCGACCACCGTGGCCGGCTAACTGCGGGTTAATTGTCGCCTGAAGGGTATATTCAACGCGTTCCATCAGTGGGGCGTCTTCAGAGACTTTGCGCATCTTGGCATTGGGTGCTTTCAGTGTCAGTTGTGAGCCCAGTTGGTCGGTCACAAAATCAATTTCAGCATCATCAAGATAAGGTGCGCTCAGTTCATCAACATAAGCGGTTAATTGTTCAAACGGTAATGCCGTGTCGCTTGCTTCAACCGCATCCGGCGGGCAATAAGACACACCACACTCCGCGTTAGGGGTGCCAGGATTAATGACAAATACGCGAATTTGCGTACCTTCTTCCTGATTTGCCAGTAATTTGGCAAAGTGGGATTGTGCAGCATCGGAAATACGGATCATAGCGATTGCTCAATAGTTGACTATTACAGTCGGTCATAATACGCCCATCATCGAGGGTCTACAAGGTTCGACACAGGCACCATACCTGAATGGTCGCCGCGCCCTGCTTTTTGAGTAAGCGGGCTATCTCTGCAACAGTGCTACCCGTTGTCACGACATCATCCACAATAGCGATATGGAGGCCAGCCACCGGAATTTCAACTCTAAAAGCGTCTTTCAGATTTAATTGACGCTGTCTGGCACTTAATTGATGCTGTGCAGATCGGGCTTGTATACGACGTACAGCCTTGTTTACGTAGCGACAATCTAACCAGCGAGCAAGAGAGTTAGCAATAAGTGCGCTTTGATTATAGCCCCTCCTGAGTGCGCGACGATGGTGTAGCGGAACGCTCAGTATAATATCCACAAGCGCAAGCTGATGTTCACGTCGGCTATGTAAAATACTCAGGAGTAACAGGCGAGCCAGAGCCGGTGCCAGAGCGGGTATACCGTTAAACTTCAGGTCATGGATCAAACTGCGCAACGGGGGGTGATAATCGGCCACATAAATTATTCTCTCCCACAGAGGCGGTTTTAACAGGCAGCGTCCACAAGATAAACGCTCGCTCAGTGCCGGTGATCCGCACTGTGGGCAAACAGACGAAGGGGGAGGGAATAGGGCAGTACAGCGGGAACAAATCCCCCATGAAGGGCAGGCAAGCGATAAATGACATAGCCAGCAACGGCCTGGGATTGTTAGCATAATATCTTCCATGAGAATCAAACTGAGACAATAAATGATGAGTACGCTGTGGTGGCAGACCGAAGGTGAAGGAAAGATTGATCTTGTGCTGTTACACGGATGGGGCCTGAATTCTGAGGTCTGGCATAACATTATCCCGGAACTCAGCGCACACTTTCGTCTTCATAGAGTCGACCTGCCCGGTTATGGTCGCAGTCACGGATTTGCTGAGCTCAGTCTGGAACAGATGGCAGAGACAATTCTTGCCGAGCCAGAGGCCCCAGAACGCGCTATCTGGCTGGGCTGGAGTCTGGGAGGGTTAGTCGCGGGCCAGATAGCGTTGACGCATCCTGAGCGCGTACAGGCTTTAGTCAGCGTGGCATCCTCGCCTTGCTTTACGGCAAAAGAAGAGTGGCCCGGTATTAAACCTGATGTGCTTTCCGGGTTTCAGCATATGCTCAGTGTCGATTTTCAGAAAACAGTAGAACGATTTCTGGCTCTGCAAACCCTGGGAACAGAACATGCCCGACAGGATGCGCGCTTATTGAAAAAAGTGGTACTGGATCAGCCGATACCGAGTATTGAAGTGCTGAATGGTGGATTACAGATCCTGAAAACAGCCGACTTACGGGAGCCAATGAGTACCCTGAAAATGCCGCACTGGCGGATTTATGGGCAGCTGGATGGTCTGGTGCCGCGTAAAATTGTCGCATTGCTGGATGAGCGCTGGCCAGAGAGTCGCTCGCATATTTTACCGAAGGCGGCTCATGCGCCTTTTATCTCGCATGGAGAGGTGTTTTGCCCGTTACTGGTCAAGTTGGGAGAGACTCTTCACGCGGCGGAGGCAAACTAACAGCAGAGAGGTCGCGGCGATATAACCGCGACCTCAGACCGGCAAGCCAGATCTATTGAGTGAATTTATCTTTAAAGCTGTAGAGTTTTTCTTGTGGATTTTTCTTACAGAGCTCAAGTAACTGAGGAATGCTGGTGGTATCAAGCTCAGTCAACGAAACGGTATCGCCACCTTTATAAACCGTTTCTTGATGCTGCATCCACCATGCCACTGGCATCATTGCCTGAGGATCCAGGTTGATAAATTCCAGACAGGTCATATCTTCCGGAGTCACTTTGTCTGCTGCCAGAGCGGCAGGGGAGCTGGACAGTGCCAGAAAAGTTAATCCACCCAGGAGAGCCACAATTTTACGGGCTGAATATTTTTTCATCATAGATATCCTGCTTAAAGATGTTGTTTAAATTTATCCCATTCCTGCGCAACGACCTCGGTAAAGCTATGCTGAGGTTTTTTTGAGCAGGCCTGATAGATTTCAGGTGTCAGGGTTTCGATGTCTTTAACATTTAGCACGGCCCGGGCAGACTTATCTTGATGATGAAGCGCACTGGCGTAGCCGACCGCGACCGGGCGGGAAGACTCCTCAAGAGCAACAAAGTCTTCACAGGTCCAGCCACCGATAACTTTATTGGCAGGTTCTGCATGAACGAATGAGGAACTTAGCAGAATGGCCGCCATCATAGTCCCGAATATTATCTTCATCATTATCTCCATTCCCGTGATACCAGGGGTCACTTTCGTAAAATACGCCGAATATATCCATTTTAGCTGGTTTAAACTTGTCTGTTAAAAAATATCCCTGTCTGACCACATCATTAAATGCACAGGAAGTCATGGAGATGAGTCATTATAGGGTTGGTGATTAATGCGAGGATGTTCTTTTATACGGTATGATTTGCTGAGTTTAACGTCCGTTAAACTCAGCACTGAATTCACTTTCAGTTTCCCGAGGTTACTGACACAAAGTCCATAACTCTTTACTGCAATCTTTCCCCTCAGGACAACGCTTGCAGCTACCGCTCAAACAGTTATGCGCATCTTCGATAATACGTTCTGCTTTGCCCATATCTTCCAGACGCATCAGCATCGCCATCACCATGGGCAATGGTGTGGTGAGCTGCTGACTGAGCTGGCTGGCTTCAAGACGGCCTTGTAGTGCCAGAGTATTACGAATATCGACTAAAGTTGCCATTCGCTTTTCCCCTTAATGACAATCGCCAGAATGTTTAGCGCAGCATGATTCGGACAGTTTGCCTGTCGGCTGTAGCGAAACCGTCACGCGGCTACGGGCACGACGCAGAGCATATACTAGCGCAATATTAAACAGTACTACGGCAACAATACAGGTCAGGCTGTAACCTGGATGCTCACTGAACATGACAATTTGATAGTAAAGTGTCGATAAGGAGTAGGCGAGATTCAGTCCCCAGAGGGCAGAGAACAGCATCCAGCCTCGACTCGACTCACGTGCAATGGCTCCCATCACCGAGATGCAGGGGATATAGAGCAAGACAAAGATGAGGTAACTGTAGGCAGCTGCATCGCTACCAAACTTGCTGCTCATGGTACCCATTGCTCCGCCAGCCATCTCACCATCACCTTTACTGGCTTCGATAGGGTTAGCTAAGACACTCAGACTAAAGGTCTCTTTCAAGCTATCCCAGGTTTCAATGACTGCACCTTCGAGTTCATCCAGTAAATTGAAGGTTGCAGGATCGAAATCATCGTTCTGGATATTTTCAGCGGTATAGAGCGTATTGAGTGTCCCGACAACAACTTCTTTCGCCATTGCACCGGTAAACAGACCTACGGTTGCCTGCCAGTTATCGTCCTTAATCCCAATCGGATTCAGCAGCGGGGTTAAGACCTTACTGACTGAGGCCAGTGCTGATTCATTAATATTATCAACAGCCTGACCATTAAATGAAAAGCTATTAAGTCCGCCAATAAAGATACTGACCAGGATGATGATTTTACCTGCACGTAAGATAAAGCCTTTCAGACGCTGCCAGGTTTGTAATAACAGGCTTTTAAAATGCGGGATATGATAGACCGGGAGCTCCATCACAAAGGGTGAGGCTTCCCCACGCATAATCGTATATTTGAGCAACAGACCAGTAAGAATGGCCATAACAATGCCCAGAATATAGAGTGAAAAGACGACCAGTGCCCCTTGCTGGCCAAAAAAGGCGGCAGAGAACACAGCAAAGATAGCCAGGCGAGCCCCGCAGGACATAAAGGGTGCCATCATAATGGTCATAATACGTTCACGCGGCGCATCCAGTGTGCGGGCACCCATCACCGAAGGGACATTACAGCCAAAACCGACAATCAGTGGCACAAAGGATTTACCTGGCAGCCCCAGAGCCTGCATTAGACGATCCATGACAAAAGCGGCACGTGCCATATAGCCTGAGTCCTCAAGGAAAGAGAGAAACAGGTACATCATGCCGATTTGTGGCACCAGTGGCAGTACGGTATTGATCCCGCCGCCCAGCCCCTGAGCCAGGAATACCGTCAGCCATTCAGGGAAGCCAAGAGTATAGCCAAGCCACTGAATACCATTGATAAAAATAGCTACTGAGCCTGCATCAAAAATTGGCTGTAAAGCACCACCGATATTAATGGCCAGGATGAACATTAAGTACATCACCAATAAAAATATTGGCAGACCTAAGTAACGATTAAGGATCACCTTATCCAGCATCGCAGTCAGGCGATTTGGCTCAGCAGTGAGGGTATTACTGACCGCTTCACAGAGAGTCGCAATCGACTGATAGCGGGCATCGGCAATGATCAGCGCCGGGTCATCAAGCGTTTCGGTCACGCGCAGGTGTGACTCTGCCAGCTGCTGCTCACTATTGCCTGCATAAGTGTGGCTATAGATATCCCCTTCCAGCATTTGTAAGGCCAGCCAGCGGCGACGTTGCTCTGGGATCTCGGCGGACATGCTGTCAGCAAGCAAACTTGCTTCAGTTAACAGCACCTCAGGATAATGCACATGGTGGGTCTGTTGATTTGACTGCTTTTTATCCAGCGCCAGCTTCAGGGCGTCGATACCATTGCCTTTGGTTGATACCATGGGAATAACCGGGCAACCAAGACGAGCAGACAGTGCCTCAATATCGATAGTAATCGCTTGTTTTTCAGCAATATCAAGCATATTCAGAGCAACAATACAGGGCAGACCCAGCTCAAGCAGTTGCAGTGTCAGATAGAGGTTACGCTCAAGATTTGACGCATCGACCACGTTGATAAATACGTCAGCTTCGTTACCAAGAATATAGTGGCAGGCAATTTGCTCATCCAGTGAGGTTTGTGCCGAAATAGTGGTCAGCGAGTAGGTTCCGGGTAAGTCGACCAGTGTGACCTGGTGATCGGCGGTTGAAAAGTGCCCCTCTTTACGCTCAACAGTGACCCCAGCCCAGTTACCGACTCGCTGGCGTGAACCCGTGAGCTGGTTAAATAGCGTCGTTTTACCTGAATTCGGATTACCAATTAAACCAACGATTAATGTATTCATGTGACCTGCGATACAAATCAGAAAAAATAGAGAGCCTTAGCAGAGCGCTTCAAGACTCAATAAGGCGAGATCTTTTTGGCGTAATACCAGGCTGACACGGCGAGTTTCGATATGGATCGGGTCACCTAGAGGTGCGATACGTACCACCTGAAAAGAGGATCCTGGTAACATGCCAAGAGACAGTAACTTTTGCCGGTAGGCCGGGCTAATTTCACGAGAGAAACCAGTAATTTTCCACGCACTATTTGGTAACAGTTTCATAGGACCTACTTAGAGTCATATTCTTTAGTGAAGAAACCGTATTCAGGGACGCGTTTTATCGAGCCGTGAAAGCGTATTCATCTGTCAGAAGGAAAAGATAATTAACATTATTAATGATAATTATTATAGTTCGTATCAGCAATATTTTTTTAATTGTAGATTAGATATTGCTTATTTTGTTGTTACTTTACGTTTCTTTTTTTAATTTAATATATTTTTCATACTCTTATTTGTTTTTGATGGATATCATTTTTCGCTATGGTGATATAAAAATAGTTATTTTATTTAGCGTTGTTGATGCTATGGGAAAAGTTGTTTTCTGACTGTTAATTATTTTCATTTATGGGGTGACAAAAATAAGATAAGAGCAGCATGAAGGATTAAAAATAGTTTTTTTATTAGAAAATATTCTGGCGGGTAGAAATAATGATAGGGATTCAACAGGGAATGGATTATTGCAAATGACTCCGTTAGCCTGCTGGCTAACGGAGCTGGGGGATTAGCGTTTTTTACCGAAAGCGGCACTCAGGGCATCGCCCATCGCACTGTTCCCGGCAGAGGACGAGGTGTTATTGCGTCCACGCGGCATTGCTGCCGGTTTCTTCTGCTCACGTCCACTCGGAGCTGAAGAACGACGACTGTTACGCTCACCGGGTTGTTCATCAAGACGCATAGTCAAGGCAATGCGTTTCCGTGGCAAATCGACTTCCATCACTTTGACTTTAACGATATCTCCTGCTTTGACCACTTTATGTGGATCATCGACAAACTTGTCTGCCAGTGAAGAGATATGTACCAGTCCGTCCTGGTGCACGCCAATATCCACAAAGGCACCAAAGTTAGTGACGTTGGTGACAGCCCCTTCAAGCACCATTCCTGGTAACAGGTCGTTGAGCGTTTCTATCCCTTCGGCGAACTGAGCCGTTTTAAATTCCGGACGTGGATCGCGACCCGGTTTTTCCAGCTCTTTGATGATGTCAGTCACTGTCGGTAAACCGAAACGATCGTCGGTGAACTGACTGGCTTTTAAATCCCGTAGTGCACTGCTGTTGCCCATTAAGTCCTGTAACGCCTGATGGGTTGCTGCCAGAATGCGCTCGACAACAGGGTAAGCTTCCGGGTGAACAGTTGAAGCATCCAGAGCGTTATCTCCGTGGTTGATACGCAGGAAGCCCGCACATTGCTCAAAGGCTTTAGGCCCCAGGCGGCTCACTTTCAGCAGTTGCTGACGGTTACGGAACTGACCATTTTCATTACGCCAGCTAACAATATTCTGCGCCATCAAGCGTGTCAGACCAGCAACACGCGTCAGCAGAGGAACCGAAGCCGTATTAAGATCAACGCCAACGGCGTTTACGCAGTCTTCTACCACGGCGTCGAGTTTTTTAGCCAGCTGACTTTGACTGACATCGTGCTGATACTGGCCGACCCCAATGGATTTCGGATCAATTTTGACCAGTTCAGCAAGGGGGTCTTGCAGACGTCGGGCTATTGACACTGCACCACGAATCGACACATCGAGATCTGGAAATTCCAGCGCAGCCAGCTCTGATGCTGAATAGACTGATGCACCCGCTTCACTGACGATAACTTTCTGGGCGCCACTGATCGCGGGGAACTGCTGTTGCACATCCATGAAGAAACGTTCGGTTTCTCTTGATGCCGTTCCGTTACCAATTGCCACTAATTCTACGCGATGTTTTTCACATAACGCAGCAACGGCAGCCGCCGCTTTCGCAGTCTGACCGGTATGAGGATAGATGGTGTCGGTGGCGACCAGTTTACCTGTGGCATCGACCACGGCAACTTTAACCCCGGTACGCAGGCCAGGATCAAGGCCCATAGTTGCGCGCAGACCTGCCGGAGCGGCCATCAGTAAATCACTGAGGTTACGTGCGAAAACGTTAATCGCTTCTTCTTCAGCACGTTCGCGTACGGTACCCATTAACTCCGTTTCAAGGTGCATCAGAATTTTAATGCGCCAGGTCCAACTGACCACGGCACGACGCCAGCTATCAGCCGGGGCGTTATTTAAGCGTAACTGGAGGTGCTCAATAATCAGTTGTTCGCAATAACTTTCACGGGGGGGTTCATCAAACTGCGGGTCGGCATTGAGCGACAGTTGAAGAATGTTTTCGTTACGACCGCGAAACATGGCGAGTGCGCGATGGGACGGAATGGATGAAACTGGTTCATGGTGGTTAAAGTAGTCGCGGAATTTTGCGCCTTCCTCTTCTTTGCCTGGGACGACAACAGCAACGAAGTGGGCCTGTTTCCACAGATAGTCACGTACTTTTGCCAGCAAGGCAGCATCTTCAGCAAAACGCTCCATCAGAATATAGCGTGCGCCATCCAGTGCTGCTTTGATATCAGCAATACCTTTATCAGCATCAACATACTGGATAGCTTCTTGTTCCGGAGAGCGTGAGGCATCATTCCAGAGCAAATCTGCTAAGGGTTCCAGCCCAGCTTCAATCGCTATTTGTCCGCGTGTACGACGTTTAGGCTTGAAGGGCAGGTAAAGGTCTTCGAGTTCCGTTTTGCTCAAGGTACTCGTGATGGCGTTTGCCAGAGAATCATTGAGTTTCCCTTGCTCATCAATCGACTTAAGAATCACTTTACGTCGGTCTTCCAGCTCGCGTAAGTAGCCCAGACGGGTTTCCAGTTGACGCAATTGCGTATCATCCAGTCCACCGGTAACTTCTTTACGGTAGCGAGCGATAAAAGGTACGGTATTTCCTTCATCCAGCAAACGAACGGCGGCTTCTACCTGTTCATTTCTGGCCCGCAGCTCATCCGCAATAATGTGGCAAAGTGAATCATTCATCATGGTATGTTATCTACTCTTGGGCGGAAAATTCAGGGACAGTTATACGGATTGATAACGAAAATTTCCAGCAACTCTCCCTGTTGTATCAAGATTCAGACTTCTGCTGATTTTATGTATCGGATGTCATTCACATACCAGGTGGCCTCACCGGCAGGGGTCTGAACAGTCGCCACGTCACCGCACTCTTTTTTCAATAGTGCACGGGCCATGGGGGAATCTATTGAAATATAGTCTCTGCGGCCAAATATCTCATCGTAGCCGACAATGCGAAAATTTAGCGTGTCACCGTCGTCGTTTTCAATCTCGACCCAGGCACCAAAGAAAACTTTGCCTTCTTGCTGAGGGGAATAATCAACAATTTTTAATTGTTCAAGGCATTTAGTGAGGTAGCGCACACGTCGGTCTATTTCTCGCAGGCGCTTTTTATTGTATTGATAATCAGCATTCTCACTGCGATCGCCAAGACTGGCTGCCCATGTCACTTTTTTGGTGACTTCTGGGCGGTCTATACGCCACAGATAGTCCAGCTCTTGTTTGAGCTTATCGTAACCTTCACGGGTTATAAGAGGGGTTTTCATCTTTTGGCCTTGAAGCTAAGAAACCTGTATGGTGATTTAAACCGATACTGGTAAGGGAATGCAATGACAGGGAGGGGCAATTAAGTGTCAAAATTACGCACTATCACATGGATAAACGATTGTTAAATATGCTTTGTAACAATTTCGACTAGAATATATACCAGATTTGACTGGTCGTATGAACGTAGTTTTTTAAGAATACGCACTCAACAGTTCTAGCCTTTGGGAGTACTAAGATGCAAGAGAATTATAAAATTCTGGTAGTGGACGACGATATGAGATTGCGTGCCCTGCTGGAACGTTATCTCACGGAGCAAGGCTTCCAGGTTCGCAGCGTTGCGAACGCAGAGCAGATGGATCGTTTGTTGACTCGCGAGTCATTCCATTTGATGGTACTGGACCTGATGCTGCCTGGTGAAGATGGTCTGTCCATCTGCCGCCGTTTGCGCAGCCAGAGTAATCCAATGCCCATTATTATGGTGACGGCGAAAGGGGAAGAAGTTGACCGTATCGTGGGCCTGGAAATTGGTGCGGATGACTACATCCCTAAACCTTTCAATCCGCGGGAACTGTTAGCCCGTATCCGCGCAGTACTGCGTCGTCAGGCAAACGAATTACCCGGTGCCCCTTCGCAAGAAGAAGCGGTTATCTCTTTCGGTAAATTTAAGCTGAATCTCGGTACCCGCGAAATGTTTCGTGAAGATGAGCCGATGCCACTGACCAGCGGTGAATTTGCTGTATTAAAAGCACTCGTCACCCACCCACGTGAACCACTTTCCAGAGATAAATTGATGAATCTGGCGCGTGGACGTGAGTATTCTGCAATGGAACGTTCTATCGATGTGCAAATCTCTCGCCTGCGTCGTATGGTCGAAGAGGATCCTGCTCATCCACGTTACATTCAGACCGTCTGGGGCTTGGGTTACGTCTTTGTGCCGGACGGTTCTAAGGCATGATAAGAGTTCGTTTCTCACCACGAAGCTCATTTGCTCGTACTTTGTTGCTGATAGTCACTTTGCTGTTTGTTAGCCTGGTGACCACTTACCTTGTGGTATTGAACTTCGCTATTTTGCCGAGTCTGCAACAGTTCAATAAAGTGCTGGCTTACGAAGTACGGATGCTAATGACTGACAAGCTACAGCTTGAGGATGGGACACAGCTGGTTGTGCCCCCGGCATTTCGTCGTGAGATTTATCGTGAACTGGGTATTTCGCTTTATTCCAACGAGGCGGCGGAAGATGCTGGCCTGCGTTGGGCACAGCATTATGAGTTTCTGAGTCAGCAAATGGCTCAGCAGCTGGGGGGGCCGACGGAAGTTAGGGTTGAGGTCAACAAAAGTTCACCCGTGGTCTGGCTGAAAACCTGGCTGTCACCCAATATCTGGGTTCGTGTTCCTCTGACTGAGATTCATCAGGGGGATTTCTCACCTCTGTTCCGCTATACGCTGGCAATTATGCTACTGGCTATCGGCGGGGCCTGGCTCTTTATTCGAATACAGAACCGACCCTTGGTCGATCTTGAACATGCAGCCTTGAAAGTAGGTAAAGGTATTATTCCGCCTCCATTACGTGAATATGGTGCCTCCGAGGTGCGCTCGGTCACCCGGGCATTTAATCATATGGCCGCTGGGGTAAAACAACTGGCAGATGACAGAACATTACTGATGGCGGGAGTCAGTCATGACCTGCGAACACCGCTGACCCGTATTCGTCTGGCAACGGAAATGATGGGTCAGGAAGACGGCTATCTTGCTGAATCAATCAATAAAGATATTGAAGAATGTAATGCCATTATCGAGCAGTTTATTGACTACTTACGCACCGGTCAGGAAACCATACTGGAAATGACTGATCTGAACAGTGTGTTAGGCGAAGTGGTGGCGGCTGAAAGTGGTTATGAGCGTGAAATCGAAACCAGCCTGCAATCCGGTGAGCTACGCGTCAATATCAACCCGTTATCTGTCAAACGTGCGGTAGCGAATATGGTGGTTAATGCTGCCCGCTACGGTAATGGCTGGATTAAGGTCAGCAGTGGTTGTGAGCTTAACCGCGCTTGGCTTCAGGTTGACGATGATGGCCCGGGTATTGAGCCGGATCAGCTTGAACATTTGTTCCAGCCTTTTGTCCGCGGTGATAGTGCACGCAGTACTAGCGGTACCGGGCTGGGGCTGGCGATTGTACAGAGAATTATCGACAATCATCATGGCCAGCTGGAACTGGGGAAAAGTGAGCGTGGAGGGTTACGTATACGGGCCTATCTGCCTTTACCTGTTAGTGCTCTCGTTCCTCCTGTTGGGGGTAGCAGTAAAAGCGAGTCCCGCACATCTTCTTAATTGTGAAACCAAAAAAGGGTTTATGTCACACATAAACCCTTAATATTTAATGTTCTGGTTGACCGGGCATTCAAATTTCCGGACCCACTTTTACCAGAGCAGCCCCTGCCGGGGTATCGGTATATTTCTCGAAATTATCGATAAATAATCTCGCCAGTTGAACCGCTTTATCCTGCCATAACTCAGGCGAGCTATAGGTTTTACGCGGATCAAGAATATCGCTATCAACCCCAGCCAGCTCAAGGGGAATGGCGAGATTAAATATCGGTAACCTTTCTGTTGGCGCCTCGTCCAGAGAGCCGTCAAGAATGGCATCAATAATCGCCCGGGTGTTCTTAATGGAAATTCGTTTTCCGGTTCCATTCCAGCCAGTATTCACGAGATAGGCTTGGGCACCAGAAGCCTGCATTCGCTTAACCAGAACATCAGCATACTGTGTTGGGTGCAGCGTTAAGAATGCCGCTCCAAAACAAGCAGAAAAAGTGGGTGTAGGCTCAGTAATACCCCGCTCAGTACCGGCTAATTTTGCCGTAAATCCAGACAGGAAATGATACTGAGTTTGTTCTGGTGTCAGCCTTGCAACAGGCGGAAGTACGCCGAAGGCATCAGCGGTCAGGAAAATCACCTTCGTCGCATGCCCGGCTTTTGAAGTCGGTTTGACGATATTTTCGATATGATAAATAGGGTAAGAGACACGGGTATTTTCTGTTTTTGAGGCATCATCAAAGTCGATGACACCATCATCACCGACGACAACGTTTTCCAGTAATGCATCCCGGCGAATAGCATGATAGATATCCGGTTCAGTCTCTTCACACAGATGAATCGTTTTGGCGTAACAGCCGCCTTCAAAGTTAAAGACCCCGTCATCATCCCAGCCATGCTCATCATCGCCAATCAGACGGCGTTTGGGGTCGGTAGATAAGGTTGTTTTGCCGGTACCTGACAGCCCAAAGAAGACAGCGACATCCTCCTGTTCGCCGACGTTGGCTGAACAGTGCATTGCCGCGATACCTTTGAGCGGCAACAGGTAGTTCATAATAGAGAACATCCCTTTTTTCATCTCACCACCGTACCAGGTTCCCCCGATAAGCTGCATCCGTTCGGTGAGATTGAAGGCAACAAAGTTCTCTGAATTCAGTCCCTGTTCTTTCCAGTCTGGATTCGTGCATTTAGCGCCGTTTAGCACCACAAAATCCGGCGTAAAGGTCAGTAACTCTGCATCAGTGGGGCGAATAAACATGTTCTTAACGAAATGAGCCTGCCAGGCTACTTCGGTAATAAAACGCACGGCAAGGCGGCTATCGCTATTGGCGCCACAGAAAGCATCAATAATAAATAAGCGTTTACCTGATAGTTCCTGACCGACCAAACCTTTCAGCTGTGCCCAAATTTCAGGTGAGAGAGGTTTATTGTCGTTCTTACCCTTACCTTTATCAGCCCACCATAAGGTATCTCGCGTCGTATCATCGCGGACAATGTATTTATCTTTCGGCGAACGTCCGGTAAAAATACCAGTATCCACTGCTATTGCGCCTAAAGTGGTTTCTTGGCCACGTTCGAAACCCTGTAGTTCGGGATTGAGTTCTTCACTGTGCAGTGTTTCATAATCGGGGTTATAAAGAATGTCGATAACGTCACTAATGCCGTAAGCCTTGAGATCCTGCGGGGCTATCTTATTCGCTCGCATTGTCCTTCTCCATAGCTAATCGATTCTGCTTCATATTGTAGGGGTATTTGTGGGGTATAAGCCGCGATGACCATCATAGATTTTAGATGTCACAAAAATTAATCAGCAAAAAAAACTATAAAAATGATTCAGATCAGCTTTGGATGCTGATGTTTGCAATGATTAGCATGGTTAATATATGGCTGGTGGAATGAAACGCGGTGTAATTATTGGTTTAATTATTAGATATGGATCGAATAATGGCATAATCAGAACCGCTTGCAGGGCTGCAAGCGGTTAAGCGGGAGAGGATTAATGAATCTGAGAGTCTGGTGCTGATGCATTATTACGAATAGCAGTAATATCCATTGCATCAAATACATAGTGACTACCACAGTAATCACAGGTCATATCAATCTCATTATCCTCTGCCAGAATGTTATCGATCTCTTCATCTGGCAGGGTTCTGATAGCCGCAGCGCAGCGTTCAAGCGAACAGCTACAGGAGAAGGCCACTGCTTGCGGTTCATAAAGCGTGACTTCTTCTTCATGATACAAACGCCACAGCACATCGTTAGCTGGCAGTGTCAGTAACTCTTCCGCCTTGATAGTCTCGGTTAAGGTCGCAAGGTGGTTAAAGTCATCAATTTGCGCATCTTGAGCCGGTAATACCTGCAACAGCATGCCCCCCGCCGCGACTTTACCGTTGACCTCTCCGGTACGGATAAACAGGCGGGTAGGTAGCTGCTCGGAACGCATAAAGTAATCTTCCAGGCAGGCGGCCAGAGTATCACCTTCTAAGCCAACAACACCCTGATAACGTTCTCCTTCTTTCGGGGAAATAGTAATCACCAGATAACCATTACCGATAAGATCTTTGAGTGAGGCATCATCAGCAACATCGCCTTGCACACGGGCAACGCCACGCATTTGCTGCTTATTATTGCCATTAATAACTGCCAGAGACATTGGGCCATCACCCTGCAACTGAACAGTAATATCACCATCAAATTTCAGAGTTGCGGTGAGCAGGCTAGTTGCAACCAGCAGTTCACCAAGAATATTTTTGACGGGTTGTGGATAATCGTGATTCTCCATAATCCGTTGCCAGGTTTCAGACACTGTTACCAGTTCGCCACGAACAGCGTGATTTTCAAACAGGTAGCGATGTAATTGGTCGTGTTGAGTCATCATCATCTCTCTTAGGGATGGAGGAATTAGGTATTGCCACTGTGTTTAAATTTCATTAAATCACGGCGCTCTTTTTTATCGGGACGGCGATCCGGGTGCGGCATCGTCAGGGCATTCATTTTGCGTGCGAGAGCTATTTTTTCCCGCTTTGCGATGCTTTCTGGCGTTTCATCATACAGCTGAGAGGCTTCTGATGCCGGGCGACGCTGATCAGTGATGGCCAGGATATTAATCGTTCGCTCATCATTGCCCTGACGTAGTGTTAAGACGGCCTGTAGCTCCACCAGTTTACCTGGCTTAGTATGCTGGCCATTATAATGGACTTTGCCGCCTTCAATCATCTCTCGTGCCAGAGCACGAGTTTTATAGATTCTGGCAGCCCAGAGCCATTTATCCAGACGAATACCTGCGGCAGTTTTTTCTTTCACTACGCCTCCTGGTTCCCAAGTGCAGGAATTAAATCATGGTAGTTACTGACAGCGGGATGCCGTTGAAAAACCTGTTCCTCACGATGAGAATCAGGGTTGCTTACCCCAAGGCAGTAACGAATGCCAAAGGTTTTCGCAGCATCAAGAATCGCTTCTGAATCATCAATGAATAGCGTTCTGCTGACATCCAACCCGGTATGTTCAACCACTGCCTGCCATAACCGCGGGTCTTCTTTCGGATAACCAAATGTATGGGTCGAAAGTAATAAATCAAGGTGTGGTGCCAGGTTGGTATATTTTAACTTAACAGATAGGTTATAAGGATGCGCGTTAGTCAGCAGAATACAACGCTTGCCGCTTGCCTTGAGTGCCTTCAGAAAAGGGAGTGTATCTTCGCGCAGCGCAGCTTTTGGCCCTTGTTCATCCATCATGGCATAAATATCCAGCTTTAAACGGTCTGCCCAGTAGTCCAGGCAGTACCAGTTCAATGTCTGCTGTACATCATGATATTCGCGAGCAATCAGCTGATGAGCATCATGCAGTGAAATATTACGCTGCACGCTGAGTGTTTCAGGAACCCGATGCTGCCAGAAGTGGCTATCAAAAGCTAAATCCAACAGGGTACCATCCATATCAAGCAGTAGGGTATCCACCTCCTGCCAGGCAATATCAGTAAACATAAATGGGTGACTCGACGGAAAAAGAGGCTACCAAGGTAGCACAATTAACGGGATCAGCGTCTCAGGCGTAATGGCGTCGAAGATTTTAAGCAGCGATCATAGTAGTGCCGGATTTCGTCCAGACGCCTGCGGTCACGGCGATAGCGATTAATAGCCACGATACTGCTTACTGCATAACATATCAGCATGGAGAGGAGTAACAGTGAAATAATGGTATAGCGCCAGTGACTATGACTATCGTTGATACTCTGTAAGACGACGTGTTGTGTGCCATTCGTATCGGTATAAGTGCTGGTAATGATACCTTTCGTCATAAAAGAAACCTGCGACAGCGTTTTTGCCAGACTCATAAACTCAGACCACTGCTCCTGGGGCGGATAGTCATACAAAGATATTTGTGGCTGTGTGTGCATCGTCAGGTCCCGACCGTCATCATTGGTAATCACATAACCCCCCGCTATGGGAGTATTCAGTGATTGTGCGGCACGAATGATATCGCGGACAAAGAAGGGGGCAGTGGAAGCCATCACCAAGTTATTGAGTGATTCCGCACTGACCGGGCGTAATATCACATTGATACCCGTCAGTTTGCTTGTTTCTGCCCGTTTTACCAGGGTATTCCAGTCTTTAGTATTACCCAGATTAATCAGGGCATTTTTCAATCGTACGCAGTCTTCTTCTGCCCGGCATAAGGCCTGGGTTTTTTTGACGATACCAGAGAAGTCATCCAGCAGTACCATACCTGATTTCTGAATCGCGGTTGCCAGTTGTGGGTTCACTTGGCTATGACCTTCTTTTGTCGTGGAAGGATTAATTTGTGATTTCACCGTTTCGGTCAGGGCGAGTGCTTGCTGAGTGGTTTCTGACGCTGATAATGGTGCGGGAGAAGAGTCTTTCCATCTGATTTTTGAGCAATCAAAAGGAAAGTAAGAGGAATTCTGACGGACAGAATATCTATCTGGACTATTAATATGGCAGGCTCCCGTGCCACTAATTTTCAGCGTATCTCCGACGTGAAGCGTGTATTTATTCAGCTCACTAATGTTTGAAGCTTCAATCGTGTTCGCACCGTTCAACCATGAGGTGCTTATTTTTAACGGCATTTCTAGTGGTACCCACATCACCATCATTAATAAAGTGATAAGTGAACCACAGGCAATAATCAGTGGGCGCAACCAGTGCTGAAGTGGGAACAGACGAACTTCGTCATGAAGAGAGAGAAAAGCGCCCTGACGTACAACATGCCCCCCCAGATAGATATCAATATCGGTTTTCTTTCCCAGATCTTGGGTAATGTAGGGCTGCCAGTGTGCAGGGTAAATGAGGTCGATAATACCCAGTGAGATATTATTGAACTGGTCATTGTTAGATTCACCGAAGAGTCCCCAGCGTTTAGGCGTACCGTGCAGGCTATGGATCTCACGAAACTGATGAGCCGCAATCGGAGAGAATATACTCAATAAACTGGCTGCTATCAGTAGAAATGCACTGCCAACCAGCCAAGGCATCAGCCCTGATGGGCCAAGAATACTGAGTACCAGGATAAAGAAGGCAATACAAATCAGGATAGCTTCAGGGACTTGCCGGGAGGCCGTTAATGCGTACTCTTCTGGGGTTTCCTGACGTGTAGCGAGCAGTTCAATGGATTCGCTTTCTTCCCGGCGTATAAAAGCTTTCTGCTGAGAGTGGTCTTGTACTATATCCAGAGATGTTTCCTGACTGTAATTCTGTAAAGTATGACCATTGAGAGAAATAATCAGCGGCAGAGTATCAGTGAGTATCAGCTCAATGTCATTATCATTGGTAATATACTGCTCCCACAGCAGAGGCAGATGAATCTCTGTTGAGTCCAAATAAAAACGCCACTGATTAGTGTCATCGACAGAGAAACCATAACGTGTGATCGCATGGGTGAGGCAGACAACCGTATGGCTCCGGCTGGTCAGTTGCAGTTGGGAAGGCGGAGCGCTGGCACCTGAAGGGGCTATTACATACTCATCGCGTGAAGATAGTTCAAGATAATACTCAAGTGCTGCAAGTTCTTCCGGAGTTAGCTTACGTGTTGTCGCTCCGCTAAACGAAGATTCACGCGGAATATAAACGTGTTTTCTCAGGGTGTGCCATATTACTCCCCCAGCAATAAGGAAGCACGTCAGCATCGCCAGTAATAGAAGTAATGAGATGCTCATCATCTACCCATCAAACAGTCGTTTATCCATCAAGCGTAGCAATTTATAGCCTTATATAGTTGAATTTTCTTATGTTGTTTTCTGATAATTATCCCAAATTATCATCATGCTAGCAAATGGATACTGAATTAAACATAAGTTAAATCCTATTTACTTGCGAGATCTTGACATTGTGAAACTCACATGGTGCTGTACTATGCGCTAATGATCAGAATGTAAATAATAAATATGTGCGTTGCGTAAAGTACATGGCATATCGCACAATCACTCAATTGTCCCACTGTTAACGCCAGTCACATGAGCAAAATACTAAAAAAACCGACAATTTTACACGTAGAAACTGTGGCGCGGTCGCGGTTATTTACTATTGAAACGGTGGATCTGGAGTTCAGTAATGGCGTGCGTCGGGTCTATGAACGCATGAAACCGAGTACGCACGAAGCTGTGTTAATCGTCCCTATTGTGGATGACCATCTTATCCTGATCCGCGAATATGCTGTCGGTACGGAATCCTATGAGCTCGGTTTTCCTAAAGGGCTTATCGACCAAGGTGAGTCCGTCATTGAAGCTGCAAACCGTGAGCTAAAAGAAGAAGTGGGTTTTGGCGCCAGAGAACTGACTTTTATTACCCGACTGGGTATGGCCCCTTCTTACTTCTCAAGTAAAATGAATATCGTGATTGCTGAAAGCCTCTATGCAGAGTCTTTGGAAGGTGATGAACCAGAAGAACTTCCGCAGGTTCGCTGGCCTCTCACGAATTTGATGGCACTGCTCAATGAACAGGACTTCACGGAAGCACGCAATGTCAGTGCGCTGTTCCTGGTTAGGGAATGGTTAAAAGAGCAGGGGCGTCTGTAGTCCTATCATAAAAGATTAAGGGGCCAGTAGGCCCCTTAATCTTTCAGGTTTAGAATAATTCTCGTTCTTCACCATTATCCATAATGGTCGTTCCCGCTTCATTTATCGCCTGGTGTGTTGGCTGAGTGCCTTCAATAAAGTATTCGTCTCTACTGCTTCCACCGTTAGATAACTGACCTGTAGCGCGGTCAATATTGACTGTGACTATACCTGGTGGCGGAGTTAATGGCTCTTCCGGCACACCTTCAAGAGCAATTTTCATAAACTCATCCCAGGCTGGCTGAGCACTTTTCGCACCACCTTCATAACCTGAAATCTGATCCTTAATCACCCCTGAAGCGCTGGTACGGCCCAAGTTACGGCGATGATCGTCAAAGCCTATCCAGACCGAGGTGACAACTCCGGGACCAAAACCTGAGAACCAAGCGTCTTTAGAACTGTTGGTGGTACCGGTCTTCCCGCCAATATCACGGCGTTTCAAGTCGCGACCTGCACGCCAGCCAGTGCCTTGCCAGCCTGGCTCGCCATAGACATTACTGTTTAGCCCACTTTTAATCAGAAATGCCAGCGGGGTACTTATCACATGCGGAGCATATTCAGATTCAAGGACTGATTTATCAGCCGTCGCCTGTTGTAGTTCTGGCGTTGGAACCGTTATATTTTGCGCCATTTGAGACATCGCAACATCTTCAATACTCGGGTTATTTAGCATTTCAGACTTCGGAATATCGCCATAAATAACAGGAAGATCGCATTCCAGACAAGCGACTTTTGGCTGGGCTTCAAACAGGGTCTGGCCATTATCATTAACAATTTTGGACAGATAATACGGTGTCACCAGGAAGCCACCATTTGCCATCACCGAGTAGCCCCGTGCGACCTGTAAGGGGGTAAATTCTGCGGCTCCAAGAGCCAGAGATTCCGTGCGAACAATATTCTTTTCCGGGAAGCCGAAGCGTTGCAAATAATTAGCGGCATAGTCGACACCCATAGCCCGCATCGCGCGAACCATGACAACGTTTTTCGATTGTCCCAGACCCTGACGCAGACGAATAGGGCCGGAATACACAGCCGGTGAGTTCTTCGGACGCCAGTCAGAGCCGGCGCCAGCATCCCAGCGAGAAATCGGCATATCATTGAGAATACTGGCTAGAGTCAGTCCTTTATCCATCGCAGCGGTGTACAGGAATGGCTTAATATTGGAACCTAACTGACGTAGTGCCTGCGTTGCGCGGTTAAATTTACTCAGATTAAAGTCAAATCCACCGACCAGAGCCAGCACCGCACCGTCGTTCGGGTTCAGCGAGACTAACGCCGAGTTAACGTCGGGTAACTGCCCTAACCACCAGGTGTCGTTTATCTGACGGACCCAAATTTGCTGGCCTGCCTGAACCACTGCACTGACGCTACGCGGTGTGGGACCTTGTGCGGTATCTGAGCGATAAGGACGTGCCCAGCGCATACCTTCCATTGGCAGGACAACCTCTTTCCCGTTAGCCATCAGGGCTGTGGCTTCAGTTGCACTGGCATGCGTGACCACTGCTGGCTGGAAAGGACCATAACGCGATATTTTTTTCAGCGCACTGAGGATAAGCGGTGTGTCCCAGGCGTTTTCTCCGGCCTTCCATAGCACTTGTGAAGGACCGCGATAGCCGTGGCGCATATCATAGGCAATGACGTTATTACGCAGCGCTTGTTCAGCACCGAGCTGAATATTTCGGCTGATAGTGGTGTAAACCTTATATCCATCTTCGTAGGCATTTTCGCCATAGCGATCCAGCATATCCTGACGGACTAACTCTGACAGATAAGGGGCAGAGAATGCAATTTCCGGCGTGTGATAATAAGCGTCGATGGTCTGACTACGCGCTTCATCATACTGTGCATCAGTGATATAGCCTTCGCTGAGCATACGCGATAATACAACATTACGACGTGCGGTAGCGCGTTCGAGCGAGTAGATCGGGTTAAACGTAGAAGGAGCTTTAGGAAGCCCAGCGATCATCGCTATTTCGCTCAGCGTCAGTTCATTGACGTTCTTACCAAAGTAAACCTGTGCTGCGGCACCGACACCATAGGCACGATAGCCGAGATAGATCTTGTTGAGATACAGGTTAAGAATTTCATCTTTTGTCAGTAACTGCTCAATGCGTATCGCGAGGAAAACCTCTTTGATTTTACGTATTAGCGTTTTTTCCGGACTCAGGAAGAAGTTACGTGCGAGTTGCTGGGTAATGGTACTGGCACCCTGAGAAGCGTGACCAGAGAACAGCGCAACGCTTGCCGCACGGAAGATACCAATAGGATCGACCCCATGATGTTCGTAAAAACGACTATCTTCGGTGGCCACAAAAGCATGAATCATCACTGGGGGAATTTGATCCAGTGTCAAAGGAATACGACGCTTCTCGCCATACTGGGCGATAAGTTCCCCGTCGGCACTGTAAACCTGCATGGGGGTCTGCAAGCGTACATCTTTTAAGGTCGCAACGTCAGGTAATTGCGGCTCAATATATCTGTATAAGCCGTATAGCGAGGCCACACCAAGAAGTATGCAACAGATTGCAAGGATGAATAAATACTTTACGAACTTCACCTTAAGACTCTCATTCGGTTTCAATTGGGTAGTTTATAAACACCAGCCCGGTAGTATAAAGACAAGCCAGACGCTTTGATATACCCGTCATACTTCAAGTTGTCTGAGCGTTACCTTCGTCCAGCCCATGGAATCACAGAGTTTGTCTATGCTCATCGACGGGCTGGACTTGATATGTTCGGGTTGATGTCGAAGCGACATGCGAAAGAATAAGGAGATCGCGCATGATATTTCCTGGCTGGAAAATTGGTTTAGATATACAAACGGAAGGCGTCCGTGCGATCGCCGTACAAAAGCATCGTCGAGGCTGGCAACTACGCCAGTGGTGGAATTTACCGTTTCCGTCGGTGGTTTTTACCGATAACATTTTATCGCAGCCCACGGTATTACTCGAGATACTGGATAGCTGGCGTAAACAGCTGCCACGTCGCTTTCGGCTAAGTGTGAGTTTTCCTGCGGAGCGTACCTTTCAACAAGATATTCCGATCCCAGATAAAAATTTAAGTGAAGCGATACGTGAGAACTACATCGCCTATACCACCGCTCGGCAATTACAGCTGCCTGACGCACAACTCTGCTATGACTACCTTGAACAAAGCGATGTTCTGAAGGTTACGGCTTCCCGACAGAGTGATCTTGAGATGCTTCTATCCAGCCTCGCCTCCGTGCAGTTATACCCAGATACCGTGACTCCAGGTGACAAGGTGCTCTACGCATTACCTGCGAAATGCCATCCGCAAGCCTGTCAGTTCCGGGTTCATGAAGAGCCTGGCTATTGGTTGTGGGCATCCTGCAATCACACCATGTCTTCAGGCTGGCTGGATAAGCGACAATATTCAGATTTAACCGCACTTTGTCGATGGCTGAAAAGTGCACCTGAAAATATTGCTTTTAGTACTGCTGACCCCAGAGAAGAACCCTCTCTCCCGGTACAAGAACTTGATGCCTGGCAGTTACTCACACGGCTATATCCTCCGCTTCCACAAACAAAAGGGCGCTACACCATTGCCCTTGGGCTGGCATTCGGCGGAGCTTACTGATGACTCCGTCGGTTAACTTATTACCCTGGCGTCATTCAGTGCGTCAGCGGCGGCAACGCTGTCGTATCAGTGCCATCGTTTCTGTCATAGCGCTGCTGATTAGCGGCTTTTCTGGAGGGGGGGTATTACTCCAGCGGCAGATAGCCGTAGTGCAAAAACAGGGAGGTGTGCTGGAAAACCAACACCGTAAGTTACAGGAGATTTTATATCAGCAGCAGGGGGAACCACTGCAAGGTGAGCAGCAATATCGAGGGCGGGAACAGCAGCATCGCGTTTTACGATGGGAAACTATACTGACAGATTTGGCTAATAAATTACCAGAAAACAGTTGGTTACGATCGGTTGGTTGGCAGTCGAGTATGCTGACGTTAGAGGGTTATACCTCCGAGATAGAGGATCTTGAAAAAATTGAAACGCTATTAAAACAACTGCCGGGTGTCTTTCATATTAAGGCCGGTCCGGTCAGTTATCAGGGGGAGCAGGGGCTGGCATATACCTTCATCATGGAAGAAGCGGGAGGTGTACTTGTCCCACCTTGAACAACTCCTGACTCACAGCAGTCGTCGATATTTTTTTATAGTGCTGTCTGGTTTATTGCTGGTGGGGATGTGTGGTGGCTATGTGCTGCAGGCAGACTATCAGCAACAGTATCGTTATACCCAGCAACGAAACAGGCAGCTTGAGCAGCATATTGTTACTTTGCAACAAAAAGTGAATGCATTACCTGTCACGGAGATATTTACACCGGTGACTCTCGCACCAGTATTTTCTGTTATTGAAACACTCAGAAAATCGGGAGGGCGACTGATTAACTGGCAGCCGGGTGAGCCGAAGGCGACGCTTGAACTCTTGCTTGGCTGGGAAAGAGTGCCCTGGGTATTCCGGCATCTTTCATATTATCAAGGGATTAATCTGACATCATTTAAGATTGGTAGTACCAAAGATCCCATGATGGTAATGCTGACACTGGAATTCAGTTATGAAAATTAATCACTGGATCCTCTACCTGGGAATGCTGTTATCGCAGGGAGGGCATACCGGCGTACGTAACCCATTTGTAATGCCATTATCATGGTGTGACGCGACTTTTCAGCAACTTGACGGCTGGCGGTTACAAGGTGTGATTGTTTCAGACTCCCGTAGTCTGGCCTTAATGACTGACTCGCAACAACAGTCGTTAAGAGTGGTGCCGGGTTCTGTTTTGATGGCAGGGGTAACGGTCATGACGATTAGCCGAGACAGGGTCAGTGTGTCACTCACTGAAATGTGCGACGGAGCGCATTATCACTGGTATTTACCTGGAGGAAAAAATGACAAGGAAAGTCATCATCATACTACTGTTATTCCTGCCGTTTATCACTCGGGCAAATCAGCGAATCACCCTGATAGTGGATGACGCGCCAGTGACTCAAGTCTTACAAGCGATAGCCGAGCAGCAACAGCATAACCTTGTTATTGCCCCAGGCGTCGAGGGTAAACTGTCGTTACATTTAGTCGATGTTCCCTGGGAGCAGGCTTTTTCCCTGGTACTGAAACTCGCTCATCTTTCCTCATCAAAAACCGGCAATATACTCCAGGTTCAGGGAAAGGAGAGTGTTGCTCGTCAGCAGGAACAGCAAGAGACAGCGCGTAAACAACGGATCCAGGCTCAGCCTTTAATACAAAAAGTGTATACCCCGCGCTATGCAGATGTGACTGAACTCTCAACGGCGCTGAAGCAAAATGGCGACAAACTGCTGGGGCCTCGGGGTCATATTACGGTGGATACACGCGCTAATCGCCTGGTGGTGCGGGACAATAAGCAGGCACAGCAGCACATCGCACAATGGCTGGTTGATATGGATATTCCAATGGGGCAAATTGAATTATCAGCGCACATTGTAACCATCAATCAGGAAGCATTACGCGAGCTGGGTGTAAAGTGGACCGCAAAAGCGAGTAACGGCAGTGAGTTATATCGACCATCAACGGGTACGAGTCATCTGGCTGCTGGTGTCGTATCAGCAGGCTTCAACATTGGTCGAATTGGCGGGCAAATGCTGGAAATTGAACTTTCTGCTCTGGAACAGCAGCAGCGGCTTCATTTTATCGCCAGCCCTCGTCTGCTGGTGGCCCATCAACAGCCTGCCAGTATTAAACAAGGGACAGAGATCCCCTATCAGGTATCGGGTGGTGCGAATCACGCAAGCTCAATTGCCTTTAAAGAAGCCGTGTTGGGCATGGAAGTGACACCTATTATCAATGCCCATGGTAATATCCGCTTAAAGCTACGTATTACCCAGAACATGCCGGGGAGAAGTATCCAGCATGCAGGAGGGGAAGCTCTGGCTATTGATAAGCAGGAAATAGAAACTCAGGTTGAAGTACGGGATGGTGAAACTCTTGCCTTAGGCGGGATTTTTCAGCAACAACACCGTGCAGGCTCCCGAAATGTCCCTTTACTCAGCGATATTCCGTTGATAGGCCGGCTATTTCATCAGGATAATAAGAAAAGTCAGAGGCAGGAGCTAGTGGTGTTTATTACACCTAAATTACTGCAAAAACCGTAAAATACTTCCTCATCTTTACGGGTTTTTCTGTGAATAGATGCCCAGATATTTGACGTAAGGGAGGAATTAGCTTACAAGGTGTACCGTTTCAAGAAACCGGGTAATGATATTCTGTAACTGATAAAACCGTTCATTTTGCCATCTTATGGAAATGAATGATTTATTCAGTTGCCAAACAGCCTTGAGTGTTGAGATAATTTTTAGTCTGATTCTCGACTCACGCTTATGAGGTTTCAGTTCATGTCCCGCTGCACCTGGTGAATACCGGGCGGGTTGTTTATCATCAACGAATAGTCGTAGTAATACCAAAAAAATGGCAGAGAAACGCAATATCTTTCTGGTTGGGCCTATGGGTGCCGGCAAAAGCACTATTGGGCGTCAGTTAGCTCAGCAGCTTAATATGGAATTTTTCGATTCAGATCAAGAAATCGAGAAACGTACTGGAGCTGATGTCGGCTGGGTATTCGACGTTGAAGGTGAAGAAGGCTTCCGCGATCGTGAAGAAAAAATCATCAACGAACTTACAGAAAAACAAGGCATCGTGCTGGCGACTGGGGGGGGGTCTGTTAAGTCCCGTGAAACCCGTAACCGTCTTTCAGCAAGAGGCGTAGTGGTGTATCTTGAAACCACTATTGAGAAGCAACTCGCTCGTACTCAGCGTGATAAAAAACGTCCGCTGCTTCAGGTTGCTACCCCGCCTCGCGAAGTACTTGAAGCATTGGCGGAGGAACGCAATCCACTGTACGAAGAGATTGCCGATGTGACAATTCGCACCGACGATCAAAGCGCCAAAGTTGTTGCTAACCAGATTATTAATATGCTGGAAAGCAACTAGTTCTGGCTTAAGAAACACTATGCCTGCGGGCAATGTTATTAAGGTAGGCTCCGCACGATGGAGAGGTTGACAGTCACTCTTGGGGAACGCAGTTACCCTATTACGATTGCTGCTGGGTTATTTAATGACCCGGCATCCTTTTGGCCGCTGAAAGCAGGCGACCAGAGTATGCTTGTAACCAATGAGACCCTGGCCCCTGTGTATCTTGAAAAAGTGCGCGGTCTTTTGGAGCAGGCAGGCGTAAAAGTGGACACTGTTATCCTCCCTGACGGCGAGCAGTTTAAGAGCCTTGCGGTCATGGATACCGTATTTACCGCTTTACTGGAAAAACCGCACGGCCGTGACACTACACTGATTGCACTTGGTGGTGGTGTCATTGGTGATTTAACCGGCTTTGCCGCGGCATGTTATCAGCGTGGCGTGCGGTTTATTCAGGTTCCTACTACCTTACTTTCTCAAGTAGACTCTTCGGTAGGTGGGAAAACGGCTGTCAATCACCCGCTTGGGAAAAATATGATTGGCGCTTTTTATCAGCCGGCATCAGTTATTGTGGATATTGATTGTCTTTCCACACTACCTGAACGTGAGTTTGCCTCTGGCCTGGCTGAAGTCATCAAGTATGGCATTATTCTGGATGGCAAGTTCTTCCACTGGCTGGAAGAAAATCTCGATGCCCTGTTAAAGTTAGATAGCGAGACTCTCGCTTACTGTATTCGTCGTTGCTGTGAACTTAAAGCAGAGGTTGTTGCGGCTGATGAGCGCGAAGGTGGTGTACGCGCTTTATTGAATCTGGGTCATACTTTTGGTCATGCCATAGAGACTGAAATGGGCTATGGTAACTGGTTGCATGGCGAGGCTGTGTCAGCTGGCATGGTTATGGCGGCGCGTACAGCGCAGCGACTGGGTCAGTTCAGCGAAGCTGATGTTCAACGTATTATTGTCTTGTTGCAGCGTGCTGGTCTGCCAGTCAACGGACCAAAAGAGATGTCAGTTGACTCGTATATGCCCCATATGATGCGTGACAAAAAAGTACTTGCGGGTGAATTACGTCTGATTCTACCATTAGCAATTGGCGCCAGTGAAGTTCGTGGTGGTGTACCACATGACGTTGTCCTGTCGGCAATTACTGATTGTCAGCATGGTTAATGACTAACCTGTGCGATATTAAATATTAGGCGATATGCTAATTCTGGCATCAGTCTGGATGTGCTAACTCTGGCATAAGCCTGTTAGTGGGGTGGTAAATGGATAAGTTTAAACCAGAAGACGATCTGATTCCTGATCCCGATGATCGCCAGTCTGGGCGTTCCCGTAAACAAGATGCTTTTGATAATGAGCCACAGCTTAATGTTGATGATATCAATATTGACATGGACGATCGTCGAGTATCGAAATCGAAGCGTGTACGTGAAGATGATGAAGATGCGTATGCGACAGATGATGAAATGGCAGCAGATGCTCGCCCTTCGCGTGGACGTAAAAAATCAGTAAGACAGAAAACACCGATTACGCGTCAGTATTTGATGATGGGTACCGGTATTCTTGTTTTATTGTTACTTATTTTTGGTATTGGTTCTGCGTTGAAAGCACCCTCAACCAGTACCGATACAGCAAGCCAGGCCTCTGGCGCTGAAAAAAGCATCGACTTATCCGCTGCCGATGAAAACAGCGGCTCAACGCCAGAAGAACCGACTATCGTTTCTCAGTCTCAGGACTTCTCTATCCCACCTATTTCATCCACGCCCACTCAGGCTCAGAATATTCCTCAGCCGGAAGGTCAGCAACGTATTGAGTTGCAAGGTGATTTAGGTAACTCTCTGACACAACAACAGGGTCAGATTGAAAGTGTCGTGACTCGCTCAACATTACCGATGGAACCAGCAACAGTAGTATCTGTTTCAGGAAGCCAAATGACAGAGTCTCGTCCTGAGCGTAAAACTGCGGTGATTGAGCCGGCACAAAAAGTGCCAGCGCGTTCCCAGGCTACGGCACGGACAGAAACTAAGTCTGCACCTGCCAGACACAGTGATCCGGCACCGAAATCGGCGAAAACCACACCGGTACAGTCAGCTCCTGTTGCACAAGCCCAAACCAAACCTGCTGTACCAGCAGCAAGTGCGGGTAATACTCAGGCGCTAAAAAATGCAGCTGCGAGTAGTTATACATTGCAGCTTAGTGCCTCTTCAAACTCAGCAAATCTGAATGCCTGGGCGAAGAAAGAGAATTTGCAAAATTATGTGGTATATCAAACCTCACGTAATGGTCAGCCGTGGTATGTTATGGTTAGTGGTATTTATGCCACCACAGCTGATGCGGAACGTGCAGTATCAAGCTTACCTGCTGGTGTTCAGAGCAATAAACCCTGGATTAAGCCGATTCGTCAGGTTCAGTCAGAAATTCAGTAGTAGCAAGCGCAGTCGCTGTCGGAACCTTTCCACAGCTGGAGAAGGTGTAATAGTAAGGCAGCATGAAAAAGAATCGCGCTTTTCTTAAATGGGCAGGGGGGAAATACCCCCTGCTTGACGATATTAAAAAACACCTTCCTGAAGGTGATTGCCTCATTGAGCCCTTTGCGGGCGCAGGTTCAGTCTTTCTGAACACTGATTATCAACACTATCTTCTTGCCGATATTAATAGCGATCTTATTGACCTCTATACGATTGTGAAGCTGCGTGTGGACGAGTATGTTCACGAGACGCGCTTGATGTTTTGTCAGCAGAACAATGAAGAAGCAGCTTATTACGGCTTCAGAACTGAATTTAATCAAAGCACGGACAAATTCCGTCGTGCAGTACTGTTTTTGTACCTGAACCGGCATTGTTACAATGGTCTGTGTCGCTATAATTTACGCGGTGAGTTCAATGTCCCGTTCGGGCGTTACAGAAAACCTTATTTTCCGGAAGAAGAACTCTATTTCTTTGCTGAGCACGCAAAAAAAGCCGACTTTGTTTGTCAGTCTTATGATGTCAGTATGATGAATGTAGTCGCAGGATCTGTGGTTTATTGTGATCCGCCATATGCACCTTTGTCTGCAACGGCAAACTTTACGGCCTATCACACAGCCAGTTTTAATGCTGCACAACAGCAACACTTAGCAGAATTGGCAGAAGCATTATACAAACAGCAGATACCTGTTTTAATTTCTAACCACGATACCGCGTTGACACGACAGTGGTATCACAACGCTACCGAGTTTCATAAGCTGCAAGTCAGACGAAATATCAGCAGAAACGGTAGTACCCGTAATAAGGTGGACGAACTTCTGGCGCTTTATCACTCTAAAGATGCTTGAGCCGTTTCGTCCGCCACCGAAAGATGCATGACTACTGGAGAAGCGGATGAAACAGTTTTTGATTGCCCCCTCAATCCTCTCTGCCGATTTCGCCCGTTTGGGTGAGGATACGGCTAAAGCATTGGCTGCGGGGGGAGATGTTGTTCATTATGATGTCATGGATAACCACTACGTACCGAACCTCACTATGGGGCCGATGGTATTAAAGGCACTACGTGACTATGGTATTACTGCCCCTATCGATGTTCATCTGATGGTTAAACCTGTCGACAGAATTATCCCTGATTTTGCCGCTGCGGGTGCCAGCTATATCACTTTTCATCCAGAAGCCTCTGAGCATGTTGACCGCACACTGCAACTGATTAAAGAGCATGGCTGTAAAGCCGGTCTGGTTATCAATCCAGCCACCTCACTGTCCTGGCTGGATAACGTGATGGATAAACTGGATGTCATTTTACTGATGTCTGTGAATCCAGGATTCGGTGGTCAGTCATTTATTCCTCATACCCTTGAAAAGCTCCGCCAGGCACGTAAGCGCATTGACGAGTCAGGCTATGACATCCGCCTGGAAGTTGATGGCGGAGTGAAGGCCGAAAATATTCGTGCGATTGCTGAAGCGGGGGCGGATATGTTTGTTGCCGGATCGGCTATCTTTGGCAAACCAGACTATAAAACGGTGCTTGATGAGATGCGTGCTGAATTATCAAAGGTTGGTCATGGATAAGTTTAAAGGTATTCGCGGTGTTGCTTTTGACTTGGATGGGACGTTGATTGATTCATCTCTGGGGCTCAGTCAGGCGATAGACATGACATTATATGCCATGGAACTGCCTGCTGCAGGTGAAGAACGGGTGATTACCTGGATAGGTAATGGCGCGGATATTCTGATCCAGCGAGCACTGACATGGGCTCTGAAAGACAAGCAACCCGCTCTTGGCCAGCTGGCGATGGCACGTAAGTTATTTGACCGTTTTTATGCTGAGACGGTGAACGAGGGGAGCTTTTTATTTCCGGAAGTGATGACAACGCTGTCAGCGCTCAAAGAAAAAGGACTCCTGCTTGGCGTGGTGACCAATAAACCCACACCTTTTGTCATGCCCTTGCTCGAAAGTTTTGGCATTGCACATGATTTCCAGGTCATTATTGGTGGGGATGATGTTAAACAGAAGAAACCGCATCCCGAAGCCTTGTTTAATACCATGAGTGCCATGAAATTAAGCGCAGACGAGTTGCTGTTTGTCGGGGATTCTCGTAATGATATCCAGGCAGCACAAGCTGCGGGATGTTTAAGCGTAGGCCTGACTTACGGTTATAACTACGGCGAAGCTATCGAACTGAGCAACCCAGACGTTGTATTTGATAGTTTCAGTGATTTATTGCCCTTACTTGGGCTACCACATCAAGCTAATCAGGAATCAGAACATGAGTAAGCCCATCGTTTTTAGTGGCGCACAGCCTTCAGGTGAATTAACCATTGGTAACTATATGGGTGCGCTGCGTCAATGGGTGAACATGCAGGATGATTACCACTGTATTTACTGCATTGTTGATCAGCATGCCATCACAGTACGTCAGGACCCAGCAGCGTTGCGTAAAGCGACGCTGGATACACTGGCCTTATATCTGGCATGCGGCATTGACCCTAAAAAAAGCACCATCTTTGTACAGTCACACGTAGCAGAGCATGCACAACTGGGATGGGCGCTTAACTGTTACACCTATTTTGGTGAGTTAAGCCGTATGACACAGTTTAAAGATAAATCTTCCCGTTATGCTGAAAATATCAATGCCGGACTGTTTGATTACCCGGTACTGATGGCCGCAGATATCTTACTGTACCAGACTACTCAGGTACCGGTCGGTGAAGACCAGAAGCAACATCTTGAGCTAAGCCGTGATATTGCCAGCCGTTTTAATGCCCTTTACGGTGAAGTTTTCAAAATCCCTGAGCCTTTTATCCCGAAGTCTGGTGCACGCGTGATGTCATTGCTTGAGCCGACCAAGAAAATGTCTAAATCAGATGATAATCGTAATAATGTCATCGGTTTGCTCGAAGATCCGAAATCGGTAGTGAAGAAAATTAAACGCGCTGTCACAGACTCCGAAGAGCCACCAGTAGTGCGCTACGATGTCACCAATAAAGCGGGTGTTTCCAATTTGTTGGATATTCTGTCAGCGGTAACAGGTAAGCCGATCGCACAGTTAGAAACTGAGTTTGAAGGCAAGATGTATGGTCACCTGAAAGGCGAAGTGGCTGAAGCTGTATCTGGCATGCTGACTGAACTTCAGGAACGCTATCATCGCTATCGTAATGACGAAGCATTTTTACAGCAAGTTATGAAAGAAGGGGCAGAGAAAGCCCGTCAGCGCGCCAGTGAAACGCTGAGTAAAGTGTACGAAGCGATTGGTTTTGTTGCTAAACCGCTATAATCAGCGGTGGTCATTACGCCCGCAATAGCGGGCGTTTTTTATGTCCAGCTAGTGGTTTGAGAACCAGTTTAACTTGCTACGCAGGCCGACGACGGCCCCAACAATAATCAGCGCCGGGCTTGCAACTTGTTTGGCCAGCTCGCCTAATTGATTAAGCGTACCGTCTACTACCCGTTGATTCACCGCGGTTCCATTCTCTACCAGCGCGACAGGTGTCGTCGCTTCCATACCATGAGCGATTAACTGTTGCTGAATAAAGGCCGCCTGACCCAGCCCCATATAGAAGACCAGAGTCTGTTTTTCTGCTGCCAGGTTCGCCCAGTCTAACTCATCACCATTTTTTAAATGTCCGGTAACCAGGCGTACGCTCTGAGCATAATCACGATGAGTTAACGGAATACCGGAATAAGCCGAACAGCCGGAAGCTGCCGTAATGCCAGGCACCACGGAGAAAGGAATATTTTCATTACAAAGTGTCTCCAGCTCTTCCCCTCCACGACCAAATATAAACGGGTCGCCGCCTTTCAGCCTGACAACACGTTTACCTTTTTTAGCCTCATTAAGCAGAATCTGGTTGATCTCTGACTGAGGGACGCAATGGAAACCTGCGCGTTTGCCAACGAAGACACGGTCAGCATCGCGACGAACAAGATTCATAATATCGTCAGAGACCAGTCTGTCGTAAACCACAACATCGGCTTGCTGAATTTGTTGCAGGCCTTTGAGTGTCAGCAGGCCTGCATCCCCCGGGCCGGCCCCAACCAAAACGACTTCACCCCGATTATCGAGTGGTGTGGTAAACAATGATGTCGTTTCCTGGTCAACCGCTTGCTTGTCTTCATTGGCAAGGTATTGCGCGAGTCTGTCATTGGTGAAGAATTTTTCCCAGAACATACGGCGTTCAGCCATCGTTGCGAACTTTTCTTTTACCCGTCCGCGCAATGAGCCTGCATAGGCAGCAATTTTACCGAGATGTAACGGCAAAACAGACTCAAGCTTTTCTCGTAACAAACGTGCGAGAACCGGGGAGGTTCCACCAGACGAAATCGCGACCATGAGCGGCGAACGATCGATGATAGAAGGCATAATGAAGCTGGCCTGCTTTGGTGCATCGACGACATTACAAAAGATGCGGCGTTCATCGGCAGCGTCACTGACTTGCTGATTAACGGCATCATCATCGGTTGCGGCAATGGCCAGCCAGCAGTTATCCAGTAAAGCGGGTAAAAAATCGCCAGCCACCAGAGTAAGCATCCCTTGTTCAGCCCAGACGACAAACTGAGGGGAAAATTGCTGGGCATTGACGGTAAGGCTCGCACCTGCATCCAGTAACAAACGTGCTTTACGTTCAGCTACAGCGCCACCGCCAACCAGCAGGCAAGCGCGGCCACGTAACTGACAAAATATAGGCAGGTGCTCCATATTACATCCTCAATAAATACCAATAAAGACCACTTTTTCCCTAGCATATCAATAACCCGAACGGATGAATACAACGATGAAAGGTGAGGGTTAATGAGCAGGAAGTTTTATGTCGACTCTTTTTGTAATAGAAAAGGTTTCAACTCAGGATACTGATTTATCAGATTATATTGCTTTGATTAATAACAATAGTTGATCAGATACGGAGACATAAAAAAGCGATGAGTGGCATAGTCAGTCCGCTAAAGGAAGTGATCTATTCCTGAGATATCAAGCAACAAGAATTTCATAGCCATCATCGGATACCGTATTGAATGTAGAATCTATTTCAATTGAGGCCAATGATATGCTTATCCCAGTGCCTGGCATCGATATAAAGGCCAAATTGAACGCAAAGCATGACTAAAAGCGCTGATTGCAAGGCAGGGAAGTAATGACACTACAGGGAGGAAGAGTATTGAATTGAACGAAGACTCTGAAACCTCTCCCCTAACTCGCGAAAGCCAGGGGAGAGTGGATAACAATTATTTCTTAGTTTCTACTGGATGATTTGTGCGGTGTTTACTGACAAATGTCAGCAAGACACACATCACAAATGTTACTGCATACAATCCATTCGCGGTTAACAGTGCAGTATGAGGGCCACTGTGGGCAACGATAGGACCTGTTACCACGAAGGTTAACATGGTTCCAACGGTTCCGCAGGTCAGAATAAAGTTAACCAATTTTGGTGAGGGAATTTTGGTTTGTAATGATCCGAGGGTGATAATCGTGGTGTAGATTGCGCTGGAGAAAAAGCCCAGAGCCAGAATGAACCATGCCAGATGATTTGGTTCACCGTGGTTAAACAGATACATCAGTATCGCTGAAGCACCAATCAGAACCATCAGAATACGTTGTAAATCGAAGAAGCGCAGGATAAAGCTGAATGCCCACATGCCCAGCATATAAGAAAGCCAGAAATTACCTACCAGCTGACCGGCTTCGTTAATATCCATCCCTAAGGTTTTGGCATATTCAGGAACCCATGAGATAAAACCAAGCTGACCGAGGATATAGCACAGTGCGGCGATGGCCAGGAGCAGAACACCAACGCCCCATTTTTCTTTGGTGACCGGTTTGTTCTCTGCTACTGCATGTTTACCCAGGGCTGGGAAGGTACAACCCAGAGTGAGCAGGAAGATGGCAACGTAAATCAGTCCAATACAGATATAGACCCAGTACCATTCAATACTGCGCGCCAGTAAAAAGGCTGCGACAATCGGAAATATCATCCCTGCCATACTGAAGAATGAGTCAGTAAATAACAGGCGGGAACCGCGCTGACGGCCTTCATACATCTGAGTGATCAGGAAGGTACCGATAGACATTGTGATACCACTGACTATACCGAGTACGAACATAGACGCAGAGAATATCGCCAAGTTGTGACCGAAGATCAGACCGGCTATAGCCACTATCATCAGTAAAAAGCCGAAACGTAACTGTGTTTTCAGTGGGATGATTTCCATCAGCCAGGCATTCAAGAAGATGGCTATCAAGATACCGGCATTCAGAAAGGTAAAGGTATTACTCATGCTGGAAACAGGAAGATCAAAGTACTTTGCAATATCCCCCATGACAATACCGGTGACAATAACTAGCGCACCGGTTAGCGCATAAGAGAAGAAACTTATCCAGAGCAGGCGATTTCGGCTGATGCTGTTCATTAGGAGTCCAGAAGAATAGAAGTGTAAAAATTATTGACACTGCGGATGCTAGTTAGTGTAGCCCTTAATGTCATTTTTTTAAATAAAATGTCACTCTTTTTATGACGAAAAGCTTTTGAATTCAAAGTTTCTATAACGTATTTTGGGTCTGGCTGGTTGACATTTCACAGCAATTTGTTGATTTTTGTGAAAGTAAATAACCGTAAATGGCTGGCACCCGCTGCTCCTCGTCTTTAGAATCAAATGATTTGCTTTACTCACTGCCTTCGTAAGGAATTTTCCATGCTCAAATCGACACTGGCGGCTGTTGCAGCTGTATTTGCTCTGTCCGCACTTTCGCCTGCAGCGTTAGCTGCAAAAGGTGATCCACGCGTTCTGTTGACGACTTCCGCTGGCAATATTGAGCTTGAGTTAAATAGTCAAAAAGCGCCGGTTACAGTAAAAAACTTTCTTGATTACGTTAACAGCGGCTTTTACAGCAACACCTCGTTCCACCGCGTTATTCCTGGGTTTATGATTCAGGGTGGGGGGTTTACTGAGGATATGAATCAGAAGAAACCCAATCCCCCTATCAAAAATGAGGCTGATAACGGACTGCGTAATACTCGTGGCACCATTTCAATGGCCCGTACCGCAGATAAAGACAGTGCAACCAGTCAGTTCTTTATCAATGTTGCCGATAATGCCTTCCTCGATCACGGACAGAGAGACTTCGGTTATGCCGTTTTTGGTAAGGTCATTAAAGGAATGGACGTTGCAGAAAAAATTTCTCATGTCCCGACTCGTGACGTAGGCCCTTATCAGAACGTTCCATCAAAACCTATTGTCATTATTTCAGCAAAAGTCCTGCCTTAATTTCGACAGGCTGTGCGGAGACGAATTCCTCGCAGTCTGGTTTTTCTGCCATCTCTCCGTATTGCGATCAGCGAAAAGTGAAAGTTATTACCTGAGAATGAGGCTATACCTATAGCTTCATTTCTGTCATGAGGTAATAACTTATGCCGTTAGAAAGGATCGAAAAGAGTAGGATTCCGGCTATTACACCAGTAACGGAAAGCCTTCAGCCTAACGCTCAAAAAATGAGTATGGAAAAACAGAGTTCGGTTCTGGATAAGCTCAGCGAGGTCAATCAACTAGGCGGCGATGTTGAACGCAAAATCAATCGAATCACGCCTATAGACTACAAC
The DNA here is from genome assembly GCA_947631255.1 of uncultured Enterobacteriaceae bacterium. Classification (GTDB taxonomy): domain Bacteria; phylum Pseudomonadota; class Gammaproteobacteria; order Enterobacterales; family Enterobacteriaceae; genus JGM124. The sequence goes on from CANRKT010000011.1 coordinate 53,245, forward strand.
AGTTACCGTGCCGTAAAAAGCTTCAACTCGCGGGTGCGTTTTGTGGTCATGCATTATACTGCAGCCGACTTCAAAACCTCAGCAGACCTCTTAACTCACGGAGCAGCCAGTGCACATTATCTGGTTCCCGACCCATCTGACCCGTCATATCTTGAAACCGGCAATAAAGACGTAAAAATTTTTAACTTGGTTGATGAAAAAGACCGAGCCTGGCATGCAGGCGTCAGTTCCTGGCGAGGGCGTAACAATCTCAATGACACCTCTATTGGTATAGAAATCGTTAATCAGGCTAAGGATGACGGGCAGGGCAATTTTGTTTTTCCTCCGTTTAACCCTCAGCAAATTTCTGCTGTTAAAGAACTCGCGGCCAATATCATCCAGCGTTATCCCGATATCAGTCCAGTTAACGTTGTCGCTCACTCAGATATCGCCCCAGGACGTAAGAGCGATCCGGGAGCTGCTTTTCCCTGGAAACAGCTTTCTGAGACAGGTATCGGGGCATGGTATGACGAAAGTACTAAAGAAAAATATATGGCGCAATTCGGCCAGCGAATACCTGCCAACATTGACATTATTGGCAAGCTGAAAGCCTATGGTTACGATGTGGTGGGAGCTGAGCAGGCGGATGGTTTTAAAAATTTAGTGCGTGCTTTTCAGCTCCATTTCCGTCCTGCTAATTACAGCGGTGATATTGATGTCGAAACGGCAGCAGTCTTGTATGCTTTGGTTGAAAAATACCCTTAGTCCGCTTATCTGGTGGTCAACACTTTTCTGTTTAAGTCATTAACAACGTAGTTCGTTAGTAATAGCATTGTTAATCAGCTCCGAAAAGCGCATAGAATAGCGCGGTTCTTTTTAGCATCGGAGCTGGCATGTTATTGCTTATTGATAACTACGATTCATTTACCTGGAATCTCTATCAGTATTTTTGTGAGTTAGGGGCAGATGTTGTCGTTAAACGTAATGATGAGATAACGCTTTCGGAAATAGAGCAGCTTGCCCCACAAAGGCTGGTTATTTCTCCGGGGCCATGTACGCCCAATGAAGCGGGTATTTCACTGGCAGCAATCCGTCAATTTTCAGGGCAGATCCCTTTGCTGGGCGTTTGTCTGGGACACCAGGCAATAGCACAGGCTTTTGGTGCAACTATTGTGCGGGCTGGTCAGGTTATGCACGGTAAGACTTCAGATATCATGCATAATGAGAGTGGTGTCTTTCGAGAGTTGAAAAAACCTCTGACCGTCACGCGCTATCACTCTTTGGTGATTGACCCGACGACACTCCCTGATGAGTTTGAGGTTACAGCATGGACAGACACGCATGAAATCATGGGCATTCGTCATCGTTCTTTAGCCGTTGAAGGGGTACAGTTTCATCCGGAAAGTATTCTGAGTGAACAAGGGCATGCTTTACTGGCTAATTTTCTTTTTGACTAAATTCCCGCTTGCCTTATTTTGATTTTTTATTCATATTTCGTGATTATATTTTCAATTTTAATCAGTGCGTAAATGGATGGGAAATGAAATGACAACTGAACAATCAGTAGTAACCCGGGCGACTTTTGACGAAGTAATATTGCCAATTTATGCACCAGCTGAATTTATTCCAGTGAAGGGCAAAGGGAGCCGGGTCTGGGATCAGCAGAGCAAAGAGTATGTTGATTTCGCCGGTGGCATCGCGGTTACTGCTCTGGGCCATTGTCATCCTGTCCTTGTGGACGCTCTGAAAACCCAGGGTGAAACACTGTGGCATACCAGTAACGTTTTTACTAATGAGCCAGCATTAAAACTGGCCCGTAAGCTGACGGAAGCCACTTTTGCAGAAAGGGTCGTGTTTCTCAACTCCGGTACGGAAGCGAACGAAACAGCATTTAAGCTGGCTCGCTATTATGCTTCTACCCGCCATAGCCCGTTTAAAAGCAAAATCATTGCCTTTTATAATGCCTTTCACGGTCGTTCCCTGTTTACTGTTTCGGTAGGCGGACAAGCGAAATACTCCGATGGTTTCGGTCCGAAACCTGCCGATATTGTCCATGTGCCTTTTAATGATCTCGCTGCGGTCAAAGCGATAATGGATGACCATACTTGTGCGATAGTCGTTGAACCGATTCAGGGTGAAGGGGGCGTTACCGCTGCAACACCTGAATTTTTACAAGGCCTGCGGACGCTATGTGATGAGTTTGATGCATTGCTGGTATTCGATGAGGTTCAGTCGGGCATGGGGCGTACTGGTAAGCTGTTTGCTTATATGAATTATGGAGTGACGCCAGACATTCTGACCAGTGCCAAAGCGCTCGGTGGTGGTTTCCCGGTCAGTGCAATGCTGACCACGCATGAAATTGCTTCTGCTTTTCATGTCGGTACTCATGGTTCTACCTATGGTGGCAACCCGCTGGCTTGCGCTGTTGCCAGTGCCGCATTTGATATCATTAATACCCCTGAACTCCTACAGGGCGTTGTGACCAAACGTCAGCAATTTGTTGAGCATTTACAGCAAATAAACGCCCAGTATTCTATTTTTGAAGATATTCGGGGTATGGGATTATTGATTGGTGCTGAACTGAAATCTGCTTATAAAGGGTGTGCTAGTGAGTTCTTACATGCAGCGGCGAAGTCTGGTGTGATGGTTCTTAATGCCGGGCCGGACGTAATGCGCTTTGCTCCGGCCCTGAATATCGACACGGCAGATATTGACGAAGGTATGGATCGCTTTGCACGTGCAGTTGCTGAGGTTGTGGCGCGCAGCAACTAATCCGCGTTTCGTAAATGGCGGCCTAGCCATCCGTGAGGCCGCTCTTTCCAGGCTACCGAAGAAATGGAGTGCATGGAGCTCAGATGTCCCAGGATACGCTGTAAGTGCAGTTCAGTAGCGGTACGTGGAGTTTCTGATATCTGACCGTTATCCAGATTTTCCTTCTCCTCAGTGCTTTCGTTATCCTCTGTGCCATCGTAATCCAGCCGTTGCTGACAACTTTGCAGCGCACTGTCACAGAGCTGAAGATAAGTTTGCTTCTGCTCAGCCGATAGTTCCCCTTTTTCCCGCGTCAGACCCGTCATCGCATTGATATGGTCAACAATAAACTGACTGTGTGTAACCCAGAGTCTCATATCTGCCAGGTAACGGTTATTAAATCCTGGTTCTTGCATCGCCTGGTTAAAGGAGTTGAACAGGGTATTATGCGCCTGATTAACTCGCATTCTCTGATAAGAGAGAGGGGTGGGCTGTGGATCAGGCCCAAGAATTAATGTCAGGGCTTCTTGATAAGCGTTCAGGGCATCGTGCGCATTTTGACGTAACAGGCCGCTTTGCCATTGCGGCCATAACCAGACTAAACCGCCGAAGGCAATCAGACAGCCCAGCAGGGTATCAATCAGGCGCGGAATAATAAACTGTGCAGCATGCAGGGTGATCAACTGTAGGGTATATACCGCTGTTACAGTGAAGCCAATAGTGGCCCAGCCATAACTCTTGCGGATATACAGATAACTCACCAAGGTAATGACCAGCATAGCCAGCAGAGTATAGCTGCTGGCGATATCAAAGTGTAATGATCCTCCAGCAATACATAATCCGGCGATAGTACCAGCAGCTCGATTGACAATACGTACCCGGGTTGCCCCGTAACCATTCTGGGTAACAAGTATCACTGTCATTAAAATCCAGTAAGATTTGGGCAGATGCAGATAGGCCCCTAACAGGCTGGCTATGATGAGCATAACGCCCAGCCTGGCGGCATTGCGTAAGGCTGCTGATTTTAAGGAGCAATAACTTTTAAGCGTATGAAAAACAGTTAAATGACGTGTAGCATGGCTCATTAAGTCGCGGACATAGAGCGGCCTTTGCGTGCGAAGGGCGCGCGCAATACGACTCAGGTGGGAATAACAAAAATGTGCTGCTGAGTTATCCGGATGCTGACGAGCTATTTTCCCCAGCGCAGCAATTTGCTTATCCATATTGAAGCGGTCGGAATTACGATGATAAAGAATATCATCAGCCAATATTCGTAGCCTGCCCGCAATAGTTTGCGCATTCCAGCGGATCACCGCATCAGCATTACTTTGGTTGATTAGCCTCTGCACCTCTTCTGGCTGGTACAAGCTGACTGAAATATGCTCTTGTAAATCAATTGCTACCTGGAATTTTCGTAACAGACGCTTGTAATCTTGTCGCCGGTTTGCGGACAGCATATGCAGTTGCTGATAGCACTGGGTTATCATATCAACCGTTTTTTGCTGACGAATTAGCAGTGGTGGTAGTGAGACTGCTGGGTCAATATGATCATCTAATGAGCTATATTTCGCCTCGCAATAATCAGCCAGTAGCCGATAGAGCTGGCTCAACGACTCCCGCAGCGGTTGTTCACGCCACATTCGAAACCAGAACCAGTTAAAAAATCCATACCAGATAGTCCCGGTAATATACAGAGCGATGGGTTTCCATATTGGCATATTGCCAGCCATCGCCAGTGTAAAAATCACCACCACCAGGGAGGCAGGAAGCAGACGGGCAGTGAGCGGGCCGACTTCAGCGCAGATACCTAATGAAAGCGCCATCATCAGCAAGATGGCTGGCAAAGGGATACTGGTATAAGCCAGCAGCAGTTGCATCGCCAGGCTACAGAATGCAAACAGGCAGGCACCCATGGTTAAGCGTTTGAAGAAATGTCTGTGAGGCGTATCTAAACCAGCAAGATTGCAGCAGGCAGGAACTAACGCAAACAGCAGGCCATACATCAGATTATCGGTCAGTAACCCTACAATAACGGGAAGACAAAGCACCAGAGTCTGGCGTAGTGCGTAATTTACTTCTGGGTGATAAATAAGTCGGCGCCACATAGACAGTTAATATTTAGTAAGGGGAGGCGGATTGGGCAATATAGCGTCAGTTCTAAAGGTAAAGAGGTGTGCTGCCGTAGCAGTACACCTCTTCAAGACTCATTAACGGGTACCATACACCACGATGGTTTTACCGTGTGCGGAGATCAGGTTTTGATCTTCTAGCATTTTGAGAATACGACCAACCGTTTCTCGAGAACAGCCAACAATTTGACCAATCTCTTGACGTGTTATTTTAATCTGCATTCCGTCAGGGTGGGTCATCGCATCAGGTTGTTTAGCCAGGTTGAGCAGGGTCTGTGCGATACGCCCTGTTACATCAAGGAAGGCAAGGTTACCCACTTTTTCTGATGTCACCTGGAGGCGACTCGCCATCTGAGAAGAAAGTCTCATCAAAATATCTGGATTAACCTGGATTAGCTGACGGAATTTTTTATATGAAATTTCGGCAACTTCACAAGCACTTTTCGCCCGAACCCAAGCACTACGCTCCTGGCCTTCTTCGAACAAGCCAAGTTCACCAATAAAATCACCCTGATTCAGGTAAGAAAGGATCATCTCTTTTCCTTCTTCATCCTTAATCAAAACGGCAACGGAGCCTTTGACAATATAATAAAGGGTCTCCGCTTTTTCCCCTTGGTGGATGAGCGTACTCTTGGATGGATATTTATGAATGTGGCAATGGGACAAGAACCATTCTAAAGTAGGGTCTGTTTGCGGTTTGCCAAGCACCATGCGTGATTATCCTCTGTTATAAACTGGCAGCCAAAGACAAGGTAAAACAGCGCTATCTTTGACGTTGCAATAGTGAATCTTACTACATTCTAATTAGTCGTGGGCAGAGTTGTTATAGAGCCTGTAGTTAGTCATTTTGCTCTGCATACATATTTCACATCACTGTTTCTATGTAGCATCTACTGTGTTGTAACATAGCTTTTCACGAGTGTCTCCTATTGTCTCGTTTCAGCTTGACCTGTGTCGCCATATCTAGGACTTTATTTACTATTCTCTACCAGTTGCTGAACCAGTGGCGTCATAATTAACTCCATCGCCAGTCCCATTTTCCCACCAGGTACCACTATCGTATTGATATGTGAAATAAACGATCCCTGTAGCATCGTCAGCAAATACGGGAAGTCGATATTATCCAGACCACGGAAATGGATGACGACAAAACTTTCATCCATTGATGGAATGGCACGAGCGGCAAAGGGATTCGAGGTATCTACAGTAGGCACTCGCTGGAAGTTGATATGGGTTCGCGAGAACTGCGGGGTAATATAGTTGATATAATCTTCCATGGAACGTACCACAGAACCCATTACCGCCTCACGAGAATGTCCGCGCTCACTGGTATCGCGCACCAGCTTCTGGATCCATTCCAGGTTAACAATCGGAACCACGCCCACCAGTAAGTCCACATACTCTGCCACTTTGTGCTGAGGGGTTTCTACTCCGCCATGCAGGCCTTCATAGAATAAGACATCACTGGCCTCCGGCAATGGCTGCCAGGGGGTAAAAGTACCGGGAACCTGATTCCAGGGTACCGCTTCGTCATAGGTATGCAAATACTTTCGTGATTTACCCTGACCTGTCTGGCCATAGTCTATAAAGGTCTGTTCCAGCAGTTTGAAGTCATTCGCCTCAGGACCAAAATAAGAAATATGCCTTCCGGAATCACGCGCTTTACGAATTGCCATATCCATCTCAGGACGCGTATAACGATGAAAACTATCCCCTTCGACTTCTGCTGCACGTAAATTTAGCTGCTGGAAAATTTTTCGAAATGCCTGGCTGGTGGTGCTGGTTCCGGCACCGCTAGAACCTGTTACCGCAATAACCGGGTGTTTGACTGACATAAAAACTCCGTGGGTAAGCAGAGGAGGTATTACATTCGTGATACGTTAAGTTACCTCAGAGTATCCCGAATGATGCAGGGATATATTGACCAGTTTAGCGTCATAATCTTAGCGTTGAAACTGCCCGCGCGGCATGATGTTGACAGTTTCGTGGAGTTCAGACCATACCAGAACGGCTTCTCCACTCTGTAATTGTTTTTTCACATCACTCACTTTTTGTGTCAGAGTCCGTTCTTGCTCGCCATAATCGGTCCCTTCGCGTAATACAAAAGATTCTATCAGGCTGTCGAGAGTTTCAGGCGCTATCTCTTGCCAGGGAATAATCATCTTAGTTGTCCAAATAACGAGTTAACCAGTCAGGGATCCGTTTTTCCAGCCACATCTGTGGGCGCAGCAGTGTGCCGCCAACAAAACCGACGTGTCCCCCATATTGGGTTAGCTGATAGTGAATATTTGCTGGCAGTAAATCTTTATCCGGGATCACATGATGATCCATAAAAGGGTCATCCTGTGCATGAATGATGAGGGCTGGGATACTGATATCCGGGAGCATCGGCATGGCGCTGCATTGACGGTAGTAGTCCAGTGCATCAGCGAAGCCGTGAATTTTTGAGGTGATCAGATCGTCGAAGTCGCGAATACATCGCAGACTTTTAAGCTGACGAAGATCGATAGGTAATGTGCCTGGATAACTTTTGAGTTTTCGTGCGGCATTCTTTTTCAGTAAATTCAGCAAATAGTGCTGATAAATGCGCGAAACGCCTCGTTCCATATGATAGCAGGATTCTTCCAGCATTAAAGGTGCTGAAACCACGACGCCGGCTTTCAATGTGCAGTTTGGGCCTTGCTTAGCCATCAGGCAGGCTAACATATTGCCCCCTAAAGAAAAGCCTACTGCTGCGGTCGGCACCTCACCATAACGCTGATTGAGCCAGGAAAGAAAGTAGCTGCCATCTTCGATTTCACCGGAGTGATAAATACGCTCACTGCGATTGGGAACACCACTACAGCCGCGAAAGTGCATCACCACACCCAACCAGCCACGCTTTTTAGCTGCCTCTATCAGGCCATGCGCGTAAGGGCTGTACAGACTTCCTTCGAGACCATGAAATACCACCAGTCGGGGCTTGTGCAACGCAGTTTGTGGATCTTCGCTCCAGGCGAGATCGACAAAGTCACCATCCGGCATATCCAGGCGTTGCCAGTGTGGGGTGAAGTTAAGACGTCGACGAATCAGACGCGGCAGCATGGTTTGCAGGTGAGGGTTACTCATGCCACGCATAGGAATAAAATCGTCGCCACCATCATGTTGAACGTTTAATTCTAAAGAACTTGTACTGGACATATCACGCTGTTAGTTTCATTTAATTCGCTAATGAGTTAACGGAGTGTGGATCACCCGCTTCATGGACGTAACACTTTTTCTTTCTATGCTCGGTTTTCTCTGGGTTGCTGCTGTTACGCCCGGACCTAATAATACGTTACTTACTGCTGCCGGCGCGAATTTTGGTTTTTTCCGCAGCCTGCCATTGATGACAGGCATTATGCTCGGCATGCAGTGTATTTTTCTGCTCGTTGCTTTTGGGGTGGGCAGTTTACTTCTGCTTTATCCCGCGTTGCACCTTACTCTGAAAATAGCCGGGAGTGCCTATCTTTTATGGCTTTCCTGGAAAATTGCGACAGCAAAATACGCGCGTCTTGAGACTAATGTAACTGCCTCGAAACCGCTAGCTTTTTGGCAAGGTGGACTACTACAAATCATCAACCCTAAGGCCTGGATAATGGCGCTGGGGGCTGTGGCGAGTTTTAGTTTAGCGGGTTCCGCCTACTTACCTTCAGTCGCGATGATAAGTGTTGGTATTGCGCTAGTGAATATCGTCGCCGGGATTATCTGGATCCTCTTTGGCAGCCTGATAGGACTGTTCCTGTGTAGCCAGCGGGCCTGGATGATATTTAATATCTTTATGGGTTTGCTCACAGCGGCCTGCGTATTACTCATCTGGCACTGAGAAAGCAGGGGATAATCTTAAGATTATCCCCACATCCCTTATTCACTCTGTAGCATTTGCTCTAGCTGTTCCTGAATCTCCAGCCAGTCCATCTCGCACTCTTCCAGCGATGATTTTGCTTTAGCCTGTTGCTTCAGGCATGCATTCATCTCGTCTTTACGGCTCTGACTGTAGATGTCACTGTCTGCTAACTTTGCTTCTGCTTCATTGAGCTCGGCCGTGAAGGTTTCCATCTGTTTTTCGAGCTGACTGAGCTTTTTACGCAAGGGTTGGGTTTGTACCCTGAGTTCTGCTTCGCGGCGCTTCTGGTCTTTACGCGCCAGCGCACGATTACCATTGTCTTTCGGCGACTCCGCTGGCTGACTTTCCTGTTTTTGGATAGTGCTCAGCCATTGCTGATAGTCTTCCATATCGCCGTCGAAAACATCAACTGCCCCGTCATGAACCAAATAGAGTTCATCTGTGGTTGAACGCAGTAAATGCCTGTCGTGCGAAACCACGACCAGAGCCCCTTCAAAGTCCATCAAGGCTTCTGTCAGTGCTTGGCGCATATCAAGATCAAGGTGGTTGGTCGGTTCATCCAGCAGCAGCAAGTTCGGGCGCTGCCAGACCACCAGGGCTAATACCAGACGTGCTTTTTCACCGCCAGAGAAGCGGGCAGTATGCTCGGAGACTTTATCACCCTGGAAGCCAAATCCACCAAGATAATCACGCAGTTGTTGCTCTAACTCACGGGGGGCTAAACGCGCTAAATGCTGAAGAGGTGACTCATCGGCTCGCAAGTACTCCAGCTGATGCTGAGCGAAATACCCGAGCTTAATGCCTTTTGCCAGGTTCATCTCGCCTTGTAAGGGCGGTAACTCACCAGCCAGTAGCTTAATCAGCGTTGATTTACCTGCACCGTTGCGGCCCAGTAAACCGATGCGTGAACCGGGGACCAGGTTTAATTTGATGGCATTCAGAATAGTGCGGTCACCATAACCTGCGCTGACTTTATCCATACGCAGTAAGGGCGTTGGCAGGCTTTCAGGCGTCCGGAAACTGAACTGGAATGGGTTATCAACCAGTGCCGGTGCGATGAGCTCCATTCGTTCGAGCATTTTAACGCGACTCTGTGCCTGCCTGGCCTTGGTCGCCTGGGCTTTAAAACGGTCAATATATTTCTGTAAATGTGCGACTTTGAGCTGCTGGTGTTCGTATTGCGACTGCTGTTGTGCCAGACGCGTAGAGCGTTGTAGCTCAAATGACGAGTAGTTACCGGTATATTCAAACATGGTTTGCTGTTCGATATGAATAATTTTGTCGACCACCGGGTCAAGAAAATCACGGTCATGGGAAATCAGAATCAATGTGCCCTGATAACTCTTCAACCAGCGTTCAAGCCAGATAACGGCATCTAAGTCGAGGTGGTTAGTCGGTTCATCCAGTAACAGCAAATCAGAGCGACAAACCAGCGCCTGAGCGAGGTTAAGACGCATACGCCAGCCACCGGAAAAGTCACTGACCGGACGCTCGAGCTGTTCATTACTGAACCCCAGCCCGTGCAACAAACTGGCTGCACGTGAACGTATCGTCCAGGCATCAGCCGCGTCGAGTTTCCCATGGATCACGGCAATGGCATGACCATCGTTACGAGCATTGGCTGACTCTAATTCATTTTGCAGCTGTCTGTATTCCCGATCGCCGTCGATAACATACTCAATAGCCGGGGTTGCCAGCGCGGGTGTTTCCTGATTAACCCAGGCAAGTTGCCAGTTACCGGGATAATTTACACTTCCTCCATCGACGCTGATTTCATGTTTCAGCAGCGCTAGCAAGGTCGATTTTCCACAGCCGTTCTTGCCTACCAGGCCCACTTTTTGTCCTGGATTAATCGTGGCTGTTGCATTGTCCAGCAGGACACGAGTGCCACGACGAATTTGTAACGAAGAGATAACAATCATAACGCGCCGTCAGTTCAGAGTATGTTAAATTATTGGTCATTAGCATGCTGCATAAGTAGCAGGTCGGCTGCATGGTAGCTGAAAACAATGACAATGACGACGTCCTGGAGAGTAATCATGTCACAGCCGCCGAAAGTTTTGTTGCTGAATTGGAATTGTTAAGTGCAGCAGGTGCTGAATCCGCGAAATCCATTGTAATAACCAGCAATGACCCTGAAGATGCCATGAGAATTGTTCATCTCTGTCAGCAGTACTTTCCTCATCTGGCGGTATTTGCTCGAGCAGGTGGACGGTTTGAAGCACATGAATTATTGCCGGCTGGGGGCGTAATACATTATTAACCTTAGGGATGTATCCGCACCCGGCTCATCGCGCCCAGCAACATTTTCGTCGGCAGGATATGCGTATGCTGCGGGAATTAATCCCCAGTCATACAGACAGTGCGCAAATTTCTCGAGTACGGAAAGCCGGGCGTGAGTGAGAAGAAATTTTTGAACGTGAAATGCAAAGCAAGCGTCGCCGACTTGATGGTTGGGACGAACTGGAATAGAAGGTGAAATCAATGCCAGTACGTAAACGTTTTATTGCCGGTGCAGTCTGTCCTGCCTGTCAGGCTAAGGACTCACTTGCGCTGTGGCGTGAAAATAATGTCGATATCGTGGAATGTGTGAAATGTCATCATCAAATGCGCGAGGCGGATAAGCAGGCGCAGGGACATGTTCGTGAACAAGAGCAGGTGATTGGCATTTTTCACCCGGACTAAAGGTTAAGTTATTGGACGATGACTTCAGCGACACTCGTTGAGTCATATAGTAGGTTTATGTTCATCAATGCGTTTTACTCAATACCTGGAAGTAACCCGAATTATTTGGGGGTAGATCTTTTAGGTAGAGGGACACAAGCGTAGATTTCCGCTACAATCTGCGTCAGTTTTTTTCGATGCTCACTCAGGAGATATCATGAAAGTAGCAAAAGACTTGGTGGTTAGCTTGGCCTATCAGGTACGTACAGAAGATGGTGTATTGGTTGATGAGTCTCCGGTGAGTGCGCCGTTGGACTATCTGCACGGCCATGGTTCTCTGATCTCAGGATTAGAAACTGCGCTGGAAGGTCATGAAATTGGCGATCGTTTTGATGTGAACATCGGTGCTAATGACGCTTACGGTCAGTATGACGAAAATCTGGTTCAGCGTGTACCTAAAGACGTCTTTATGGGCGTTGATGAGTTACAGGTTGGCATGCGTTTTATGGCTGAAACCGATCAGGGTCCAGTCCCGGTAGAAATTACCGAAGTAGAAGATGAGCACGTTGTGGTTGATGGTAACCATATGCTGGCTGGTCAGAATCTGAGCTTTAACGTTGAAGTTATTGCTATTCGTGAAGCAACAGCTGAAGAACTGGCTCATGGCCATGTTCATGGTGAGCACGATCATCATCACGAGCATGGTGACGGTTGCTGCGGCGGTCATGACCACGGTCATGATGCTGGTCACGAGCACGGTAAAGGCGGTTGCGGTAACGGCGGTTGCGGTTGCCACTAATCGTTTAAGAAAAAAGGCGTGCATGGCACGCCTTTTTTTATGCCCGTCATTCAGTAATGGGGCGGGGGGGTTTCTTCTGCTTGAGAAGCGACCATTGATGGCTGACTGGTTTTAAGTTTTTCAACTAATAAACGTAAATGCTCACGTAACTTGATCATCTCAAGTTCATGCGCAATCACCGTCTGATTTAACTCTTCAATCGTATGTTCCTGGAAAGCAAGGCGACTTTCCAGCTCTTCGAGCCGTTGTTCGGTGAGTTTGGTGTCCATTGGAATTTTCCTTGCGGCTTGTCTGATGAACAAAGTGCGACGATTTTACGGCAAGTCGTCGGATATTTCAGTGTAAATAGTGTAAGCAGGAAACTTATTTAAACAAAAAGAATCTCAATTAGACTCGATAACTTACTGACAGATGGTGTAGATTTCTCCCATCTCGCTATAGTTAAGTTAATTCTGCTCAATTGAAGTTGTCGAGTGGCCCACCACTTATGGAGAAATGGATGAAATCATTATTTAAAGTAACGCTTCTGGCGACCACAATGGCTGTTGCCCTGAATGCTCCTGTATTTGCGGCTCAAACTGAACCGGCTAAAGATGCTGCCGCTAGCAGCCAATCTGCTTTCAAAAATGAAGATCAGAAAGCCTCTTATGCGCTGGGTGCCTCACTGGGGCGTTACATGGAAAACTCACTGCAAGAGCAAGAGAAATTAGGTATCAAACTGGATAAAGAGCAGTTGCTCGCAGGTGTCCAGGATGCTTTTGCTAACAAAAGTAAATTATCTGACCAGGATATCGAGCAATCATTACAGTCTTTTGAAGGCCGTGTACAAGCAGCAGCCCAAGAGAAAATGAAAAAAGAGTCTGCTGAAAGTGAAGCAAAAGGCAAAGCGTTCCGTGATGCCTTTGCTAAAGAGAAAGGCAGTAAAACCTCTTCTACCGGTTTGATTTATAATATTGAAAAAGAAGGTAGTGGTGATGCTCTGAAAGACAGCGATACCGTTGTTGTTAACTACAAAGGAACGCTGATTGACGGTAAAGAGTTTGATAACTCTTATACCCGTAAAGAGCCACTTTCTTTCCGTCTGGACGGTGTCATTCCTGGCTGGACTGAAGGTCTGAAATATATCAAGAAAGGCGGCAAGATCAAGCTGGTCATCCCACCAGAACTGGCTTACGGCCCTAACGGTGTTCCAGGAATTCCACCAAACTCCACTCTGGTGTTTGAAGTAGAACTGCTGGACGTGAAACCGGCTCAGAAAGCAGCGGAAGGCAAGACTGAAGCTGAAGCCCCAGCTGCGAAGTAATCTATAATTGTACGTAAACCACCGCCTTCAGGGCGGTGGTTTTGTTTCCCGGCTCCCACTTCAGTATCTTGATTTCTTGTTAACACAATAAAAGCTGGAAAGAATATCTTACGTTGTATTACCTTAACACCCTGCGCAATAACTGAAAATGAGTCTGCCCTGACACGAATAAAGCGCGACAGGCTCTCTGCAGAGGGTGGTATAGGTACATGTCTAATTCACTTTTAACGAATGAAACCAGTGAATTTGATTTACTGGATCAGCGTCCTTTTGATGCTACCGATTTTGATATTTTAAAATCTTATGAAGCTGTGGTTGATGGGTTAGCGATGCTCATTGGCTCCCATTGTGAAATTGTTCTGCATTCGTTACAGGACTTAAAGTGTTCAGCAATCCGCATTGCTAATGGTGAGCATACTGGCAGGAAGATTGGTTCCCCGATCACCGATCTGGCGCTGCGTATGCTGCATGATATGACTGGGGCGGATAGCAGCGTTTCCAGATGTTATTTTACCCGTGCGAAAAGTGGCGTTCTGATGAAGTCAGTAACGACGGCTATTCGCAATCGCGAGCAGCGCGTGATTGGTTTGCTGTGCATCAATATGAATCTTGATGTGCCTTTCTCAGAAATCATAGCAACGTTCATGCCGCCAGAAACCCAAGGCCAGGAGGTACCGTCTTCGGTCAACTTTGCCTCTTCTGTTGAAGATCTTGTTATGCAAGCTCTTGAATTTGCCATTGAGGAAGTCAACGTTGATCGGGCAGTTTCAAATAACGCGAAGAATCGCCAGATTGTCCTGAATCTTTATGAAAAAGGTATTTTCGATATTAAAGATGCCATTAATCAAGTCGCTGACCGTCTGAACATTTCCAAACACACGGTGTATCTCTACATTCGCCAGTTCAAAAACGGCGATTTCAGTGGTCAGGATAAGTAATGCGTTTTGCGTTAATGGTGACAGGGCCTGCCTATGGGACACAACAGGCCAGTAGCGCGTTGTTGTTTGCCCGGGCAGTACTGGCTGAAGGCCATACACTCGACAGCGTGTTTTTCTATCGGGAAGGTATTTATAACGCTAACCAGCTGACTTCTCCGGCGAGTGATGAGGTTGATTTAGTGCGTGCCTGGCAGGCTTTGCACCAACAGCATGATGTTGCTCTGCATATTTGCGTTGCAGCGGCTCTACGCCGGGGAGTCACAGATGCTGAACAAACTCAGAACCAGGAACTCAGGGTCAGTAACCTGCAGCCTGGCTTTATGCTTACCGGGCTGGGAGCATTAGCAGAGGCCGCATTAACCGTAGACAGAGTGGTACAGTTTTAATGAAACGTGTGGCGTTTGTTTTCCGTTCCGCACCCCATGGCAGTAGCGCTGGGCGTGAGGGATTAGATGCATTGCTTGCGACATCCGCTTTGTCTGATGACCCCGGCGTATTTTTTATCGGCGACGGTGTGTTGCAAATATTGCCAGATCAACAGCCTGAGCGGATCCTGGCAAGGAACCATATTGCAACCTTTAGAGTACTGCCGCTCTATGATATCGAGTCCTGCTTTCTCTGTGCGGCTTCAGCGCGTGAACGAGGCTTACCAGCAGATAATGACTGGGTAATTGATGTGGAGATGTTGGAACCCGCAGCATTAGGTGAAAAATTGAAACACTACGATGTGGTCTTAACTTTCTGAGGCATCCATGCTGTACACTTTCCGTTACTCTCCGTTTAACGCAGATATTCGTGCCATATTGCGTTATATGCAGCCAGGGGATTGCTTATTGCTGATAGAAGATGGAGTATTAGCGGGCTTGACAGATACTGTACCTCTTGAGGATTTGCTCGTTTCCTCACTGTCTGTTTATGCTTTACAAGAAGATATCGAAGCGCGTGGGCTTGCTGTTCGTTTTTCAGACAAAATCCCTCGTATCAGCTATACTGACTTCGTTAACTTGACGATTGAGCACCAGCAACATTTCGCTTGGTAGCATTATATCGTTGTATATTTCTTGACACCTTTTCAACTCAGCTCTAAAATTCTGCGTCCTCGTATTATACGAGGTCGATTTATTACGTGTTTACGAAACAAAAGCTAAAACCAGGAGCTATTTAATGGCAACAGTTAATCAGCTGGTTCGCAAACCACGCGTACGCAAAGTTGCTAAGAGCAACGTGCCAGCGCTGGAAGCTTGCCCGCAAAAACGTGGTGTATGTACTCGTGTATATACTACCACTCCTAAAAAACCAAACTCAGCACTGCGTAAAGTGTGCCGTGTGCGTTTGACTAACGGTTTTGAAGTGAGTTCTTACATCGGCGGTGAAGGTCACAACTTGCAGGAGCACTCCGTGATCCTGATCCGTGGTGGTCGTGTTAAAGACTTGCCAGGTGTTCGTTACCATACCGTTCGTGGTGCACTTGACTGCTCCGGCGTTAAAGACCGTAAGCAAGCTCGTTCCAAATATGGTGTGAAACGTCCTAAGGCTTAATGGTTTCCGTTAAGTAAGGCCAAACGTTTTAAATTAATGTCAAAATAAACTCTTAGAGTTTTGGACAATCCTGAATTAACAACGGAGTATTTCCATGCCACGTCGTCGCGTCATTGGTCAACGTAAAATTCTGCCAGATCCTAAGTTCGGATCAGAGTTGTTGGCTAAATTTGTAAATATCCTGATGGTAGATGGTAAAAAATCTACTGCAGAAGCTATCGTTTATACCGCGCTAGAGACCCTGGCTCAGCGTTCAGGTAAAAACGCACTGGAATCTTTTGAAGTCGCTCTGGACAACGTTCGTCCGACTGTCGAAGTTAAATCACGCCGTGTTGGTGGTTCAACTTATCAGGTACCAGTAGAAGTCCGTCCGGTTCGTCGTAATGCTTTGGCAATGCGTTGGATCGTAGAAGCTGCTCGTAAACGCGGTGATAAATCCATGGCTTTGCGCCTGGCGAACGAACTTTCTGATGCTGCAGAGAACAAAGGTACTGCAGTTAAGAAACGTGAAGACGTTCACCGTATGGCCGAAGCCAACAAGGCGTTCGCACACTACCGTTGGTAATAATACCAGAGTAGTGTTAGTCACCAAGCGGGCGCTTCATGAAGTTGCCCGCTTTGGGTTATCTAATGAACGTCCCAGGATAAGAGGAATAAAATGGCCCGTACAACACCCATTGCACGCTACCGTAATATCGGGGTCAGTGCACACATCGACGCTGGTAAAACTACGACTACCGAACGTATTCTGTTCTACACCGGTGTAAACCACAAAATCGGTGAAACACACGAAGGTACTGCTACCATGGACTGGATGGAGCAGGAGCAGGAGCGTGGTATCACCATCACCTCTGCGGCGACTACAGCATTCTGGTCTGGTATGGCTAAGCAGTATGAGCCGCACCGTATCAATATCATTGACACCCCTGGGCACGTTGACTTCACTATCGAAGTTGAGCGTTCTATGCGTGTTCTTGATGGTGCCGTAATGGTTTACTGCGCAGTTGGTGGTGTTCAGCCTCAGTCTGAAACCGTATGGCGTCAGGCAAACAAATATAAAGTTCCACGTATTGCGTTCGTTAACAAAATGGACCGTATGGGTGCGAACTTCCTGAAAGTCGTTGGCCAAATCAAATCTCGCTTGGGTGCAAATCCGGTTCCATTGCAGTTAGCAATTGGCGCAGAAGAGAAATTCACCGGTGTTGTTGACCTGGTGAAAATGAAAGCTATCAACTGGAGCGAAGCGGATGCTGGCGTTAGTTTCGTTTACGAAGATATTCCAGCAGATATGCAAGAACTGGCCGATGAATGGCACCAGAATCTGATCGAAGCCGCTGCTGAAGCTTCAGAAGAGTTGATGGAAAAATACCTGGGCGGCGAAGAGCTGACCGAGGAAGAGATCAAAGTTTCACTGCGTCAGCGCGTGCTGAACAACGAAATCATTCTGGTAACCTGTGGTTCTGCATTTAAGAACAAAGGTGTACAGGCTATGCTGGATGCGGTTATTGATTACCTGCCATCCCCAGTAGATGTACCTGCAATCAACGGTATGCTGGATGACGGTAAAGACACTCCAGCAGAGCGTCATGCAACTGATGATGAGCCGTTCTCAGCTCTGGCGTTTAAAATCGCTACTGACCCATTCGTGGGTAACCTGACGTTCTTCCGTGTGTACTCTGGTGTTGTTAACTCAGGTGATACCGTACTGAACCCAGTTAAATCTGCACGTGAGCGCTTCGGCCGTATCGTACAGATGCATGCTAACAAGCGTGAAGAAGTTAAAGAAGTTCGTGCGGGCGATATCGCTGCTGCGATCGGTCTGAAAGATGTCACCACTGGTGACACACTGTGTGATCCAAATGCGCCTATTATCCTGGAGCGTATGGAATTCCCAGAGCCGGTAATCTCTATCGCAGTAGAACCGAAAACCAAAGCTGACCAAGAAAAAATGGGTCTGGCTCTGGGCCGTCTGGCTAAAGAAGACCCGTCTTTCCGTGTATGGACTGACGAAGAATCTAACCAGACTATTATCGCCGGTATGGGCGAACTGCACCTTGATATCATCGTTGACCGTATGCGTCGCGAATTCAACGTGGATGCTAACGTAGGTAAACCTCAGGTTGCTTACCGTGAAGCTATCCGTGCGAAAGTAACCGATATCGAAGGTAAGCACGCTAAACAGTCTGGTGGTCGTGGTCAGTATGGTCATGTTGTTATCGACATGTACCCACTGGAGCCAGGCTCTAATCCGAAAGGATACGAGTTCATCAACGACATTAAAGGGGGTACTGTTCCTAGTGAATATATCCCTGCTGTTGATAAAGGCATCCAGGAACAACTTAAGTCTGGTCCACTGGCGGGTTACCCTGTTGTTGATCTGGGCGTGCGTTTGCACTTCGGTTCATACCATGACGTTGACTCCTCAGAACTGGCGTTTAAACTGGCTGCTTCTCTTGCCTTTAAAGATGGCTTTAAGAAAGCAAAACCTGTTCTTCTTGAGCCTATCATGAAGGTTGAAGTTGAAACACCTGAAGAGAATACCGGTGACGTTATCGGTGACCTTAGCCGTCGTCGTGGTATGCTGCGTGGTCAAGAATCCAACGTTACTGGCGTTGTGATTCATGCTGAAGTTCCATTGTCTGAAATGTTCGGATATGCAACTCAGCTGCGTTCACTGACCAAAGGTCGTGCATCTTACTCCATGGAATTCCTGAAGTATGATGATGCGCCAAACAACGTTGCCCAGGCCGTAATCGAAGCTCGCGGCAAATAAGTCCGGGTTTTAAATACAATGATCCCGCGCTCTCTCCATGAGGGGAGAGCGCAATAGTAAGGAATATAGCCGTGTCTAAAGAAAAATTTGAACGTAAAAAACCGCACGTTAACGTTGGTACTATCGGCCACGTTGACCACGGTAAAACTACTCTGACAGCTGC
>CANRKT010000012.1 GCA_947631255.1 uncultured Enterobacteriaceae bacterium
TGATTTTTCTAGTTTTCCCATGGTGCCCGGAGCGGGACTTGAACCCGCACAGCCTTACAGCCGAGGGATTTTAAATCCCTTGTGTCTACCGATTTCACCATCCGGGCTTGGGAAAAAATTGGAGGCGCGTTCCGGAGTCGAACCGGACTAGACGGATTTGCAATCCGCTACATAACCGCTTTGCTAACGCGCCATTCCTGAGCCTTTACAACCAGCAACAGAAACTCTGTTACTTAATACCTGGAGCGGGAAACGAGACTCGAACTCGCGACCCCGACCTTGGCAAGGTCGTGCTCTACCAACTGAGCTATTCCCGCATTTTAACAAGTCAGAAGAAAAACCTAATCACTTGCTTTAACTCTTATCGCTGCAGCCTTGCTGCCCTTCGATGCGTTGCATTCTACTTATCTGGCGCAGCGAGTCAATGAAATTTTCTAACTCTACGAATCGTTTGATTATTTTTGCGCCGGATAGATCACTGTTCGAGCAAATCCTTCCTTGCTGCTGCTAAATATTGGAACATTGACCAAAATGTCAGCACCGCTGCAACAAAGAAAAGTACAATACCGGTATACTCGATCCACATGTTAGGACGCCATAACATACCAATCAATGCCAGCATCTGCGCCATTGTCTTAGTTTTACCGATCCAGGAAACAGCCACACTGCTTCTTTTTCCAATTTCAGCCATCCATTCACGTAAGGCTGAAATGATAATTTCTCGGGCAATCATGGTTGCTGCCGGCAGAGTTACCCACCAGGCATGATAATGTTCGGCCACCAGCACTAACGCTACGGCAACCATAACTTTATCGGCAACCGGATCGAGGAATGCACCGAAACGGGTACTTTGGTTCCATCTTCTGGCCAGGAAGCCATCAAACCAGTCGGTAATCGCCGCCAGCCAGAAAATAAACGCACAGAGGAAAGGAGCCCAGTTGAACGGCAGATAAAACGCCAGAACAAAAAACGGGATAAGCACGACTCGAAATAGCGTGAGCATTGTAGGAATATTAAATTGCATAGCGCCAGGTAGCTTTCTGATGAAAGTGATAAATTGCCTCTATGTTGCTACAGAGACCCCTAATGTTTCAACGAGTAGTAGATCTTTTCTGCCAATGCCTGTGAAATACCCGGCACTTTTGCTATTTCCTCGACGGATGCATTTTTTAATGGCTGCAATCCGCCCATGTATTTTAGCAGCATCTGACGTCGTTTTGGTCCAATACCTTCAATTGTTTCCAGCGCACTGGTATTTTTTACCTTAGCGCGCTTATTTCGGTGTCCGGAAATGGCGTGATTATGCGAATCATCACGAATATGCTGAATCACATGCAATGCCGGCGAGTCCGGTGGTAATGCAAAACCTTCGCCTGTCGGTTCTAAAAATAAGGTTTCCAGGCCCGCTTTGCGATCGGTTCCCTTTGCCACGCCCAATAACAGTGGGTGGTTTTTGTCCCAGGGAACATCCAGATGGTCAAATACTGCTTTAGCCTGCCCCAGCTGTCCTTTACCACCGTCAATAACAATCACATCCGGGATCTTGTCTGGCTCAATCGCCTTACCATAGCGGCGCTGTAACACCTGATCCATGGCTGCATAGTCATCCCCCGGTGTAATACCGGTGATATTATAGCGACGGTATTCTGCCCGTAACGGACCATTAGCATCGAATACCACGCAGGAAGCGACAGTCTGCTCTCCCATGGTGTGGCTAATATCGAAACATTCCATACGCGCAATAGCAGGCAACTGTAAGACTTCAGCCAGCACCTTAAAACGCTGATGAATCGTTGACTGCTCAGTCAGTCGCGTCACTAAGGCGGTAGCCGCATTAGTACGCGCCAGTTTTAAATAGCGCGCACGCGGACCACGCGGCTTGCTCTGAATATTGATTTTCCGCCCGGCGAGCTCACTGAGTGTATCAGCCAGCACCGTTTTATCTTGCAGGGTAAAATCGAGCAGGATCTCACTTGGCAAACTCCGGCTTTCGCTGCCCTGCAAATAGAATTGCCCAATAAAAGTTTCCACGACCTCTGCCAGCTCAGTACCCGCTGGAACTTTAGGATAGTAACTGCGACTCCCCAGCACTTTACCCTGACGGATAAACAGCACATGAATACAGGCGATGCCGGCATCAAATGCCACGCCTATCACATCCAGATCATCGCCATTATTCGAGACAAACTGCTGCTCTGTCACACGCCGTACGGCCTGGATCTGATCGCGTATACGCGCCGCTTCTTCAAATTCCAGCTGGCTGCTGGCCTGTTCCATTCGCTCAATCAGTAAGTTCAGAACCTGATCATCTTTCCCGGATAAAAACAGACGCACATAATCCACCTGTCGGGCATAATCTTCGTCGCTGACCAGCCCAGTGACGCAGGGGCCAAGACAGCGGCCAATCTGATACTGCAAGCAAGGGCGCGAGCGATTACGATAAACATTGTTTTCACACTGACGCACCGGAAAGACTTTTTGCAGCAGCGCCAGCGTTTCACGGACGGCATAGCCATTAGGAAAAGGACCAAAGTATTCGCCACGGGCATGTTTAGCCCCACGATGCATTGTTAGCCTTGGATGGCTATCGGCACTTAAGAAAATAAAAGGATAAGATTTGTCGTCGCGCAACAGAACATTGTAACGAGGCTGATAGAGCTTAATGTAATTATGTTCAAGCAACAGCGCTTCAGTTTCAGTGTGGGTCACGGTGACATCGATATGCGCTATCTGTGCCACCAGCGCTTCGGTTTTTCGACTAGCAAGGTTGTTACGAAAGTAACTCGCCAGTCGTTTTTTGAGATCTTTTGCTTTTCCGACATAAATGACGGTTTCGCTGCGGTCGTACATCCGGTAGACACCAGGCTTGCTGGTAACTGTTTTTAAAAAGGCACGAGGATCAAAAATATCATTCACTTCCGGACAATGTCTCCGCATCGAAAAGACCGTAACGAATCGCCAGATGCGTTAATTCAACATCACCGTTGATATTCAGCTTACTAAACATACGATAACGATAACTATTGACTGTTTTAGGACTTAAATTTAGCTGTTCAGATATTTCATTGACCTTCTGCCCTTTGGTGATCATCAGCATGATTTGTAATTCACGCTCTGATAAACAGTCAAAAGGAGAAGCTGATTTATCGGGTTCAATCTGACTTAACGCCATTTGCTGCGCTATATCGGACGCTATATAACGTTGTCCCGACATAACCAGACGAATCGCATTAACCATATCTTGCGGCGCTGCGCCTTTACTCAAATAGCCAGCGGCACCAGCTTGCATGACTTTTGCGGGTAAGGGATTTTCAGTATAAATCGTCAACATGATGACTTTGATATCGGGCGCGTAACGTAAAATTTTGCGGGTGGCTTCCAATCCGCCGATCCCCGGCATATTCATATCCATTAAAACCACATCTACCGACTGATTACGGCACCATTTAATGGCATCTTCACCGCAATTAACTTCACCCGTTACATTAATGCCTTTAATATCTTCCAGAATACGTCGTATCCCTGCCCGCACCAACTCATGGTCATCAACAAGAAGTACGTTGGTCAAAGAATAAATCTCCAGAAAAGGGATAACGTGACTGATGAGTACGATTCATAGAGTAACGTTTTTCAGGCGAGAGGCAAATTCAATTTGCTATAAGCGTAGACAACAACGCATTATGAAGAGTTTTCTTATCTTTTTGGTCGATAGTCTGTTTAAAAAACTAACAATCGACTAATTAACGGCTTACAGAATAATACCCTTCTTATTTTCGTCGATATACGCACCTTTATTACATCTGCCACTGTCACTGAACTAAAATCTGTCCGATTAGTATAACGGTTTATCAGACTTGGTTCTATCTGCACATTTTTTCATAACCCAACTAGAGTATATGCAGATTGATATCAGAGGTTTTCAGCGGTATCGGGGGAAGAATTCACTCAAGTCATGATATACTCCGCCGCCTTAATATTTCACCGCGCTGAGACAGCGAAATCACCAAGCATTGAGGAACGTAAATGAGTACTCCTGATTTTACCACGGAAGAGAATACCCGCCAGCTGGCGAGTGAAGTTTCTTGCCTGAAGGCATTGTTAACTCAGATGTTACTGGCTATGGGTCAGGCCGATGCAGGACGTGTAATACTGAAAATGGAAAAGCAAATCGCCGAAATGGACGATACTGCCCAGGCTGAGGTGTTTTGTAATACTGTGAAACAAATAAAACAGGCTTACAAGCAATAAATCCGGATGGCTGGCAGCATCAGCTTTGCCAGCCATCACCATACCGCGCTTGGCTAATCCGATCTTCCTCATTGCCTGAGTGTCCGCCCACTCCCTGATTCCCTGGCGATAAAATTATAATTCAGGATGATAGGCGAAGAGTGCCGGAGCGCCTCCCGTATGAATAAACAAAATCGGTCCTTCATCTTTAAAACGATTTTGTGCAACACCGTCAATTAATCCCGCCATGGCTTTGCCCGTATAGACCGGATCGAGTACCACTCCTTCCAGCTGTGCCAGCAATTTAATCGCCGCTATCCCCGCGTCATTGGGGCGGCCATAACCGGGCGCAAAGTAGTTATCCCACAAGGTTATCGGTTTTTGAGCAAGCAGCTCCAGAGACTCTGCCACCTCTTGTTGCAGACCCGCCACTTTCGGTAACTGCTGCTCACCGCTTCTTGATACCGTGACACCTATCAGCTCTACCTGCGGCATTAATTGCTCAAGCCCCACTGCCAGCCCGGCATGAGTTCCACCGCTACCCGATGCGACTACCACGGAAGAGAGTGCCACTGCGCCTTCGCATTGCTGAACAATTTCCTGCGCGCTTTCCACATAGCCCAAAGCACCCAGCACGCTGGAACCGCCAACGGGGATCACATAAGGACGAAAACCCTGCGCTTCCAGGCGGATAGCAAGCTCAGCAAGCTGTTGGTTGGGGCGGTCGAGTACCGGGCACATTTCAATTTCTGCATTAAACATGTCAAGTAACAGACGATTACCATTGGTCAGATAGTTTGTGGCTTGTGTACCGACAGGGTTTTCCAGTAGCGCCACGCAATTCAACCCAAGCTTTGCTGCCACTGCCGCCGTCTGACGCACATGATTTGACTGGATTGCCCCAGCAGTCACTAAAGTATCTGCGCCCTGGCTTAATGCCTCTGCTACCAAAAACTCGAGCTTACGCAGCTTATTTCCCCCCAGTGCAACGGGAGTCATATCATCTCGTTTAATATAAATCTCCCGCCCAAGATAATCAGAAAAGCGGGGTAAATATTCCAGTGGAGTGGGAGCACCCAGCAATTCAAGACGGGGGAAGCGAACTAAGTTATTGAGCGACATAAAGCCTCTGACACAAGAATGAAAGTAAGCATGATTATGCCTGGTGATGGAGATTTTGTCGTTCAGTAGAGGAAAAATACAGATGAAGATTTTCTGACGTTATGGTCTTGCTTAAAAAATGCGTTCTCCCGATACGGGGCATTTTGTGCTCCCACGATTGGACATCCTTATCCAGAGAAACAAATCGCTAACATATTTCACTGTTTCTATTGCTGATGAACTGATCATATTTACGCAGAGCAATACGATAATTATTTGTACTTGTCTGAGGTAACCCGTCATTCAGTTCTTCCAGACAAGATGCGTTTGACTTTCCAGGCAGCCGCACACTATTCTCGCTAAAATAATTACCCAGTCGACGCACCCGCACCACATATTCACGAATGGTGCCATGGCTCATTTCAGTCTGTTCAAACAGATATTTTTTAAAGCCAATAATATCGAAAAAGTTATTTTGCTCTTTGCAATAGAGATCGCCGCAAAAACGACACAGAGCATCCCAGTGAACCTGTTCTTCTTGCCAGTCAGCGTCAGTGATCAGAGTATCAAGCTGAGCAATACTGACTTTATTAACAATAGCACCGTCCCGGGTCAGGGTTATTCTGTGCAGCACTTTGCTACAGTGAGCACAATGCGTTGCCATATGTTTAAAATCTTTCAGGTAGCGACTTAAGGGTCGTCTTTGAGCTTGTTTTTGTCTCATTTTTATTCCCCATCGTTATAGCATTTTTCGGTAGACCTATAACTTACCCAGCTTGCTTCGTAGACGTTTAATCGCCTGACTGTGTAGCTGGCTGACTCTTGACTCCCCTACCTCCAGCACTGCACCAATCTCTTTGAGATTGAGTTCTTCCTGATAATAAAGGGTCAAAACCTGTTGCTCACGAGCGGGTAATTTTTCTATGGCTTCCATTACCCGTTGCCGCAGATCACCGTCCAGTAAAGCCTGGAGCGGATTTTCCTGCTGATGCTGCTCGGTTATCAGTTCAATGCCATCACCGTGTTCTTCATGCCATTCGTCATAGGAGAACAACTGGCTATTGTTGGTGTCGAGCAACATCTGGCGATAGTTTTCCAGCGAGATATTTAATCGCGCCGCCACTTCTGTCTCTGTGGCATTACGCCCGAGTTCTTGTTCCAGCTGTCCAATAGTCTGGGCCACACCACGCGCATTTCGTCTGACACTGCGTGGTACCCAATCTCGACTGCGCAATTCGTCCAACATCGCCCCACGAATACGCTGTACCGCATAAGTAGTAAAAGCAGTACCTTGCAAAGCGTCATAACGTTCCACCGCATTAAGTAAGCCAATTCCTCCGGCTTGCAGCAGATCATCAAGTTCAACGCTGGCGGGTAGACGAACTTGTAAACGCAATGCCTCATGGCGGACCAATGGAACATAGCGCTGCCACAGTGAGTGTTTATCCATGACACCTTCGGAGGTATAGAGTGCGTTCACCATAAACAGCCTTGCATGTGTTAATTCATCGGCACAATTATCCGTTTCTGTAGGCGTTTTAATCGTCAGAATAGTGGGGCAAATAGCGGGTATATTTGACAGTAGCGAGCAAGCACGGGCGAAAAAAGCAACCAAGGACAGTTGACAATCTTTGGAAATATTTGTCCCGTTGTTTCACCTGACCCAATGAGGTTACCAGCAGGGATCGACCACAACGTTTTCACAAGAAATGTTTGCGCAATAACAGCTGTTCAACTGCAATAAAAAAACCCGCCAGGGCGGGTTTTTTATTGCAGTTAAATTAAAATTAACGTAACAGAGACAACATCGCCTGTGGTACTTGGTTTGCCTGCGCCAGTACCGAAGTACCTGCCTGCTGCAGGATCTGGGCACGGGACATATTAGACACTTCCACCGCGTAGTCAGAATCCTGAATACGGCTACGCGCTGCTGTCAGGTTATTAACGGTGTTGTTCAGGTTAGCAATGGTTGATTCAAAACGGTTCTGAGAAGCACCCAGTAAACTACGCTGGCTATCAACAGCCTTCAAGGCATCATCGATTGTTGCCAGTGGACCTGTTGCTGCAGTAGGAGGAACTGCACCTGGATTTGCAGGGGTCGCTGCAGCCAGAACATCAAACCCTTTAGCGTCCACGGCACGCGTTTCACCGTTGACAACACCGGCATTCTCCATATCTGCTACTGCGATATCAGTATTAGATTTCAGATTCCACTCATTACTCGCGCCGATATTAATCGCAATCTTTTCACCATCTTTTGCACCAACCTGGAAGTTATATACGCCAGTGGTAGCATCAGCACCGGTATTCAGAATTTTAATACCGTTAAAATCAGTCTCTTTAGTTACACGGTCAATTTCTTCCAGACGTTGGTTCACTTCAGATTGAATGGAATCAATATCAGAAGCGGAGTTAGAGCTGTTCTGCGCCTGCACCGTCAGGTCACGAATACGCTGCAGGTTGTTATTGATTTCGCTTAATGCACCTTCAGCAGTCTGCGCCAGAGAGATACCGTCGTTAGCATTACGAGCAGCAACTCCCAATCCATTGATATTGGAAGTAAAACGGTTGGCAATCGCCTGACCGGCGGCATCATCTTTAGCACTGTTTATGCGCAGGCCAGAAGACAGACGCTCAATCGCTGTCCCCAGAGAAGACTGGGATTTATTCAGGTTGTTCTGGGTCATCAGCGACAAACTATTGGTATTAATTACTGCCATAGTGGTTATTCCTTTAGTTAGTGTGGTCAATGCAGCCTGCGGCTCCATCATATTCCTCCCTGTTATCGGCGCTCTTAAACCAACCTTTAGTGATTTCTGCCATTCACTAAAATCCACCTTAAAATATCGCTTAACCTTGCTATTAC
This sequence comes from uncultured Enterobacteriaceae bacterium, assembly GCA_947631255.1. Classification (GTDB taxonomy): domain Bacteria; phylum Pseudomonadota; class Gammaproteobacteria; order Enterobacterales; family Enterobacteriaceae; genus JGM124. The sequence goes on from CANRKT010000012.1 coordinate 8,195, forward strand.
CTTGATAATTTTCTATTAAACTTTTTGCCTGCGTTGCCGATGACAATGTCATTAATCTTCGTTTAATAAAGGAAAAAATTATGGCCAGCGTCAGTGCACTCGGTGTCGGATCGAACCTGCAACTCGGTAGCTTACTAGATGATTTAACGAAAGCAGAGCAAGGGCGATTAACCCCGCTGACGATTCAGCAAAGCTCCTATAAAGCAAAACTCACTGCCTGGAGCATCGTACAAAGCTCTGTACAAAAAGTGCAAAGCGCTGCTGAAGCGTTAGCAAAAGCACAGAATATTGCCACCACCAAAGTGGCTAGCACTAATACCGCGTTTACCGCCACGATTGATGCTTCAGCCTCTGCCAGTAACTACTCCATAGAAGTGACCCAGCTGGCACAGGCTCAATCATTAGTGTCTGGTCAATTTGACAGTAAGGATACTGCGCAAGGTGGCACCGTTACTGGAGGTGCAACCCGAACCCTTACTTTTACCCAAAAAGGGCAAGAGGAACCGTTCAGTGTGACGCTAGGTGATGATCAAACCTCACTGACGGCAATCCGCGATGCTGTCAATAAACAGCAGGGCAGTGTTAGCGCCAGCATTATTAAAGCCGATGATAACTCTTATTATTTATCCTTTACTTCCCGTGATACCGGGGAAGATAACGCCATGACGGTTACGGTGGCGAATGACCCAACACTGGCGAGTAAGCTGAATTACTCTCCGGACGCACAGCAACCGAATGGTATGAAAGAGACGGTGGCGGCAAAAGATGCATTACTGAAAATTAATGATATTGAGATTAAACGTAGCAGCAACACCATTACTGATGCCCCTGAAGGGGTAACCCTGAATCTAACACAGACCAATGTCGGTAAACCTGAACCGCTGACTGTGATTAAAGATACCGCCCCCATGAAAGATGCGATTCAGGCCTTTGTTGATGCTTATAACTCACTTCAGACCACCATTGACTCGCAGACAAAATATACGGCCACTGAGAAAGGCAGTAATACCCAGGACAGCAGCAATGGGGATCTGATCGGCGATGGTACCCTGCGCAATATTCAAACCCAGCTTCGCGCAATGCTCTCTACGCCGCAATCCGGTGATATTGTTACTCTTTCTTCACTGGGGGTCTCCCAAGATATTACGGGTAAATTGACTGTTGACGATGAAAAACTGGACAAAGCTCTCAGCGAAAAGCCTGCCAGCGTTAATGCTTTTTTTACCGGTGACGGTGAAGAAACCGGATTTGGAGTCGTGGCCAATAAACTATTAACTGGTTTTTTGGCCAGTGATGGAGCAATACAAAATGCCACCAATGGTATTGATAAAAGCCTGAAAAACATCGATGAAAAAATCAGCTCCACCAATATCAGTATTAATAACACTATTGAGCGTTATAAAAAACAGTTTACCCAACTCGATACCCTGGTGAATAAACTGACCAATACTGGAAATTATCTTGCTCAACAGTTCTCGGCTATGAATTCATAAAAGGATATACAGATGTACAATCGCGCCGGAGTCAATGCATACGCGCAAGTCGGCCTGGAAAGTGCGGTGCTCAGTGCATCGCCTTATCAGTTAGTGGCGATGCTGTTTGAAGGTGCCATTAGTGCCTTAAAAAAGGCCACAATCCTGATGGAACAAGGGGAAATTACCGGCAAGGGACAGGCGATATCAAAGGCAATTAATATTATCGCTAACGGCCTGCAGGCGGGTTTTGACCATTCAGTCAATAGTGAATTAACCGGCAACCTTGATAGCCTGTATAACTATATGGTGCGGCGTTTGCTGGAAGCCAATCTCCGCAATGACCAAGATGCCCTCGCTGAAGTGCAGCGCCTCCTGGAGGATATCGCTGATGCGTGGAAACAAATTAATCCTTCAGCTGGTTTGACCCAGGATATGCAGTAATGACTCTCATTTCTCCATCACTTACGGACTGGCAGCAGTTACTGTTGCTGAGTAACCAAATGCTTACTCTGGCTAAAACTCAACATTGGGAGGCGTTAATCGACGGAGAACTGGATTATATTCAGCATGTGAATATGCTTTCAGCTAGCAATAGTCATGCTGCTGACAGCCCCTTCCCCAGCAAAATACGGGAAATTTTACGCCAGTTGCTGGAAAATGAAACTGAGGTAAAACGACTGTTACTGGAGCGAATGTCCGAGCTAAGAGATCTTATTAATCAAGGCAATAAACAGAAGTCAGTGAATCTTGCTTACGGCCGACTGGCAGGTATGTTATTACTACCCGCCAATAAACTGGATACGGATCCGGTGACAACCAGCAAATGATAGTCGCAAGCTACGCTCAGGAAAGCGGTTGTTTCGCACTCACTGCCTGCAAAGCCTGAGCACATTCATTTGTTAGCTTACTCACGCGCTGCAGGGTCATTCCCGCATATTTCAGCTGATTATCATGCAGCGCCAGAGAGTAAATATCGTCTTTCTCGGTCATATTTTGCCAGCTCTCGCCATCCGACTTCAGCGATAACTTACCTGATAAAGCAATGACTCGCTGCCACTGGCGGCAGTCGAGCGTGGTGCCATCTGGCATTATCACCAACGATGCCCGGGCTTCGGGGCTGATGAGTTCGTTTTGTGGACCGACTGATTGCCAGTACCCCGTCAGACCGACGGGTGCCGGATGCGCGATGACACCAGAATACTCTTTGACCTCAGCACAACCTGCCAGCAAAAATAGCGCTGCTATCAGTGATCCTTGTTTCATCCCCATCCCCTTATTAATCTGGATAAGATTCGATTCTAGCAGTAATTCTGTTAGTTAGTTGCCTTCACCCAGGCCCCACAAGAGAAAAAGAATTGCTCTGCACTGGCTATCTGCCCTACTGCTTTATCTCCATAACGGGTAACCAAAAGTGCGAGCAGTGACTCTGCTATTCCCATTGCCGCCACAACGGAGGGAAAAAACGAAGGGCTATGGGATGCAAAGTAGAGTACATGGGTCGCATATTGTGCAAGTGGTGACAGCGGAGAATCAGTCAGCGCAACAACTTTACTTCCGGCACAACGGCACGCTTCCAGCACGTCCAGCGATTCCCGGGAATAAGGGGAAAAACCAATCATCAGCACCACATCATCGGTGGTCAGCTCCCGGGTAAAGACCTCATAGTTACTGGCCTGGCCGTCAATCAATGACACTTTTTTGTCAAATAACCGATAACTATAAAAAAAAGTATAGGCGACTGGGTAACTGGCACGGAAACCACAGACATAAACATGCTCTGCACGATACAATGCTTCAATAGCAGCGCTCATTTGTTGATGGTTTTGTTGCCAGGTCTCGGCCAGATTTTCATTATGGGCATTAAACATTGCCTGATAGAGCGTGGTCGAGCTGCTGTGGCTTAACAGTTTTTTAGCCCGACTTTGATAACTTTCCTGGTTCAGCCCCAGAGCCTGAACAAAGTCGAGTTTAAAGGCTTCCCACCCGGAATACTCCAGACGTTGCGCCAGACGCAATAACGTTGCAGGTTTCACACCAACCTGGGCGGCAAAAGCACGCATCGATAAGGTCATTGCATCCTGAGGATACTGGCGAATAAAATCCGCCGCACGCTGTAGTTCCGGGGTCAATAAAACCGTCTTTTTTTCCAGCATCTCTTGCGGGCTCATAAAGTCGTCTTACTCCTGTTATTAGCGGCGAACTCCCTGCGAATATTGTAAAAATACCGGATTCTCGACCAAACCGTAAGCGGTTATCACGAAAATCAGCAGGTTTCATGACCTGGATTAATAACTGCTTAGCCAGGTACCGTGAATGAATGACGCCAGGGAGCACTATTGATAACGAATACTCATGGCCAGAAATACCAAAAATCGATTCACAGCACCGCTCTTTATCGGGAGAACGATAAGATAGCGAATGCCAGACCGCTTTAAAAAGAGCTAAACGGCAGTATTAATCTGCTACGCTCAAAGAGCTGCATGACGCAGATGTCTCACCGACGCAGCTTTCGAAGAGAGCCGATGCTATGGTGATGAAGGGGATTATGGCCCGGAGTATGGCTGTTGCATGGATGGTATGGAAGCGCCGCGCCGCAACATTAGCCACAGCACCAAAGCCGTCTGGCTTAATAATGCGATGAGTCACTCTTCGCCATCGATGATACATTCAATGATTAATCATTTATTAATGGAATTAATGATGAGCTATCACGCAGAACATTGGGCTGGGATTTTTGCTGGAATATCATCGATTGCAACGGCCATCGCAACATACATGGCCTACCGGTCAGCAAAAAACAGCTCCGATATAATGAGTGAACAGAGGCACAAAAGTGACACTGACTTTATCCTGTCCATGGTTAAAAGAATTGATTCTGCGATGTCAAAAACAACATTTGAGTCTCTTGATGAGATAGCCAAAGCGGACATTGCAAGAGTGCTAATAATCGCAAGCGTTTTCCTGGCTGAGCGTTCGCAACCAAAGCAAGATGAGTTGAAGAATATCTTTCTTACCATGCTCCCATTTGATGTGTACCGGTGTATAGAGCGCCACTATGCAGGAAATAACCATCGGAAGGGAATTGAGCTTAAGGTGGAATGGGGAGTGACAGACTGGAGACTCATCGACGGAATAGAGAAAGCATGTGATTACTTTTGCAAGTAAGCTGGGCTGCTTCGAGTCTGAAATCTGTTTGAGTCATGAGGCGATGATATCACCTCTGCTCCCGTGACCAAGTTCAGTATGCCTGTACACGCACCAGCGCAATTTCATTTAAATATCGTTTAAAATCAATCAATTTATAATATTAAACCTGCATGTTCATCATTTCCTGATAGGCGTTCACCAGTTTGTTACGCACCTGAATACCCATCGCTAATGATACGGAGGATTTTTGCAGATTAACCATCGTGTCATTCAGCCCGATACCAGGAACACCGAGAGAAAATTTCTCTGCCTGAGTCCTTGCTGTATTTGAGGCTTCGCTAATACGGCCGAGTGCTGCCTGTAACTCACCCGCGAAATTCACACTCCCCGCTGCCAGTGGTTGCGGTGTAATTTGTTGTGCCTGAACAGCTGTTGCTTTCAACTGTTGCAGTACGCCTTCAATACCCTGAATGGCCATCTGGTTTCCCCTGTTGGTTTATCACTAGCAGACTAGCATCTTACCCGCAGAATAAAGGCGCTAATTAGATGCAAAAAACCGGGCTAATTCAGCCATAGATATTCTCTAAAAAGAAAATAATGATACTGCCATATTGTGGCATTTTTGTTGTATTAGTCTCTCTGGGAGCCTTTTGTGTTCACTCTTTATTCGAATAACTCTGTATATGCTGCGCGACGAGGTGCTGAATGACGGCCGCAACACAGGCACAAACGCCACCTGATAAGGCAACTGAGTGGTTAACCAGCCTGCGTGCCAACCCGAAGCTCCCTCTTATTGTGGCTGCAGCCGCTGCAATTGCCATTATTGTTGCCTTGGTACTTTGGGCGAAAACGCCTGATTATCGTGTACTGTATAATAATTTATCCGATCAAGACGGCGGAGCTATTGTCACGCAATTGACGCAGATGGATGTTCCGTATCGTTATTCAGACAATGGTAGTGCTATTCTGGTACCTGACGATAAAGTCTACGATTTGCGCTTGCGCCTTGCCCAGCAAGGATTACCAAAAGGTGGCGCAGTGGGTTTTGAACTGCTGGATAAAGAAAAATTTGGTATCAGTCAGTTCAGCGAACAAGTTAACTATCAGCGTGCACTGGAAGGCGAGCTGGCGCGAACAATTGAGACCCTCGGCCCGGTTAAACGTGCCCGTATCCATCTGGCAATGCCAAAACCTTCTCTGTTTGTTCGTGAGCAAAAAGCACCTTCTGCCTCAGTCACTTTGAATCTGGAGCCCGGCCGGGCGCTGGATGAAGGCCAGGTCAACGCTATCGTACATATGGTCTCCAGTGCTGTTGCGGGTCTCCCGCCGGGCAATGTGACGTTAGTCGATCAAGGGGGGCATCTGCTGACTCGTTCGGAAACGCCAGGACGAGCACTCAATGATACCCAATTAAATTACACCACTGATGTTGAAGGTCGTTATCAGCGCCGTATTGAGTCCATTCTGGTTCCCATTGTCGGAAGTGGTAACGTCCACGCTCAAGTCACCGCGCAGATTGACTTTGCCAGCAAAGAACAGACTGAAGAGCAATATCGCCCCAATGGGGATCCTGAGCAAAGTGCAATACGCTCACGCCAGTTAAATGAAAGCAACCAGTCAAATGGTCAGTTTCCGGGCGGTATTCCTGGTGCATTATCGAATCAACCCGCACCCGCTAACACGGCACCAATTACTCCCCCCGCTCAGCCTGACGCGCAAGGCAATAATCAGCCAGCCGCAGCAAGCGCTGCCAGCCAGAATGGTAGCCACAATAACGTTCGGGATGAAACCACCAACTATGAAGTGGATAAGACTATTCGTCACACCCGTCTCAATGTCGGTGATGTTCAGCGTCTGTCCGTTGCCGTAGTCATTAATTATCGCCTGCTGCCAGACGGAACGCCTGCTCCGCTGAGTGAAGACCAGTTAAAACAGATTGAGAGTCTGACCCGTGAAGCTATGGGCTTCTCACAGACACGTGGCGATACCCTGAATGTGGTTAACTCTCCGTTTAGCGCTGTTGAAGATGAAACCCTCGACAATCCGCCATTCTGGAAGTCACCGATGTTCTTCGATCTGTTGCTCTCTTCTGGACGCTGGTTACTTGTGCTGCTAGTGGCCTGGTTACTGTGGCGTAAAGCAATACGACCGCTGATCACTCAGCATACCGAAGCGATAAGACTGGCCACCGAAACACAACAGGCTCGTAAAGAAGCAGAAGAGCCCGCCGCTACCGTACATCAGACGCGTGATGAACAAATACAGCAACGTAAGATGAATCAGCGGCTGGGTATTGAAATTATGAGCCAGCGAGTTCGTGACCTGTCAGACAGTGATCCTCGCGTCGTTGCGCTAGTGATCCGCCAATGGATGAGTACTGAGCTATGAGCATGACCGGAACCGAGAAAAGTGCGATTTTATTGATGACTATCGGCGAAGATCGTGCCGCCGAGGTATTTAAACACCTTAATCCGCGTGAAGTGCAGAATCTGAGTACCGCGATGGCCAATGTTCAGCAAATTTCGAACAAAGTCCTTACCGAAGTACTATCGGAATTTGAACAAGAAGCAGAGCAATTTGCCGCCTTGAGTGTTAATGCGGGCGATTATCTGCGCTCAGTCCTGGTAAAAGCACTGGGTGCAGAACGTGCTGCCAGCCTGTTAGAGGATATTTTCGATACCCGCGATACCACCAGCGGTATTGAAACACTGAACTTCATGGAACCGCAAAGTGCTGCCGATCTGATTCGGGATGAACATCCACAGATTATTGCCACCATTCTGGTGCATTTAAAACGCAACCAGGCTGCGGATATTCTGGCGTTATTCGATGAGCGGGCGCGAAATGACATTATGTTACGTATTGCGACCTTTGGTGGCGTACAGCCTGCTGCACTGGCAGAACTGACCGAAGTTCTGAATAACTTATTGGATGGTCAGAATCTCAAGCGCAGCAAAATGGGTGGCGTAAGAACCGCAGCAGAAATCATTAACTTGATGAAAACACAGCAGGAAGAAACAGTTATTAGCGCAGTACGCGACTTTGACGGTGAGCTGGCACAGAAAATCATCGACGAAATGTTTCTGTTCGAAAATCTGGTCGGCGTGGACGATCGCAGTATTCAGCGCCTGCTTCAGGAAGTGGAGTCCGAATCTCTGCTGGTGGCACTGAAAGGGGCAGAGCCGCAGTTGCTCGAGAAGTTCCTGCGCAATATGTCACAACGTGCTGCCGATATTCTGCTCGATGATTTGAACAACCGTGGTCCGGTCCGTTTGTCTCAGGTCGAAAACGAACAGAAAGCCATTTTGCTGATTGTTCGCCGACTGGCAGAAACCGGCGAAATGGTGATTGGTAGCAGCGAGGACACCTATGTCTGATACCCAAGCCTGGAAACCATGGATTCCGGACGATCTCACCTGTCCGACACCAGTATTTGAACATCAGGAGCCTGCTGTTGCTGACCCTGAGTTACAGCAACAGGAGTCTTCTCCAGAAATGGACAGCGCGCAGAATCTGGCAATGATTCAGGCTCAGGCCCACGAACAGGGGCAGCGCGCCGGTTTTACTGCCGGTCATAGCGAAGGTCTGGAAGAAGGCCGAAAAACAGGCTTTCAGCAGGGACTGGAACAGGGTATTGCTGAAGCAAAGCAGCAGCAGGCCCCGATTCATGCTCGCATGCAACAACTGGTCAGTGAATTCCAGTACACCCTTGATGCACTGGACAGTGTGATTGCCTCACGTCTAATGCAAATGGCACTGGAAGCCGCACGTCAGGTGATTGGTCAGACACCTTCCGTCGACAGTACAGCCCTGATTAAACAGATTCAGGGCCTGCTGGCACAGGAACCGTTATTTAGCGGCAAACCTCAATTACGTGTGCATCCAGATGATTTACAACGTGTTGAAGATGTACTGGGCGCAACCTTGAATTTACATGGCTGGCGATTACGCGGTGATCCATCTTTGCATCAGGGAGGCTGCAAAGTCTCTGCTGATGAAGGGGATTTAGATGCCAGCATCGCCACGCGCTGGCAGGAACTGTGTCGCCTGGCGGCACCGGGAGTACTGTAATGACTGCCCGACTGGCACGCTGGCTCGATACCCTCGATAACGTCGAGGCCAGAATGGCTCAATTACCTGCAGTGCGCCAGTATGGCCGTCTGATCCGTGCGACTGGCCTGGTACTGGAGGCCACCGGACTCCAGTTACCATTGGGTGCTACCTGTATCATTGAGCAACATGATCGTGATATTGAAAGTGAAGTTGTCGGATTTAATGGCCATAAACTGTTCCTGATGCCGCTGGAAGAAGTCGAAGGTATTTTGCCTGGTGCTCGCGTCTATGCCAGGGCGGCGACTCTGAGTGGCAAACAAGGTGGTAAACAACTGCCACTGGGTCCACGTTTGCTGGGGCGGGTACTGGATGGCAGTGGTCGCCCACTGGATGGTCTCCCCTCCCCTGATACCCCTTTTCAGGGCTCACTAGGATCATCTCCTTTTAACCCATTGCAACGCACCCCGATTGAGAATGTACTTGATGTCGGTGTCCGGCCCATTAATGCATTACTGACCGTCGGGCGTGGCCAGCGTATGGGGCTATTTGCCGGCTCTGGCGTCGGCAAAAGCGTGTTGTTAGGGATGATGGCTCGCTATACCGAAGCCGATGTCATCGTCGTTGGCTTAATTGGTGAACGTGGCCGTGAAGTTAAAGATTTTATCGAAAATATTCTAGGCGCTGAAGGTCGCGCTCGCTCCGTGGTGATCGCCGCACCCGCAGATGTTTCTCCGCTATTACGTATGCAAGGTGCCGCCTATGCCACACGTATCGCTGAAGATTTTCGTGACCGTGGCCAGCATGTCTTACTGATTATGGACTCCCTGACTCGCTACGCTATGGCACAACGTGAAATTGCCCTGGCCATTGGTGAACCACCTGCGACCAAAGGTTATCCACCTTCAGTATTCGCTAAGCTGCCGGCCCTGGTTGAACGAGCCGGTAACGGCACTGAAGACGGCGGTTCTATTACTGCTTTTTATACGGTGCTGACCGAAGGAGATGACCAGCAAGATCCGATTGCTGACTCAGCACGTGCCATTCTTGATGGTCATATCGTCCTGTCACGTCGCTTAGCAGAAGCCGGTCATTATCCGGCGATTGATATTGAAGCCTCTATCAGCCGTGCTATGACGTCACTCATAAGCAATGAACATTATGCGCGAGTCCGGCATTTTAAACAGTTGCTCTCCAGCTATCAGCGTAACCGCGATTTGATCAATGTAGGCGCCTATGCCAAAGGAAGCGATCCGATGCTAGATAACGCGATTGCCCTTTGGCCAGCTCTGGAAGCCTTTTTACAACAAGGTATCGATGAACGTGATGGCTGGGAAGAGTCTTGTCTGGCATTAGCGACATTGCTTCCAGCGATTTAACAGGAGATAAACATGGCTCAATCTAGTGCCCTGGACACTCTGAGTGTACTTGCTTCTCAGGAAGTGGAGAAGGCAGCCATTATGTTGGGTGACATGCGTCGCGGTCATCAGCATGCGGAGCAACAACTCGATATGCTGATGAACTACCAGGACGAGTATCGCAGTGCGCTTAATAGCAATATGTCTCAGGGAATGGCTAATGCTCGCTGGCATAACTATCAGCAATTTATTCTGACGCTTGAGAAAGCGATTGAGCAACATCGTCAGCAACTGATGCAGTGGCATCATAAAGTTGAACAGGCCCTGAATGTCTGGCGCGAAAAGAAAAAAAAATTGCAAGCCTGGCAAACATTGCAGGAAAGAAAAGCAACAGCAGCTCTGCTTGCCGAAAATAAACTCGACCAGAAGCAAATGGATGAGTACGCCCAGCGCGCCATCCAGAGGAAAGGTGAATGATAACACTGCCCCATGTTACACAACAAAAACTGATTGCTAAACCCGATGCACCGGGCATCCAGGTAAGTGACGGCGAAGAGATTGCAGAGGATTTTTTACAGTTCATACGCACGGCTAAAGCAGGCCTGATATCGACTTCTGATGAGACAGTTTTGCGCAAAGTTGCCGCGAAAAATGACAGCATCAAACATGACAGTCTCAAGCTGGCAACCGATGTGGTAGCAGAGCTTCCTACCGGTAAGATAGCCACTGAGCCACAAGAAACCCTGGCAGCCTTACTGGCTCCACAGGGTAAAAATACGACCGCTGCGAAAGCGTTACTCACGGCAGGTGATAAAGCAGACCTGGATACGGATACGGAACCTGATTTACAGGCGATAAGTGCCTTATTTGCCATGCTGCCTCATCAGCAGACAGCAATGAATCTGGTACCTGCTGTTGCAGACAAGCCAGCTACAGCGAGTAAAGGATTGAACCTTAACCTCGCCGCATCCCCACATCCAGTAGCCGCACAAACTGCCGATACTGATACAGATAGCTCTCATCCCCTCAGTACTGATCATTCAGTCGGACGTTTTGCACTGGCAGACGATAAAGTAAACCTGCGAGTCGCTGATAACCCGACACTACTGAGTCCGTCCTTTAGCAGCAGCCCCCCGATTCAATCCTCGGTAACACCGTTGGCTGTACCCACTACCCCGATACTTAATTCCCAGTTAGGCACTCAGGAGTGGCAGCAGCAATTGTCTCAACAGGTCATGCTCTTCACCCGCCAGGGGCAGCAGCATGCTGAATTACGTTTACATCCTGAACACCTGGGGAAAATAGAGATCAGTTTAAAACTGGATGATAACCAGTTACAGCTACAAATTATGTCACCACACAGCCATGTTCGTGCCGCGATTGAAGCCGCTCTGCCCATGCTACGTAGTTCACTCAATGAAAGTGGGTTACAGCTAAGCCAGAGCCAGGTCGGTGGTGAAGGATCCATGCAGCAACAGCATACTGAGCAGCGGGAACAACAGGCCGCACGACAAAACGGATCGTTCTCTGTTGAATCACAAGATGATAATGAAATCACGTTAGGCAGTGAGACACTGCAGCGTCTGGCTCAAAACAACGGAGCCGTGGATACCTTTGCCTGAATACACAGACAAACGCCAGAGTTGAAGACATTAAATAGGCTTTTTCAACGCGTTGACCACCACAAAACACGAGATAATCGTGTTAAAGCTGTAGCGATATAGGAATAAAGCGTTTAATGACTAATACCGCATCGAAAAAAGGCCGCCGTCGCACCTTATGGATGCCATTGCTGGTTTTGATTACCCTTGCAGCCTGCGCAAGCGCGGGCTACAGCTATTGGATTTTGCAACAAAAAGATAATAGCGAGCAGGTAGATCCCCCCCCTTCTCCTGCTACACCTATTTTTTATGCTCTGGATACTTTCACCGTCAATCTTGGCGATGCTGATCGTGTTTTGTACATCGGACTCACTTTGCGTTTACAAGAAGAAGAAACTCGCCAGCGCCTGAGTGAGTTTTTACCCGAAGTACGCAGCCGACTTTTACTCCTGCTTTCACGTCAGGATGCCAATATGCTGGCAACCGAAGACGGGAAGCTGAAGTTAATTGAGGCGATAAAATCTACGCTGGCTCCCCCTCTGGTTGCCGGACAAAACCCACAGGTAGTCAGCGACGTGCTGTATACCGCCTTCATTTTGCGGTAACTTTATGGGCGATAGTATTCTTTCCCAGGCCGAAATAGATGCGCTGTTGAATGGTGATAGCGATAATGCCGCTATGCCGTTAGAAAAGCCTGCCAGCAACTCTGACATTCGACCTTATGATCCTAACACGCAGCGCCGTGTTATTCGTGAACGTCTGCAAGCCTTGGAAATTATTAATGAGCGTTTCGCTCGTCAGTTTCGTATGGGCTTGTTCAACCTGCTGCGACGTGGCCCAGATATTACTGTGGGTGCGATTCGTATTCAGCCGTATCTGGAGTTTGCCCGTAACCTTCCGGTGCCAACTAACCTGAATTTAATACATCTTAAACCACTACGCGGTACTGGTTTATTTGTGTTTTCCCCGAGTCTGGTTTTTATTGCCGTCGATAACCTGTTTGGTGGCGATGGACGCTTTCCAACCAAAGTTGAGGGGCGTGAATTCACCCATACCGAACAACGCGTTATCAATCGGATGCTAAAACTGGCACTGGAGTCCTACAGCGATGCCTGGAAAGCCATTTATCCACTTGATATCGAGTATGTGCGTTCAGAAATGCAAGTGAAGTTTACCAATATTACTACTTCGCCTAATGACATTGTGGTCAATACGCCCTTCCATGTGGAAATAGGTAACCTGACTGGTGAGTTTAATATTTGTTTGCCATTTAGCATGATTGAGCCGTTACGTGAGCTTTTAGTCAACCCGCCGCTGGAAAACTCTCGTCAGGAAGACCAAAACTGGCGCGATACGTTAGTACGCCAGGTTCAACATTCTGAACTGGAACTTATCGCAAACTTTGCTGACATCCCGCTGCGCTTATCGCAAATACTCAAACTGAAGCCCGGTGACGTACTGCCTGTAGATAAGCCAGAAAGGGTCATTGCGCATGTGGATGGCGTGCCAGTACTCACAAGCCAGTATGGCACGATGAATAATCAGTATGCCCTGCGTGTTGAACATTTGATCAACCCGATATTGAATTCGCTGAACGAGGAACAGCTCAAATGAGTGATATAAATCAACCGCCTAATGACAATACTGACTCAGTTGACGACCTGTGGGCTGATGCTTTAAACGAACAAAAAGGTGCCAGTAAAAATACTGCCGACAATGTTTTCCGCGCACTGGAAGACAATAACATTGCAGGAAATCTGCAAGATATTGACTTAATAATGGATATACCGGTCAAACTCACCGTTGAGTTAGGTCGTACCCGCATGACTATCAAAGAACTGCTGCGTCTGACGCAGGGGTCTGTTGTCGCGCTGGATGGCCTTGCCGGAGAGCCGCTGGATATTCTGATTAATGGTTATTTAATTGCTCAAGGTGAAGTGGTCGTGGTGGCTGATAAATACGGTGTGCGTATTACCGATATCATCACACCTTCTGAACGAATGCGTCGTTTGAGTCGCTAAATGAAGGCTCAGTCAATGACTCCCTCAGCTCCCGTGCATACTGACTCACCGTTAATATCGGTGAGTGCAGCGCTTGGGGGTATTATTATACTGATTTTACTGGTCGCCTGGATTGTCCGACGTTTTGGATTTTCAGGTCCCAGTATGGCCGGTAAAAAAACACTACAGATCAGTGCCAGCGCGAGTCTTGGCCCCCGGGAACGTATTGTGGTGGTAGATATCGAGGATGTCCGGCTGGTAGTGGGTGTAACAGCCTCGCAAATCACCCGTTTGCATACCCTACCGGCGACTGTAGAAAGCGAACAACCTTTATCACAGGATAATCCTGCTGATTTCCAGAATATAATGAAAAAATTGTTAAAACGTAGCGGGAAAGCGTGATGAGATCAGGGCGACTACGCGTACTCATTCTGTTACTCCTGGTTATCCCCGGTGCGACTTTTGCTCAGTTACCAAGTCTGATTAGTCAACCCTTGGCAAATGGCGGACAAAGCTGGTCATTACCGGTACAAACGCTGGTATTTATTACCTCGTTAACCTTTATTCCTGCGATTTTACTGATGATGACCAGTTTTACACGGATAATCATCGTCTTTGGCTTGCTTCGAAATGCCTTGGGTACACCATCAGCACCACCGAACCAAGTATTGATTGGCCTCTCACTTTTTCTGACCTTTTTCATCATGGCTCCTGTGTTTGATAAGGTCTATAACGACGCCTATAAACCCTTTAGTGAAAATAGAATGAGTCTGGAAACTGCGCTAGAGACCGGGGCAGAACCACTACGGGAGTTTATGCTACGTCAGACTCGCGAAGCAGATTTGGCCTTATTTGCCCGTCTGGCGAATACACCTCCCCTACCAGGACCTGAAGCGGTGTCTATGCGTATCCTGCTACCTGCCTATGTCACCAGTGAATTAAAAACGGCTTTCCAGATTGGTTTTACCATCTTTATTCCATTTTTAATTATCGACCTGGTTATCGCCAGCGTGCTGATGTCTCTGGGTATGATGATGGTTCCGCCAGCAACAATCGCATTGCCTTTTAAACTGATGCTGTTTGTCTTGGTGGATGGCTGGCAGTTACTGGTCGGTTCTTTAGCACAAAGTTTCTACAGTTAGGGGAAGTGACATGACGCCAGAATCTGTAATGATGATGGGGACAGAGGCCATGAGAATCGCTCTGGCACTGGCAGCACCGCTACTGTTAGTCGCCTTGCTCAGTGGCCTGATCATCAGTTTGCTGCAAGCGGCAACTCAGATAAATGAAATGACGCTGTCATTTATTCCAAAAATCCTCGCTGTATGTATTACCATCGTTATTGCCGGACCATGGATGCTGAATCTGTTACTTGATTACATGCGCACGCTATTAACCAATTTACCCTATATCATTGGATGATACAGATTGACAGCAATCAGTGGCTTGAATGGTTAAATCACTATTTCTGGCCGCTGTTACGGGTGTTAGCGCTGATTATGACCGCGCCTGTACTGAGTGAACGCAGTATTCCTAAACGTATCAAGATAGCGTTAGGTATTATGATAACGGTGATCATCGCACCTTCCTTACCAGTGACTCATATTACTATTTTCTCAGCTGATGGTTTCTGGGTTGCAATACAACAATTATTAATTGGTATTGCTCTGGGATTTACTATGCAGTTTGCCTTTGCGGCTGTACGTACTGCCGGAGAGATTGTTGGTTTACAAATGGGACTCTCATTTGCAACCTTTTTTGATCCTGGAAGTCGTCTTAATATGCCAGTTCTTGCTCGGTTTCTGGATATACTGGCAATACTGTTATTTTTAACTTTCAATGGCCATTTGTGGCTTATTTCCATGCTGGTTGATACTTTTCATACCTTGCCTGTGAGTGGTATGGCGATTAATAGCCAGGTGTTTATGACATTAACGCGTTCTGCCGGGCTTATTTTTATTAATGGCTTGATGCTTGCTTTACCTCTTATTACTCTGCTACTCACGCTGAATATTGCCCTTGGTATGCTGAACAGAATGTCACCGCAGCTCTCTGTTTTTGTTATAGGCTTTCCTGTCACTTTATCTATTGGCATGCTGGTTTTTGCAGCAATGATGCCGTTAGTTGCCCCTTTTACCGAACATTTATTCAGCATAATATTTGATCTGCTCGCTAATATTATCAACGAACTACCTGCCCCCTAGTTTTAAAATTTAAGATAAAAGAGTTTCAATTGAATATTTAGTAATAGTCTAAAAGCACTAATAAACCCCATCTTCTTCAAATCATATGAAATTATTATCCGCTTTTTTTTTGCGTGTTTGCTGCGAAAATTCCTGAAAAACAATAATCTACTTTACAGAATAGCGTTTTCACTTTTTACTAGCCAAGCGTAATGACGAGAGTACAGCTTATCGAAAGATATATATTGTATAGTGAGAAAAGTGAGCAGCTATTATTTATTCAAAAAACCCAGCCGCCGCACGTAAAATTAGAGTAGTAATAAGATATTCATAATTGGGGTTATTATGTCGACAGTCATCATGGACTCGTGTAGTTATACTAAGCAAGGACTTATCTCTTACCTGACGAGTAGAGGAATAAATAGTCAGAATATTTCTGGTGTAGAGACAATAGCTGAACTAGCAGATGCCTGCGAAAGTTTATCCCCACGTGTAGTATTTATTAATGAGGACTGTTTTATTCACAATGCAGAGTACAGTTACCAGATAAAAACAACCATTAATCTGCATGCAAAGACTCTTTTCCTGGTTTTTATGGCAATTGCTAATGCAAGCTTTGATGCATTTTTACGGGTAAAAAATAATCTATTGATTAGTTCAAAATCAATTAAGCCTGAGTTTTTAGATGAGATCCTGGAAGGTTACTTACAAAGAAATGGCCAATGCATTACTGATATTAACATTCCAGTATTAACGTTGAGTAGAACTGAAAACTGCATTTTAAAACTCTGGATGGAAGGTCAGGACACAAGTAAAATATCAGAAAAAATGAAAGTAAAACCTAAAACAGTTTCATCACATAAAGGTAATATCAAAAGAAAGATAAAAACACATAATAAAAAGGTTATTTTTCATGTTGCACGGCTAACAGAAAATATGACTAATGGTATTGTTGTTAAACTCTGAGGTGCTTCTTCGCAAGACCTGCGTTTTTTTATGAAACTCATGATTAATTACGCAGGTCACAGCTCGACTTATTTGTAAAAATGACAACAGAAAACTCAATCCGCTTCATCTGCTCTGACTGGAAAGAGTGAATATGTCATAGATTCATCATTAAAGACGTTTTTTATAACATGGATTTGTATTTTTTATGGTTTAATATTTTATATCTCATATTAGATACGGTAATCAATCTAAGCGACTAAAAAACAAGTCAATCAAAATACTGAATTATATCTGTGCCCTGCATGATGACGGGCAAAGAATATAAAAAATCATAATCGTTTAAGATACTTCGTTATTACGATTCTGTTACAGCAATCATCGCCTCAAGCATCAGCAAATGATCATTTTCCTTCCCTTAACATGGGAGATTCAGAGCATGTTATGCTTCTTTTTCAACAAAAATACCATCCGGATGACCTTCCTCATTAAAGAACCAAACCCCCAAAGGGTAATCTTCAAGGGAGACCAGATACATCGTCCCTTCACTGAAAGATTCAACAGCCATCACAACGCCAGAACGTCTTGGGCCACCATCCGTCTTCACCGTGACACGATCATTGATTTGCATGAACTTCTCTCCCGTTTTTCTCTGCGGTCTTATTTAACTGAATTCTGACCATTCTCTGCATGGTATCAGGTAGCCTGTTTGCTAAGCCAGTCTCTAAAGCAGTTAAGTAAAAATCATTATCAATAACTTATCAATATCATCAATGATTTTTTCAAAGGAAAGCCGGGAAATGTGTCATCAGGAAAACTGATTCGGGTTCATCTGGCGTCTTTTTTGGGGAATACAAAAACACACTCAATGGCAAAAAAGAATTATTACACTTATAAGAGGGGGTGATACGTAGAGCTAGAGTGACAAAGTCTGATGTGCAATAAATCGGAATGAGTAAAGTGCATTACGCAATTTATGCTTGTTTTGTCAATAAAAATCAATATGTCAACAACAACTAAAATACTCGCTATCTGTATTTTTTTAGCGTTAACTTACTGGCTCTATTGAAATATCACGAGGTTGTATGCAACTGCGTTCAGCTCAATTACTCCCATTGATAGCGGCACTTTTCTCTTTGTATGTCATTTGGGGATCCACCTATTTTGTCATTGCTGTCGGTGTACAAAGCTGGCCACCGCTGTTGATGGCAGGCGTCCGTTTTATCGGTGCCGGTGCATTCCTGATGGCAGTACTGCTGTTAAAGGGACACAGACTGCCACCATTACGCCCACTATTAAACGCTGTGCTGATTGGTATTTTACTGCTTGCCATTGGTAATGGTCTGGTCACTGTAGCAGAGCATCAACAGGTTCCCTCGGGTATTGCCGCTGTTATGGTTGCTACTGTGCCGTTATTTACCCTTTGCTTCAGTCATTTTTTCGGCATTAAAACCCGTAAACTGGAATGGCTTGGTATCGCGATAGGTTTAGTCGGAATCGTTTTATTGAACAGTGGAGGAAACCTGAACGGTAACCCCTGGGGAGCCCTGTTAATTTTACTGGGTTCAGTGAGCTGGGCATTTGGATCCGTTTACGGTTCACGTATTGAGTTACCAAAAGGGATGATGGCTGGTGCAATAGAGATGCTTACCGCAGGCATTGTCCTGCTGGCAGCCTCGATACTCGCAGGTGAACGACTCACAACGATGCCAGATACCGCTGGTTTACTGGCGGTTGCATATCTGTCTATTTTTGGTTCTATCATTGCCATCAGTGCTTATATGTATCTGATCCGCAATGTCACCCCCGCCGTCGCTACCAGTTATGCCTATGTAAACCCAGTAGTAGCCGTTCTATTAGGAACGGGTTTTGGTGGCGAATATTTATCGCCTATTGAATGGCTGGCACTGGGAGTGATTATTTTTGCTGTTGTTCTGGTGACACTGGGTAAATATTTATTTCCAGAAAAAGCGGCAGCTTCTCCTTCAGAAATAAGTAAATAATCTTTAAAGAATTGATTATAAATCCAGTTGGTGTATGCCTTGTATATCAATCTCTGCATGGCATACCCCAGAATATATCCACTCCTCCAGTCGTTCCGTTATAGCCTGTGGTGTCAGTTTTCTCTTCCCTCTTAAGGAACATTCCCACACCACCAGAACTCGCCAGCCCAGCGCTACCAAAGAAATGATATTGCGCTGATCCCGGGCGACATTACTCTCCAGTTTATTCAGCCAGAACTCATAGCGAGTTTCTGGCATTTTAAACAGATAACAGTGATGGCGATGCCAGAAACAGCCGTGGGTAAAAATAATGCAACGCTGGCTATCAAGAACAAAATCAGGTTTTCCCGCAATAGAGGCATCCTGCATGCGAAATGAAATACCACAATCCGTTAGCAATCCAGCAAACTGTTTTTCAATAGCCGTTTGCTGGGTTGAGATAGCTCGCATATTCTTACTACGGATTTCTTTGCTATGAACATCAGCCATACGAGTTCCTGAATTGTACTAACTGGCGTGCAAGTTTATGAAAAACGCCGTACCACTGTTTCATCAATCTGCAGATAATCCCCGGTTAACTCAGCACAAAGCTTAGCCATATACTGAATCAGGAAATCTGCATTATGCCTGGCAAGCATTTTACCTGTCTCCGTTTGCATAGTACCAGGTAACTTAAGGAGCTTATTCTGGAAGTGATCCAAAGCATAGTAACTGTCATCAAGTGACCGATGAAGCGCCAGAGGATCGTCACTATCAAACAATGGTCGACCAAGCGCACCAGAGACATAAAACACCCTCGCCAATCCAATAGCGCCTAATGATTCTAGCCGGTCTGCATCCTGTACAATTTTTGCTTCTATGGATTCTGGAGTAATAGCCGCGCTGAAACTGTGCGCCTGTACGGCATGAGCAACAGCATCATAATATTCAATGGGGAAGTCCGGAAAATAAGTCTGTAATATTCTTATCGTCTCCAAGGCAGCTAACTGAGAAGCTTGCTGTCGCTGAGGGCTGCTTTTCGGTAAATTCACAATGTCATGAAAATAACAGGCGGTCAGTACCACCAAGTCACAAGCTGTTTTTTCTTCAGCCATGATCCGTTGCGCCGTTTTCCAGACACGCTGTAAATGAGCAATATCATGGGATTTATCGTTATGACACCAGTTTTCATGTAGATAATGTTCAAATTGTTGTTGCCATTTCAGCAGTGACATATCAATACCCCTTATTCGATTTTTACTTGAGTACCCATTATATAGCAATGTATATAGTACTTTCATTAATCATGGGTAACCCAGTTGCATCATTTTTATATATTCATCACTATATAAAATGACGTACGTATTCACTGATTAATTTTCAATGTATAAAAAATTGAAAAAGCCAGTATTTACTGGCTTTGGTTTCAGGAAAATTATATTAGCTATTAACCTGATGCTTAAAGCAGGAATTTAACTTGAAATGCATTTCATCTTTTAATTTCTCAAACTCACTCTTTCGGGTAGATGTTGAAGACAAATCATCCGCACTGTTCACTTTTGCATTCTCGTCTATAATTGAGGGTTCCGCCTTCAGGTGTACAGAATCTTTTTTATCACTATTTGTGATTTCATTTCCCGCTGAAAAAGAAAACATTTTTTTTAATGAAGTGAATGAATTAGAAATTGAATTTAAAAGAGAAATAAATCCACCCTTTATTTTGCTCGTGACTTTGGATGCTATATTTTGACTTTCCGAAATCACTTCACCACTGAGCTTAGTCAGATTCTGATAACTATTAATATATGTTGGGAATAAAACACCCATGTTAATATCCTTATTTTATACAATGTGGCTTTGCGGTATTCTCATACCACAAGGAATGTAATATATTATTTTAATAACATATTTACGACTTGTTCAACTGTCAATGCATTTGATAGTTGAGACTCTTTGATGATTACACCGAATTCCTCGAGGCGTATAATGAAATCAATTAGTTCAACGGAATCCATCGCTAAATCAATAATGAGACTATCATTAAGATTAATATTTTCAACTGGAGTTCCATTGACTTCATAAATAATGTTTTTCACAATAAGTAGTGCTTCATCGAGCATTATCTCTCGTTTCATAAGCTACTGACCAAATCGCCATTGCGTTCCAGATCCTCTAACTCTTCTCCTGACCTCTGGTTAAAAGAATTAGCCAGATACTTTACATCTGCGGAATGTCGACTAAACGGATCAATGGTTCTGTTCGTTGTATAGAGCGGTGTCTGGTTAACATTCACATCAAATTTAACAGGTGTTCGTTTAAACGACTGGGATCCTGTTTTATCAGCATTTGACACCTGTGATTGCAAGGAACCATTTATCCTGTCAGCCAGTCCCCGAGATCTTCCATTATCGACATTCTCATAACGCATCAGAGATTGATTATTCAGTGTCTCGAATTTTCTTACCAATTGCTGTACCGAGTTATTGGAACGACCGACACTTTTTGTCGAGTCAGCTTGCCCCATCACTGTCGACTGCAATCCTTGTTCAGGCTTTGAAGGCACTGCAGTTGGTAATCCTGATAACTTATTCTGAAGTGTATTTTGCGCGTTCACAGAAGTATCTGTCTCAGTCAGAAGAGCAGATAATGCTTGTGCTACTTGTGTGGCTGCATGCTGTAAATTTTTACCTGCATCAGACGAAACCAAGGGTGCTGACTGCTCGCGTGGTATCCGGTTGGTATTTTCCTCAAGCAGTGCCATTTTTTGTGCAACTGTAGTGGTTTCGACTTGTCCCATGACTGGCTGAGGCAAGCTGTCAATAACGCTGGTAAATTGCGGAGCAGGCATTGAAATAAACTCCTCACTGGCATGTAATACCTGCGGGGAAGGTAGTGTTTCTATGGAAGTCATCATCGGAAGATTACTTTGCGCAATGCTATCGACATGATCGCTAAATTTATCCCGTCCGCCATTCTGAGCACGGCCCCAGTATAAATCCATGAATTTTTCAACCAGACGTGCTTTTTCATTGCCCAGTTGTTCATCTGGCGTATTCAATAAAGCAATACCGAAATCGATATCAGATGCCGGGGCACGCTCAGGAGCATTGCCGTTAACTGTTGAAGCTCCATTCCCCCCATTAGCCGTATTATGAATGGTTATTGGTCCGTGTCCATTCCCGGCAGGAATTGTAATACCCGTATCAGGTTGTTGTAATCCAGGCGGTAATGAAGAATTATTCTGCGATATGTTCTTCAATGGAGATTCACCCGGGGACTGAGTCTCCTGAACCGCATCATGACGTTTCATTACTTTTGATAATGCCGCGCAACTATCTTTGAAATAGGTTCCACTACATATGATAGTTGCCCATGATTGATCGGGTTCGCTCAGCTCTTTAATTTGGGTATTGATGATCTCGTGACAAGCCATAACATCGGGTGTAAAGATATCCTCATCTGTAATTAATTCATTATTTTTTATATGATGGTATTCCCATGCATTACGGCAGTGTTGCATGTATTCATCAACATGTTTTCTAAGTGCTGTCTCACCATATTTATGGAATAGAAAACTGAGCTCGGGTGCAACTTTTCTATCCTTAGTAAATTTGTTATCAGCTTTAGCAAATTCACGAAAAACCTTTTCAAATTTAGGTATGTCTTCTGGCTGGGCATCTTTATAGATAATCCCCAGCATATTTCTTACCGCATTACCTTTCCAGTCTGGATGCGTCTCAGACAAAACATCAGGTAATCCATGCAAGGCCATCTCATCAAATAGTTTATCTGCACGACTCGTTTGGCTCGGTAATTTTATAAATTCCTGTGCCGCATTCTGAATACCAATGTTATCAACAGTAGAGATAAACTCACTCTGAGAAGATTTAGAAGATTTAGCAGATTTGTTAGTTGCTACTGGTTTATTTAATAGCTGGCTGATGTTATTCCTAAGTGCTGAAGTTATTGCCACCATAATTTACTCCTTGTTAATTATTTCCACTATATTTACGCACCACAACAGAGTGCACTCGCAATGAGTTCCCAGATACTTTTTGAATCATTACCTTCAGCACTATCAATTACAAGATCATTGAAATTACTTGCTCTTGTTAAATTGCCTGCGTTATTTAAATAGACACTGTCAAAGGTTTCTTTTATTGATTCAGCAGGGATGTTCATACTAGGATCGATCTTAAGAGTGAGAGCTAATGCGCCACAGGTGTCTTTCAAAAAAAGTCCACAACATACTATCTCTGCCCACACATTACTACTATCGAGCACTAGATTAATATCGGTAAATATGATCTTATAACAAGCTTCAGCGCTGGGATCGAATATATCACTATCTGGCGGATTCGTTGCATGGCCTGGATTATAGTAATGCCATACTTTACGACAGCATTCTGTATATTCTTCAACATGTCTATATAACGCTGTCTTACCATATTTTTGCAATAGGAAATTCATGTCCTTCCCTAAAGAAGACTCTATTTCACTGTTATATTGTACTTTTTCTAGCGGAGAAAAACACCTTTTAAAGCGAGCTCTGTCTTCTGGAAGAATATCCTGGGACATTATCCCCAGCAAATTTCTTGATTGCTCAGACGGCCATTGTAATTTCTTTTGTTGAATCGAAAGAGGGAGATTCTTACAGGCAATCGCATTATACATCGCATCCTCTATCTCAGATGTGCGCGGTTCCAGAATAAAAGCCTGAAAAGGATCACGCGTATTTAAATTTGAAAATACGGTTTCAAGATTTAAATTATAGGGTACGGATGGCTGTGTACCTGTTGACGATGAGGGTAATTCTGTCACTGTTTTATTTTGACTACCGACAACCGTGCTAAGATTAGCTGCGACAGAATCCCGCGAAAGGGCACGCTCTTGCCTGGCGTGATGCATATTTCTCTGGGCTGAGCTGGCGCTTGCATTAGCAATATTATTGCACACTGGATTTATACTTGAATAGTCAGGATAAACTCCTGAACCAAATCGGCGTGAACGCTCTAAATCTGATTGGATATTTATATTGGAATCATAGGGTAAACTTCTGCTATACATATATAATCCTTTTATAATAGATGATTAAATTAACATATCTAACATAACAATTAGCCTCACGATCACATTGTGATGAGAGCTGAATTTTTAATGAGAATTAAATAATAATTTTATCTTTATACTGAAGATTATTTACTAGCTTAATGACTTAAGTACATCCCTGGCACTATCTGCCAGTGTGCTGATTGCAGAACTTAATATTTTATTTAAGGTATCAAAGTTATTATTTGCTTGACTATAACGCTGAGCAAAAGACTGCATATTACTTTGAAAAGCATTCCCGGCAGCATTGAATGTGGCCAGCCATGCCTGATAACTGGCTGTCGATACTTTGCCATTCTTTATTCCGGAGGGGTAAGTCCCGGATACTGAATTATACTGATCCATATTGAAACTAATTTTTCCATTACTATCCACTTTATATGCTGGTTCTAGCGTGATGATCATGCGCCTTTTTTCATCATCCGTCATCGTATTCCAGCCATCAACGCTACCCAGTTCACCATTTAGCCTGTCAACATCTTTTTGGAATGCATCGTAGCCTGCCTGCATTTTACCTGTATCAAATGTAACATTATTACCATCATCGCCAGTAGATACCGCTTCGGAGGATGCCTTCTGGACATTTTCATTAAATGACTCGTACATCTCAGTATATTTCTGCATTAAGTCTGCATAGAAATCGACATAGTCTTCTTTAACTTCACCAATAAACATAGCCAGTCTGAGCCAGATTTCTGCATAGCTCGTGCCAGTAGTAATTTCATCGTTAGTGGCAAACTCTTTTTCCAGCATAGAAGTTGATGCTGTGAGTTTCGCGGATGCAGATTTTCTGTAGAGTGTTTGATTGCGAATTTCATTACGAATATGCTCAAGCGTTTCAGTAATGTCCTTAACCATCTCTTTTTTCTTATTCAGATCCTCTCCCTCTCCAGAATTTTGGACTTTCATCTTCTGAAGGTTGTGAATTATATTTAGTACTTTGTTATTTTTAATTTGAGACGTTTCTTCACTAACACCATATTGAGAAAATATATGCTCGATATTTTGGATAGCATATGAATTTCTCGTCACAGTTAATACCTGAATAATATCCTTAAGAAAGTCTCGATATTTATCCAGAGATGACTCAGCATGGTCATCTTTTAGTTCAAGTGATTTTTTATAATCTGTATTATAAGGAGATATAGAAAATTCATGATTTGACAGAGCATTAGGTAATAAAGACATACAACAGTCCTTGTTATATAAAGCCAGATATTTCACCTGGCTTTAATTTAAAAATCAACGTATCCGGTCAGCAATAGATGACAAACTACTATTCTTGCTATTCAGCATACTATCAAGCGCTTGATTCAACGCTGCCTTAGAGTCAGCAGATTTTTTTGCCGCCTGTTGATGTGTATTGGCTATCTCATTATTAACCGTCTGGTCAGCACGTGCCAGTTCCGCCTGTTTGGTCTCATTTGCGGCTTCGACGTTGAACGCACCATCAATAACTTTCTGGCTGGAGTTAATAGCAGCATTGCTATAATCGGACGTCACGCGTGTCTTGTGGGTATTAAGTTGTATTTCGTTATGGTCCTGGCGCTTGGTACCACTAAAACCTTCTGTTGGTGGCATGCCAACACCGCTTTTACTGGACGCAACTTCATTCAATGGTACTTTGTGCAACATATTATCTGTGGATGAAGATATCGTAGTCTGATGCACACCTTGTTTGCTTTCACTCCTACCAGCTGAATAAAGGTTATTTCCAATGGATTTTGACTCTACCTTCAATGCGTTCATGGTTCGTGCAGTGGTGATGCCCTGACCTATAAGCCCCATTGAACCAGAGGTAATCGCTCCTGTCATACGCTGTTTCTCAGCATCAATTCCCTTATTCCCGGAGCGTTCAGCTGCGTCAACGGCTCGTAAACTCGAATTGGCGGAAGACTTCGAAAATTCGGCTTCTTGCTTTGTCAAAGTAACCGTCAGCAAATTATTCAGCTCAACCATTTTCAAATCACCCATCATATTGACGAATCGACGTCCTGCTGCATCTGTCTCAGTGATATCTGTTCCGCCTGCGACCGGCGTCCGGGCATGTATAGCATCTGCAGCAGGCGCTGTTGATGGCGAAGGAACCTGTAATACCTTATTCCCATTAGTAATACTACCGGTTGTTTGTAGCGGACCAATTTGTGTATTAAATACCGTTGCTGCCGAAGCAGCAGCTCGTTCCAGTTTATTAATATCGCTCCCCTTCATAGTAGTGGTTAAATTCATTAACTCACTTTTCTGTTCTGAATCAATTTTCTCCTGGCCAACAGAAGGAGCTAATAAAGCAGGCCGCGTATCAAGGTTGTAATTCACTTTTTGTTTCTGAAAAATAGCGTCCATCATTCCAGGCTGTACGGCTAATGCAACAAATCCCTGCACATTATCAGCTGTAGATGGACGAGGATTATTATCCTCCGCAACTTTTCCAATATAATTTGCCTGAGCCTGCTGAATAGCATAACTATGGCTATCTGAAATAGCGATATTATTCATAATATTATATTCCTATCTATGTAGTGTAAAAAAATTATCCTGCAACTGCGCTCATTTTCCTGGTAATATACTGCCCTGCTTGCATATTATTTTCAGCAATTGATGATATGTTTTTAACAATTGAATTAGTTGATTCAATTCGTGTTTTAAAGGCATCTACAGCACGTTCCAACATTTCATTAAGAAGATTTTGCAACGCCATATTATTTAATAATTGAGCTTTGGCTTTAGCCGCCTCAACTTTCATATCTGCTGTAATAATATTTCCTGCCGTCTGGATTGCTGTATTTCCCATACTGGCAGCGGACAACGCCATTTCAGAACGAAGACCAACCTGTGCTATTTTGTCTTCCTGTAAGCCCATAGAACGTCCCAAGCCCTGCCCCATACGTTTAAGCACGTCTCCGACAATATTGTTCATGACTTTATCCATTACATTAGAGCCGATTTTTTTGGCAACTACGCTGGATAGTTTACTTGCGACACTCCCGGCAACGACTACAGCAGCAACCATTATCATCGCTGCGGCTATCACTCCCATAATTTGTCCAATCATTTGTGCGGTGGATTTATCAACACCAAAGGATTCCAGTATCTTAGCGTATATACTGCCAAGCAGTTCCATCATAGGCTGAACAATAGCTTCCATAAGTGGTTTCATCGCTTCGCCTATAAACGAAACCCCATTTACAGCCTGATTAATTTCATCACCTATTGCCAGAGCCAGGCCAACTGCTGCAAATGCCAGAGAGGCACCACCGGTAAAAATCGCTGCGGCAAAACTTACCGATGTAATCACCCAACCCAAAACTTTCCCTATACAGCCCATGACTTTTTGCATTTCTTCAGATTTACGCACATTGTCTTCATACTCTTGTGCTTTCTTCTCAGAGTCTTTTGCTGCCGCTTCTGACAGCTTATTCTTAAGTTCAGCAGAGGCTTTAAGATCGTTGCTGGCACTCTGATCAATCAGCTGAGACATCAGAGCAATAAGAAACGTCAAGCTTTTCGATTGCTGGTCATTCTGTTTACGATTATTTTCAATTATTACCTGCTGCTGTGCAGGCGTGTTACTTGTTAATATTCGCGATTGTTCTAATGTTTTATCCAGGGTTTGTCTGGAAGACTGTTCGGCCTTAATCGCAGGATTTAAGCTATCTTTAGTGTGTTGATTAAATGCCTGTGTTGCTTTATCAACGGCGGTTTGAGCGACCATCACCGTTTTTCTTGCATCATCGATTTGCTGATTTAATTCAGATGAAGCCGGGTCTTGTTCGTGAGCCTGAGCTTCTAGTTTCGTTAACGCTGACTGCGAATCTTTTAGATCGTTCTCCGCAGACTTAACCTCTTTCTCAAGTCGAGTAGATTCTCCCTGAACCTGTTTTAACGCATCAGAATCATTCGCCCACAGCTCCCCCTGAGATTCTAATGCTGCTGCAAGTTCTGAATAGCTCTTCTCAGTACCCGCCATACTGGCATTATAAGTTTTAAGCTGGAACAGTTGATTTTGTAGTGAGCTGTCTGATGTTAATTGATTTATTTTACCCAGTAATGCCAGCATTCGAGCTGAAGCATCCATCGTTTTATTATCGGTTTCAGAATTCGGTTCAGTTAATAAAGGCATATCCTGATGGGCTAAATTAATAGTATTTCCATTTCCATTTATAGCATCTCGGGTATTTTCCAGAATGCTAATAAGTTGCTTAGGCTGTAATACTTGTAAAGCACCTTTAACATTGTCTAACTGAGGATGATCCTTTATCGCAGAATTAGCGAAGCGTTTTGCCTGTTCGCTTTGTTTCTTTAACTGTTGTTGGTTAATATCAAGTTCAGGTTTATGGCTATCAATATAATCAAAGTTATCAATGCGAATACTCATTCATATATCCTCTTTTGTTTCTTCTGTTGGCGTACTATCTCGCTCTTCACTGCTTATTTCATTGAGAGCTAAAAGATAGGTACTAGCCCGTTGACTCAATGCCTCATCGCTACATCTGCTTGCAACAATTTCAAAACACTTGCGAGCCTGAACAGCACGACGCTGCATTAAATTACATTGCCCGGCATAAAACATCGGACGATAATCATCTTTTGAAAGTGAGTAAGCTAAGGCATAAAAATCGATAGCTTTTTGATAATTCTTTTTAAGTTGATAAACTGCGGCTAAGCCCATTGCATATTCAGGATTATAGAAATCATAAATACAGAGGAACCTAAACAAAGATTCAGCATCATTAAGTTTGCCATGATGATAGAAATCATAAGCTAATTTATAAACATCATTCATCGTGTCATTTGATACACTATTCACATCTTTCAGGGTTGCACCACTCTGAATAGCCTCAAGTAAACTATCTGAGTATTGTAAAGCCCCTTCCTCATCATTAAATAGTTCTTCATCATTATCTGATGCATCGTGCATATATTGATTATCCATTCTTACCTCTAAAAACATTTACTTAACTTGAATGCAGACAGTAAAGAACATAAAAATCATACTGACTGGTTACAATAATTAATACAAAAAAAACGCACTATTCTAATTATACTTATCGTTTATCGTTGCGGATTGATACTGTTATCGTCAGATATTACAGTCTGCTCTATATCGGGCTGAGAGACCGATGTTTGCTCCATCCCCGCGGCTTCCACTTGGCGTAGCCAGATAAGTACATTCATTATTTTCATAAGTGATTCATCATTAAGAGAAATAAAACTATACTGCCTATAGGTTTTATAGATTCTTCTGGTTAAAGTAATATCCCGAACAACAGGAATACCTATTTTCTCAGCATAGGTTATTGCAGCTCTGGCCTTCTGATGGGTCGCGCGAAAAGCAATAAAGGGTAAAGAAGCAACTTCTGGATTAAAATAAATTGCAATCGCAATATGTGTAGGATTCGCCATCACAACCTCAGAGTTTCTAATAGCAGACATTTCTTCTCCAGAAAGAATCTCTTGGTGTATACGTTTCCGTGCACCTTTAATTTCTGGATTACCGTCATTCTCTTTTCGTTCCCGTTTAACTTCATGTTTATCCATTTTAAGGTCTTTAAAATGAAGAAAATACTCAGCCATGAAGTCTGCAACTAATATGAATAGTGAACAGAGCATAAAGGTGATCACCGCATTAAAAGCGAGCGTTACCCACTGAGTAATCAACTCATTCAAATCACCATGTACAACAGCCAGAGCCTGTTTGAGATCGTTCTGGATTAAATTATAACTCGCTATGGCAAATACCATTAAATATAATATTGACTTTATTAATTCTTTCCATGTGCGAATATTGAATATTTTTTTTATCCCTTCCACTGGGTTTAATGCTTTAAAATTCAATTTAATAGCTTCAGTAGCAATTGAGAAACGCGTTTGCAGTAAGGTCATGGCAATACCAGCAACACTAATAATAATGATTATGGAAAATGCCATAATAAAAAACACTCGTGTTAACTCTAGCAAAAAATCACTGATACTTATTTTTGAGTTATGCTGCATAACTGTTGAATATAATAGTATGAAATCTTTGAAGCTTAAAAAATGAACAACATAATAAATGCCTACCAGTAAAGAGACTGTGGTTGTCAGATCTTTACTCTTAAATGTTTGTCCTTTCTTTGCTGAATCCCTTCGTCGTTTGTCTGTCGGTTTTTCTGTTTTCTCTGCCATGAGAGTGTGGTCCGATTAAGAGAGGAAGTTTTTTAATGAAACAATTGAGAATATCTGTAATGGTTTATCAAACAAGGATTGAAATCCATATAACAAGAAAACAATAAATGCAATAAAGCTTTTCACTGTGAGTGATAAAGAAAATGGATTAAGCTGCGGACAATATCGCGCAAAGATACCCAGCAGGAGCTCAGAAATCATCATAACAATCAATACTGGTGCAGCCAGCATAATGCTATTTTTAACCATAACCATCAGAAAAAACCCTAATTCTTGCCAGTGAAAATTCAATAAATTACCCCCGCGAGGGAAGAGTTTATAACTTTCAATCATCGACTCTAAAATAAATTGAATACCATTGCTGACAAAAAATAGCGCTCCAAAAGCAAAGTTCATGAATCCCGAAAGAATAGAGCTCTGCCCACCGTTTACAGGATCAATACTGTCGCTTAGAGTTGCACCTCTCTGATTATCAAGTAGCTCCCCAACACTAATTGCAATCCAGAAGGGAACACACAGTGTCAGAGCCAGAAGCAGCCCAACAACAAACTCTTGAACTAATAAAATAAACCAACCCTGCTCAGGAGAAATAACCTCCTGCAAATATGGCCAGAGGCCAATAATCGTTAGGGAAATCAGGATATTTTTCACTATCAGACCTGATAATACACGCTCACCCAATACTGGCAGCATATAAAATATTACCGCCAGACGAGCATAAGCCATGACAAAAATAACCACATTACTTTGAAAGCTTAGATAATGCATGACAAAAAACATAAATTCACCACATCAGCGAAACGCCATTGTCATAGTCATGGTCGCAAAATTCATCATTTCTGCAGAAAACCAATCTATCAACATAAATACACTAGCGAAAACTGCCAGCATTTTCAGGCCAAAGGGTAATGTCTGCTCTTGTATTTGCATAACTGTCTGGAACAGACCGACAATAACACCTACAATTGTGGCGAATGCAATGGGTACAGCAGTAAGTTTTAATACCACAATTAATGCTGAGTTACCTATAAATAGAATATTATTCATGTTGTCATCAGATCCGCATACTGTGAAATCAATCCTTTGGTGAGTAAACTCCAGCCATTCATAGAAACAAATAAAATAAGTTTTATGGGAATTGATATTGTAACAGGGCTCATCATCATCATTCCTAAGGCTAGAAGTATACTGGATACCACCATATCAATAACAACAAATGGAACATAAAGATAAAAAGCAATTTTAAAAGCACTTTGTATTTCGCTGAGAGCATAAGCAGGCATCAGTGTCATTAAAGACAATGAACTTAATTCATGATCTTCAATAGTTATCTCATGTTCATCGGCTCCCTGTTGCTGCACTCTATTAAAGAAACGAATAAGTTCGTGATCAGAATACTGAACAAGATATTCCCGGTAACTACCAAGTCCGTTATCCATTAACTGTGTAACTGATGCACTATTGTTAAAATCAATATTATTTTGCTCTATATAGCTTGAGATTTTCTGACATACCGGCATCATTACAAAAGCAGTTAAAATCAATGCGATACCATTGAGTGTTATCGTAGAAGGAACCTGTTGAATACCCAGAGCATTACGCACCATTATCAATACAATAGAAAACTTAATAAAGCAGGTTCCCCCAGCAATAATAAATGGGAGTAACGTAAAAAAAGATAACAATGCAATCAAAGAAATATCATTGTTCAACATCAGGGATACTCATTTTATTTTCCGAGCGCATATTAATTTGATTGATTTCAACTGCTAACCCCCCGCCCTCCAGCGCAACGAGTTCACCTAGCGCGAAGAATTTCCTATTCAAGTAGATTTTTATTTTTTGCTCTGCATCCACACTTACAGGCAAGGTACTACCGATATTAATATCATCCAACTGCCCCAGTGTTATGGTCTTATTATCTAAAACAAACTCTATATCCACTGGTAATTTAGTCCAGTCTAATAAATGTTCTTCTTCTGCTTGTTCAGGTGACTGACTATCAAAAATAATTTTCTCCACTATTACCTCATCATTCCCTTGATAACTAAAACTAAATAAATTGCATTGCCCGACAGCTAAATAATATGACGGTTGCCTAATTATAAGCAGATCGCCAGGTAGCAGATCAACCAGTACGGATAATGCTGCCTGACTTGTTCCTAATACATAACGTAAATTTAATGGTAACTGAGATAAATTTATCCCGGTTCTACTTTCATCTTTAGAATGACCTGGCCAGTCAAGACATAATATAGTACAGGGTTCTGCTGTGAGCGCTAATAATCTGGCAGGAACAGGTTGTCCTGGCTGATTTATATTTTCAACAGTCCATATTATATCCTCAACCAGGAAATTTAACTGTAATGTGTTTAACCAGCGGATCAAATAATTTAACGGAATATCTTGCCAGGGAATGTCCGGTAAATGGCTATTCATATTTTCAAGCCAGAGATCAATACTAAAAAATGCTGTGGCCTGTCGACTATCTTCATTTACTAACTGTAATTGTAAATAACGTGTATCAGCCTGAGTCTCAATAACTTCACGGCCAGGATAATCATGCCGCGCACGTTCAAGATTCTGATACATTGAATCACTTATGCGTAACTGGGATCGCAGACTCATTCTTGCTCCTCTTCATTACTATATTGACTATGCCGTCGCTCAGACTCTTCATCATTGTGTTGCGGATGTAATAGTTCTGTAGTGAAACCATTCAAATGACTGACTTGTCTTGATAGCATCTCCGCCGCACGAGTGTCTGATGGAAGTAAACTCAGATGTCTGGCAGGACTGAGATCCATAGGGATAGAGACTTTAACTGAATGTTCCCCGGCCCAGCGTAAAAATGGATACTTGAGATGAAGTGATTGTTTTTGTGTTGCTGCACTCTCACTTATCGCCCCCACATCGGCCGGTAACATATGTTCAGCGACAGATGATTGCGGTCTACGTGGTTGTATATCTTGTCGTGCCAGCTCCTGGCGAGGTGGTATTCCATCATTTTTCAACTGACCAGATAGTGTATGGATTTTCGCTGCTTCAGTGTTCTGTTCTCTGACGTCATCCTCGCCGGTATGAGTTAACTTTCCCGAGATATTCACACCCGTAGCCTCTATTGAAGCAAGACCTGAGCTCGATAATGATATACCGGCCTTCAGGCTGACATCATTTTCATTTATTTTCGAAGTAGGTAATGAAATAGCATGACGTTTCTGTCTGTTTTGTAGCAGTTCATATAATGCTGTACTCTGTATTCCTGTTCGATTATTTCTGGTAACAGACAAGCTATTTTTTTCGCCTGAGGCCATATGTTTACTATACAACTCAGGAAAGATATTAAACATTCTGATATTGATATCTTCACCATGTCCATTCTTCTTATCTTTTTTTTCCTTATCGATACAGTCTAAAAAACTGTTTTCTTCAAGTTTCTTTTCACTGTCAGCAGTGAATAATGATATCACTTCAGAATTTTTTTCTATCATAAACAGCCACCTCCTGCATTTCATTTTCAGAATTATTATCACAACGACGATAATAGGAACATTGTTGTTCTGCTAGATAGAGCGTTATTTTACAATGTCTTTTATCTAGCAATTGTATTGCTGAACGATAGGTCACAAGTATATTCTGATGTTTATACTGCTCCTCTTCAAGTTGAGTTACTTTATGAATAATCATCTGTAGATGTATAAGCAGCGATCCCTGATGTCGTATTCCTTTATAAATATCTGCACGCTCTAATAATCCAGAAGGTGTAAGCAGCTTGATTTGATGATTTATGTAATCTTGTTCCTGTTGATGTTTTTTAATTTCTTCTTTTATCAATGCAATTTTGCTTTCAGTTCGGGCAATATTTCCTTTTACAATATCTTGTTTACGTTCGAGCAAAGAAATAAACTTCTTTCCATTACGCCATGCATCCATAAAGTCTATCCAGACAAGAGTCCATATCCGAGTGTTCGTTCATATCCTGCTTAAGAAATGACTCCATTAATTCTTTCTTATCAAAAGCGAGATCATTATCTGAGTTTTCACCACGTCGATACTCACCCAGATCAAGATAAAGCTGCATCTCTTTCTGACGAACTAAAAAATTCCTGAAGCACAGTGCTGTTTTTTGATGGTTCTTTTCTGTTACTTTTTGAAATACACGACTAATACTTTGTAAAATATCAATCGCAGGAAAATGCCCCCGGGATGCAAGTTTTTGGCTTAAATAAATGTGTCCGTCCAGAATAGAACGAACTTCATCTCCGATAACATCTGGTTCATCTTCATTTTCAATCAATACCGTATAAAAGGCAGTAATGGAGCCATTAACAAATCGTCCTGGACGTTCTAACAACTTAGGCAAAGCTTCAAAAACCGATGCGGGGTATCCTCGACGAGCGGGTAACTCACCCATACTTAATGCCACGTCACGCAACGCTCTGGCATAACGAGTAATTGAGTCAATAAATAGCAATACGTTTTTACCCTGCCCGCTAAAGTATTCCGCAATGGTCGATGCAATCTGCGCCGCATTACAACGCTCAACACAGGAACGGTCTGATGTCGCATAAATCAGTATCACTTGCGAACGTCTGGAGGACTGACGTAACTCTTCTACAAATTCAGTCACTTCTCTACCACGTTCACCTATTAAGCCAATAACGTAAATATCTGCTTCAGAATGCTCAATTATCATGTTCATTAATGATGTTTTACCGCAACCTGCTGCTGCAAATATTCCCATCCGCTGTCCCTGCCCACAGGTTAACAATGCATCAATAGCTCTGATCCCTGTAGTTAAAGGATCTGTTATCGATTTACGCTGTGTAAAATCACGCGGTGAACCAGCCACTTCCAGACTCGTTTCAGTTTTTATTATTGTCGATAAATTATCGTCAAGATGACCACGAA
Organism: uncultured Enterobacteriaceae bacterium; assembly: GCA_947631255.1. GTDB lineage: Bacteria > Pseudomonadota > Gammaproteobacteria > Enterobacterales > Enterobacteriaceae > JGM124. The sequence continues at coordinate 43,121 of CANRKT010000012.1, forward strand.
TCGTACCTGCTGCATCAATAATCGTCCCAGCCATATCACTGCTGACCTCGATTCGAAAAGGTCTTCCCGTTGGTAATAAGACATTATCTCGTGAAAAGCCTTGGTTATCATTAAGTAAACTCAACAGGGTATAATCTCTGTTGAAGCCGATAACCTGCGCAATACCAATCACTTCAGGTTCAAGAATAGAACGCTGAATTTCACAGACTTCACCAATTTTCGTCCCGGGCAAATGTGCCTCGATCACATTCCCTTGAATTCGTAAGGGATGTGCAAGATGGACAAAACAATGTTCGACCATGCTATAACTCCATCTTCAGACCAAAACCATGCGATAGTCTTGTAAAATAGTAAGATAATGATCCAAGAATATTAAAAAGGCTTCTGGTGACTCTAAATGCTCATCTTTCACTTGTGTACGTAATTCAAGATTTCCTTCGACTGGATATAAACAAGGCTGGCCACAATAAAAAACCTCTTCATTGTAATTAAACATAATGGGAAACAGATTTGCGCTAGAGTAAGAGAGAGTTGATATATTATAATCACATAATTTCGCCCATACCCATACTTGGTCGTCATCATTTTTTATATGAATAGTTGGAATATCATCCTTCATATTTAAAGAAATAGTTGAATGATTGCTTAAGTTTTCATCAATAATATTATCGAGTCCAACATTGTTTAGCATTGTCGATAGAAGAGAAACTAAATCATATTTCATAGATACCTCATTTTATTTATCAAGTGAGCCAATAACATCAACTTTTATACCTGAAGAAATCTCGCCAAAAGAGAGTACTTCCATTTCAGGATATGTTCCTTCAACTATTTTTTTAACAAAACGTCGAATATCAATAGATACCATTAAAATAATATCTCGTGCATTCATACCATTAGTACTCAATGTAGCTTCTATTCGCCTGATGATGCTTTCTGTTTCAGACGGTGCAAGGTTAATGAATGTCCCATTTGATGTCTGACGAATGCCTGCACGAATTTCACTTTCCATTTCATGAGACATTACTAGCGTTCTAATTATTCCCTTTGCGGAAAATCGGTTAGAAATATAACGAGCCAATACACCTCGAACATGTTCAACCAGCATAATAGGATCTTTTTCTTTTGGGGCCCATTGTACTAACGCCTCAAGAATAAGACGCATATTTCTAATAGATATTCGTTCTTGAAGTAATCGCTGAAAAACTTCAGTAATACGTTGCACGGTATTACTACGGTAACATTCTTTAAGTAATTCAGGATATTTTTTCTCAAGATCGTCTAACAACATTTTGGTTTCTTGAATACCAAAAAACTCCGAGATATTATGAACTAATAGCGTTGAAGCACAGGCATAAAATTCATCTATAGCTCCCCGGGTATAAAAACCTAACTGGTGAGCTTTATCATTCATGTTTTCTGGCAGCCAATAAGTATCCCCTTGCGGGGTATCGATGACTTGCACAGCAGATTCAAGAATCTGAAGTTCCTCACCTCTCATTAATACTTTACACATTCCGGGAATAACCTGATATGTTGCTACCTGTATTTCATTAATTGCCACGGCTAACTTGCCATGTTGAACATTATTGTCATAGTTCATGATAACATCAGGTAACCTGACACCATATTCAACAAAAAAATTCCGTCTTAACAGTGATGCGAGGTTATGTTTTTCAAAGTAAGACTCATAACCTTTCCAGGCCGTTATAATCAGTGGAATCGTTTCTGGTATATATTCTCCATCGATCATCACAGGTTTGTTTTTTATTTCAGCCGTTTCACCTTCTGGTTGCATGTCACGGTTAGAATGGTCACCTTTCTTTTCATCCCGTTTTTGTTTTATGAATATTGCCAGTAATAGTACTGCCAGCACAATAAATACAGGTAATGGAAAACCGGGTAATAGCCCCAGTGCAATAGCAAGTATTGCTGTAATCACAAGAATAAACTTATTCGAGAATAAGTCCTGAATTATTTTTGCTCCAAGATTATCATTTTCATTGTTATTTACTCGTGTAACAATCAAACCGCCACTGATTGATACCAGAAGCGCTGGTATCTGAGCAACCAAAGCATCACCAATTGTCAGCAGAGTAAAGACTGACATTGCCTGCGATAAACTCATACCGTGCTGAAAAACACCGACGGCAATACCACCAAGCAAATTGACAAAAATGATAATAATTCCGGCGATTGCATCACCTTTAATAAATTTCATTGCCCCATCAAGAGCGCCGTAGAGTTGGCTTTCTGCTTCTAAATCACGCCGCCGCCGCTTAACTTCTGCCTCATCGATGACACCGGCTCGTAAGTCAGCATCAATGCTCATTTGCTTACCGGGCATTGCATCAAGGGAAAAACGTGCAGCAACTTCTGCAATACGTTCAGAGCCTTTTGTAATAACTATAAATTGAACAATAGTAACAATAAAGAAAATAACAAAACCGACAACTAAATTATCTGCAATAACAAACTCACCAAAACTTGCAATTATTTCTCCAGCATCAGCATCAGCCAATACTAACCTACTGGTACTGATTGAAATTGCCAATCGAAATATCGTACTTATCAATAATATCGATGGGAATGTTGAGAAGTCAAGTATCCTGGTTATATAAAACGACCCAAGAAATATTAACAATGCTATTGTTAAGTTAAGGCCAATTAAAAAATCAACTAGAAAAGTGGGCAATGGAATAATTAACATTACCACAACCATAATCATAATTACCAGAATAATAAGCTCTGGCCTGGTTCTAATTTGTGTAATAAAATTTTGCAACATATTAACCTGAAACATTAATCAAAAAATATTATAAATTGGTTTCCAGATAATATTCTCATCTTCACCAGTGGATATTGTTTTTTTCTTTCTCATACATTGATAGCATTAACGTAGACATGAATTCCTGAATAAAAAAACGAGATTGCGTATCAGCATATAAAAACTCAGGTGTAAGATTATAAATATTACGTAAAACCTGCACTGCTGTTGCTCGCTGTTTAATAAGTAAAGAAGACATGTATTGATGACTAAACTCCGACAGTTTCATTTCAAAAGATTTATGATTGATTAAACCATTCATAAATAAATTAATGATTTTATCTTCTTCCACCGGCCCATCGATATCGTTTAACTTCTCATAAAAAGGAAGAGCATCGAAACTTTCAATTAACGATCTATCAAGTGTATGTAAAATCCTGGCATCAGATAGCTTCGCACTTAATGAACCAAACTCAGTAAAATGTATACCCGGCACATTCGCTTTCATATCCGCGACTAATGCCGCAAGTGTAAAGGAAAGCAAACGGGTTCGATTATGGCAACCAAACTCATCAATCCAGTCCTGATATATAAAGCTGGCAGGAATATCTAACTCAAGGAAACGTAAATAACTATTACGTAACTCTTTCGCTGAGAGTGAGCCCACATCTTTATTAGTACTAAAACGTTTTGCCAGATGACCAACATTGATCCCTGAGTTCATTTTTTTACTGTCACAAAATCTCTCTAAATCTAATATTGCCTCTTTAATTTTCTTTTTTTGCAACTCCGATATTTGACGACTTAACAGAAGCTCTCTTAATGCCAGCATGAGATCGCTGTCATTAGGAAAAAGACTTCTGGAGAAATTAAGTAAGTTAGTCAAATTCTGTAGTTTATTAATATTTTTAATAATATAACCAAGTTTTTCATCTGCTTTATCTTCAAGAATTGACGAACTATAATCGTTTTCCGTACTGTCATTTCTACGTCCGAGTTTACTGAATCGACCGAATGAACTGATTAGATCAGCCATTTCCTCAGTAGCAAAATTCATTTCCTCCTGAAAATTAATGATTACTGTCTCACTCATTTCATTCGCATTGCGTGCTGCATTGCTTGCAGTGTTACGATTCATCGCCGGACGAAAATCGAGACGATTAAAATCGACGGGATTGGCAGAACGGATAACCATAGCCTACTCCTGATGATTACTTCATTGCATTTCGTAGCATGGAGACTGTTGATCTCAATGTCACATCATCCCCTCCTACGGTTCTTCCCAAAACAGGATCATTTGTTTCATATCCTTGCCAGGTCTCGCCGTGCGTCATCAATCTTGGCTGGATCAGAAATAAACGAACCATTTTTTTATTACTCACATAGCTGTAATCAAATAGCCTTCCTAAATATGGAATATCCTTTAATAAAGGTATGCCAAAGTTATGATGCTCATCTTGATCACGACTATAACCGCCAACTAATAAGCTATATCCTACAGGCACACGCGCTTCAGTGCTGATTTGGGTATTATGAACCATTGGTAGGTTGTCGACATATTCAGTTTTACCATCAATATTAAGTGGTAAACCACCATCCTGAATATTTAAAATCATTTCTATTTCTTGCTGACGTTGAGCAAAACGGGGTAATACGCTTATCATTGTTCCATATGTGATCTTTTCTAACGAAGAGTTACGCTCACCCACTAATTTTGCATAAAAGCTGCTGTTATTATCAAATAGTGCAGGTATGTTTTCTTGTGTCAATATTTCTGGGCGTGAAACTATCTGAGCATTTCCCTTTCTAGCCAGCGCTGTTACATCAGCTAAAAAATGAACACTATTTTCAGGTGTCAATGAACTTGTATTAAATGTAATACCTGTATTATTGACTTTGGCCGCCCCCTGCCAGCGTACTCCTAGTTCATTGACATCATCTTTCGAAATATCAATAATCCATAATGACAGCTGAATCTGCTGTTTAGGTAAATCAATAGCGCTAACAAGATCTTCGACAAAACCTACTTGCCGTGCTGAACCCTGCACTAACAAACTATTAGTATCAGAATATGCCACAATATTTATATAGTCCGTGGATGATTGTCCCGGAACGATTTCTGGTTGTTTATTTGACATAGCGTTAAAAGCTGGCAAAGCGGGAAATTTTCCATGTTGACTGTTTGACATCGCTTCCAGCGCTGTTTGTGTATCATTATCAACCATGATATGTGCCTGTGCTAATTTCCCATTCTTTCCTGCACTGTCGCGTGAATGATTAAGCAACTGGTTTAATACAGTCGCAACTCCCGGAATAGTAACGGGTACATCACGCTGGTTATAGCTACGATCATTGACGAACGTATTCTTTAACTTAATAACCTTTATCGTCGTCTCACCCGCGCCTGGTCTGGCATATGTTGCATCAATATATTTTGCAGCAGCAGTAATGAGTTCGACATAAACTGGCGGACCAGATGCATAAAATGAGCCTGCCCGACCATTTGAGCGCAAAGGAAATCGCGGATCATAGAGTCCTGATGACTGTAAAAAAACGACCAGCCTATCGAAGGGTGCATAAGACAAGCGTACAATACTACTTTGTATCTCACTGGTATCATACATATAGATAGAGCTTCCATCGTCATACCAGATAAGCCCGGTACGTGCCGCAAGCGTTGCAAGAAGTTCCTTCGGTTTACTGAGATCAAAGTTCCCTGACACTCTTTTTTTTGCTGCTTCAGTACTGACGATAACAGGCTTATTAAGAACCCCTCCTAGGACATAAAATAATTGCTGGACACTATTATTACTTGCAACATAGATATTATCTTCATCCGCACTGGATGAAGATGTGATCTCAGAATTACTATTTTTTGAACTATTACTAAATAGCTCTGCTGAACTGTTATAACAAATAAAAAATCCGAACAAAAATATCACAATCCTATGATGTTTTTGTTTCTTTAACTGCTTATTCATGGAGCAAACCTTCCAATTTTTTAAACTCCCTCGGAGTAATTCCAAAGATAGATTTTATCTCACTCGAAAAATGAGATGATGATGAATATCCATTATTACCTGCAATTGTCGCGATAGACTTATCTTTTTCAATAAGTTGTAGTGCGCTATAAGCTGCACGCCACATGCGTAATTGTTTTTTTGGTCCACAAGTAAATGCGTTATGACACAATTTCCTGAAATAGGATTCAGAAACTCCATACACCTTGCAAGCATTATAGAGTTTATAAGTATCACTATCATTATCATCACTAAAAATTTGTGATAATAAGAAATAGGATATCCAGTAACTTTCCATATTGCGTATAAATGTAAACATATTTTGTAAACACTGTTTTTGTGGATAAATAATGCCACCAATAAGTATATCCATTAAACGATCATTATTATTTTCCAGTAATAATAAAACACTTCTTTCATTCTCTATCAACTCTTTGCTATGAGACCTGTTTTCTTCATAAGCATTAGTGATTTTTTTAATATTTGATTCACAGTGCTTGGTCTGATAGTCGAGAAAACAAAATAGTGTTGATATTTGTGATAGTGGAAATCGATCAACCGTCCACTGATTGATAAATCTTACACTTAAATCATCATTTGATGCCAATAGGACAGTACTATTTATAATGTTTTCACTATCACTAGTATCTACAGATACATTTAGCATCGAGTTTTCATTCATTGGTCTGGCTAACAATAGTTCATTGCTGATCTGTAGAGTATCATCAACGATAGTATCCGTGATGGGGACTAATAATCTATCATATCCCTTCACATCCGAACGATAGTATCCAGAACAGTTCATCAATGTTTTTTTCATAGAACCTCAATCTAATGTTAAAATCATAAAACATAGCAGCCAATGACAAAATCATAAAAAACTATAAACATATCAAATTTTACATGTTTATATGGATGATAATTTAATACAACTGTTGTTCTTTTGTTTAACAGGTGTTTTCCTGCAAATCTAACAGAAAAAAATTCAGCGTCAATTCACTTTTATAAAACTCAACAATATATAAAAAATATAAAAAATAAATCAAGAAAAAATCAATTAAACATTATTGAAAATTTATTGGAAATTATCTATAGTTCACCCATATTTATATGTTCAGAATAGTTTAGGATTCATCCATTGAGATATTGTAAGCATTATTCTCAATAACAATCCAAGTACCTTTTGATGGAAACATTAAAAATTACATCTTCCATAAGCCTGGGCATAGTTAACTATTTAGTAAACCATTGAAATATAGGTTTTTGGTGCTATTAGTTTTCATTATGTTATATATATGCTTGGGATATTCTGGTTCTATATCTACAAACAACACTAACAAGAAGCAATCTGTAATATGATAAACGAAGAGTTAAATAACAACTATTTACTAAAGGTATTGTTCGGACCTATGTTTGGTTGTGAACTTCATCTACCTGCAAACGATTATTTTCTGCTTATTAACCCTGCCCTGAACTTACAGGGCAAAAACACAGAATTAGTATCAGGCGGTGAACATGAACATGCCGCACATTATGCAATGAGTACACTTTATATACCTTGCGATCTTAGCTCGCCAAACATTTCTCTACGTTTATCTCAATGTTATCAAGATGATGAGGGTTTTTATTTCGATATTGAAATTCATGACGAAAATGGAAACAACTACAAATCATCTTTTAGAGAGAATAATATTTTTACTCATGAACACATACGATTAGCTGTTAAACGGAGTGATGATGAGTGGTCTGACGATATTAAAAACTTTCGTGCTTTACCACTCATTACAGAAAGGGAGAATGATAACACCTCCAATCGAACCAACAAAAATCGATTGGTTACTACTTTCGTTTCGCTGGTATTGATCGCAATTTTCTTATTTCTGAGTATTTTTATTTACTATAAGATATCGGCTGACCAACAGGTCATCAGTCTTAGCGAAGGACTTTCAGGATCTCCAGCCCCCTTAGAGGTCGTTAAGGGCCGAGAAAATAAAAATATTTATATACTTGCGCAAAAATCTCGTGAGATGGAGTGGGCTAAAGAAGCTATTCATAAAATACATAGTCAGGATAACTTATTCCTTATTTTATTAAGTAAAAATAAAAAAGATATCATTGATGAGTTATCTCAAATGGGTTATCCCGTTTTACAGCTTGATTACAGCTCACCTCAACACCCTGTTCTTGCTATTTATCGTACCTTGACGCACAAGGAGGAGATTGATTTAATTAAAAAAACTCTTCAAAAAATCCCTTATGCATTAAGTATAAATTTTATTGTTAAAACCAAAGAACAATTAGTCAGAGATGCCCGACAAGGTTTGGATAAGCTTAATATACATTACCGATTAATAAACACTGCAACTGGCTATTCGCTCGTTATTCGCGATGCCTTAAGCGATAATACGCTAAATTCACTATATGAATTTATAAGCACTTTCACTCAACAATGGGGGGATATTGTTATTACATTCTCCATTAATCTTGATGAGAATTGGTTGCAAAATAAGTCATATTTAGACTCTAAGAAAGGTTATTTATTTTTAAACCCAAGACATTGGTATTTCCCACTCAACAATAAGGAATTTTAAGTTATGCCTGAATATACTACATACAACACTACTGACAGTGGTTTTCTGACTGATCTTTCAAGTGGATTTGAAACTGGTTCCCAAAACATGATGACAGAACTTAATAAGGCAGAGGAAGAGTTAAAAAGAGATCCTTCCAATCCAGCTGTTCTGGCAAATTACCAAGCCAAACTTCAGGAGTACACACTGTTCCGTAATGCTCAAACAAGTACAGTGAAAGCCTATAAAGATATTGGTGCTGCTATTATCCAAAACTTCCGTTAACTATTAAGGTACGGAATATATCCGTACCTGTATTTCTATAAGGGATTATTATGAATCAAAGTATTGAAGCATTATCCTCACTCACTAAACTGACGACTTACACTCCTCTTGCGACTGATAATAGTTCGGTTTCAGTACATGATAATAATTTTAGTAATTTAGTCTCTAGTGCCTTTAACAAGATTAGTGAGACTAATACGCAATATAAGGATATTATTAACTCTCTAAGCCACTCAGAAAATTTTTCCTCTGACCCACAAACCTTATTAAGGTTACAAAGTTATATTGGCGAGTATAGTAACTATGTATCGCTGGTCAGTGCTCTGGCACGCAAGGGTGTCGCGACTATCGAAACTCTGGAAAAATCACAATAATGTTATCAAAAATCACTTATATCAGCGGACTCATTTTTTCCGTGATACTCATTTCAGGCTGTAATGATGAAAAGCTTTTAGATAATTTAACACAGGAACAAGCTAATCAGGTATTATCTGTTTTACAACAACATAATATATCTGCGCATAAAAATGGTAATCTCAAAGCTGGCTATGCAGTAACTGTCACTTCAGTAGAAAATACTGCTGCACTTTCTATTATTAATCAGTACCAGCTTCCGTGGGCTGCTGGGGTTCAAATTGCTGATGCATTTCCTGATAGCGCATTGGTTTCATCTCCGGGAGCAGAACAAGCACGAGTCAGGTCACTACAAGAGCAACGACTTGAACAGTCACTTCGAATCATCGATCAAGTTGTTAATACTCGAGTTCATATTAGTTATCCATACTATACGAACGATATTGCGGGAAAAAAACCTGCCAGCCATATTGGCATTTTAATTTCTTACAAAGGTGAAATAGATAAGAACATTTTCATTTCTCAAATAAAAAACCTGATAAAAAATAGCATTGATGATATACGCTATGAGAATATCTCAGTGGTGTTGTTTAGTGCTCCTGTCATTCAATATTCAGCACCGCTAACTTTTAACAAATCAATATCCAGTTTTTGGTTTTTTTTATTTACAGGTTTTGGACTGTTACTGATAATAGTTGCCAGCTATTTTATTTATAACTATAAAAAAAATAGCCCTCCAAAAAAAGAAGAAATCGATATACAAGAGAATAAAAAAACTCCTGAACCAGATCATGAACAGGTTAATTAGTTATGAAATCTGAAGATAGCCATGTAATGAGTATTTTATACTCTCCTATTATATATATACATTCAGACAAACTTCTTGAAATGAGTCCTTCAAGAAATGTATTGAGTGATGTAATACTTAATTACTGGATTATTAAAAAATATCAGCTAGATGATCTACCTGATAGCTGGCAGTCTGATGATGTAGTCTCGTTGCTTCTTTTTAGTCACTGGCAAATGATCCCTAAAGCCGCTGAGTTAATCGGTGGATATATATTACGTGAACAATTAATTATAGATAAAATGGCTCTAATCAGTGATCCAAAATTGCTGGCATTTATCTCATTGCCGCTACGACACTCTGTCATCGTAAATCAGAAATATCACATTACTGATTATTCAGCTTGGGGTGCAGCATTTATTACTGGTTTATCGCATAGTTTACCTGCTGCTTTACGACAGCGTTTATCTCTCTGCTTCTCAAAGAACATTCTGTTACCTGAATTCTATATAGCAAAAACCCCTGATAACATAAATTTATTAAGAATGGCTATCAATTATGCGTACGATATCGAAAAATAATTTACCGCTTTATTATCATAATCATTCTGTGATTAAAGCTAAGGAACGCGATCATTATCAGCGAATGGCTACAAGTCTTGAACGAACTTTGGCACGATGCAACGAAATGTATGCTGAGTATGAATCTCATACTGTAGTATTGAGAGAGAATTGTCAGAAAGAAGGCTTCTCAGTTGGTTTTGAATTATTTTTTTCACAACTGGTAGAATTTCTTGATGATTATGAAAAACGACAGCTCATCAGACTCACAACCTTTCGAAATAAACTGCTTAGTTCAATTAAAGAGTCTTTTAATGATACTGTTATTGTTGAAAGGATTATTCATAATTTGCAAGTTCAGTCTGGTCAACAAAAACCACTGCGAATTATTATACCTAAAACAGCCAGGCTTCCGGACGGAATTGATCATTCAAATTATATTTTGACTGATGACAGCCATATCACAATACAGAATGATATGGACTCTATTCGTTTTCCCATTGATTCCGTTTGCCAGCAATGGATCGCTGAATCAGATAATGCAATTCATGCCCTCAGTCATGAAATTGATAAACTTATTCCTACATTTATGAATGTTATCAACCAGGTGCATTCACAAGCCAGAGCAAATGATAAAAAATCATGAACTTATATTCCTGAGAGAGATAAATTATGAGCATTTCAATATCTAATAACCAATTAGAAGCTAATTTAAAACATCATAACACTGAAGATAATAACAATTTTAATGAGCTGGTTTTAGCATACATAAAAAACAATCAACCCGATGGAGAACTAGTGCAGTTATTAAATGAAATGAGAGACCTTTCACCAGAAGTTCCGGTTACAATGCAAAAACTCAGTTCTGCACTATTATATTCAGATACAACACTACGATCTGATCCTGACTACATCAATTATACCAGTGATGTTTTAGATCAAAGAACTAATCAGATGCTAGGTTTAAACATGCTTACCAATATCATGTTAAATAATATATCGCATTACTATGATGAAGATAAAAACCAAGATCTTTTATAACTTTAAATCAACATTCCCGGTTTAACCCGGGCTTTAAATATGAAAATTAAACAAAATTACTATTATTTATTATCCTTACTAATGTCTTCAGCTGTAAGTGCAAGTTATAATGATTGTATACATGAGGCAGCACAGTGTTTTAAAATAAACCCATTGATAATTAAAGCTGTTATATGGCAAGAGTCAAACAACAGACAAAATGTTGTTAACTTTAATAAAAATAAAACTCAGGACATAGGCATTATGCAAATTAATAGCATTCATTTTGCCTCGCTAAAATCATTCGGTATTTCTGAAAAAGAACTTCGTAAGGATAGCTGTACTAATGTATTTTCAGGCTCATGGATTTTAAATCAGGTAATACTGAATCATGGTTATTCCTGGGAAGGTATAGGTAAATATCATTCTAAAACTCCCTACTATCGTGATAGATATGCATCTCGACTTATCGCTATTCTTCTTGAGCGTAGCAAAACCCTCGATAATATCACTGTTCCATATCAACCCGGTATTCGTGAAAAATTCCCTTGTAAATAACCATCCTCCTTTAATAAATAATTACTGAGTCGTGTTTAAATTGTAGCGCAAGTGAAATAGTTTTACTTACGCTACATATCAGTAATATATCACTTATTACGTTAGTCTATAAAGCAATCCTGTACAAAATTATTATTAAGCAACCCACTAAAAACATTATCAGAAAAATTACAACGATTAATGTAATCATCGATATCAGAGAGTATATTTTTATGTCGTAAAACTAATACAGGAGATTCTGTTTCAACATCTCGCTCAATGCTATCATTATTATCAACAGAAGTACTATGCATGTTTATGGTAAAACCAGCCAAACTGGATAGAATGAATATCATACTTGAAAAAAACACTTTCCTGAGTGAAAAAAATCTTTTCCTGCCTGATGTGTAAGGGACTGTAGATATCGTACTGGCGGATGATATACCGCTGATAACCATTTGATGTTCCGTGTAGGAAAAATCATCAGGCTCGTGACTCATTTTTACAATTTCACCATACTGAAGCTTAGCGGGTAATACATCTTCATAGATCGGTGTTATTGTTAATTTATAACCTAACTTTGGTATCGTCGCTATAGTACTCTTTTTGTCATCTCCGAGACTGCGCCGAAGTGACCTTATCACTTGAGCAATACTTTGCGAAGTCACATACCCCCCTCCCCATACCTTCATCAAGAAGTCATTTTGTGATACCGGATTAGGATAATTGTCACAAAGTAGCGCTAATACATCTGCTTCTTTTTTTCTTAGCTGCGTAACTTGCTCTTCATGCTGTAAAATACGCAGCTTACGATTAAATGTAAAATTCAGAAAAAAAATATTTCCATCATTCATTTTATTGGTATTCATTATCAGGTCCGTCAGATATTTAATGAATGAACTCACTATTAATGCAATATAATGTTAATCAGAATACTGCAACATAGTGTGCTTCCCTAGTGATTCACATTATTCCTTATGTTGAATCATATAAATATTATAGCACAATCATGATTGGTTAATAATCTGTTTAATGTATTGCATTAAAAAATAATTTACAAATAAATCATATATTTATAATTAAATTGTGTTTTAGTTTCTAAGGGTGTATGATTTTTACAACTTAGTTTATCTTTCAGAAAGATAAATACGTAATTGTGAATAAATTTACAAATTAACTCAGTAGAGTTATTACAGTGTTTTTCTTATTCAGAAAAAAATCAAGACATTTATAACTTGTTAATTTAACTTGATATTTATTCAACTTTATATAAAGTTTATATTTTTATGATAAATGAGGATTTGGTTTTGATATATCATAAAACAACAATTTTATAATAAGATTGCCGCGTCCCAACGGTTTAAATATGGATATAAAAGCTAATCTAAACCTAATAACCGACCCTCTTATTACACAACCGTATCTATAATATATTTACCACGTTACACGCTATAAGAGTATCCCCTTCTGATAACCAGAATATTACTTTCTTACAAATCATATTATTCAATTAAATACGTTCACTCTCTGTTAACTACTCGATTTTTTCCTGATACCACTCACTACATTTTTGCCGCTTCTTTAGGCCGTCGCTAACGGGTTATTATTATTCTATGCTTTTATTTTTAACGCCACGTCCGGCAAGCCACAGACCGCCATTTTTCATCCCGAAACCAAAGAGTAATCCGGGCAACAGAGAGGCGATAACAATAGGCCAGTCACCCTGGTAGGCAAAGGTCGCGCAAGCACCAATAAACGTTCCGGGAACGAAGGAAAGTAAGGTATGTCGGGCCTGAAGGCACATCATAAATGCAACAATAGCCGTCAGCACATAGTTGATAATATCGAGGTGTTGCACTACAGCACTGCCATGAATAATGATAAGTGCCCAGAGCACACCGCTACAGAGAGTAAATAATGAGATGAACAGCCCTTTAAACCCATCCTGCGGGCAGGCAAAATAGGCGGTACATCCCAAAAAACCTATCCAGCTAATCAGGCCGAGGCTATCCGCCGTCCAGCCCCAAAGGCCAGACAAGATACCTGTCATCAATGCGAGAGAAAGAAGTGTTTTTGTATTCATAAATAAGAATAATAGTAGCTGTCACTCCTTTTAGCATATCAAATCACATAATTTACGCAAGAAACCATTCTAATTGCAGCATTTATGTGATGATTATCACTAATTTTTATTTTCTGATTCCTGTAATTCATCTCGCATTGCCTGAAGAGCTTCACGCGTTATTATTGCCAGAGTCCGATAAAAAGCACTGGTTGCACAAGCCTCGACTTTACCCAGGAATGCCCCCGCCCAAGGTAAGATATAGCTGTCAAACAAAGTGATCTGCGCCTGATATTCATCTTCCTGAGACTGATCTTCCAGCCAGGATGCCGCGAGTAGCAAGGTACCAAAGTTATCGGCAGGCGTTTCACCCAGCGGCATACCGCGTTGTTGCAAAAACTGACGTATCTCTTGTTCGTTGCTTTCTGCTTGCCAGGCCGATCGATAAAGTGGAACGCGACATTCACTCCCGATAAATAAGGCCTGGTAATCTTCCTGTAGTATAGCGGGTTCCAGGCCCTGCTGTAGACGAACGAGCAATTCATCTTGTTCCAGTGGCCAGCTGGCTGCCAGTTTCCCCTCTTTAATCAGCGTGAATAAAGGAGCCAGTAGTGGGTCTTGTGGCTGGCGATAAAATAACGATCCTAAAATACGACAAATAACTGAAAATTCATTCATAACTGGTTACCCGTTGAACATACTTTTAAAGTGCAGCAAATTCTACCACAGGGTTCATACCGCGAGCCTCAAGGAAACCAAGCATACGCTGTGCAGAAACATTCAGAATACGATTTTCCGGGAAGTCGATTTCACGAAGGATCTTCAGGCACTCGTCAAAATCACCCAGAGTAAAAGCTGTATGCGAGTCAGATCCCAGTGCTAACCAGCCACCAGCATCACGAACAGCTTCGGCGATTAAACGACAATTAGGTCCGCTCCCTTTACGTGAATGAGTAAATGAAGAGTTATTTAACTCAAGTGCAACGTTATATCTGGCAGCTGCGGCAGCGACCGCAGGAATATCAATTTCGTACTTCGGATTTCCTGGATGACTAATAATATGAACATCGCCATTGGCTATAGTGGCTATCATCGCTTCAGTATGTGTTGCTTTATCTTTCGGCGGAAATACCGGCTCATGAAAACCAGCAAGGATCAAATCCAGCGCTTCAAGCATAGGGCCAGTACAGTCAATTTCGCCGGCAGTATTTTTTATATTTGCTTCGATGCCTCGTAAAATACCAACACCATTAATAACGCGTGGCCAGATCCGCATATTAACAAAATGCCAGTAATGGGGGGCATCTGCCATATCAGGGCCATGGTCAGTGATAGCGAATAATTTGATACCTTTACTCTGCGCGACAACAACATAATCGTGCAACGTACTATAAGCGTGGGTGCTGGCAACAGTGTGCATATGCAGGTCAACAGGATACATACAATTCTCCTTCTCTTTTTAGATAGAATAGCAGTAATCCATGACAAATATTAGTCTGAAGCCTGTTGCCTGTCCGAACGGAGTACAGTGATAGCCTGACCGGATAATCGTCAGGCTATTTCATTCAATTTTATGGTTTAGCCACCAACTCAATAAAATATAACACTATTTTAAGATAAGTGACTGAAAATCATGGCCAGAGACTTAATAGCCGCGAGTGATCGAAACTTCACCTGTTGTCGGTGTTCCCTCTTCGATAAGCGCTATCGTTCTGGCAATAAAAGCAGCGGCTTCATCAGGGCGACTCATTGCTGCGATATGTGGCGTTATTGCCACACGAGGATGACGCCATAGTGGACTATCCGCAGGCAAGGGTTCTTTTGCAAATACGTCTAGCATAGCCCCTTTTACCCTGCCACTGGCGAGTGCTGCAAGTAAGTCAGTTTCAATCAAATGAGCTCCTCGGGCGAGATTTAAAACATAAGCGCCCTCTGCTAGCTGATTTAACAAACTCTGATTAATAATACCTGTCGTTTGTGGTGTATTCGGTAACAGGTTGATGAGTACTCGCGTACCACTGAGAAAAGCGCTCAGTTCCTCGTCACCGGCATAACTGCTGACACCTGCATAGTTTTTCTTACTACGGCTCCAGCAGCGAACCGGAAATCCCCAGGCGGCCAGACTCTCAGCAACCTTACTACCAAGAACACCAGCACCTAGCAGGCCAACGGTAAACTCTTCATGACGATACTCATCAAGCGGCAGCCATTTACCGGCCATTTTCTGTAACTGATAGTCATCAAAGCGGCGGAACCAGTGTAATACCTGACTCACCGCATATTCCTGCATTTGCTGCACCATTCCGGTGTCCTCAAGGCGATATAATGATACGCCTGGTGCCAGCATATCCGGATACTGTTGAAACTTGTTCAATATGGCATCTACACCTGCCCCCAGCACAAATACCGCTTTAAGATTTTTTCGCTGCCTCAGGACTTCCACAGGGGGATTCCAGACTAAAGCGTAATCAGCCGCTGCATCGTCATCTTTCGTCCACTGACGTATACGAGCCTGTGGAATAGCCTGCTTAAGCTCCTGTAACCAATTATCTACAGTTAATGCTGGATGATAAAAAATGATATCCATGATTGCTCCTGTCTGTGTTATAGGCACAAAATCATTAACTCACTCAGTCGCATTCAACGCTACCGAGTCATTCACAATATAATCAATATATTGGATATAAAGGTAAATTGCTTACTGATAATGCGATACCACTGAGAGCTCATGCTGATTAAAGAACCAAAATGGTTGAAGTTTGACTAAACAAACGGATAAAAGTGAAATTAGCATTGACGTGACTGCCCCTTTTCCCCTAAATTAGCGCCGGTTCCACCGAGGTGGGGCAGCAATATGGTGAGGTGTCCGAGTGGCTGAAGGAGCACGCCTGGAAAGTGTGTATACGGCAACGTATCGGGGGTTCGAATCCCCCTCTCACCGCCATATTTCATGAGAAAGCCTGAACAACTGTTCAGGCTTTTTTATATCTGAAAATCCATGCCCCCTACCTGCAACATTAAGACTATCCCTACAATGGCTGTCGCCCCTATCCCTGTCTGCGCTGACCAAAAATTGATCCGCCGCGAAGTTCGTTTAGAACAAGGGACTTAACATTATCCCTTCTCGCGACGTTCATTTCTGCCTAATCGGTTATCAGTTAATCGAACAGGTGGGAGACAACAAAATACACTTGACCACAACGAGCGGACTCCCTATAGTAGCGCCCCGTTAGCCCAGCGGGTTGACGATACAATATGGTGAGGTGTCCGAGTGGCTGAAGGAGCACGCCTGGAAAGTGTGTATACGGCAACGTATCGGGGGTTCGAATCCCCCTCTCACCGCCATATTTCATGAGAAAGCCTGAACAACTGTTCAGGCTTTTTTATTATCTGCGTTATCAGGCATACCTGGGTGAACCGATAATACATGCCATAATCCCTGTCGTAATGGCTATCATCAGCAATGTCACCGTTTCATCTAATAACCACGCCCAGTGAAATAACTAATAAGTAGCATACCTGCCTGATACTCAGCCGTTTTCGCCTGCAACTTAACATTAAACAGAGAGCCAGAATGCCTGCTATAAAAGCCCAAGGGCAAACTGAAGTCCCCCCCATAGTTGAACAACCATTATTGAGGGGCACTTCAAACCTGGACTTTACACTGTTTAAACTAGTCGTAAGCATTCAGTGCACGCTGGCACAAAGCCGAACGCACACAATCTTGTTTAGTAAACCGTATCACACCGACCATTTCATCTTCTTCAAACCGCGCCATGGCATCACTGAGGCCAGAGGTGACACCTCTCGGTAAGTCACACTGAGTAATATCACCGTTAATAATAACAGTGACATTCTCTCCCAGGCGTGTCAGAAACATTTTCATTTGCGCTGCCGTGACATTCTGCGCTTCGTCCAGAATCACAACGGCATTTTCAAATGTTCGTCCACGCATGTAAGCAAAAGGCGCTATCTCAACTTTACCGATTTCCGGACGTAAACAATATTGCATAAAAGAGCTCCCTAAACGCCGCACCAGAATGTCATAGACCGGGCGAAAATAAGGCGCAAACTTCTCAGAAATATCACCGGGCAGGAAACCAAGATCCTCATCAGCCTGTAATACCGGGCGAGTCACGATGATTCTATCGACATCTTTAAGGATTAATGCTTCAGCAGCTTTAGCGGCACTGATAAATGTTTTGCCGCAGCCTGCTTCACCAGTGGCAAATATCAGCTGTTTACTTTCTATAGCATGAAGATAGTGTGCCTGAGCTTCGTTGCGTGCTTCAATAGGCGAATGATCGCGGGTATCTCTCGCCATACCGATAGATTCTACGCCGCCCATCTGTACAAGCGCAGTAACCGACTCTTCTTCACGCTGCCGATGGCTACGGGAGTCTCGTCTTAGCACACGTTTCGCTTCACGACGAACTTTGGTAGCAGCTTTCTGTCTTCCCATGGATGGCACCTTACTGTTGGTTTCATTTCCCGCGCTGTCAGAACAAGCGCGATAGTGGTCACTAACGGATGAGGTTTGGCTTCCTTGTAAGCCATGAATTGCCTTACTGGAGGATGCATCAGAGGCCGCCAGTGAAACGCGGCTTAACACACTAAAATGATGCTTGTTGAATGCTGTAAGAGGATAAGTGAGGGTGAAGATAACAAAACCAGAAGAGGAGTGCCCGCACTGGCCTGTGCGAGTAGAGTGTTTTTTTAACCGTGCCGTATAAGACGCTGTCATACACTACTCCCTAGTGATGAGTTATCACTACTGATAACCACCGCTATCTACATTACTTACAGCAACAAGACCATAAATAGCAACATAATATTTACGTTAAATTAACAATATATGTTGCTATTTATGTTTTATCCCATAGTAATGTGACAGCGAGATAACAGTTTGTATCAACAGCGAATATTTTCTTATTTCTTTTTATCCATCCTTAAATCACGATTCCATTAAACTCTGTCCAAGGTAATGCTGATTATTAATAACCCCAGGTAAAACAAAGAAATAACCACCGCCAATGGGTTTGATATACTCTTCCAGCGCTTCACCATCGAGTCGTTTTTGGACGGCAATAAAACCACTCTTCAGCGCATGCTGGTAGCAGACAAATAGCAGTCCCATATCCAGCTGACCTGATTTTGTTGCCCCTAATGAATAGCTATAGCCTCGGCGTACCATCAAACTCGATTGTGTTTCCGGGGTACGGGGATTTGCCAGGCGAATGTGCGAGTTAAGAGCAATAATGTCGCCGTCAGGATCAGCGCCATAGTCCGGGACATCATGCTCTAGCGTCATTCCTAATGGCGCACCACTGTACTTATCACGACCAAAGATAGTCTCTTGTTCCTGCAAGGGTGTTCTGTCCCAAAACTCCACCCGAAACTGTATAATACGTATGGCCTGATAACTGCCACCTATTGTCCATGAAGGTTCATGTTGATCAGCCGTCACCCAAATGACTTCATCCATCAGCTTGCTATCCTGGCTGTCAGGATTCGCGGTACCATCTTTAAATCCCAGCAGGTTAATCGGGGTTTCTTTACCCTTGCTGCGAGCCGCATGCTGAGAAATAAATCCTTCGCGTCGCCAGCGTACACTCAGTAAATCAGGGGTATGTTTAATAATGTCCCGTAGAGCATGAATAACGGTATCTGCTGTATTGGCGCAGATTTGTATCAGAATGTCGCCATGACACAAACTGGCATCCAGAGAATCGTTAGGGAAACGCGTCATTTTCTGTAATTGAGCAGGAGCAAGCGATGCTAGCTGATAACGGTCATCAAACAATGAACTGCCAACAGACAGTGTCATTGTCAAGTTATCCGGATAAATCGTCCCACCGAGGATCCCTGAATCCATCGGCGGTAATCTTGGATTAGGCGTATCAGGCGCCGCTCCCCCTTGAGTCAGAAAAGCAAACCTTGCGGTTAACAGACGAAATAACCGCTCCAGCTCTTTCTTATCACTGGCCAGCACATCAAAAGCCACCAGCATCATGGAGGCTTGTTGTGGGGTCAGAATACCCGCCTGATGCAAGCCGTAAAACGGCTCAGTTTCCAGGCGCGCATTATCTGACCTGTTAGTATTCGTTGCCACTCCCTGTGCAGCAGCGGTTGCCATAGGGCAACCCCCTCCTACTGCCAACGCACCTCCCATTACGCCTAATGTTTTCAGCAATTGCCGCCGTGCTGGTTGATGATTATCCGGCTTAACCTGCTCTGTCATTGACTTAGTCCAGTCCCATAACACCACGGAGTTTGGAGAGTTCTTCCGCCAGTACAGTAATCGGTCCTTTCAGAGCATTACGATCGCTGTCGGTTAATTTGTCATAACTCTCAAACCCATCTTTGGTGCGATATTTGGCTAAAATACTGTCCACTTTAGTGAAGTTAGCGTCCACTTTGGCTAATAAACCCGGAGCCTGTTTGGTGAGCTCAGGACGTAGCAGATTAATAATTTTCTGAGCTCCATCGATATTCGCCTGGAAATCCCACAGGTCAGTGCGACTGTAACGTTCTTCTTCACCACTGATTTTACTGGCGGCAACTTCTTCTATCAGGGCAGCGGCTCCACCAACAACTTTCACAGGAGGGAATGCCAGCTCAGAGATTCGGGTCTGTAAATCGAGCACGTCGGTATTGAGCTGATCGACATATTTTTCCAGACCGGCAGTAGAGTTATCGCCAAAAAGCCCTTTTTCCAGTCGATGGAAACCCGTGAATTGCGGGTCATTGGCTTTTTGTTCAAACTCATCTTCACGTGCATCAATGCTGCCATCAAGATCTGAAAACAATTCAGCAATAGGTTCAATTCGCTCATAATGCTGACGAGTCGGTGCATAAAGGATTTTTGCTTGTGCTAAATCCCCTGCTTTCACCGCGGCAGTAAACGCCTGAGTCTCTTTAACCAGCGCCGTGGTTTCACCCATGACATAAGCTTTATAGTCGGCAATAGGCGTTGCAAGAGCCAGCAGATGTGAGGTTTCTCCTGTCTCAGTGGTGGTTCCTGTTACCACTAGCTTGCCCTTAGGATTGCTCAGCAAACCGCAAGTAATATCGTAATCTCCTGGCTGTAAGTTAACGGTCATTTTTTGTGTGAAACCCGGGGCGATATTTTCACGTTCCTCGACCACCATCACCCCTTTAAGGATTTCCCACTCCAGTGCTTTCTGGCTTTTATTCTGGATAATAAATTGTGTTTTTCCGGCATTAACCCTCAGGTTCATCGGCTCACACTGCTTGTCCGTTACCACCACTTTTACTTGTGGAACATCCGCAGCCTGAGCAGCAAATGAGGAGCAAATAGCAATAGCCAGAGCGAAACGCCGGGCACTAAAATGACAAGACTGACTCATGATTCATTCCTGTATCGCAATCAATGGATGTATGCGTGGCGGATTTCTCTGCACGACGATAATTAATGCATGACATTTGTCGGGGCTTTGTTGTTACTCCACGGGATAAAGAACAGCACCAAGGCAGGGATCAAATAGATAAAATAGACGGCAACTTCACTCACCGTAGGCGCTTCCTGATACCCCAAAAGCCCCTCCAGAAAGGTCCCGAATAATGAGTGTGTCGACAGCGTCTCACTCATATCGAAGGCGCGTTCCTGAAAATGATTCCAGAGTCCGGCTTCATGAAAAGCTCGAATTGCACAGGCACTCAGCCCGGCTGCGACGACCAGAATAAACAGGCTGGTCCATTTGAAAAAAGCAGCCAGATTGAGACGAACACCGCCGTAATAGATAAGGAAGCCAAGGGCAACGGCTGTCGCCAGACCCAGCATTGCGCCTATTGGCGGCATCACGCCAACATCTTGCTGGAACGCTGCCAGCAAGAAAAAGACTGATTCAAGCCCTTCTCGTGCAACAGCAAAAAACACCATCAAAATCAGTGCCCAGCTATGATTATTTTTCCTGCCCAAGGCAGTATCTACAGCCTCTTCTAGCTGTCCCTTAACGTTACGGGAAACCTTACGCATCCAGAACACCATCCAGGTTAGGATGAAAACCGCTACGACAGCAATCAAACCTTCAAATAGCTCTTGCTCTTTTTGTGGGAATTCACCGGTCGTTTCATTAATCACCAGTCCCAAAATCAGACACAGGACGACTGCCGTCACCACGCCCGTCCACATAGCAACAAATAAGTGACCGCGCTGGGTACGTTTAAGATAACTGGCTATCAGGCTGACAATCAGTGCGGCCTCAAGCCCTTCACGTAGCATGATAAGAAACGGAACAAACATTCCAGACCTCTTTGATGTGAACACCTGTCAACTTGAGTAAAGAACAGTAAGCATATAACGATATTGATTATCATTACCATCAAAAAACAAAACAAGCCCCCGGATAAGATATTTATCAAAACAGCGATCTCAGTTAGAGATTTTCATCTTTTGTTTTTTCAGGTTTCCCCCATTTAATGGTGAGTATCACTAACTGGTGCAACTTCGTGAAAAAGATAAAATCTGTTTATAAATAATCGTTTATTGACATTTCAGTGACATTTTTAAAAGCAACTCCACATATCTAAGAGAAGATGCTTTAACAGGGTTGCACAAAGTTGCAACTTAACGGATATTGCTCGATAACAACCTGTTTTAACATCACTGGAGAGATAAGCGTGGCGACGACAACCATGGGAGTAAAGCTTGATGAGGCAACTCGGGAGCGTATAAAGGCGGCGGCGTCACGTATTGACCGCACTCCCCACTGGCTCATTAAACAGGCCATTTTTAATTATCTGGAGCAACTTGACAGAAATGAGAGCCTGGTGATGATTACCGGGCTGGAAAACCCTCCGCTGGAAAGCCTTGAGGAAACCTCAGTCCCAGAAGACCTC